>JAYGCM010000015.1:0-29888 GCA_046583355.1 Deltaproteobacteria bacterium
CCATTATCCTGCAAGCTGGTATCGCCGCTGGTCTGCATCGCATTGGGCCAGAAGATCAGCGCCTCGCCCGTCGCGAACGCCATCCGGTTTTCCTGCAAGAGAATCTTGCCGCTCTTGCCATCGACCAGGGTGAGGAAATCACCCAGAGGTTCGGCTGAGTAAATCCAGACTTCGTGTGCGATGCGCAGCGACTGGCCAGGGCCGGCAAACCAGACGCGGCGGTGCTTCGGCGCCAGACGCTGACGCTGCATCGAGATCGCCGCCTCCGCGCGGGCAATGGCGACGCGGCGCACCACCTTGGCACGGATCGGCCCGGCCTGCGCATGGACCTGGTAATTTGTATGCAAGCCCGTCACCGAGCCGTCGCGTCCCTGATGCACCGAAAGTTCAGCCCCGAAGATCGGCAAGCCCCGGTGTTGCTGGCTCAGCCGCGTATGCGCGCTGGCGATACCGCGGTGCGTCGAGACTGTCACGAGATCGCTCAGATCCGCGACCATCCCCAGAGGGCCGGCGAAGCGTTGCAGGAAATTCCGCGCCGTTCGCTCCGGACGAGCGAGGCTCCCCGCAAATTGACAGCCCCGATAGTCCCGCCGCGCGTCGAGATCGATCGACTTCTGGTTCGGCTGCGCGGCGCACGGCAGGCGCTGGCTATCTTCCGGATGCCGTTGCGCACGCACCTCGCCCAACAGCAATGAGACCAGCAATAGGAGAGAAAGGACAGCGACGTATGGGCGCAAATGAGGCTCCTTGGGTTGAGGCGGGAACCTGGTAAGTTTGCCACGCGGGCGATTGGCGCGAAAGAGGCAATTGCGTTGGCGAACCCGATACTTCGGCGCGTGCACCTGGAAGGACTGCTAGGAATACGGCAATGGCGCCACCAGCCGGAATCGGTTGTGCGGCGTTCGAACTGAGGGGCGAGATGGGAGCCGATGGGAAAATTGCAGGCGAAGACGTCCTGATCGCTGACGGCGAGCTCGGTCTCTTTGCCGGGGCAGCAAGTGACGCGATTGTGCACGGCACCTACCGGCGCACCGGCAAATGGGCTCCGGAGCTTCTCGAGCTACTGACAAAACGGCTCCTCTGCGGCGGCGGAACGCTTCTCGATATCGGTGCGAATATCGGGCTGGTTGCTGTGCCGACGACGGAACGCACGCAATGCCGTACGCTGGCCTTCGAGCCCGACCCGTGCAACGCCGCGCTCCTGCGGCGCAATATCGCCTTGCATGGGCTGGACCAGAGCATCGAGGTCCACGAACTCGCGCTCTTCTCCTCAAGCGGTGCGATGTCTTTGGGCCGCGACGCCAGCAACCACGGCGACCAGCGCCTTTTGACCAACGATGTCGCAGAATCTCCGAGCGTGCGCGTCCGCACGGCCTGCCTTGATACACTGGTCGAACCCGCGACGCTGGCACGACCCGTCGTCGCCAAAATCGATACCCAGGGTGCCGAGGTCGATGTCCTGGCGGGTGCGCAGCGCACGCTGGCGCAGATCGAGCACGCAATAGTCGAGGTCTGGCCGGCGGGCTTGGCGCGCGTCGGACGCACGCTCGAAGAATTGATAGAGGCGCTCGCGGCCCACTTCTCGCATGCGCGGCTGCTGCTGGCGGGAGAGCCGATCTGGCCGCTTGCCGGCTTGCGCACAGAATTCGCGCGCCTCGACGCCGTGGCCACCTTGCACGACGAGGACACCTTTTTCGATATCCTCGTCGGCCACGCGGCCGACCCGCCCCAGCCATAGGGATGCGGGGCTACTCGCGAAAAGGCTGGTTGCCGAAGCGATCGAGATGCACGCGCATACCCACCGGCGGCCGTGTCGTGGGGCCGTAGCGACCTTTGGGCCAGCCCATTGGAATCACCGCACAAGGGTTCACATTCCAAGGCAAGCCAAGCGCGCGCCGCGCCAGAAAGCTGCTCCATAGAGGCATGGTGATCAGCGCCGCACCGAGCCCGGCCGAGCGCGCCGCAAGCAACAGATTCTGCACCGAAGGGTAGACCGAACCATAATAGCTCGTCGCCATGACCGAGGGCCACACCGGACGCATGCCCTTCAAGCAGGCCACCACGACTACCGGCACGTCAGCAAAATGATCGGCCTGCCATTGCACGGCCTTGATGATCTTCATCTGCTTCTCGTCGTCGCGGGCAAGCCATTTGCCGATGCCGCCGTAGAGGTTGAACATCTGGCTATTGAGTTGGCCGAGCCGCTCCTTCACGGCGCGATCCTTTACGACGATCCATTCCCAATGTTGCTGATTGGATCCGCTCGGCGCCTTCATGGCAAGCTCGATCAGTTCCAGCACCAAGGCGTCCTCGACCGGCTCGTCGGTCAAGCGACGGATGGCGCGCTGCGTACGCATCGCATCTTCCAGCGGCATCCGGAAGGGACTTTCTTTTGCCGGCGCCACTGCCGCGCCGGTCTCATTCTCTGAAATATCGGACATTGTTCTTCCTCCTTCGTAAGGTTGGCATGCGGGCCGCCTCCCTGTCGACAGGATCCGGCAGAGCGACGAAGAAAGCCGTCCAACCCCTCCTGCTGAAGGCATGGCCGGGAAGTAGGCCTTCCTCTCCGACACTGCGGGTTCAGCCGGACAGATCCTCTTCGTCGTCATGCGCCCGGACAGAGGGCAGCGCATCGACCTGCGCGGCCCAATCCTCGTAGCCCAGTGCCCAGGGGACGATCCGTAACGCCAATTCGCCCGCCGGCAGGGTCGCATCCGCATGTTCCAGGTGATCGTTGCCGTCGCGAAAGGAACGGCCGGGGAGAAGATCGTGGAGGTCAAGAAAATCAGCCCCCTGCCGCGCGGCCACCGCACGCAGGCGTCCGAGCGATGCGCCCATGCCTGCGTGGTCATAGACACCCAGCCCGATGAGTCTGGCAATATTGGTTGGCTGAATCAGCACAAGCACCTCACTGCCCGCCGCACGGTGTCGTGCGACCAGCGCTTCGAGGACGAGCAGGTCGGGATTGTCGGGCGCAAGACCCTGCAGAACCGAAGCGAGGCGACGCTTGGCGTCAGCAGCCGTCGGCCGAACCACGGCGAGCTGCTGCATCACCTCCTCCACCGAGGGCCCGCTGCGCATTCCAGCAGCCGCACCGACGCGCTTCTGAAAATACGTGACCAGCGCCGCATAGCCACGCGCAATCCGGACCTGCTGGCGGCGTAGCCAACGCCACCACTCGAAATATCCAGCCGCGACGATCGAGCGATAGGTGAGAAGGTCCGCAGCCGAGAGCCCGATCGAATGCAGCGGCAGACCAGCGGCCTCCCACCACCGGCTCGCCGGCAGCAGGCCGGCAAGCACCGGCTGCTGGAGGCTTCGCGCTCGGCTGAACCACGAGAGGTTCACCCCGATGATCACGCGCCCAGCACCCAGTTCCGCCACCGCCTCACTGGTCAGATAATGCGAAAAGGTCGTGAAGCCGGGTATCGAGAGGTTCAGAATTTCGATATCCGGCCGATTGAATTTATTGCGCATCCGGACCCCGGCAATCCAGAGCGGCGAGGGCCGGCCCTCGGCCGAAAACGAGAGCGAATCGCCGAGGAACACGACCCGTTCGCCGCTGCCCTCGCCTGCGGCCAGCACCGTTTGCGTGGCGACAATTTGGTCCAAGTCGACGTCCGAAGTTCTTACTTCCGCCACCTCGAGCAGGGCAATCAAGCAGAGACCGGCCAACAGGAACCCCGTGGCGACCGCGACCAAAAGAAGCAAGGCGCGCCAGATGCGCAAAGCGCGAGTCATCTCTTCGGTCACCACGTATGTTGCCCAAAATATCAGGACGGCCGACGCTTGTCAGATACACGAAGGCGGCTGTCGAAATCAGAACTGGAAATAGATGAACTCCGCACCGCGCCCGCTGGCCGCAACCACCAAGGCGAGCACGACGCCGAAGACCAACCCCTCGGCGATAGTGCCGCCGATACCGGCGCTGCGCTTACGCGCCGCCATTACGCGCGGCCGCCAGGCGCGCTCGAGGAAATGCAATGCCGCGGCCAGGGCGCATAGCAGGAAGCCCCAGACCGGCATCGCGACGTTCCAATTCCCGAAGAGGATCGTCTCGATCACTATAATGGCGTCCATGAAGGTGCTCGCGCGGAAGAAGATCCACAAGAAGGTGACGACATGGAAGCAAAGAAAGATGCGCCACCAATCGCCGAGGACGAGCTTCGCTTCAGGGTCGCGCCGCGAGCGCATGGGCCGATGCACCGAGAGCAGCACGCCATGCAGACCGCCCCAGATAACGAAATTCCACCCCGCACCATGCCAGAGGCCGCCGAGCAGCATCGTCAGAAACAGGTTGATCGTCGTGCGCATGCCTCCTTTCCGGTTTCCGCCCAAGGGGATGTAGAGGTAATCGCGCAACCAGCGTGAGAGTGTCATATGCCAGCGGCGCCAGAACTCCGTCGGATTGCGTGAGAGGTAGGGTTCTTCGAAATTCAGCGGCAACTCGTAGCCGAGGAGCAGCGCAATGCCGCGCGCCATATCGGTGTAACCCGAGAAATCGAAATAGATCTGGAAGGCGAAGGCGTAGGTCGCCACCAAATGCAGCGGCGCGGAGATGACGCCCGGGTTCCCGTAGGCGGCATCGACCAAAGGAGCAAGCAGAAAATCGCCAAAGACCACCTTCTTCAGCAAACCGGCTGTAATCAACCAGATGCCACGGCGATTGCGGTCGGCCGTCGGCCTTCCACCCTCCTCGATCTGCGGCAGCAGCTCGCGACCACGCAGAATCGGCCCGGCGATCAGCTGCGGAAAAAAGCAGACGAAAAGTGCGTAGCGGGCAAGATTACGCGGTGGCGCGAGCTCGCCGCGGTAGACATCGACATGCAATGCAATCAGCTGGAAGGAATAGAAAGAGATGCCGAGCGGCAGCAGAATCTCCGCAACGGATGGTGCCTCGCCGCCCAGGAGCGCCGCGAAGGGCCCGGCGATGCCGAGCAAGAAGGCCGCGTATTTGAAGACCGCCAGAATACCGACCGTGAAGACGATCGAGGCAATCAGCCAACGGCGTGCCGCCAGCTTCGCCGACTCCCCGCCCTGCGCCGAATGGTAGAGCATGCGACGCAAAAACAGATAGTTGACTCCGATGTCCGCGAGCAGAAGCAAAAGGTAGGGCGGCAACCAAAGAAAGTAGAAAAAGAGGCTGGCCAGCAACAACCAACCGGCGCGCGCGCGCGTGGGAAGCAACCGATCGCCGAGAAAGACGATGAGGAAGAAGACCGCAAAGGCCAGAGTCGGGAAGAGCATCGAAATCAGTTTCTCTTGCGCTTTGCGCGCGCCTCTACCCGCGGAAGCCCCGCGGCCCGGACCGCCCAATCTGGGCGACCCAGCGCCCAAGGCAGAAGCCGCGACGCGACCGCGGCCGCCGGCTGTGTCGAGTCCTTGAGGGCGAGGTGGTCCCGGTCGTCGCGAAAGGACCGGTTGGGCAGAAGGTCATGCAAGTCGAGGAAACTCGCACCTTGCCGCTCTGCCACCGCGCGTAGGCGGGCGAGAGAGACCTCTATATTTGCCTTGTCATAGACTCCGACCTTGCGCAGATTCACGACGTTGGTTGGTTGTACCAGCACCAGCACCTCGCTACCGGCCGCGCGATAACGAGCCACCAGCGCTTCCAGCGTTTGCAGATCCGGGTCATCGCGCTCCAAACCGTCCAAGAACGATCCCAAATTGCGCCGCGCACCCGCGCGGGTCGACCGCCGCGCCCGAACCTCCACGACCAGAGCCTTTGCCGAGAGCGCGCGCTGCCAAGCCATTCCGCCGCCTTCGCCCGCCCATTTCTGGAATGCACCTACCCAATTTGCGTAGCCCGCAGCGAAGCGCCCCTGCTGGCGTCGCAGCCAGCGCCAATCCTCATAATGGCCGGACGCAATCGCCGATCGATAGATGACCATATCGGCGGCGGCAAGACCGATTGCAAACAGCGGCAGCCGCACGGCCTCGGCCCAGCGCGTTGCCGGCAGCAGACCGGCAAGCACCGGCTGCTGCCTTTCCGCCAAGCGGGAGAACCAGGACAGATTCACTCCGATGATCACGCGCTCGGCCTTGACCTTCACCACCTCCTCGCTCACCAGATAATGCGAAAAGGTCGTGAAGCCAGGAATCGAGAGGTTGATGAGATCGATTCTCCGCCGGCCCAGCTTCTTGCGAAGTTGGTAGCGAAGAATGCCGGGCGCGGGCAGCGCTCGGCCGCGCGGAAAGGAAAGCGAATCACCGAGGAAGACCACCCGGAAGGCGTCAGGATCGCCCTCGTTCCGCATGCCCTTTGCAAGGACGCGTCGGGTCATTCCGAGCTGGTCGAGGTCGACCGCCGGAACCTTGATCGCGCGCGCATCCAGCACGCCAACCAAGAGCACTCCTGCCAGCCAGAAGCCCACCCCGACCGAAACCAAAAGAGCCAGAACACGTCGGGGGTGCGTCTCAGAGAATGATTCTTCAGCGGCCACGGGTAACCGGCGCAATATCAGGCCCGCCATAAAATGTCAGCACAGGGAGAATGTGCCAGCGGCGGCACCGCATTCTCGAAGATACCGAAGGGTTCGGCAGCGAGGGATGCAAAGGGGACGGAAATCGGTACACGTCCCCCCAAGGGGACAAATTGCTCGGCTTTCCGGAGTATTCACCGCCCGCGGGGTAACGCAGAATCGGATTCAGTCGTTGTCGAGTTCGATCGTCAGGCGAGCGCGGGCGCGGATTTCGATCTGGCCTGCCTCGATCGGCGGCACGGGTGCCTTTGCATCGGCGGCCATCGAGCGGGCAAAGACCTGGCGAGGCCGGGGCGAGGCACCGCCCACTTGCTCGATCAGGAGGATATCGCCCAGACGCGCGCCGGCGCCGCGGGCAGCAGCCTCGGCATATTCCCGCGCATTGGCGACCGCCTCGCGCAGGGCCTGGCGTTCCAGTTCATCGCGCGCCTTCACATCGAAGCGCAACCCTGAGACCGCGGTTGCACCCGTCGAGACTGCCGCCGCAAGCACCTCGCCAACCCGCTCTACATCATCGATACGAACCTCAATCGAGTTACTCGCCAGGTAGCCCCGCGACACCCTGCGACGCTCCTGCCATTCAAATTCTTCCTGCAAGGAATATGCGATGGTGCGCACGGCATCTTTACCCAGCTTCGCCGACTGCAATGCTTGCATGACGCGACTGGCGGCACGCGCGCCCGCGACCTGCGCCTTTTGCGGGTTTTTGTTGCGTGACTCGACGGTCAGCATCAACACGGCTCGGTCCGGGGCGACGCGCAATATCGCCTCGCCGTTTACCACCACTCGCGGCTCCTCGTCGGCAGAGGCCGCCGGAGATGCTGCGAGAAGAAAAAACGCCGTACACGCAAAAAGGACCGGGATTGCTCTCATGCCTCTTTTCTATCGCCTGTACGGCGGCGCTGTCGAGTCCGCATGTGATCGTCTCCAAAGGTATGCCCGGCGGCAGGCCTGCTTTTCGGCCGGGCCTCCAGGTTCAGCCCAGCAGGGCTTCGGCGTGATGACGGATATGGTCACCGATCTGCGTTTGGATGAAATCGTAGCCATGCCCGAAACCGGCGTGACGACGCAGCGTAAGTGGGTGGCCCGCTGCGCTGCAGGCTGCCTCAAGCCGCTCGGGGTGCAGCTGCTCGGCGAGGAACTCATCGTCTTCGCCCTGGTCGATCAGCAAGGGCAGGCGCTCGGTGGCACCCGCGATCAAGGCACAGGCATCCCACTCGGCCCAGGCCGCGCGGTCACAGCCGAGGTAGGCCGTGAACGCTTTCTCGCCCCACGGGCAATGGCTCGGTGCACAGATCGGCGCGAAGGCCGAGACCGAGCGAAAGCGGCCGGGATTGCGCAGCGCCAGCACCAACGCGCCGTGGCCGCCCATCGAATGACCGAAGATCGACGAACGCGTCGTATCGCCCGGCAGCCCCTCGGCCACCAGCGCGGGGAGCTCGTCCATAAGATAGGAGTGCATGCGATAATTCATGATCCACGGCATCTCGGTTGCGTCCAAGTAGAAACTGGCGCCCGAACCGAGATCCCAGGAATCCTCCTCGCCGGCGATGCCGGCCTCGCGCGGGCTGGTATCGGGCGCCACCAGAAGGATGCCATGCTCGGCCGCATACTGCTGCGCGCCGGCCTTCACGGTGAAATTCTCGGGCGTACAGGTGAGCCCGGAAAGCCAATAAAGCACGGGCACAGGGCCGGCTTTGGCCTGCGGCGGGACAAAAACCGAGAACGTCATCTGCGTCCCGGTCTCGTCGGAAAGATGCCGCAGATACTTCTGCTCACCACCGAACATCTCCTCACTCGAAACCAGCTCTAAATCCGCCATGCGGATTCCTTACACATCCGGCGGCAGATTCGCCGCAGAGGGCGCGGGCCAGAGCACGGCTGCGTCCGCCGCGGCCCTCCCTGCCGCCGGCCACCCCGCAGCCCCGCCGGCAGCGACGGCTTGACGATGCGGCCCGACACCACGAAGCTCGACTATGGCCGATTTGTTACAATTGGAACAGCTCGCCGCTGGCGACCGGATCCTCGTCGGGGGCGATCGCTTCGTCACGGTACCTCCAGAACTCGCCGCGGACTTCGCCGCCGGTGACTCGCTTGTCGTCATCGAGGAAACCGGCGCCATCCTGCACCTGCCAGCAGCCGAACGCCGGGTAAGCTTTGAGGCGGTCGGCCGGGCCTGCGCCGCCTTCGCGAAGATGGGCGCGGTTCTCGACAGCCAGATCTCGCAATTCTTCAGCCTCTTCGCCGACCACCTCGAAGACGACGCGCGATGGGCCCGCATCGGCCAAGCGAATGAAAAAGATATCGCGCGGGCCAAGCAGCGCGGCCGTTCGACCACTCGCCTGGTCGCTGACGAAAAGCTGCGCCGAGGCATGATTGACGGCCTGCGCGGCTGGATCTCGGCTACCAGCCGGCGCGGCACGGTGCTCGAGACCATCGAGCATGAGGGCTGGCAGGTCGAGTTGGTCGGCGCCGAGCTCGGCGTCGTCGGTTTCGTCTTCGAGGGGCGACCCAATGTACTGGCCGATGCCACCGGAGTCCTGCGTGGCGGCAATACCGTCGTCTTTCGGATAGGCAGCGACGCGCTGGGGACGGCGCGCACTATTATGGCCGAGGCATTGGAACCCGCGCGACGGGACGCCGGCCTGCCCGAAGGCGCCGTCGTATTGATTGACAGCACGGCGCACGCCGCCGGACACGCGCTTTTCTGCGATACGCGCATAGCACTCGCGGTAGCACGCGGCTCGGGCCAGGCGGTCGCCACGCTCGGCGCGCTGGCCCGTCAAGCAGGTGTGCCGGCAAGCCTGCACGGCACCGGCGGCGCCTGGATCGTCGCCAGCGAGTCGGCCCATGACGAGAAATTCGCGGCTGCGGTCGAAGCCTCGCTGGACCGCAAAGTCTGCAACACCCTCAACGTCTGCTGCATCCCCGCCAGCCGCGCAAGCGACCTCGTACCCGTCTTCCTCGATGCGCTGGCGGCAGCCGGCGCCGCCCGCGGCCAGGCCTTCAAGCTGCACATCGCCGAAGGCGACGAGAGCTACCTCCCCGCCGATCTGTTGACGCGCCGCATCCACATCCGCCGCGCCGCCGGCGCGACCGAAGAACCACAGGTCGAGTCCCTGCCCGAGAAAAGCCTCGGCCACGAATGGGAATGGGAGGAGACCCCCGAACTCAGCCTCAAAATCGTTTCCGACACCGCCGCCGCCGTGGCCCTCTTCAATCGCTACAGTCCGCAATTCGTCGCCAGCCTGATCAGCGAAGACCCCGCCGAACACGAAACCTTCTTCCGCACGATCAACGCGCCCTTCGTCGGCAACGGCTTCACCCGCTGGGTCGACGGCCAATACGCCCTCAACCGCCCCGAACTCGGCCTCTCCAATTGGCAAGGCGGCCGCCTCTTCGGCCGCGGCGCCGTCCTATCCGGCGATAGTGTCTACACCATCCGAGCCCGCACCACCCAAACCAACCCCCTGATCCACCGGTAGGGGCTTGGCCGAACCTCTTAGGGGGTCGGTGGGCTGACGGTTACGATGGCTACCGCTGTCTGTCCGGCGCCGTCCAGGCAAACCACATTGATGATGGCCGCTTCGGTCACGGCCGGGGCCGTATAAGTAGTGCGGCCGCCTTCGTCGGCTATCTGCTCCGGGCTCAGCGTCCCGCGGGAGACGCTGCAATCGTAGGGCGGCAAGCCGCCAGTTACGACGAAAATCTCCTCGCCGCTGGGCAGAATCGTACTCGAGGCAGGCGTGAGTTGGAGCGGGTTGTGTTCGGCCTTGACCGAGACCGCAAACGAATGGCCCTCGGCATCCAGGACAGAGAAAGTATGGGTGCCCGAATCCGCGCCGCTTAGCGTGTAGCGAATGAAGGCCGGGAAGATCTCATCAAAAATCAACTCGGCAGTCCCGATGCTACTAGCGGTAGTCGTCAGAATATAGGGCGGCTGCGGAGCCTCGAACGGAACCCCTCCGACGATCACGAAATCCAACTCGCTATCCGGAATGGGCTGGGTGACCTCGATGGACGCGGGCACCACGGTGACGAGGTCGCCCTCGCTCGGGAAGAAACCGTTTTTTAAAACTTCGATGAAAATCAGCCCCGAGAGGCGCAAGCCGATCGCGACGCCCGTGACCGCCATGCGTCCCGATGCAACCGGCGCGTGCAGCACGACGGTTGCCAGGCCAGCGGTGTCGGTGAGGCCGATGCCGGCGGGGAAGCCGGCCTGTGCGAGCGTGGTTCCGGCCGGTGGCTCGGGCGTGAACTCCGCGCCCTCGCGGGCGGCTTGGAAGAGCACGGTCTGGCCGACGACCGGCGTGCCCTGTGGATCGAGTACCCGCACGCGCACCTCAAGCCGGTCACTACGGCCAGGGTAGACGCCGCTCATGGACGCGGTCATTTCCAGCGACCCGGCGTTGCTCACCGTACCCGCAGGGCTCAAGACCCATTGCGGCGGCACGGCTTCCGGTGCCTGGCCCGTACTGCCACAACTCGCGAGGAAAAGGGCTGCCCCGATGAAAAACGCAGAGGCCATCGTGCCCACTGGATTTCGCTCGTCGTCCGCTCCGATGACTCTGTTGCGCATCAACTCGCCCGCCTCAATCTTCAACCGTGAAGGAATAGCTTACCGGATTGGATCGGTAATGGTCGCCGTTCTGCGCCTGCCCGACGGCCACGAGAGTCGCGGTCATCAGGTAGGGTCGTTGCGGCAATTGGTTTGCGTAGATCGTCAGAAAATCGACGATTGTCGCCGGCACGAGCTGGCCAACAAGTTCCGCGTAGACCAGATTCGGAACCCCGCTGGTCGCTTCGGTAGTCGAAGACGAAGGGTTGATGCGAAAACCGGTCGGGACGGCATGGTCGGGCACATCGACCGCGGCTCCTGGAACGTTATATTCGATCGCGATGGTCTGCACGTTGATCGCGAGGGTCAGGAGCTTATTCTCAAGCCCGATATAGCCACCGCAGGGATCTGCGAAAGCGTTGAAGCGATCGGGAAATGCCGTCACCAACGACAGACTCAGCGAGTTTGATGTGTCGACAATCGCATTGGAGATATTCGGCTCGGTACAGCGGATCTGGCCGTCCTCGATCGACGCCGGGCCGCGCCAGATACCGGTCGCCGTGAAGACGATTCCCTGGTCATTATTGCCCGCGCCACTGCCGCAGGCCGAGGCCGATAAAACCACGGCGAATAGAACGGCCTTGGTTGCGTGCTTGCGTAGATTCTTCATGCGAGTCTCTTCTCCGAGCAGAGCGGCCATGCGCTCTGCTTTCTTGAACGGAATTCGTGCCTGTAGCTTGCCCAAAATCTAGGCTCCCGGAATCGCCCCGAGCTCCGAGTTCCCTTTGCGCTTCGGTGCGAGGATCTCGTAGGCGCTGCGGTCGCGCTCGCGCCAGAGGTCGGCGGCGCTCGGCAGCTTGCCCCCGGAGTCCTTGCGCCAGACCACCCGCGGCGTGATGAAGACCAGCAATTCCTGGCGCCTATCCTGCGTCGATTGGTTCTTGAAGAGCCAGCCGAGCACGGGAATATCTTTCAGCCAGGGCACACCGCCCTGCGCCAGGCTCGCCTGCTGGCGGTAGACACCGCCGAGGACGATGGTCTCGCCATCGCGCACCAGCACCTGCGAGGTCGCCTGACGGCTGATCTCGTTGGGGATACCGTCGGTCGATGCGGTCGAGGGCACGCTCGACTTCACGAAGATCTTCAAGAGGATATACCCATCGCTGGAAACCTGCGGCGTCACGCGCAGAATGATCCCGGTATCGATCGCCTGCGTGGCAACGCTGGTGGAGCCCGCCGAGCCGCCCGCGCCCGTATTGATCACAGTGCCTGTACTCGGCAGCTTCACACGCAGGATCTCGAGGCTCTGGATCTCGGCTTCGCGATTGTTGAGCGTGATGATTTTAGGCCGCGAGATCACCCTGCCCTTGCCCTCGTTTTCGATTGCCGTGATTTCCGCGTCGAGCTGGGTCGCGCCGTCAAGTGAACCGAGCAGAAGCCCCAGAGTCGAGCCCGCGCCCGCAGCGATCCCCTTGGCCGGGAAGTCCACCAGGATCGGCGCTCCCGGAGCCTCGCCTTCGCCACCCGCGACATCACGCGGCCCGCCGCCGCCGATGCCGATGCGGCCCGGAAAATTGCGCCCGGTCGAATTGCCGGTTTCGGGACTCGCCAGGTAAGACGCACCCCAGCGCACGCCCAAATCGCGCGCGACCGAAGTATCGGCCTCGAAAATAAGCCCCTGGATCACGACCTGTGCGGTCTGGATATCGAGTTTGCGTACCAATTCGGCGGCATTGGCGACGCCGTCCGCGACGTCGCGGACAATTACTGTATTGGTTCCCTCATTCACCATGACCATGCCACGGTTCGAGAGGAGGCCGCGCCGCTGCCCCGGGCCGTCAACAATGCCGCTGCCGGCAGAGATGGCGCCGGCAGCGCGCGCGCCGGAGCCTGAGGTACTGCTGCCGCCGCGCAAGATGCGCGCGATCTCGTTCGGATTCACATAATTGACTCGGAAATACGCCGTCTGGAGGTTCTCCAGACGGCGCCCGGCGAGCCGCGCCGCGAGGCGGGATTTACGTTCTTGCTCAAGCCGCTTCGAGGTCGAAACGACCAGAACATCGTCGTACGAGACCATCTCAAGGCCGGTGGCTTTGAGCAGGATATCCAGCGCCTGATCCCAAGGGACATCGTGCAGGACAATGGTGATACGGCCGGATACATCGTCGGTCGCTACGATATTTCGCTGAGCCACGTCCGCGATAATACGCATGACATTGAGAATATCTGCGTCCTTGAACTCCAAGGTGATGCGCTTGCCGGAGTAGGGACTCGCGGGCGCTGGCGCTCGCGTCAGGCTGACGCTGGTGCGCGGCCGGGTCGCCTCGACCGAAGCCGGCGACGGGGCAGCCGCCTCCGGCTCGGACGGCAGCGCGGCCTGGCGCGCGATTTCACGGATCGCCGCTACCGCAGGGTCAAGCGCTACGGGGGGATGCACCGCAGCTACAGCAGCTAGCGTCCCCATTGCCGCCGCATTCCCGGTGGCTTGGGCCAATACAAACTCGGCCTGGCCCGAGGCGCCCAGCGGCGCGTCGGCCACGGCATAAAGGATCCGGCCTTTCGCCCCGATCGGCGACGTGCCGACACCAAGGACGACCGCACTACCCACCTCGGCCGTCACGCAATCGCCGGGCGCGTTCTCCGCGACCTCCAATACGAGACGGATCTTGTCCGTGTGGCGACCGATGCGCAGGCGCGGTGCCAGCGTGTTCTGCGTCGACAGCGTGTCCTGGCCGGCCGAGTCCCAAACCTCGCCAGCGAGATCGACAACGCAGCGGCGCGGGTCGTCCAACCCGAACGAGCGCGTGCCATCCGGCAAACGAGAGAGTTGAACAACGATACGAGCGCCCAAGGCGGATCCGGCCGAGCGCACCTCTACGACGCGCAGACCCGGCTCCGGCTCGACCAGTACCGGCATCAAGGCGATACCCGGCTTGACCAACTCGGCGGCAACAACGCCGGCACCCGAAATCTCGGTACGATATTCCCGCCCGACGGCCTCCGGCCTCGCCTGGTGTGCGGTACAACCCGCGGCCAGCATCGCCAGCGCCACCGGAATCATTTTTCTCTTCACCATCACTGCTGAAACTCGCTCTCGTCGGTCGGCAGCGCCATCACGATCTCTGCCCGGTGTCGCTTGCCAATCACGTCGGTGTGCCATTCTTCCACCACCACTTCCCGCTGCCGGATCTCCGCGACCACGCCACCGTTTCTTCCGATCGGTGTGCCTGGCGTCAAAATGAAGCCGAGCCCCGCACTATCTTCGACCATCGCTCGGGGCGGGTCGATTTTCTGAATGATGCCCACAAGCCGGAGCTGCCCGAGTTCGTAGCGCTGCAGCGGCGTCAGAGGCTCTACCGGCTGCGGCTTCGAGACCCGCACCATCGAGAGCGGGCGAAAGGGGTCGCGCTTGCCAGCGGCCTCATAGGCTTCGTTCTCCGCCGCGATGGTCATTGCCGCTGGGAAGAGAAGCAAGGCGATTGCCAACACGAGAGGCCTCATTTTTTCGCCTCTTCCATCTTGCCCTCTTCCGCCAGCCGCTTGCGCTCCTCTTCGCCGAGGAAACGAAAAGTCGTCACGCGCGAATTCGCCCGCAAAATCAGGTCATTGCCCTCGATCATAGGGTCGTTCACGACAAGCTCCGAGACGTTCACGATACGGTCGAGCCTCCCTACGCGGTCCAGAAAACCGGCCACCTGATGGTAGGTGCCGCGGACCTCCATCTCGACCGGCACCCGGGCATAGAATTCCTGGTAGGTCTCCGGTTTCTGCCGGAAGATCAGAATATCAAGCCCGGAATCACGCGCCAGCGTCGAGATCGAGCTGAGCAGGTCGGGAATTTCTTTTTTGTCTGGCAGCTGGGTCATCGCCAATTTGAGGTCGCGGTCGAGCAAGGCAACCTCGCGCACGCGCTCCTCCATGCCGGCGGTCGCCGCCGCTTTGCGCGCACGGTCGACGGCCATTTCCTCGACACGCCGCGACAACTCCGCCGTATGCGAGAGCCGGGGGCCGAGAAGGAGGAGGAAATACAGCACCAGGACGAATAGCGGCACAGCCGCGATCAAGCCCAGCTTCTGGCGCGACTCCAAGGCGAGGAAGCGCTCACTGAGATCGCCCATCAGGGGGCCCCCTTCCCATCCGCAGCTATTTCGCGGCCAGCGTAAAGAACCCGCGCACGAATCGAGAATTCTTTGAGCTCGGCATTGCCCTCTTCCACATGCGTGGTCTCGACGAGGTCAACGGCCTCGAAATACGGCGATGCCTCAAGCTGCCGCATGAAGAGCGCGATCGTCTGGTTGTCGAGGCCGCGCCCCTTGAGGAAAGCCGATCCACCCGTCTCGCGGATTTCCGTGAGCCAAAGTGCGTCCGGAGTGGCCGCGCTGAGGTCGCCCAGAACGTAAACCGGCCCCTTGCGTTGACGCTCAAGGACTTCAATCGTGTCAAGTTTGGCGCGCAGCTCGCGACGGCGCCGCTCCAATTGCATCGACTCCCGGTGCTTGCGATCGAGTTCGATCAGGTCCTCGCGGTAGGCCGCGGCCTGCGCCTCGACCGTGCCGGCCGCATTCCGGGTGACGAATTCTGCCATCACGACGATGAGCAAAAGCAGCCCGAACACGGCGATCGCGATGCGTTGGTCGCGTTGTTTGGTCGCCGCGCGACGCGCCTCTTCGCGAGGCATGAGATTGATGCGAATCATTCGTCGCCAGGCCTCCGCGTGCCGAGGCCGACCGCAACCGCAAGCGCGGGAGCCATCTCCTGGAGGGCCTCCGAGTCGAGGTTCCGGCTGATCTGTAGCCGAGCAAAGGGGTTGACGATCTCCACCTCAATCGTAAGGCGCGAAGCCAGGCCTTCGAGCAGCCCCGGCGTGCGCGCCCCGCCACCGGAGAGATAAATCGTCTGCAAAGGCTCATCCGAGGCCGTACGGGAGAGAAAGCGAAGCGCCTGCACAAGAGCCTCGGCCAGCCCTGCGGCGCCGCGCTCCAGAATCGGCCGAGCGCGTTCCGCGACCGCAGCTCCCAGATCCTCACCAGCCTGCAATCGCTCGGCATCATCGTAGGAGACGCCCAAAGAGCTGACCAATGCGTCGGTGATCTCGCCGCCGCCGGCCTGCACATCGCCGGTCGTCGTTGAAATTCCGCCCTTGATGATATTGATCGAGGAGTAGCGCGCGCCGACATTCACGATCGCGATCGTAGCGTCTTCGTTGCGGCCGTAGTTGAGCTCGAACATATTTTCGAGAGCAAAATAATCGACATCCACAATGATGGGCTCAAGGCCGGCCTGCGAGATCGCGCTGGTATAGCGGTCGAGAATATCTCTACGTACCGCAACCAACAAGATTTCGGCCTCGGCATCTTCGTGGCGCAGTACCTGATAATCGAGGCTCACATTCTCGATGCTCTCGGGGATGAAGCTCTGCGCCTCGATCATCAGGAGGCTTTCCAGGTCTTCATCGGCGCGCAGCTGCAGCAGCGCCTTCTTGATGATGACCGAAGGCCCCGGCACGGCGGTCACGGCGTGAATCGCCTGCACACCGAGCTCGTCGACAAGCCGACGCACGACGTCCGAGACCGCGACCGTATCCTCAATGGTATTATTGCGCAGAGCGCCCGCAGGAACCGGCGCAATCCCCGCGCGCAAAATCTCAAGGCCCTCAGGCGCGCCACGCACCTCAAGCAGCTTGATCGCACTCGAGCCGATATCGACCACAACATAGCTACCCGCTCCGCCGCTTGTCATCCGTGACCAGGCGCCGCGGAGTCCCCCGAGCATACCCGATTGCTGGAACGATTCGTTCCCTGCCAAAACACCCCCACCCGACCCGACGGCACCCGTGGGCCCCCCCACGGTTCGTCCGATCTCAAAGAAAAAAACTGCGCTACCCTTTGCAGCCCATTGAGGATGGCCGGGCAGCGGAGAGGAGTCAATGCAGGCGCCCCCCTTTTCAGTAAAAAGTCCAGTAATATTCTACCCCGCAGACCACAACGCAGACGCAGGGAGCGCCCAGCGTGCCTCTATTCCCAGCCCGATCCCCAAGCTGCGGCACTACAAGGCTTGCGCTGCAGGCACCAACCCGCGTACAGAGGCGCGTGCGCAAATTGTTCCGCTACCTCATCGTACCCGTTCTCCTTTTGCTGGCCGTCGCGACAGGACTCGTGCTTTTCCTCTCCGAGGGCGTCCTCGGAGAGCGCCACGGCCGCGGCCAGGTGAGCGGGCCGCAGCTGCCCGCCGGCCATATCGCCGAACGAGCCCGGACGCGCGCCGATGCCAGCCAAGCACTCGGCACCAGCCAAAGCGACTCGCAGATCCTCTTCGGCGACCTCCATGTCCATACGACCTACTCAGTGGACGCCTTTTTCTTTGCCCTACCGCTGATTCAGGGCGAAGGCGTGCACCCACCCGCCGATGCCTGTGATTTCGCGCGCTTCTGTGCCGAACTCGACTTCTGGAGCATCAACGATCACGCCGAGGCATTGACGCCTTGGCAATGGGCGGAGACGCGCGACTCGATCCGCGAATGCAACGCTGTCGCCGGCGACCCGGACAATGCCGATACCGTCGCCTTTCTCGGTTGGGAGTGGACCCAAAGCAGTTCCGCGGGCGCCTCCCAGCCGCATTGGGGCCACAAGAATGTGCTCTTGCGCGACACCGCGAACGACAAGACCCCGGCCCGGCCGATCGGCGCCGGTCCCAATGAGATTCTGGCGCAGATCCCGGTCTCCTCGGCCGGCTGGGCCCTGATCCGGGCCGGCCTGACGATTGGCGATTTCCCCGGTAATCTCGGCCCCTACCTCGACTTCAATCGCTGGACCCGCGACGTCCGAAACACCGCCGAGTGCGCCAAGGGTGTCGCCGTGCGCGACCTCCCCGACGATTGCTTCGAAGGGGCCGCCACGCCGGCCGACCTCTTCGCCAAGCTTGACGAATGGGACTACCCCGCCCTCGTGATCCCGCACGGCACAACCTGGGGCATCCATGCGCCGCCATCGGCCGACCTCGGTCTCCAGCTCAAGGACGGCCAGCACGACCCGGCTCGCCAACGCCTCTTCGAGGTCTATTCCGGGCACGGCAACAGCGAACTCTGGCGCGACCTTCGCGATACCGAGATTGACGAGAAGGGCGAGCTGCATTGTGCCGCCCCCAAAGACGATTACGAGCCCTGCTGCTGGCGGGCCGGCGAGATCATCCGCTCCCGCTGCATCGAAACCAGCGACGCAATCTGCGCCGAACGCGTCGCTCGCACCCGCGCCTGGTACCTGGAACTACCGGCCGGACTCGCCAAGGGCGTCGTTGCCGGCACCACCCCGGACGATTGGCGCGAATGCGGCCAACTGGCCGGCACCTTCTTGCCGGCCCTGGAATACCGTCCGAAAATGAGCGCCCAATACGGGCTTGCCGTACGCCCCGAGGGTACCAAGGCAGGCGACGCCGGCGCCTTCCGCTACGGCTTCATCGCATCGAGCGACAACCACAAAGCGCGTGCCGGCGCCGGCTATAAAGAGATCGGGCGCAAGGCCTTCGCCGACGCCTACGGCCTGCGCGACGATTGGCATAAGCGCCTGAGCCCGGCCCCCCAGGCCGCCGCCGCCGAGCCGATCCCGCCAGCCCTGCTGCGCGACGGCATCCCCTTTGGCGACCCCGGCAGCGAGCGTAACGCATCGTATTATTATACCGCCGGCCTTGTCGCCGTTCACGCAAACGGCCGGGACCGCGATTCCATCTTCGCCGCGCTGGAAGACCGCCGTACCTACGGCACCAGCGGCCCACGGATTCTGCTGCATTTCGATATCGAGAATTCAGTCGAAGGGCGCCGCGGCATGGGTAGCGTGGTGGAGATGGACGGCACGCCGCACTTTAAGGTTCGCGCGGTCGGCGATTTTACACAACTCCCCGGCTGCTCGGAGGCTACCCGCGAGCGGCTCACACCCGAGCGCTTACAACGCCTCTGCCTGGGGGAATGTTACCACCCCAGCGACCGGCGCCACATCATCGACCGCATCGAGGTGGTCCGCATCCGCCCGCAAACACATCCCGAAGAAGACCTCGGCGAGCTCATCGACGACCCTTGGCGGGTATTCCCCTGCGCCCCCGATGAGGCCGGCTGCGTGGTCTCGTTTGAAGATCCGGAGTTCGCCGCCAGCGACCGCGAGGCAATCTATTATGTGCGCGCCTTGCAGGAACCCACCGAGGCGATCAACGGCGACCCGATGCGCTGCGAGCGCGACGAGGCCGGCCATTGCCTGCGCGCGCATTTCTGCCCCGCCAGCGGCCCCGGCTTCGACCCCGATGACGCCTGCCTCGCGATGGTTCGCGAACGCGCCTGGTCCTCGCCGATCTTCGTTCTGCCCGCCTCCTGAAAATTTTGCGCAGCAGAGCTGACGCCCGCTACTCGAAGGTCGTGCCCAATGTGGCCTCGATGGTCGCGTCGGTGCAATCCGCAAGCGCGACACTGGTTCGTGCCATGAGATTTCACTCATGCTGCCCGTCTGGTGCGCCGTCGGGAAGAGAGAAATCCTTCTGGAAATCCGGCTCAAGAGCAGGCCTGCATCCGGCCGAGGTCAATCCGTCTGTTCCAGCAGCGCAACATAGGCGCGCACGACCGAGTCCAGACCATCGAAGACGGATTGGCTGATCAGGGCATGGCCAATCGAAACCTCGTCGAGATGGGGCAGCGTGGCGAAGAGGACCAGGTTCTCGAGGTCAAGATCATGACCCGCGTTCACGCCCAAGCCGAGCGAATGGGCCAGGCGAGCGGCCCGGACACAGGCAGCGAAGCTCTTCTCGGCCGCAGCATCGCTGCGCGCAGCCGCGCGGGCAAAGGGCTCCGTGAAGAGCTCCACGCGATCGGCGCCCATCTCGGCCGCCCAGCGAACGGATGCCTCATCCGGGTCGACAAAAAGCCCCACCCGGATGCCCGCCGCGCGCAGCCCGGAGATCGTCTCGGGCAAGGCCGCGGTCGACGCCGATGCGGGCCACCCCCCCTGGCTGGTGATCTCATCAGGCAAAACCGGCACGAAGGTCGCCTGATGCGGGCGGACCTCATGGATCAGAGCAACCAGATCTTCGCGCGGGTCACCCTCAATATTGAACTCGACGCGGTCGCGCAGCGGCGCGAGGAAAGCCGCCAGGTCCAGAACATCCTGGCGGGTGATATGCCGCTGGTCCGCGCGCGGGTGAATGGTGATGCCCGGCGCCCCCGCCTCAACGCAAACACGCGCTGCCGCAACCACGCTCGGAACCGCGCCGCCGCGGGAGTTCCGCAGAGTCGCTATTTTATTGATATTGACACTGAGCCGGACCATGCCACGCAGATTAGCCCGCCGAGGGCATGCAGTCACGCGGCATCGATTCCACGACCGAAGCGGCGCACGGAATCCGACCGCCTTTCCGGTCGGGCCGCCAAAGAGTAGAACAAGCCCCGCATGGTCGCGGAACAGAAAGTAGTGGTGGCGCTGGCCGCCGGTGGCCGCGCGCCCGACACATTGACCTATACGGTCCCGGCCGAACTCGCCCAGGCGGGCCTACGGGGCACCATCGTCTCCGTACCCCTGGGGTCGCGACGGGTCGCCGGCATCGTCCTGGGCCCGAGCGAAGAGCCGACGCCGCGCACGCTCAAGCCGATCGCCGCACAACTTGGCGAGGCAAGGATTCCGCCCGAGGTCCTCGATCTGGCCGCCTGGGCCTCCTCCTATTACCGTGCCCCCGAAGCCCTCCTGCGCCGCGCCCTGATGCCGCCCGATACCAAGGGCCATACGCGCAAACAGATCATCCCCTCGGAGCCACGTAGCACCGACAAGACAGGAAAAACCACGCTCTTCGCCGAGACCGAGCCGATGGGGACGCTGGAGGAGCGCATTCTCGCGCGGCTGCCCGATGAGGGCCTCGCGCAGGAAAGCCTGCGCGCGGACTTCGGCAAGGAAGTCGATGCCGCCGTGCGCCGCCTGGTGCGCAAGGGCCGGCTACGCATCGAGGAAGTCGAGGTCGAGCGCCGTCCGCCCGCGCGCCCGCTGCGTGCCACCGCCGGGTTCATGGGCGAAATGCGTCGAGCGCGGCGCCAGGCCGACCTCCTGACACTGCTGCAAGAGCGCGCCCCACATGCCGTCACGCGCGACGAGATCGCCGTGCGTTTCCCCGGTGCGAGCCGCCTCATCAAAGCGCTGCTCGAGCGTGGCGCGATCGAAGAAGCCAGCGAAGACGCCTTGCCGCGCGAGAGCGAGCCAGGCCCGACGCTGCGCGCCGAACAAGCCCTCGCCTTGGCCGAGGTCGAGAGCACGCTCGGTACATTCTCTCCTTTCCTTCTTTTCGGCATCACCGGCAGCGGCAAGACCGAGGTGCATCTCCGCGCCGCACAGGCGGCGCGCCAGCGTGGCCTGGGAGCGTTACTTCTGGTGCCCGAGATCGGCCTCACTCCGCAATTGGTATCGCAGGCCACCGCGCGCTTTCCCGGCGATGTCGCCGTCCTGCATAGCGGCCTCAGCGACGCCGAGCGGACCCGTACATGGCATGATGTCGCCAGCGGCCGGCTCAATATCGTCATCGGGCCGCGCTCGGCGATCTTCGCACCCATCCACAACCTCGGCCTGATCGTCGTCGACGAGGAACACGATGGTGCCTATAAACAAGGCGAACTGCCCCGCTATCATGGCCGCGACGTCGCCGTGATGCGCGCCAAGCTGGCGTCCTGCCCAATCATTCTAGCCTCCGCCACACCCTCGCTGGAGAGCTGGCAGAACGCGAAATCCGGACGCTACCAGCTACTGCGCCTGACCACGCGCGCCAACGACGGCCCCCTGCCCACCGTCCGCCTGGTTGATATGCGTGAGATCGGCCGCGGCCACTCAGAGATCCGACGCGCGGGTCTCGGCGCCACGGACCTGCCCGGCCCCGCAAAGGAGGGCGCGAAACGACGTGGCATCCCCCTTTTTGCCTCCGAATTGGAAGACGCCCTGCGCACGACCTTTGCCGCCGGCGAACAATCCCTTCTCTTCCTGAACCGCCGCGGCTGGTCGCGCTTTCTGCAATGCGACGCCTGCGGCCATGTCGATACCTGCCCGGATTGCAGCGTCAGCCTGACCATTCACCGTAAGCGCAACGCCGCGATCTGCCACCATTGTGGGTTTGCCCGCCCGCCGGTCACGCATTGCCCCGATTGCGAGTCGCCGCTGGAATCGCGCAGCTTCGGTACCGAGCAAGTCGAGGCGAACGTGCGTGACCTCCTGCCCGAGGCCCGCATCGCTCGGCTGGACGGCGACACCGGCTCGCGCCCCGGTCACCTGCACGCCACCGTGGATGCGTGGCGGGCCGGCGAGCTCGATGTCCTGGTCGGCACCCAGATGGTCGCCAAAGGACACGACGCCCCCGGCGTGACGCTGATCGGTGTCGTGCTGGCCGACTCGTCGCTGCATTTTCCCGATTTCCGTGCGGCCGAACGGACCTTCCAATTGCTCGCGCAGGTGGCCGGGCGCGCCGGGCGCGGCGACAAGCCCGGCCGCGTGCTGGTGCAAACCCGCCAGCCCGAGCATCCCTCGCTGCTATTTGCGCGCAACCACGATTTCGAAGGCTTCGCCGCCGCCGAGATGATCTCACGCGAGGCGCTCAGCTACCCTCCCTTTGGCCGGCTCGCGCGGATCGTCATCGAGGGGCCACCGGCTAGCGCCGCTGCCTATGCCGAGCGCGTTGCCACCCACCTGCGCCGCGCCGCCGGCGCGCTTGTGGGCATCGCGCCCGGCGACGTGCTGGTCCTCGGACCCGCGCCCGCCCCATTGGAGCGCCTGCGCGGCCGCGAACGCCATCAGATTCTCGTCAAAGCGCGTAGTGCCAGCGAACTCTCGCGCACATTGGCGCATGCCGCGCTCGAATCCCGGACCGCCCGCGACATCCGCACCATCATCGACGTGGACCCCACTGGCATGCTCTGACTGCTCCCGCATGGTAATCAAGAAACGATGGGTACGCGCCGCATCTTCACCTTCCCCGAGCCTTCGCTGACCGAAGTCGCGGGCGATGTCGCCAATATTTCAGGCGATACGGTCCAGGCGCTCGACGATATGGCCCAGACGATGTACGCCGCGCCGGGCATCGGCCTGGCGGCGCCGCAGATCGGCCTTCCCGAACGCATCATCGTCGTAGATATCGGCGACGATTCCGAAGGCGGGGGCGAGCAGGGCAAAAACCTCGTCGAGTTGATCAACCCGATCGTCACCGATGAGAGCGACGAGCTCATCACCTTCGAGGAAGGCTGCCTCTCGGTGATCGATTTCCGCGCCGACGTGACGCGGCCCGCGCAGATCGTCGTCTCGGGTTGGACGCGCGACCAGAAAGAAGTCTCGATCGAGGCCGAGGGGCTCCTCGCCGTCTGCCTGCAACATGAAATCGACCACCTCGACGGCACGCTCTTCCTCGACCGCCTCAGCCGTCTCAAGAGAAATATGTACGCCAAGCGCGTCAAAAAGGCTCTGCGCGAAGGGCGACCCATCGCGCGCGATTCCGATTGAAACTCGCTACGCTCGCAGCAGCCCCACAACGCCTGGTCTTCTTCGGCACACCCGCCTTGGCCGCCTCCGTCTTGGGCCAACTCCTGCGTGGCCCCGATACCATCGTCGGCGTCTTTACCCGCCCGGATGCGCGCCGTGGCCGCGGCATGGAATTGCTGCCACCGCCGGTCAAGCAACTCGCCACCGAACACGGCATCCCGGTCTTCCAACCAACCCAATGGCGCGACGGCGAGGCGGTCGCCGCACTCCTCTCGCTTGACGCCGACCTCGGCATCACCGCAGCCTACGGCCGCATCCTGCCGCAGGAGGCACTCGATGCCCCCCGCATGGGCTGCATCAATGTGCATGCCTCTTTGCTGCCCCGCTGGCGCGGCGCCGACCCGATCCGCCGTGCCATCCTCACCGGCGATCCCGAAACTGGCGTGACCATCATGCAGATGGTGTTGCAGATGGATGCCGGCGCCAGCCTCTGGCAACGCCGTCTGAAGATAGCCGATGACGAGACCCTCGATTCGCTCGAAGCGAAACTCGCCCAACTCGGAGGCCAAGCGTTATGCGAAGCCTTGCAGCATTGGCGCGAAGAAGGACTCGAAGCCACACCGCAGGACGAGGCCCTCATCACCATGGCGCCGCTCGCGCAAAAGGCCGATGGCCGGATTGATTGGCACGAGGCAGCCACGGCGATCGAGCGCCGCGTGCGCGCGTTCTCGCCCTGGCCGGGTGCCACTACCCTGCACGCCGGCCACCCCCTTCGGCTTTGGCGCACGGCGGTGGTCATAGAGCCGGATACCGAGACATCCGCGACGGCTCCGGGCACCATCCTCAAACTAGACAAGCATGGAATACTAATCGCCACCGGCGAGGCCACGCTGCGCCTCATTGAAATTCAGCCGGCGGGCAAGAAGCGCATGGCAGCAGCAGATTGGGCGCGCGGCGCGCGCCTCTGCACGGGCGGAAAACTGGGCATATGAGCAAGCGATACGAGAGAGAAGACACACGCCCGGCGACCCGACTTGCGCCACGCGCAGCACCGCGGCAGCGCCCGGCCACCGCCGAGCCGCCCAACCTCCGCGAGCTCGCCCTCGAGATCACTGAGAGGGTTTCCGACGGTGCATTTTGTGATGCATTGGTTGGCGATACCCTCGACCGCCACTCGCTCGAGCCGCGTGACGCCGCGCTGCTGACACGCTTGGCCTATGGCGTACAAGCCTGGCGGGGGCGCCTCGATTGGACACTCGCGCCACTCTGCAAACGTCCGCTCGAAGAGCTCGACTCCGCCTTGCGCGAAGCATTGCGCCTCGGACTTCTACAGCTCCTCTTCCTCGACCGGGTACCCGCGCATGCCGCCGTCTCCACCACCGTCGAGGTCATCAAGCGACGTTGTGGGCGCGGCGCCGGTGGCCTGATCAACGCCATCCTGCGGCGCATTCTACGCGAGGGCGAGCGCGCCCTGCCCGATGCGGAAAAAGACCCCATCGCGCATCTCGCCATCCGCTTCTCCCACCCGGAATGGATTGTCCGGCGGTGGCGCGACGAGCTCGGCGAGGAAGCCACCCTCGCCCTCTTGGCGGCCAACCAGGAAGCCGCCGCCACGACCCTGCGCATCGGCGGCGACACGCCACGCGAAGCCGTGCTGGAACAGCTTGCCAGCGAAGGAATCGCCGCACGTGCGGGCCGTTTTGCGCCGCGCGCCCTGATCCTCGAAGGCCCCCTGGCCGCCCTCAAGGGCCGCGCTCATTCGCTGGACCTGGTAGCCCAGGGCGAAGCCTCGCAGCTGGTCGCCAGCCTCGTCGCAGCAAAGCCGGGCGAGCGCATTGCCGACCTCTGCGCCGCACCGGGCGGCAAAACTCTGATTCTCGCCGAAGCGGTCGGCGATAGCGGCGTGATTTTCGCAACCGACCGCGTGCGCGGCGGCATCCGCCGGGTTTCCAACCGCGGAATCCGCTGCACCGCGCGGGCCGATGCCGCCTACCCGCCGCTACGCGACGCCGACTTCGATGCAGTTCTGGTCGATGCGCCCTGCTCGGGACTCGGCACATTGCGCGGTCATCCGGAGATCCGCTGGCGCCGTACACCCGAGGATGTGGCCGCTCTGGCCGCCACCCAGGCGCGGATTCTCGAAGGCTCCGCGCCCCTGGTCAAGCCCGGCGGCCGCCTCATCTACGCCACCTGCACCCTGCTGGCCGAAGAAAACGAGGCTGTCATTCGCGCCTTTCGCGACCGGCATCCAGAATTTGCACCGCTGGATGCCGCCAAGCTACTGCCGCCGGAGGCTGCGCCCTTGGCCGATGAGCAAGGCTGCCTACGCACCTCGCCTGGCCGCGATCAGCTCGACGGCTTTTTTGCCACCGCTCTGATCCGCCGCCTGCATTGATCCGCACTTCCTCGGGCACCTCGGGCGGTACTCGCCCGCACCACAAGAAAAAGCCCATTGCCCAGGCCCAGCTTTTCGCCCAAGACTCCGCCATCCACTCGACGACCGGGAAATGCTCTGTTACCTGAGCACTCTTCTGGATGGGTGGCGCCCCCCGCGCATTTTCGGGGTGTAGCTCAGCCTGGTAGAGCACTGCGTTCGGGACGCAGGGGTCGTAGGTTCAAATCCTGTCACCCCGACTCGAGCGCGTTGGGCGCCACCCTTTCCGGAAACCCGTGGCTTTGCGGTGGACACCAGCAGTGGTAAAAGCCCGCCTCGGTGCGCAGGCTAACCCTCATTGCGATGCTCCTCTTGAGCATGATGATCGTCCGACCCGTGTTCGCTGCCGAACCGGTCGCCGAGGCCGAAGGCTTCGGCACCAATATGGCGGCATTGCAGGTCGAACTCGCGAGTCTCGGCGAAGAAGTCGGTAGGCTGCAAGTAGCGCTGGCCGCACGGGCGCAAAGCGAGGTAGCGCCGCCCTGGGGGGCCGCCGGCTTTGCCGAGATCGACCGCCGCATCGAGCGTCTTGCAGAATACCAGGAGCGTATCGCGGCTGGAATTGAGACTCCGGCACCCAGCCTCGACGAGCCCTTGGTGCTCTTCACGGTCGCATTATGCACCGGAATCCTCGGTTTTCTTGGCGGCCGCATCGTCGGCCGGCGCAGCCGCCGCGACTTGAGGATGCGCCTCTAGCGCCGCCGGCCGATGTTCCTCGACCTTCTCACGATCGCCTTTGCCTCCTACCTGATCGGTTCGGTGCCCACCGGCGTGTTGCTCGGCCGCCTGATCGGAGTGGATATACAGGCCGAAGGAAGCGGCAATATCGGCGCGACCAACGTCGCCCGCACAGCCGGACGCCGACTCGGCGCGCTCACCCTGCTGCTCGATGCCACCAAGGGCGCCGTGCCAGTGCTTCTGGCCGCCGCACTCGACCCAGCCAGTCCCACCGAGATGTCGCTACTCGCCGATGCGCCGCCGCTGGCCGCGCTTTTCGCCGTGATCGGCCATATCTACCCGGCAACGCTCGGCTTCCGCGGTGGCAAAGGCGTCGCGACTGCTCTGGGAGCCATGTTGGTCCTCGCGCCCAGCGCGCTGCTCCTGCCGCTCTCGCTCTTCGGCGTGCTGGTTGCCACCACCCGCTTCGTCTCGCTGGGATCGATTATCGCCGTCCTGACAGCCCCCATCGGGGCGCAACTCGCCGGCTACCCGCCAACCACCATTGCGGCTCTCGCGGTCATCGGCGCGCTGGTCATCCTGCGCCATAGCGATAATATCGCCCGGCTCCGCGCCGGCACAGAAAACCGTCTCTGACGAAGCCCTCGGGGGGCGCCGGGATCAGGCCGGCTCGGCCAATCCCTTGAGGAGTGGCGAGGGCCTATCCGAGCTGATGACCCAGAGTTGATGAATCGCACGGGTGGCCGCGACATGCAGGGTGCGCCGCGCACGCGGCGTATCCGGATAGTCACGGGTGTTGACGTCGACCAGGATGACGTAATCGAATTCGAGACCCTTTACGGGTTCAAGCTCGGTGATCTCGATTCCCGGCGCGAAGGAGAAATCGTTGTCGCGCACGAGGCGCAGGCGGGCAATATCGCTACGCTCCAAGGCCGAGAAATACGACGCACTGACCCGCTCCGACGGCGTGATGATCGCGACGGTTGCGTCGGGCTCGCTCTCGGTAAGCACCAACAACGCCTCGGCAAGAAAAAATATGCACGCACCCAGGTCGGCGAAGCGGAAATGTTCGACCGGGGGGCCCTGGCGGCTACTCGACGGAATCTCGTCGTCCTCCCGCAAATCGCCCAGTACATCAAAAGCGAATTTACTGATCGGCGCACTGGAGCGGTAGTTGATCTTGAGGGTCTCGACCTCCTGGCCGGCGACGCCGAGATGGCCGAGAAAATCCGCCCAGGAAGTAAAGCCGCTATTCTCCACGACATGCTGCTGGGTATCCCCGGCAAGCGTGATGCTGCCGCGACGGTCCAGGCAACCGAGCAGAACCTGCACCTCAAGCGGCGAGAAATCCTGCACCTCATCCAGCACGATATGGCGCAGGAGCAACGGGCGCCCGCCCTTGCCGCGCAAGGGGCCGACCCGCAACTGCCAAGCGCGCAGCAGCACTGCGTCGTCTTCTGCGTCCATCTCCGCGCTGCTGTCTTCGCCGGCGAGGAAATCCTGCACGGCTCCGATATGGTCGCGGTTCCAGGCGACCATGCGGTCGAGTTCGTCGTCGGAAAAAGCCGCCGTGCCCAATTCGTCGCGGATCTCTCCCAACAAGGCGCGGTCCGTCAGCACATGGGCCCAATCATCAAGCGCCTGTTCCGCCGTGGCCGGAGCCGGATTCTGCTCGATATGGCGAGCAAGCGCCATCCCCGTCAGCGGATGAAGCTTCGCGCGCGTGACAACGCCCGGCACATCCTCGCGTTCCTTTTGCGGCAGCCGGGGGAAATGCCGCCGGCGCAGGCGTCGCTCCCACTCCCGGTAGGTACTCGGACGCACCTGGTGCAAGCCGAGCGAGGGCAGCACATGGCTCACGTACTTCCGCAGCGCCTCGGAGAACATGACCACCAGAGTATCGGGACCATCGATGCGCGGATCGTCGAAGGCGAGAAAGGCGACGCGATGCAAGGCCACTGTCGTCTTACCCGAACCCGCCGTCCCCCGGACGATCAGAAATCCGGCCGAGGGACGCGTGATCAGGCCATATTGATCCGGGTCGATCAGCCCGGTGATCTCGGGCAGGTGGCGGTCGGCGGCATGCGCCGAACCGATACCGCCGACCCCCAGCCGGCCATCGCCCGAATTCAACGCATGGCCGCGCAGAGCGGCGGCGTCACCGCCTGCCAAGCGCGGCGGCGCCGACTCCCGATGAACCCATGCACCGGCCGTCTCGGGGTCGCCACAGAAGTCGCCCTCGGGTGCCTGGACGCGGCGCAGAACGCCATCGGCGATGGCGACCATGCGGCGCGTGACAATATCGCCGGCGCGGTCCCGACCGGCGATTTCTTCGTCGTAGTCCTCGCCTTGGCGGTAGCCGTAGAAAAGCTTGGCGATCGGGGCATCGCGCCAGTCGACAATACTCAGCTCCCCCTCCACACAGCTGGTCCGGCCCAGGCAGATATCCCATTCGCGGCCCTCTTCGCGCAGGCGAAGATGACCGAAATAGGGAACGTCCGGGTTCACCTGGGCCACATCGCGGCTGCTCTCGAGTTGCGCGAGGATCGCCGATTGGTGGTGCCATTGCTCCAACAAAGAGGCCCGATCCTTGTCTTCATCACCGGAGCGCAGCACCTCACGGATCCGCGTAAGCTCGGCGCGAATCCGCTTCTCCGTAGAGAGGCGGCGGTTGTCGCCGCCGGTCGCGCGCGCGGCGAGTTGGCTCCGGACCAGCGCAAGCAGTTCAAGTTCTTCCTGGACGATGGGGTGGGACAAATGCAGACCTCTCCGCTCGCAACGAGCGTGCTTCCTGATAACGTCTGCACTCAGTGGAGGGTACCCCCCGTGCTTGTGATACGACCTACGATTTTGAAACGAACCATTTACAGCGGCCTGCTGGCCGCATTGCTGCTGCCCAGTTTGGCATTTGCCCAGGAAGGAACCCTCGACTCAGGCGATACCGCCTGGATGTTGGTCTCTACCGCCTTCGTCATCATGATGACCGCGCCAGGCTTGGCGCTCTTCTATGGCGGCCTGGTGCGGCGCGCGAATGTGCTCAGCATCCTCATGCAATGCATCACCTGCATGGCCGTACTGACCCTGGTCTGGGTGCTGATCGGCTATACGCTGGCGTTCGGCCCTGATGTCGGTGGCTATGGGCTGATCGGCGGGCTCGACCATATCGGCCTGGCCGGCGTCGGGCTCATCCCGGGCGAAGGTGAGACCATCTCGCCACTGCTCTTCGCGGTCTTTCAGGGCACGTTTGCGGTCATCACGCCGGC
>JAYGCM010000021.1:0-27305 GCA_046583355.1 Deltaproteobacteria bacterium
ATCTCGAAAGAGATGCTCGACCGATACTCGCACGTGCGAAACCGTGCGAAGGAAGAAGCTATTTCGGCACTGAATGGGGACCTGCCCGCACAAAAACCGGCACACGGCCCAGTTGAGGAGGATAGCGAAGGTCCCCTAAGCCCGCGAATTCACTGAATGCGCCAGGCAGGGATCGAACCTGCGACCTACGGCTTAGAAGGCCGTTGCTCTATCCAACTGAGCTACTGGCGCGTGTTCCGGCGGACCGGATTCCGTAGGGGTCGCGGGCTTCCTGAGTCGGGGTGAGAGGATTTGAACCTCCGACATCCTGCTCCCAAAGCAGGCGCGCTACCAGGCTGCGCCACACCCCGAGGAAGACCGCGTTTCCGTACGGATCTCGGTTCTTAACCTCCCCGGCGCGGTAGGTCACGCGCGCGGGGTGCGGGCGCTTTCCGGCCGGGCCTGCAGGCCCGAGCAGTCTGGCGCTGCGACCATGGATGTCTCGGGCCAGCACCACGGCTGTCAATTGGTGTCGCCGCATGGAATGCAGGCGGGGGGAGTAAATTGATGAAGATTTTCAAACGTATTCTGCTGGGCTTGGGGGCGGTCGCAGTGCTGCTGGTGTTGAGCGCTCTGATCTTCTTGCGGATGAGCGGTGCGTGGAATGTGATCTTCCCCTCGGACACGCATGAGACGGTCGCGCCCGAGTTGCCTGTCGGGCTGGCCGAGCCGGCGGTATTGCTCTTCACCAAGACGAATTCCTTTCGCCATGTCGGCGCGATCAAGGCCGGCGTGTCGCTCTGGGAGAAGCTGGCCGAAGAGCAGGGCTTCGCTGTTTTTCATACCGAGAATGGCGCCATTTTGAACCCGGACGACCTCGCGCGCTTTGATGTCGTGATCTTCCATAATGCAACCGGCGATATGTTTGACGAGGCGCAGCAGGCGGCCTTCCAGGGCTTCCTGGAAGCCGGTGGCGGTTGGATCGGGGTCCATGCAGCGGGAGATTCCTCGCATGGAGGTTGGCGCTGGTATATCGATTCGATGATTGGCGGGCTCTTCACGGCGCATACGATGGGGCCGCAATTCCAGGAGGCACGCCTGGTGGTGGAAGACGCCGAACATCCGGCGACTCGGAACCTGCCCGCTGCGTGGCAGCATGTCGAGGAATGGTATTCCTGGGATGCCAACCCGCGCGACAGCGGCTTCCAGGTTCTGGTGACGGTCGACGAGTCCACCTACGAGCCTGTTCAGCGGATGGCCGGCATGGAGCGCGACCTGCGCATGGGCGACCACCCGGTGGTCTGGACGGCATGCGTCGGCTCGGGCCGCACTTTCTATTCGGCGCTGGGCCACGCCGAGGAAGCCTACGAAACCGAAGAGATGCACACGATGCTGGGCGGCGCGCTCGCCTGGGCCTCCGGCCAGGAGGGCAAAGGCTGCGAGTAACGGGCCGGCTGGGGCGCATTCGCGATGTTTTTCTTTACGTGTGTACCAGCTCGAAGCCGGCCTGCTGGAAGTGCCGGTCAAAAGCGAAAGCACGATGCGTATCGAGTGCGCTCATCGCGGCGAAGGCAATGGCATCGACAAGCGAATAGTTCTTGTCGGATTGTTGCTCGAGGAGTGACCAGGCAGCGGCCTCCCAATCGGGCGGCACGTCGAGCACCTGCAGCCACTGGCTTTGGCCGACGCTCGCGTGGAAGCGAATGAGATTTTTCCGGCCCAAGCGTGCGTGGATCAGCGTGTAGGACTCGTGCAGGGTGGTGCGTGCGGTGAAGAGAGCGGCCGATTCGGCAGAGAGTTGGGCTAGCGCATCGACAGCGGTCTGATGGTAGCTGTCGGTGGCGCAGAAGAGGGCGTAGAACGCCGAGGTGTCGACGAATACATCGCGTCGGCTCACGTCTTGCCACCGCCATTCGCCGTCGGGGCATTGCCTATCGGGTGGATCTCGGCGAGTGCGCGGTCGATGTCGGCCGAGACGCCGGACTCAGGCGGTGGGGCGACAGCCGCGCCGGCGAGAGCAAAGAGCGTATCTCCTTCGGGGCTGATCGAGCCCGAGGAAGCCAGATAGACGTCTACGGCCTCACGGACGAGCTCGGCCATGGGGCGACCCTGTTTGCGTGCCGCCGCACTGAGCCGCGCCCGCTGACCTGTCGCGAGGTAGATTTGCACGCGGTCCATACACTTGCTGTATACAGTGGTCGGCGAGGCTGAACAAGATGCCGATTTGAAGTGGACCCCATTGTGAAGTGGACCGATTGTTCGGACTCCTAGGCCTCGACCTCGAACGTGAGACCGGCGTGCTGCACAAGCCGCTCCAGCAGCGGCTCGGCCATCAGGGCCGCTGGTGTGAAGAATCCACCACGCTTGGGAAGGACGTCCTTTGCCAGACAGGCGGCACTCTCGCCGAGCATCTTCGAGGTGGAGCCGTAACCCGGGTCCATGTCGCCCGTCACGCGGGTGCGTAACGAAAGCGCGGCATCTTGCGGATGCAATGCGTGAAACCGGAGATCGAAGAAACCCTTCTCGCGCGCCTCGCGACTCGGTCCCTCCCCGGGCGCCGGCATTCTTCCCGCGGCGAGACGCCGCAGCGGACCGATGCTGGCGGCGGCCATGACACCACCTTGGCCGAATGCGGTGGCTCCGGCCTTCAGCGCGCCGAGCGGGCCGGTACCCATGAGCACGCCTTCGTCGTAGCGAAAGTTCCGGCCGTAGGCGTAGTCTGTGAGCGCGTTGCTGCGCCGGACCACCTTGGTGTCGATTGCCGCCATCATGAAAGGTGCCGACCATTGGCCAAACTCGGCGTCGAACCACGGCGTGAGCCGCTCGGCCGAATCGGGACCGGAGCGCGCGCCCTGGGGATTCAGCGAGTAGGGTTCGGTCATCACGCGCGTGACCGACGGATCCTTCGCCGCCTCTTCCATCATGAAGACCATGCTGGCAAGGGTTCCGCCGCTCGCACCTCCGCTTAGGCCCTTGACCCGCATTTTGACGTGCGGCGAGGCCATGCCAAAGCGCGCCTTCATCTCGCGCTGAACGAAAAAGGTGCCGAGATCGGCCGGGATACAATCGAAACCGCAGGTATGCACGATGCGGGCGCCGCTGGCGACCGCTGCCTCCTCGTGCGCTTCGATCATCCGTGCCATCCATTGGGGTTCGCCGGTCAGATCGCAGTAGTCCGTTCCCGCGGCAACGCAGGCAGAAACGAGCGGGGTTCCGTACTTCGCGTAGGGTCCGACCGTGCTGCATACAACCCGCGCCTGCCCCGCGATGCGTCCCATATCGCCCGCATTCGCGGCATCTCCCACCAGCAGTGGAAGCGCAGCGGCACCCTCGCCAAGGCTTGCGCGCACGGCTTCGAGCTTGGCCTGGCTACGACCGCCGAGAGCCCAGCGCAGCTCGCCGCCGTCGGCGCCGAAGCGGCGAAAGAAGTGCTCGGCCACCAGCGCCCCGGTAAACCCGGTCGCGCCCCAAAGAACCACATCAAACTCTCGACCTTCTCGTTCCATGCAGATTCCTTTACTGACCCTCAAGTTCTCGGGTCAAGTGGGCGGCCGAGGCTGGCCTTGATCGCGGTTTCCCAGGCCGAGGCGATACGGACGCGCGTCGTAGAATTCGCAGCCCGGATCACGTCCCGAGCGGCCGCCGAGAGCGCGGGATCGTCGGCAAGGAATCAGATAAAGGCATGCATTCCGGCTGTCATTTCCTCGCGTGGCGTGGAATGGACCCGGATGCAGGCCTGCTTTCCGGCCCGGCCTCCAGGAGGAGCAAGCGATGAAGCGTCAGGATAGAGCTAGCGTACCGGCGATCGAAAATTGGGGCAGGTTGCTCGACGGACGCGTCGCGTTGGTGACGGGTGGCGGGGCGGGGATCGGTGCGGCGATCGCGCGGCTTTTTGCGCAGCATGGGGCGCTGGTCGAGCTGGCTGAGATTGACGCCGCGCGCGGCGAAGAGACGGCGGCGGCTATCCGTGCCGATGGCGGCCGGGTGCGCGCGCATGTGGTGGATGTGCGCCGCGAAGACGATATCGCGCGGCTGCGTGCTGAGGTGTTGGACGAGCATGGCGGGCTCGATGTGCTGGTGAATAATGTCGGCGACTACCGCCCGTTGGTGCGCTTCCGCGAGTCCAATGCTGACTCCTGGCGGGCGATGTACGAGATCAATCTGCAGCATGTTTTTGCGGTGACGCAGGCGTTTCTCACCCCGATGATCGAGAGTGGCGGCGGGTCGATCGTCAATGTGCATTCCGTAGAAGGCATGCGCGGCTTTCCCGGCGACCCGGTCTACGCCGCCATGAAGGCGGGCGTGGCGCATTTCACGACCTCGCTTGCGGTCGCGCACGGGCGCGACGGCTTGCGCGTGAACGGCATCGGCACGGATCTCACCCAGACACCGCAGGTGGATTATATCGCGCGCTCCAAGGGCAACGAGGATCTCTGGGAATCATGGGCTCCCGTGGGGCGCCTGGGTTGGCCGGAGGACCAGGCGCGGGTGGCGCTCTTTCTTGCCAGCGACCTCTCGGCGTTCGTCACAGGGCATAATATCCCTGCCGACGGTGGCACATTGGCCGGCGGCGGCTGGTTCTACGCCCCCGGCGAGCGCCGCTTCACCAACCGCCCGAAGACGCTGTAGGGGCCACGTCCTCTCAGTATTGGCAGCCGAATTCTGGTGCTAAATTTCGGCTAAGGGGCGGTGTCTTCGTCCGATATCGGGCGGCCCGCGGCCTGGCCGAAGCTCTCGACCAGCGGGGCGATCGTGTCGCGTACGGCGTCGGCTTCCTTGGGCAGGCTGATGCGGACGCGGAAGTCCGTGATGCCGGCCTCTGCCATGGCGGGGACAGGGGCCGTGGTGGCTTCGAGGTCGAGTTTGCCGGAATCATCTTTGACTGCGGGCAGGTAGGCGGTGACCTCAAAGCCCTCGCTATCGCGGCCGGCGGCGGCCAAGGCTGTGCGGATCTTTGCCAGGCCGGCTATGGGGTCGGCCGCGTCGGGGCCCCAGGGGATCCAGCCGCTGCCGAAGCGCACGATGCGTTGCATGGCGGCGGCGTGCAGGCTGCCGCCGATCCAGATCGGCACGCCGCCGGGTTGCAGGGGTTTGGGCTGCATATGGATCTTCGTGAAGTTCACGTCCTGCGAGGAATGCGCCGCGACCTCTTCGCGCCACAGCAGCTGGCAGATCTCGAGGGTATGGTCGAGGCGGTCGCCGCGCCGTGCATGCGGGATGCCGTTGGCTTCGTATTCTTCGCGCTGCCAGCCGATTCCAACGCCGAGGTCGAGGCGCCCGCCGGAGAGGACATCGAGTGTCGCGGTGGTCTTGGCCAGGGTGGCGGGGCGGCGCAGGCCGGCCAGCAGGATGCCGGTCATCAGGCGGATATTCTGTGTCATGCCGGCCATCACCGAGAGCAGGGTGAGGGGTTCGAGCCAATGGCCGTCGGGGCCGGTGGGCTGGCGGCCACCTTTGGTGCCGCCTTTTTTCGGGTCGGTGTAGGCGTCCATATTCTCGCCGAAGACGATATGGTCGGCCACGACCAGACGGTCCAGCCCGGCGGCGTCGGCGCCGCGGGCGAAGTCGAGCAGGCCGCGCCAGCCGTCCGGGCCGGGGTCCTTGGCGGCGAAATTGGCAGGCTGCATCGAGAGGGTGGGGCGGGCGGGTTTTGCGTGCTCCATATCTGCGGACTGAATCGGAAACCCGGCTCCGGCGCCAGCCGAGATCCTGCCCGAAAGCCTACCCTTTGTTGCGACGAGTCATGGGCTCCAGGCTCGAGCGGATTGTCGCGGGTCGATCCGGCATGACGCGAAGCGTCGCAAGATTCGTCGGAATAGGGGTGGAGAACTGCCCGGTCTGGCGTAAGCTGTGAGGGGCGCGCTGGCTGCGGCCACAAAGAAGGATACCCCCATGTCCCGAATCTCGATTTCATGCTTTGCGCTATTTATGGCGTTGATGATGGCCGCTTGCGGCAGTAGTGACTCTTCGGATGTCGCGGCCAATCCGCCGGAGGAACCCACCCCGCAGGAGCCCCAGCCGCCGGTCGTCGAGGAGCCTCAATGCGATGTCTCCTTTGACAGTACCTTCGCGGCGATCCAGACGACGATTTTCGAGCGCCATAGCTGCAATCAGGCGGTCTGCCACGGCAGTTCGGCGGCCGGTGGCCTCGATCTCTCCACTGATGTCGCCTACGACAATCTCTATAATCAGCCCGGTCAGATCGCCGCGCTATCGTTGGTGCAGCCAGGGCGGGGCAGCGATAGCCTGCTTTACCTGAAACTGGCAGCGGCGACCGACCCGGAGCATGTGGATGTGGCCGGGGCGCCGATGCCGAGTGGTGGTGCACCGCTTTCGGCCAAAGAACTCGAACTCATGCGCCTGTGGATCTACGCCGGCGCGCCGCGTGAGGGAGTGATCGAGAATACGGTGGCTCTGGTCGATGGCTGCATGGCCGAACCGACGCCGATCACCATCGAACCTCTGGCGCCGCTGGCACCGGGCGAGGGCGTGCAATTCGTCATGCCGCCTTTCCGGCTTCCTGCGGGCACCGAGGTCGAGGTCTGTTTTGCGTCCTATTATGATTTCACCGACCAGGTTCCGGTGGAGTTCCAGGACCCGACCGGGACGATGTTCCGCTACAAGGGCTTCGATATGCGGCAGGATCCGCAGAGCCATCACCTGATCCTCTTTGCCCCGAACGTGCCGCTGGACCGGATTCACGATCCTGCCTTTGGTGGCTGGTATTGTCGCGGCGGCGCTCAGGACGGCGAGGAATGCGAGCCGACCGATGTGAGTTCTTGTGGCGAGGGAATGTGTGCGACCAAGGTCGGTAGCGGTGGCTGCCGCGGCTTCGGCCCGCCGGATATTGGTGGCGGTGTCGATCCGGCCGATGTGCAGGGCTTCGGCGGCGCGCAGCGCGCCCAACTCTACACGGAATTTGGTGAGGGCGTGTATGCCGAGGTGGCGATGAAGGGGCTGGTCTATTGGAATTCGCACGCCTTCAATTTGACCGCGCAGGATCACCAGATGAATGCGCGTCTGAACTACTTTTTCGCCGACAAGCAGGATCACGTCTCGATGTCGATCCCGGTGCATTTCCGCAGCCTCTTCCAGGCTTCCGGCACGCCGCCCTACACCGAGCAGCGTTATTGTAATGAGTTGGTCTTTGCGAAGGGCACGCGGATTACTCAGATGACCCAGCATACGCACCGCTTTGGCAAGCATTTCGAAGCGTGGATGCCCGATGGCACGAAATTCTATGAGAATTTCGTCTACAACGACCCGGTGGTGGCGCGTTTCGATCCCGCGATTCATCTGGATTCCGATGATGTGGCCGACCGCACCTTCAAATTCTGTGGCCTGTTCAACAACGGTCTGGCCGCCGACGGCTCGCCGGACCCCGAGACCGTGACGCGCTCGTCACGCACGCCGCAAAACCAGCTCAATGGCGGCGGCGCGTGTACGCCGACCGCATGCGCGGCCGGCCGCATCGGCGCGGCCTGCAGCGGCGTGGACGACAACGCGACCTGTGACTCGAGCCCGGGTGCAGGTGACGGTGATTGTGATGCGTGTGCGATCCAGGCCGGCACCAGCACCGAGAATTCGATGTTCCTGCTGCTCGGTCGCATGTACGTGGAGTAGCGCAGCCGCTGGCGTGCGGACGGCCGCCGGCCCGGCGGGCGCTGGGTTGGGGCCGTGTACTTCCAGACCGTGCTTACACAGGCGTTGTGGGCGCGTGCCTCGTGGCTGCGCGTTTCTTCGCGCATGCCTTGCGCAGGAATCTGCTCAGATGCGTGCGCGTCGAGCGGGCAGGGGTGGTGGGCCCCGCATTTCGGTCGCTTTTCTCTTGCCGGCAGGGTTGGCGCGCTTCGTGCGATAGCTTGCGGGAGCGGCGCTGTGCCGCGTCCCCAATCTGCTCATCAGGAGGAAACCCCATGTCCAATCCCACGATCGTGCGTGCCGCTCTCGTTTTTGCCATAGCCGCCCTCATCATGCCGGCCCGCGCTGGCGCATCCGAGGCGCGTTGCGCCTCCGATATGCAGAAGGAGTATGGGAAGTATTATTCCTGCGCTCTGAAAGAGCATGCGAAAGCGACGAAGAAGGGCGGCACTGCCGACCTGACCCGCTGCCAGGCCAAGCTCGACAAAAAACTCGACAAGCTCGAGGCAAAATACGGCACCGATTGCGTCAATGCCGACGCCGCGACCATCGCGGGAATCGCCGATCAATGTATTGGCGATACGGCCGCGGTGGCCACCGGTTTGGAGCCGGTGCACCATGCTACCGGCGTTGTTTGTTCGCCCAATGCCCTGACGGCGGACCTGGCGACGCGGCCGAAATTCTCGGCCAAGAACCCGCCGCAGGTGGAGTCGATGTCGCTCACACCGCTCGGCGGTGGCCTGGGTCTCTTCGAGATCCAGTTTGCCGACACACGCGATGGCTATTGCTTGCCTTCGCGGTTGGAACTCGACTTCGGCGACCGGGCCCCGGTGGTATTGGTCGCGCAGGATCGCGGCGCAACCTTCAGCGCCGAGGTCCGAATCGATTCCACGGAATGGAAAGAATACGAAAGCGCGCTGGCCGAGGCTGCCCGTGCGGCGGCTGGCGAGCAGCAGCCGGTCTTCGATGGTCGGGTTTTGCGCGAGCAGCGACTCGACGCCAGTGCGCCGATTGACCTGAGCGCCGAAGCCGTGCTCAGGTCGATCGCTCTGCCGCTCCAGCCGATCGTGCCGCCGTTTATCGTCGACGCCGAGCGCACCCTGATGGTGACCGATGTTTCGGTTGTCGAGGACCCGGCGCGTACCTTCGATCCTTGCGACCCGGTCGGCACGCCGATGGGCCCCTGGACCTTCGGTTATCTGATGCAAGAGATGGCGAATCAGCCTCTCACCGGCATCGCGCCGACCGATCTGGTGCTGGATTGGATGGACCAATGGACGACGGTGCAGACGGTGAACGGGATGAATATCCCCGCACGCGTAGCGATGCAGAATATCATCGACCGCTGGTTGGTCGATAGCGCAGCGACCGGCACGCCTCCGGGGCAGCTGGATCTTTCGATTGCGCCCTTTCGCCTGATGGCGATCGTCAATCGTGTCGATCTGCGGAATAACGCCAGCTACGGCGGCGGCAATTGCGGCGAGGGACGTTTCGTCTTTGGCGTGCTCAACACCGATACCTGCCAGCCGATGCGCTTTACCGTGATCTTCGAATACGGCGTCAATATGACGACCTGCCGCTCGTGCCGGAAGTACGCTGGCAAATGGCTCGATCTGCAAACCCACCCGCTGGGCTCACCGGCGTATCTGAGCAGCCTCGAGGCCCTGACGCATGTTTTCAGTGACGCCAACACCAACCCGGGCAAGCCCAACGGCAACTCGATCAACCAGATCCGCACCAACGAGATTGCGATCGGGTCTCCGTGGGAAATGCGTGAATTCAATCTCGACACGACGGGATTCCTCGGCCATGTGACGAACAAGCAGAACCCGCGTGAGGACTTCAACTTCACCCCGGCCCTGGCGAATTGGGTCAACGCGAATGCGGTTGATATCTGCGCTGGCAACTATACAGTTCCCGACACCCTCGGAGGGACACCCTTCCTGGCCGCCCACGTCCCCTATCCTTTCGGCGCGTTCTTTGACGGCCCGGCGGGGGCAGCCTCGATTCCGGATCGCTGCGCACGCTTCCAGCTCTCGATCAATTCGTGCAGCGGTTGCCACGCGGGCGAGACCGCGACGGTCTTCACGCATGTCGGTGATTCCGGCCGCCGCTTCCTCGGCTCACCGGCTCAGCTCTCGGCCTTCCTGACCGGCGCGGCGCCGCCCAACCCGGTCGCCGACCCGGCCGATGGCGCTCCCTTCCGCGCCTTCAACGACCTGGCGCGCCGCCAGATCGACCTCTGGCAGGCAGCCCATGTGCCTTGCTTGCCGACGCTGGCCTTCAAGCCACTCAAGATGGTGCATTAGGCGCCACCGCCCCGGGCCTCGATTGGAGGTCCGGGGCGGTGCTCGTTAGGGATTCGGTCATGGCAGAGTTTTCTGCCCAGGAGGAATGAAGATGATCGGATACGTTACGATCGGCACGACCGATATGGAAAAATCAAAGGCATTCTGGCTTGCGGCGCTCGAGCCCCTCGGTGCGAAGTTGCTGATGGATATCGGCCGCATCGCCTTCATCGGCGAGAGCATGGAGAAGCCGATCCTCGCACCCTGTCTTCCCTATGATGAGAAGGATCAGAGCCCGGGCAACGGTAATATGATCGCGCTGGCCTGCAAGTCGACTGAACAGGTCGACGCGCTTTATGCGAAGGTCATCGAACTCGGCGCCGCCGACGAAGGTGCCCCCGGCGAGCGCATGCCGGGTTTCTATGGCGCGTATTTTCGCGACCTCGATGGCAATAAGGCCGTCTTCTTCAAGATGGGCTGACGCGCGTCGATGACGCGCGCGATTCGTTTCGATGGGCACGGCGGGCCGGAAGTTCTGCGGCTCGTCGAGGTCGATCTGCCGCAGCCGGGCGAGGGCGAGGCTCTCGTCCGGCATACGGCGATCGGCGTCAATTATATCGACACCTACCACCGCTCGGGGCTCTACCCGAAGCCGCTGCCGGCCGGCCTGGGTGTCGAGGCGGCCGGCGTCGTGGAGGCGCTGGGGCCGGGTGTGGCCGGCGTGGCCGTGGGCACGCGGGTTGCCTATGTAGGTGGCTCGGGTGCGTCCTACTCTGACGCCGCCGTGGTGCCGGCGGCCGGGTTGGTCGCCTTGCCGGATTCCATCACGGACCAAACGGCTGCGGGCATGATGCTCAAGGGCCTCACGGTCGAGATGTTGCTCGAGCGTATCGGCAAGCTGAGCCGGGGCGATACCATTTTGCTGCATGCCGCCTCGGGCGGTGTGGGTCTGATCGCCTGTGCCTGGGCGCGCCATCTCGGGGTGATCACGATCGGCACGGTGGGCTCGGCGGCCAAGGCCGAACTCGCCGCGGCTGCCGGCTGCACGCATACGGTATTGTACCGCGATGAGAATTTCGTCGAGCGCGTGCGTGAAATCACGGCGGGTGCTGGCGTCAAGGTTGTTTACGACTCGGTAGGCAAGGATGTATTTGAGGACTCGCTCGATTGTCTCGAGCCGCGTGGCCTGCTCGCGACCTTCGGCAACGCTTCGGGCCAGCCGCCGGCCGTCGCCCCGGCCACGCTTGCCGCCAAAGGCTCCCTCTTCGTGACCCGCCCCACACTCTTCGCGTATATCGCGGACCCCGAAGAGTTGCGCCTCGCCGCCGCGCGCCTCTTTGAGTTGGTCACCGGCGATATTCTGCCAATTGACGTTCGCCATCGTTATCCGCTGGCCGAGGCAGCGCAGGCGCATCGGGACCTCGAAGGCCGCCGTACCAGCGGCTCTATTATTCTGGTGCCCTGACTACTGCGCTGCGGCGTAGAAGGCAGGCTCGCGCCAGCCGGCGAGGTTGGTGGCCTCCTCGTAGAGGCCCTCGGCGGTGATCGTGAAGCGCAGCTCGATTGGCTGGCCGGCCTGCTGGCTCAGGTCGATCGCGATGGGGATCCAGCGGCGGTCGCGGACCTCCAGGCGTGGGTGGAGACGAATCTGGCTGAGCGTGGCCCAGCCATGGGCCGTGCGCCGCTCGATGCGGAAGTCGAAAGGCCCGACGGGTGCGCCGAACCAGCGGTTGGGGTTCAGTCCGGCTTGGAGGCGCAGGATCGGCTGCTCGGCCGGCACCACCAGGTGCAACGCGACGCCGCGCGGCGCAGCGGCGCTTTCGACGGGCTGATGTAGAACCTGGCCGAAGGGCCACGCATTTTGTGCAAAGGCATGCGGTGCCAGGGCGAGAAGCGGCGTCGCGGGTGCGGTCGGGCCGCGGCGCCGCAAGGCGGCGACGATGGGGCCAACGGGTTCGAGCGAGAAGATATGCTCGATCTCCCAATCGCGCACCAGGTCGGCGTGGAACTCGGGTGCGATGGAGGCAAACGCGCCGAGATGGCCCCATTGCGAGATGCTGAAGAGCATATGGTTGACGTCACGTTGTTCGAGAGCTTCGCGCAAGACGCCGTCGCGCGCCGGGTTCTGTCCGGGCCAGATGACATGGTAGCCACCGACCGTCGCACGGCCGGAGAGAAAGACCAGCGCAGGCTGCGTCGGCCAGGAGGGCAGCGGCCGGTCGGTGGCGATATTCTGTTTCTGCCACGCGACAACGGCATCGATCAATGGGCCGTTTTGCCGGTCCGCGTAGACCTGGCCGCGCTCGAAGGCCAGGTAATGGTCGAAGACGCGCCGCATATCGAGCACCATCGCCAGCGTGGAGGCAAGCAGAAGAATGAGGCCCGTATAGAGCAGGCCTGCGGCGGCGCGCGGGAGGAATGCGGGCCAGCGCGCCAGGGCTGCTTGGCCGGCCATCAATGCGGCGAGCAGTACGGGCGGGTAGATCATCATCAGATGCACCCAATCGCGCGGCTTGCTGAAGGCGGCCAGGAATCCGAGTCCGAGCGCGAGGACCAGCAATTGGCCGCGCATGGCCTCGGAGAGTCCTTCGCGGCGCGCCCTGGCGGCGCGCGCCAGCACGACGCAGGTGGCAAAGACGCCGAAGACCAGCGGCGACCAATAGACCAGCTTCAGCAGGATATCGAAGAGGGCGGTGTCTTCGTAGAGGCCACCGGTGTTGATATTGGCGGCAAAGCAGCCCGCGCAATCCTTCCACCAGAGCGTGGCCGGGAGTGAGGGGAAATAGCTACCGATCTGTTGGCGCAGGCCGGTATCCTGCGCGAAGAAAGGCTGTAGGTCGGGCAGTAGCGTGTAGAATTGATCGTCAAACATGGAGATGGGGAAGAGAAGTGTTTGATGGAAGATCTGTTCGCCGGCACCGGCGTAGACGTAGACGCCGAGTACCGGAAGGGCGATGAGCAGGGCGCCGGCCGTGAGTTGCCAGGCCGGGCCGAGGGCTTCGCGCAGGCTCGGCCGCTTGCGGCCTTCGAGCCAGGGCAGGGCAAGCAGCAATAGGCCGAAGGCGATGGCGACCAGGCCGCCGTAGTTCTGCTTGGCGAGAACGCCGAGGCCGAGGAAGAAGCCGGCAAAAAGGCGCAGCCTGGAGGAGTCGCGGCGCAAAGCGTTGGCGAGGATGGCCGCAGCAACGAGAAGCAGCGCGGCCGAGACGGCGGAGTAGCTGTAGACCTGCCAATGCGGGAAGGACCAGACGCGCCAGCAGAGCAGGAAGACGACAAAGGCGAGAGCGGGACCGCGCGCCAGCGCCTCGCGGCTCACGCGGTAGGTCGCGGCGGTGTAAACGCCGAAGACGAGCATGGCGAGCCAGCGCGAGGCCAGTACGGAGGGCCCTGTTGCCCGGAACCAGGCTGCCAGAGTCTCGAAGGCCAGCGGCATGGGGCCATCAATATAAATATCTCGATAAAGCAGGTCGCCCCGGTTGATATCGGTCGCGATGGCAAGGATATAGCCCTCGTCGAGCAGCCCCAGCCAGCGATCGAAAAAGGGCAATTGCCAGAGCACGGCCACGACGAAGACGAGAAGCGTCAGCCAGCCGTCTATCGCGTCGGGGCGTGCGGGAGCGCCAAGGGTGGGAGCGGTGGTCTTGTTCATCGCGCAATCAGGAAGCGTGAGGGGTCGCTGCGCTCTTCCCAGCCGGCGCGGGTGAGCTCGGGCGAGGGCGACTCTTCGGCCGGGTAGCCCATGCAGAGATAGGCAATGAAGCGCCAATGCGGTGGCACGTCGAGTGTGCGGATCACATCTTTGGGCGCGAGAATGGAGACCCAGCCAAGGCCGACGTGGTGGGTGCGCGCGGCGAGCCAGAGCGTGTAGATCGCCATGACGGCGGAGTAGGGCACGGTTTCGGGCATGCTGCGCCGGCCCAGGCCGTGTCCCTGCTCGGGGTCGGCGTCGGCGAAGACGGCCAAATGAACCGGCGCGGTCTCGAGCCCTTCGAGCTTGAGCCGCGCGTAGCGTTGGGCCTTCTCGCCCGAATAGGTGCCGAGTGCCTCAGCGTTGCACGACGCGAAGTTGTCGCGGATCTCGCGGCGCCGCCTCGGGTCGTCCACCAGCACGAAGCGCCAGGGTTCGCTCAGACCGACCGAGGGCGCGAGCCAGGCAAGGGAGATCAGCTCTTTGAGCAGGTTCTGCGGCACCGGGTCGGGCCGGAAACGCCGTACATCGCGGCGCCACACCAGCAATTCGAGGAAATGGCGCCGGAACGCGGCATCGAATTCGGGCGCATGCTCGGCGGGGCCGGGAAAGCGCAACAGGTCATCGGTCGGTGGTGCCATACTTCCCGTCATAAACCGCCGGCCAGAAAGTGCAACGACACGGGCGCGCCGCGCTGGAACCTTGGCGGCCCGGCCCGAAGTCTAATAGGTGAACTTCGCGAGGAGTTCGCTGAGATCCGATGCCATGCGCGAGAGATCTCCGGCCGAGGTCTGCGTCTCCGAGGCTCCTCGGGTGGTGCTATCGGCGGCCGTTGCGACGCCCGTGATGGTCTGAGCGATCTCCCCGGCACCCTTGGCCGCCTCGGTCACATTGCGCGTGATCTCATTGGTGGTGGTGGTCTGTTCTTCCACGGCCGCCGCAATGGTCGTCTGGAATTCGTTGATTCGGGCGATGATGCTGGAGATCTCGGCGATCGCCGCTACGGAAAGCTGCGCGTCCTGTTGAATGGTCTGGATACGCTGGCTGATATCCTCGGTGGCACCGGCGGCAACGACCGCCAGGATTTGATTTACTTTCTGTTTGACATCTTCGGCCTTGGCACGCTCGTGTTCCTGCATCTCCTCGGCGTGCTGCTCGGCTGCGAGCTTCTTCGTGATGATCTCCCAGGTCGTCATCGCGCCGATATAGGTACCGTCGGCGCTGCGGACGGCGGTCACCAGCAGGTCGAGTTTTTCCGGGCCGACCTCGATTGTTTCCCGGTGGGGGAGGTTTTTCGGGTCGGCGACGATGCCTTTATGGCGAGCGGGGTTTTTGTGGAAAATATCGATAGATTGACCGACGATTTCGTCAGCGCGGATCGGCAGGTATTGCTCGATGCTTCTGAACGTCTCCAAGGAGGCCTTGTTCATATACCGGACGGTCCCGTCCAGGTCCGCACGGATCACCTGGATCGGCGCCGCTTCCAGCATCTGCTCGAATATCGGGGAGTCGTTGCTCTCCGGCGCCCCTTTTTTGATCACCGCGGCGCTTGGCGTATTCCTCTTGCGCGCTTTGCCCTTCCCTCGTCCCGCCCGAACGGCTCTCTCGCCTCGGACCGAGTGTGTCGTGCGCGCTTTTGCTGTTGTTTCTGTTGCCATACAAACCTCCCCCTTCGGACCCGCCCCGTAGGAGGCGCCCCTGCGAGGGAATACGGACCCTTTGCGCGCGACTTGAGGGGGCCGGCGGCTGCCAGGCCCGGAATTTTGGCTGGCGGCGAAGAAATTTCGCTCGTTGGTACCGGCTTTGGCTTGTGCGAAGATCGGCGGATGGATCTGGTCCCCACGATTGATATCGGGTGTCCGGCGGCTGGCGAGTTGGCCGCCGTCGACGCTGCCTGCCGTGACCATGGCTTCTTCTTGCTGCGCGGCCACGGGCTCGATGGGCTGGTCGAGCGCATGTGGCAGGAGACGCGTCGCTTCTTTGCCGCACCGCAGCACGTGAAGGAGAGCGTGCGGCGCAGCGAGAAGCAGCCGCTTGGTTTCTACGACCGCGAGCTCACCAAGCGCCGGCGCGATTGCAAAGAAGTTTTTGATTTTATGGAACCGGCCAGTGCCTTCGCCGCCACGCGCAACCGCTGGCCCGATGATCTGCCGGGTTTTCGCGAGACCCAAGACGAGTTCTTCTGCGCCTTCTCGAAGTTGGCCGTTCGGACCCTGGAACTCGTCCACCGCGCTCTTGGTGCGGCGCCCGATGCGGCTGCGGGTAGCCCATCGGCGAGTACGGTGCGGCTCAATTATTACCCGGTGGGCGACCCGGTTCCCGCGGGCGAGCGCGCCGCTTTGGCCGATCTGGGCGAGACAGCGCTGGGCTACCACACCGACCCGGGCGTGCTCACACTGCTCTTGCAGGACGATACCGGGGGCCTGCAGGCGCGTTCCCATGCCGATGGCTGGATCGATATTACGCCGAGTCCGGGGACGATCGTCGTAAACCTCGCTGATTCGCTGCAAGTCTGGAGCAACGACCGCTACCGGGCGGCCGTGCATCGCGTCGTGCCGATGACCGAGCAGGCGCGCTACAGCATCCCGTATTTCTTCAATCCAGCGATGGACGCGGTCATCGAGCCGATCGCTGGCCTGGGCGACGAGGCGCCGCGTTACCGGCCCTTTACCTGGCGCGAGTTCATCATGGCGCGGGCGCAGGATAACTTCGCCGATCTGGCCGCCGAAGACACCCAGGCGAGCCATTACCGAATCGTTTGAGGCATAGCGGCGCCGGGTGCTAGCGGGAGAGGGTATGAAGATCCCCTCGCAATGGAGCGTCGAACTCACTCATTTCGGCCGTAAAAGCGGCAAGCCCTTCAAGCTACGCGTCTGGTACGTCGAGATCGATGGTGATCTCTGGGTCGGCACGCGCGACAAGACGAATCATTGGGTGCGCAACCTGCGTGCAACCGGTCGCGCCGAGCTCGATTTCGGCCAGGAGGGAGTCGCCTTTGGTTGCGAACAGGCGGCCAGCGAGGCCGAGCAGCAGCGTTTTGATCAGGCGATACTCGCCAAGCACCCTATCGCCGGGCGCCTCATTGTCGCGATGGCCCGCGGCAAGAGCCCGTGCTGCTTTCGCCTGATCGCGGACGCCCCCACCAGCGACTGAACCCCGCAAGCTCCCGCGAGTCGCGCGCCAAAAAAAAAGAGGCGCGGAGCATAAGCTCCGCGCCTCTTCCCATCGCGCCTACGTGGCCGCGATGAATTGCAAGATCTGGCTTACATCATGCCGGGCATGCCGCCCATGCCGCCGGGCATACCGCCCATGCCAGCTGCGGCGCCAGCGCCAGCCTCTTCAGGCTTCTCGGCGACCATGGCCTCTGTGGTGAGCAGAAGTCCGGCGACCGAAGCAGCGTTCTGCAGCGCGGTACGCACGACCTTGGTCGGGTCGATGATACCGGCCTTGAGCAGATCTTCGTAGCGCTCAGCCGCGGCGTTGTAGCCGTTGGAGCCCTTGGAGTTGCACACACGATCGAGAACGATCGAAGGCTCCTGGCCCGCGTTGCTGGCGATCCAGCGCAGCGGTGCCTCACAGGCACGCTTGACGATTTGCACGCCGACGGCCTCTTCTTCGTTTTCCGTCTCGAGTTTGTCGAGATTGCGCGAAGAGCGAAGCAGAGCAACACCGCCACCAGGGACGATGCCTTCTTCGACGGCCGCACGGGTCGCGTGAAGGGCGTCCTCGACGCGGGCCTTCTTCTCCTTCATTTCGATTTCGGTGGCAGCACCGACCTGCACGACAGCGACACCGCCGACGAGCTTCGCGAGGCGCTCTTGGAGCTTCTCACGGTCGTAATCGGAAGTGGTCTCTTCGATCTGGTTACGGATCTGGCCGACACGGCCCGTGATGTCGCCGCGCTTGCCGGAACCATCAATGAGGGTCGTATTGTCCTTGTCGATCACCAGACGCTTGGCCCGGCCAAGGTCGCTGAGCTGGACGTTGTCGAGCTTGAGACCGAGTTCTTCGGCGATGACCTTGCCGCCCGTGAGGATGGCGATGTCTTCGAGCATGGCCTTGCGGCGGTCGCCGAAGCCCGGAGCCTTCACAGCAGCGCATTGCAGCGTGCCACGAATTTTGTTGACGACCAGGGTCGCCAGCGCTTCGCCGTCAATGTCTTCAGCGACAATGACGAAAGGCTTGCCCGTCTTGGCGATCTGCTCAAGAATCGGGAGGAGGTCCTTCATGTTGGAAATCTTCTTCTCGTGGATGAGAAGATAGGCGTCTTCCATGACGGTTTCCATGCGATCCGGATCGGTGACGAAATAAGGCGAGAGGTAGCCGCGATCGAATTGCATGCCTTCGACGACTTCGAGTGTCGTCTCAAGGCCCTTGGCCTCTTCGACCGTGATCACGCCGTCTTTGCCGACCTTGTCCATGGCCTGGGCAATGATGCCGCCGATGGTCTTGTCGCTATTGGCCGAAATGGTGCCGACCTGAGCGATCTCTTGTTGGTCCTTGGTGGGCTTGGAGAGCTTCCTCAGGTTGGCCGTCACGCTGGTAACCGCGAGATCAATGCCGCGCTTGAGCGACATCGGGTCATGGCCCGCAGCAACCATCTTGGCGCCTTCGGTGAAGATGGCACGCGCCAGCACGGTGGCTGTCGTGGTGCCGTCGCCGGCGATGTCGGAGGTCTTCGAGGCGACCTCTTTGACCATCTGGGCGCCCATGTTCTCAAATTTGTCTTCGAGTTCGATTTCCTTGGCGACCGTCACACCGTCTTTGGTGATGGTGGGCGCGCCGAAGCTCTTCTCGATGACGACGTTGCGGCCCTTGGGGCCGAGAGTAACGGTGACCGCGTCGGCGAGAAGGTTGATACCTTCCAGCATTTTCTCGCGGGCATCGCTGCCGAATTTAACGATTTTTGCACTCATCGTTGATGTCTTTCTTTCTGTTGAGGGTGAGGGCTACTCAAGGACGCCGAGGATATCGTCTTCGCGCATGATGAGATGGTCCTCACCGTCGAGCTTGACTTCCGTGCCGGCATATTTGCCAAAGAGGACTCTGTCGCCCTTCTTCACGTCGAGAGGCTGAAGCTTGCCGTCGTCGCCGATTTTACCTTTGCCAACCGCGACGATTTTCCCCTCCTGGGGCTTTTCCTTCGCGTTGTCGGGGATGATGATGCCCCCCTTGGTGGTTTCTTCCTCGTCGACACGCAGCACAATGATGCGGTCCTGCAACGGACGAATCTTCATATGCCTCTCTCCTTCTCCTAGGTGACCCCAGGTCATGGGGTGTAGTTACTGAATTTCCGGCGGTACTCAGCCCGCAGGCCAAGCGTCTCCCCCCCGGGACGCGAGCGTTTTAAGTACGCTCGCTCAATTGTCAAGGCTCCTGCCTTGAAAGATCGGTTACCGCCCTCTGCGGCGGAGCTCTTCTTGGTAGTATTGGCGGTAGAGTACTTCGTACTCGGCGCTGCCCTCGGGCACCTTGCGCCCGAGCGACGCGACTTTGCGCGCCACTTTTTCGTGCACGCCGGCTTCTTTGTCGAGCCGCCGACTAAGTGTTTTTTTGACTTCGGTAAGCGAGATGCGGTCGTGGGCCAGTGTGACGCCGGATTTCCGGATGGCATCGATGGCCTTATGAGCGAGGTGCGAGACCTGTGCTTCGGTAAACCGCATGATGTTCCGGCACGGGCCTCCTAGAGAGGAAACCCACGCTCCTTGGCCAGGCGCTGCATGATCATTTGCGTAACCTTGTTGCGGTCCAGACCCAGCGCGTCACGGCCGGCGGCCTGCAGATGCTGGGCGGCCATCTTCGCGGCGTCTCTTTCCAGCGCGGCCTCTTCGGCAAAATAGGTGTTCAGCGCGCGTTCTACGGCGGCGATGGCGGGCCCGTGGCCGCTACCTGCTTCGAGCTGTTCGGCCCGGGCGAGATCATCTATGATGGCCTGGGCGACGCCCGCGATTTCTTGAGAGGAAAGACGCACGTGACCTATGTGGATCCGCGCAAGCGAACCCACCTTGGAGCTAACAATCGCAGCCCGGTTTGCAACCGAGAGTCCGGCGGTGGAGAGTTCGCCCCAGCGCGATGAAACACCTTGTTGCAAAGCCCGCCGCGCTGCGTCCGGGCGACCGGATTGCGCTGGTCCTGCCCTCGGGCCCGGTCGACCCGGTGGAGCTTTCTCGGGGCCGAAAAATCCTTGAAGATAAAGGCTTTATTGTCGACCTCCCGGCCGCCTCGCCGCCCTTTCGGATCTTCGCCGCCAGCGACCAGGACAGGTACCAGGAACTCTCCGGGGTCTTTGCCGACCCGGGCGTTCGGGCGGTTTGGGCCGCGCGGGGGGGCTACGGAATGAATCGGATTCTTCCCCGGCTCGACGCTGCCTGGTTGCGCGCCCACCCCAAACTCGTGATCGGCTTCAGCGACGCGACCGCTTTGCTGACCCACCAGGTGCAGCGGGCCGGCGTCGCCGCCATCCACGGCCCCATGGTGGCCCACGACCTGGTCCGGGAGGCGGAAAAGGGCGGGCTCAGGCATCTCCTGGAGATCTGTGCCGGCCGGGCCGATTGGCAGATTCCCATTCCGACGACGCTCAGGGCCGGCCGGGCCGAGGGGCCGGTGGCCGGCGGCTGCTTGAGCGTGCTCGCCTCGCTGGCCGGTACGCCCGCGGCGGTCTCCTTTGCGGGGCGCATTGCGCTGCTTGAGGACCATTTCGAGGCGCCGCAGCGCCGCATCGACCGTCTGCTGATTCAGTTGCGCCAATCCGGCGCCTTCGACGGCGTACGCGGGATCTTCTTCGGTGTGATGCACGAATGCGGCAATGAGGCGGAATTGGCCGAGACGATCCTCGATTGTCTCGGCGACCTCGGCGTGCCGATCGGCTTCGGCGCCCCGGTCGGCCATGGCCCCTCTCATCTCGCCATTCCCTTCGGCATTGCTACCGAACTCGTGCTAGCGGACTCTGCAGGCGGGCGGCTGCTGGGCCGAGAATCCGCGGTTACGGGATAGATGGGATTTGCAGCAGTCGAAGCGGCGCTAGAAGAAGCCGTCGCGAAAAAAGCCTTCCCCGGCGCCGTGCTGCGCGTCAGCCGGGATGGCGAGAAGCTTTTTGAGCATGCCGTTGGGTCGCGTGCGCTGGTGCCGTCCATGGCGCCGGTCTCGGTCGATACCGTCTTCGACCTCAGTTCGCTGACCAAGCCGCTCGCCACGACTCTCGCCATTCTTCTCCTGGTGCGCGACCATCGCCTCGATATAGATGAGCGGGTTGGTCGCTATCTGCCGAATTTCGCCGTCTTCGGCAAAAAGGAGGTCACCCTCCGCCATCTCCTGAACCATTCCTCGGGGCTGGTGGCGCACCGGCCCTTCTTCAAGGAAGCGAGCAGGCTCGGGCGGCCCAATTTTGTCGGCAGCCGCGAGGCCCGGCCTTGGATCTACGAGCAGGTGCACCGCGAACGCTCGGCCTCGAAGCCGGGTACGCGGATGGTCTACAGCGACCTGGGCTTCATCATCCTGGGCCAGTTGGTCGAGACGGCCAGTGCCATGACGCTCGACGAGTTCTGCCGCCGCCGCATCTTCGGGCCTGCGCAGCTCAAGGAGCTGGGCTTCATCGACCTCACGATGGTCCGCGCGGGCCGCGTCGCGCCGGTCTCCGAGCGCATTGCCGCAACCTCGAAATGCTCCTGGCGCGGCAAGGTGCTCTGCGGCGAGGTGGAAGACGAAAATGCCTGGACGATGGCGGGCGTCGCGGGCCACGCCGGCCTCTTCGGCACCGCCGCCGATGTGGACACATTGGCGACCCTCATTGAGTCCGCCGGCCGCAAGACCGGTGGGCTTCTGCCAAGGGAATTGGTGCGCGAGATGTGGACGCTCGACGAGCAGGTCGTGGGCTCCACGCGCACGCTTGGCTGGGACACGCCGGCGGCAAAGAACTCGGCGGCGGGCACGCGGATGTCGGGCCGTACCGTCGGGCATCTGGGTTTCACCGGGACCTCGCTTTGGCTTGACCTTGAGCAACGCGTGCATATCATTTTGCTCACCAATCGGGTGCATCCCTCGCGCGACAATGAGAAAATCCGTGAATGGCGCCCGCGTTTGCATGACCTGGTGATGGAGGCGTTGGCTTGAGCATAGCCGCGCCGGCTTCCATGGACGTACACCTCACGGCTATCGGCGGGGTAGGGATGACCGCATTGGCCGGCCTGCTGCAGCAACTCGGCCACCGCGTGCGCGGCTCGGATGTCGAGGTCTACCCGCCCGCAAGCGAGACGCTCGCGCGCCTGGGCGTAGCCGTGGCAAAGGGGTATGCGGCGCAAAACCTCGAGCCACGCCCGGATCTGGTTGTCATGGGTAACGCGATTTCACGTGACAATCCCGAGGCCATCGCCGCGCGCGAGGCCGGCCTCGAGACCGTGTCGATGCCCGCGGCCATCGCGAAACTCTGCTTGCCGCAACGGATGCCCTTGGTGGTCGCCGGCACGCATGGCAAGACGACCTCGGCCACGTTCCTCGCCTGGGTTTTGCAGACGGCGGGCCTGGCACCGGGTTGGTTCATTGGTGGGATACCGCTGGACCTGCCGGGGCCCTGCGCGCTGGGTTCGGGTGCTTCCTTTGTGCTGGAGGGCGACGAATACGACTCGGCGTATTTCGACAAAGGGCCGAAATTTCTTCATTATCGCCCGCAGGCCGTCCTGCTTACCTCGGTCGAGTTCGACCACGCCGATATCTACCGGGACCTGGCGCATGTGAAGGAAAGCTTCGCCTCGCTCCTCGCGATTCTGCCCGCCGAGGCGCCGCTGGTCGTCAGCGCCGATTACCCGCATGCGCTGGCCGTGGCGCGTGCCAGCGGGCATGAATTCACCAGCTTCGCCAGCGCGGCCGCCGCCGATTGGCAGATCAAGGACCTGGTCGACGGTCCCGGCGGCTTGCGCTTTCGCGCCGAGGGGCGCGGTGAGGTGCTGGACTTCGTTACCCCGGTTCTGGGTGCCATGAACGCGCGCAATCTGCTCGGTGTCGCCCTGCTGGCCCGCGCCATCGGTGTCGAGCCGGCTGCCGTGGCCGAGGCCGCCGCGACCTTCCACGGTGTGCGCCGTCGCCAGGAGTTGGTCGTTCCTGGCGATATTGCATTGATTGACGATTTCGCCCACCACCCCACGGCGATCGCTCTGGCACTGGAGGCCGTGCGTGGGCGCTTTCCCGGCCGCCGCCTTTGGGCGCTCTTCGACCCGCGCTCGAATACGACGCGGAGGCGGATTTTCCAGGACGAGATCGCGCAGGCATTGGGTGTGGCCGACCGGGTCTGCATCGGGCCGGTGAACCGCCCCGAGCAGATCGACGAAGCCGACCGCTTCTCGCCGGCCGAGGCCGTAGCGGCCCTCGGTGCCGCCGGCATAGGGGGCGTGGCCTGTGCGGATACCGACGCGATCTTCGCCGAGGTGGTCGGCCATATGGCCGCCGGGGATGTCGTGACGATCCTCTCCAATGGTGCGTTTGGCGGCCTGCGGGCGCGTCTGGCGAGTGCCCTGGGCGCGGTGGATGGCGCTTGAGCTGGGCCAGCGGCCGGGCGGCCGGGCCGCGCCGGTGCGAGACTCCGCGTGATCTTTGCCGATCGCGACCTGCTGCGGCGCATGCAGGCTGCCTTATTGCCGCCTGCGGCGGGCTACCGCAGGACGCGCCAGGCGACGCCGGCATCGGCGCCGCCGATCCGCGCCGCGGTCACGGCTGCTGTCGCCACACTTTTTCGTCCGGAATTGGCGACCCAGGCTGGCGCGGGTTTTCTCGCCAGCCTTGCCTGCGATGACCTCGATGCGCTGACCGCCGCCCTGTGGCCGCGGGCATGGCGCGAGCGCTCGTTTATCGTCGAGGGGGCGGGCTATCTGCCGCCAGCCGGCCCGCTGGTGGTTGCCAGCTTTCACCTCTCGGGTGGCTTTCGGGTATTTGACGCGCTTGCGGCGCGCGGCTTTCGCCCGGCCTTTTTGCGCGTGCCCTTCAGCGGCGAGGGCTCGCGCTACCAACGCATAATCGAGCGGGCCCGCGCAGTGCATTTTCGCCGTGTCCTGGGCGATCGCCTGATCGAAGTCGGTCCGCAGGCGCGTGAGCGCCTGCGCGCGCACCTGGCCGAGGGCGGCGCCGTGGTTGCCCTGCTCGATGTCGCACCGGCCTCGCTCGGGCTACGCGATACGGCCACCGCCGTGCTCTTTGGTCGCGAGGTCCGCTTGGCGGTCGGGCTGATGCGTCTGGCCGTCGATACGGGCGCCAGCGTGCTTCCCTACGAGGGCCGTATCGAGAACGACGCCCGTATATTGCGCTTTCATCCGCCGGTCACGGGCAGCACGCCCGAGGAAATTCTGCGCGCGACCGTGGCCGCGCTCGAATTGGTGATCCGACAGCGGCCGTGGGATTGGCAGGGATGGCTCGACTTCGAGGTTTTCCTGGAGAACCGGCCGCGTCCCTAGGTTTGCCTGGACGACCGGCCGGACCTCTACAGGCTGCTTAGTAAAGCCTGGGGTTCGGCACGGTCGCGCCGTAGAGCGCCCGGTAGATCCGGTAATTCTCCAGCACGGCCTTCACATAGCGGCGTGTCTCGCGGTAGGTGATCCGCTCGACGAATTCATCGCCCGGCCGCATGCCGTAGGAAGCCTGCCAACGCGCCACCGCGGCCGGCCCACCATTATAGGCAGCCAGGGCGGGGATGATCCGTCCCTGGTATTTGTCCAGGAGTTGGCGCAGGTAGCGCGCGCCCAAGTCGATATTGGTCGTGGCGACGGCAAGTTCCTCGCGCGAAACCGCGCGGCCGGCGGTTGCCGCGGCGGTGGCCGGCATGAGTTGCATGAGACCGAAGGCGCCCACGGGGGAGCGCGCGCGCTCCTCGAAGAGGCTCTCGCGGCGGGAGAGCGAGGCAAGCAGCAGGGGGTCGATGCGGTGGTGCGCGCCGGCGCGCTCGAAGGCGCCGCGATGCGCCCAGGGGTGGATACTTCGGGCAAGGCCCTTCTCGCCGCGCGATTCGAGCAGCCGTGCGATGCGGATCGAGCGGCCCCAGGCGCCGATCTGCGCATATTCCTGGAGCAGGAAGCGGGTTGAGCCAGTAGCGCGGCGCACGGCATCGAGTTCGCGCTCGGCGCTCTCGGGCAGGGCCAATTGATGCAGCAGATGGGCGCGGTCGAGGTGGCGCTGGGCGCTCGGGCTGATCGGCCTTGCCGCTAGAGGGGCGGCCGACACGCTTGCGGTGGCATGCGGGTCCGCGGCGCTGGGCGTGCTCGGGTTCGGCTGTAGCCACCACGCATAATAACTGGTCGGGAATTCGCGCAGCAGTTGGGCCGCGACGGCGCGGGCTACGGGCATGCGCTGCATTGCGGCCAGCGCGCGCGAGCGCCAATAGAGTCCGGCCTCGTTGGCACCAAGTGCATGCCAGGCCTCGGCGGCCTTGGCCGGCTGGCCGTTGAGATAATGCGTAAAGCCGCGCCGCCAGGCCGCCGTTGCGGCGACCCGACTACCGGGATGGAGTTGCAGGATTTCGTCGTAGCGTGTCGCCGCGCGCGCCAACTCCCCGGCGGCCTCGGCGATGCGGGCCAGCGCGTGGCGCGCATCGGCGCTACGGGCATGGCCGGGGAAGCGCTCGAGGAGGAGTGCATAATCTTGTTTGGCTGCGGCATCTTCGTTGCGGTTCCAGGCAGTGCGGGCGCGTGCATAAAGCGCATTGCCGGCGAGGTCGGCCGGCTTGCCGCGGGCGATCAGCCCGGCCTGGAGCTTGTCTCCGGCGGCCGTCTTGCCCTGTGCCCGCGCCGCGGCCGCGCTGAGGGTCTCGGCCTCGGCGCGCGCGCGCGCCGAGGTCGCCGCGGTGAGCAGGGGGGCCAGGGCCGCGCGTGCCTCGCTGGCGTCGCCCGTACGCAACCGCGCTTTGCCGAGGCCGAGCGCGAACTCCTGGGCTGAGACACCGAGAGGGGTAGCTCCGCCTGCGGCCAGTTCTTCACGCAGGTCGCGTGCGGCCTTGGCTTCGGCTCCGTCTGCCGCCGCCAGGGCAAGCGCGAGCGGCCAGGCCTCGGCCGGGCGTCCGAGTGCGGCCAGCGCACGCGCGCGGCCGAGGCGTGCGGGAATCGGGTTGGGCAGGCTCGGTTCGCCCAAGGCTGCATCGAAATGGCGCAGCGCAGCGGCATTGGCGGCCGCATCGAGCGCCAGTTGGCCGCGCAGAACCAAGGCCTCGCCGCGCCAGATGCTCTCGCCATGGTCGGCCAGCAGACGCTCCAGATGGCGGCCGGCAGTCTTGTGGTCGTCGTCTTCTGCCGCAAATTGGGCGGCCCGGAAGAGTGCGTGGTCGGCCAACAGAGGCAATGCGTCGATGCTCGCCTCGAAGCCGGCTCGGGCGGCTTGGCGTTGGTCTGCCGCGGCATCCTTATATGCCTGCGCGAAGGTCTGGGCAGCCGGCGGCGGGTGGTGGGCTGCGGGCGCGGCGAAGGCCGCGGCGGGTCCGAGCAATAGAGTGCTCAGGGTGGCGCAAAGGAGGGTGTGGCGGCCTGTGGGCAGGCGGCGCCGGTCTCTCATTCGGCGCTCGTGGCACGCGTGCCGGGTGCGCGCTTGCCACGATGGCGCGCCAGCCGGCGGTCGCGCAATTCGGTGGCCAGGTGGCGTAGGTCCGCGACGCGGTCGCTCTCGTCAATGATCTCGACGCCGAGGATGGTTTCCACCAGGTCCTCCAGCGTCACGACGCCGCTCACCCCGCCGAACTCGTCGACGGCCATGGCGAGGTGCTCGTGTGCGTCGAGGAAATGCCGCAGCGCTGCGGATAGAGGCATGGTCTCGGGCAGGAAATGCACGTCACGGCGAAATTGCGCGAGCGGCGTGTCACGCGGCATGCCGCGCGCGGCCTCGAGCAGAACCTGGCGTTGCAGGACGTAGCCGGTCACTCGGTCGCGGTTGCCGGCAAAGAGGGGGACGCGTGAGAAGGCACTGGTTTCCGGGTGGTCCAGGAGGTCGCCGAGAACAGCGTTTTCCGGGAGCATGACAATCACCGTGCGCGGCGTCATCACGTCTTCGACTTCAATGGAGTCGAACTCCAGGACATTCTCGAAGACGCGGCTTTGTTGCTTCTCGAGTGCGCCCTCGCGCGTTGCCATCGAGACCAGGGCGGCTAACTCGCCGCGTGAAATGGGCGCTCGGTGTGCCGGCGCGATCATGCGGGTAATGATGCGGGTGAGGACCAGCAGCGGCGCAAGGACGGTCGTGAGCACGCGCAGCGTGGCGGCGACCAGCGGAACCAGTCGCGAGGCGTGCACGGTGCCGATTGTCTTGGGAATGATCTCGGTGAAGAGGAGCACCAGCAACGTGAGGACGCCGGAGAAGACACCGACCCAGGCGCTGCCGAAGACAACGGCGGCCTGAGCGCCTGCCAGCGCCGCACCGATCGTATGGGCGACAGTGTTGAGGATCAGGATGGCCGAGATCGCATCGTCAAGCCTATCCTGTTTGAGCACAAGCAGGCTGGCCGCCGCCTTGGAGCCTGCTTCGCGGCGTTCGGCGAGTTCGGTGACCCGGATCGAGAGGAGAGTTGCCTCCAGAATCGAGCAGACGAAAGAAACCGTAAGGGCCGTGCCGACATAAAGAGTCAGCAGAGTCGCTTCAAAAGTCAAGTTTCGTAGTCTCCGTATATTATATCCATTCGGCCTGACCAGTCAACCGGAAGCCGGGTGCCGGAGCCCCCGGCAGCCATGGTATATTGCGTTTGCAAAACCACC
>JAYGCM010000044.1:0-23054 GCA_046583355.1 Deltaproteobacteria bacterium
GCGGCCGCCGCCGGGGCCTCCGGCACCGCGGCGGCCCCGGCGGCGGCCGATAGCAGCCCGCCCGATGCCAACTCATCCAATGCTGCCAGACAACTATGGACGGCTTCCTGGCGGGCCGGGGCATCGGCGTCAGCAAGTGCACGCAAGCCGTCCGCCAGCCTGCCCAGCCCCACGCCATCGCCACCCAAAGACTCGATGCGAGCCAACCATGCCTGTACCGGGAGCTGGATATGAGCGCGCTTCTCCGGTGCTGCGTCACGCAAAAAGAGCAAGGGACCTCGTGCCCCCGCGATCAGCTCCTGTAGCGCGTCCGGCATCAAGCCTCGGGAGTACGCGCGGCCGCATCCGCCGCGTGATATTCCTGCAACCGCCGCACCGTCACGGTACCGCGCGCGCGCTTGACCATCGCCAGCGCCGCCGCGTCAGCCCCGGCGATCGTCGTCATATAAGGAGTATGGGTCTCCAGGGCCGTGCGCCGCAGGGAGAAGGAGTCCACCACGGATTGCTCGGTAGCAATCGTATTGACGACGAATTCGACCTCGCCCGCCAGCAAAGCGTCCACAATATGCGGCGACCCCTCATAGACCTTATTGATGGTCTCGGCCGGCACCGCCTGCTGGCGCAGATACTCGGCGGTACCCTTGGTCGCGACAAGAGTGAACCCGGCCTCCTGCAGACGCCTCGCAATTCCACCCAGCGCCTCTTTGTCTTGGTCGCGCACACTCAGAAAAACCCGCCCGGAGCGCGGCAGAAACGCGCTCGCGCCTTCCTCGGCCTTCCAGAATGCAGTCGCGAAATCGTGCGCGATCCCCATGACCTCGCCGGTCGACTTCATCTCGGGGCCAAGCAAGGTATCCACGCCCTGGAATTTCAGGAAGGGGAAGACCGACTCCTTGACCGAGATATGGGTCGGGACGATCTCCTCGGTGATACCGAGTTCCTGCAAAGATTTTCCTGCCATGACGCGAGCGGCGATCTTCGCCAGCGGCCGACCGATGGCCTTGGAGACGAAAGGCACGGTACGCGAGGCGCGCGGGTTTACCTCAAGCACGTAAACCGTGCCGGCCTGCACGGCAAATTGGATATTCATCAAACCGATCACGCCCAACTCACGCGCCAAGGCGATGGTCTGACGACGGATCTCGGCCTGAATTGCCGGGTCGAGAGAATGCGGCGGCAAGGAGCAAGCCGAGTCCCCCGAATGCACGCCTGCGGGTTCGATATGCTCCATCAGGCCGCCGATCACGACATCTTTACCGTCACCGATACAATCGACATCCACCTCGATTGCGTTATCGAGGAAGCGGTCGACCAACACGGGATGATCCGGCGATGCCTTCACCGCGCGCTGCATATAAGAACGCAGCCCTTCTTCCTCGCGGACGATCTCCATCGCACGGCCGCCAAGGACATAACTCGGGCGCAGCAGGACCGGATAGCCGATGCCCAGAGCAATGGCCGCCGCCTCCTCCACCGAGCGTGCGGTGCCGTTCTCTGGCTGGTGCAGACCGAGATCCTCCAGCAGGCGCTTGAAGCGTTCGCGATCCTCGGCTCGGTCGATCGCGTCGGGCGAAGTGCCGATGATCGGCGCGCCCGCCTTCTCCAGCGCCACTGCGAGCTTGAGCGGGGTCTGCCCACCGAATTGGACAATCACACCTTCGGGCTTCTCGCGCTCGAGGATCGCCATGACGTCCTCGAAGGTCAGAGGCTCGAAATAGAGTTTGTCGGAGGTATCGTAATCGGTGGATACCGTCTCTGGGTTGCAATTGACCATGATGGTCTCGAAGCCATCGTCGGCAAGTGCGTAGGAGGCATGCACACAACAATAATCGAATTCGATTCCCTGGCCGATACGGTTCGGGCCGCCGCCGAGGATCACGATTTTGCGTCGATCGGTCGGGGCCGCCTCACACTCACCGTCTTCGTAGGTCGAGTAGAGGTAAGGCGTGTAGGCCACGAACTCCGCCGCACAGGTATCGACCGTTTTGAAGACCGGGCGCAGACCAAACTCTTCGCGACGCGCCGCAATCGCCGCTGCGCCCACGCCGCAAAGATCGCCGAGGCGAATGTCGGAGAAACCCGCGCGCTTCAACTCACGCAGCCGCGCTGGGTCCAGCGACGCCACTCCCCCGACCGAGACTTCCTCCTCGTCACGGATGATTTGCTCAATCGCGCACAAGAACCAGCGGTCGATCTTCGAGAGTTCATGCACGGCCTCCTGCGAATAGCCCCGCCGAAAAGCTTCGGCGACCAGTAGAAGACGCTGCGGATTCGGCACCCGTAGACGCTCGCGCAGATGCTCCTCATCGAGTTCGCGGCCCTCGACATCGAAGCCGGAGATTCCGATTTCCATGGAGCGCAGCGCCTTCTGCAAGCTCTCGCGGAAGGTACGCCCGATCGACATGGCTTCGCCGACCGATTTCATTTGCGAGGTCAATGTATCGGTTGCCTGCGGGAACTTCTCGAAGGTAAAGCGCGGCACCTTGGTCACGACATAGTCGATCGTCGGCTCGAAGCAGGTCGGTGTCTCGCGGGTGATATCGTTGCGCAATTCGTCGAGCGTATAGCCGATTGCCAACTTTGCAGCGATCTTGGCGATCGGAAATCCGGTCGCCTTCGAGGCCAATGCCGAGCTCCGTGACACACGCGGGTTCATCTCGATCACGACCAGCTTGCCATCGGCCGGGTTGATCGCGAATTGCACATTGGAGCCGCCCGTCTCGACACCGATCTCGCGAATGATCGCAATCGCCGCATCGCGCAGGATCTGGTATTCCTTGTCCGTCAAGGTCTGGATCGGTGCCACCGTAATCGAGTCCCCGGTATGCACGCCCATCGGATCGAGGTTCTCGATCGAGCAGACAATCACGACATTATCGGCCTTGTCGCGCATCACCTCGAGTTCAAATTCTTTCCAACCCGCAATCGATTCCTCAATCAGCAATTCGCTATTCGGCGAGGCGTCCAGGCCCCAGGCGACCAGTTCATCGAATTCCTTGTCGTTATGCGCAAAGCCGCCGCCCATGCCACCCAGAGTGCGCGAAGGACGAATGATGATCGGATAGCCGATCTCGTCGCGGACCCGACGCGACTCTTCCAGGGTGCGGCCATAACCGGACCGCGGCACCGCCAGGTCGATGGCCTGCATCGCCTGCTTGAAGAGGTCCCGGTCTTCGGCCTTTTTGATCGCCGCGACATCGGCGCCGATCAACTCAACGCCGTATTTCTCAAGGATGCCCATCTCGGCGACCTCGAGGGCAAGGTTCAAACCGGTCTGCCCGCCAACCGTCGGCAGCAGCGCATCGGGACGTTCGCGCTCGATGATGAGTTCCAATATCTCGGGCGTCATCGGCTCGATATAGGTCGCGTCGGCGAACTCAGGATCGGTCATGATGGTTGCGGGATTCGAGTTGACCAGGATGACGCGGTAGCCCTCCTCCCGCAGCGCCTTGCAAGCCTGCGCACCGGAGTAATCAAACTCGCAGGCCTGGCCGATGACGATCGGCCCGGAGCCGATCAGGAGTACGGATTCGATATCTTTACGGCGGGGCATGATTTTACGCCTGACGGGGGTTGGCTTCCATCATTTCGACGAAGCGCTGGAAGAGGTAATGCGAATCGCGGGGGCCGGGGGAGGCCTCCGGGTGGTATTGCACCGAGAAGATGGGCAAACGCTCATGCATCAAACCCTCGACGGTATCGTCATTCAGGTTGATATGGGAGAGCTTCACTGTGCCGCGCAGCGATTCCGTCTCGACCGCAAAGCCGTGGTTCTGCGAGGTGATCTCCACCTTGCCGGTCGCCAGATCCTGCACCGGTTGGTTCGCGCCATGGTGGCCGAATTTAAGCTTGTAGGTGCTCCCGCCAAGCGCGAGTCCGAGAATCTGATGGCCGAGGCAGATTCCGAAAATCGGCCGCTGGCCCACGAGTTTGGCGATATTATCCTTGGCGCCGACTACCGCATCGGGATCACCGGGGCCGTTGGAGAGAAAGATGCCGTCGGGCTCCATCGCGAGAACCTCCTCGGCCGGGGTATGTGCCGGCACGACGCGTACCCGACAACCGGCATCGACCAGGCAGCGAAGGATATTACGCTTGAGTCCAAAATCGTAGGCGACGACGAAATGCTTGGCGCCCGTCGGTTTCGTATAGCCTTGGCCGAGCTGCCAGCGCCCCTCGTGCCAATCGTAGGGCGCCGCACAGGTCACCCGGCTGGCAAGGTCCTGCCCTTCGAGAGAGGGGAGCGCCGCGGCGCGCGCAACCAAAGATTCAGCGGCCTCGCCGGTGGTGGCGAGGATGGCCTGTTGCGCACCAGCATCACGGACATGGCGCACCAACGCGCGCGTATCGATGCCCTGAATACCGACGATACCGTGTTCTTCCATATACGCACCGAGGCTCTGCTCGGCGCGCCAGCTCGAAGGCTCGGGCCAATAATCCCGCACGATGAAGCCCCGCACATGCGGTCGATCCGATTCGGCGTCTTCGGCATTCACGCCGACATTGCCGATCTCGGGATAGGTCATGGCGACCAGTTGCCCCTCGTAGGAAGGGTCGGTGAGGATCTCCTGGTAGCCCGACATCGAGGTATTGAAAACAACCTCGCCGCTGACCTCGCCTGCCGCGCCGAAGCGCTGGCCGTGAAAGACCTTGCCGTCGGCCAAGGCGAGCACTGCTATGTCCGTTTCCTGCGTCTTGGCGCTCAACTCCCCGCCCCCTTCTCTTTTTCCCGCATCGCCTTCGTCTCCGGCCGCGCATCATGGACCAGGGTACCAGCCACGATGGTCGCCACCGCGCGACCGCGCATCTGCCAATTCTTGAAGGGAGTATTCTTGCCCTTCGATTTGAGTTCCGTTCGCGTCACCGTCCATTCGAGGTCGGGATCGATCACGGCAATATCGGCCGGGGCACCGACCGCCATGCGCCCGTACGGAACCCGCAGAATGCGGGCCGGGTCGCTGGTCACCCGTGCAATCGCTGTCGGCAGGTCAAGCACGCCCTCCTCGACCAGGCGCAGCGTCAATGGCAACAAAGTCTCGAGACCAACGACGCCGTTTTGCGCGATCGAAAATTCCACATCTTTCTCATCGCGATGGTGCGGCGCATGGTCGGTCGCAATGCAGTCAATCGTGCCGTCGACCAGCCCAGCGCGCAATGCTTGGCGATCTGCTCTCCCGCGCAGTGGCGGCGCCATCTTGGCGTCGGTCCGGTAGGGCACCACCGCCTCGTCGGTCAACTCCAAATGGTGCGGCGATACCTCGGCCGTCACCAGAATGCCCGAGGCCTTGGCCGCACGCACGATCTCGACCGCGCGCCCCGAGCTCATATGGCAAATATGCAGATGCGCGCCGGTCAACTCGGCCAGCGCAATATCGCGCGCCACCATGACGTCTTCGGCGGCGGCTGGGATTCCCTGCAAACCGAGGCGCAAGGAGACCGCCCCTTCGTGCATGCAACCGCCGGCGACCAGAGTCGGGTCCTCGGCGTGATCGAGAATCGGAACATTGAAAAGACGCGCACATTCCAATGCGCGACGCATCAGCTCGGCATCACGGACCGGCAGGCCATCGTCCGAGACCGCGACGATCCCCTCCTCCACCATGCCGGCGAACTCGGCGAGTTGCTCGCCTTTCATGCCGACACTCAGGGCGCCAATCGGCAGCACCCGGGCCAGGCCCGCACGCTCGGCCCGGTCGAGGATAAAACGCGTCACCGAGGGGCAATCGTTCACCGGCCGGGTATTGGCCATGCAGGCAACGCTCGTCACCCCGCCAGTCACCGCCGCCAGTGCACCGCTCTCGATCGTCTCGCGGTACTCAAAACCCGGCTCGCGCAAATGGACGTGCATATCGACCAGCCCCGGCGTGACCAGCCTGCCCGTGGCGTCGATCAGTTCCACATCCTCGCCGCCAGCGCCCTTCTCGCGCAGTCCGGGTTCGATGCGCCGGATGACTCCGCCCTCCAGCAGGACATCGGCCTTCATCATGCGGCGCCCCTCGGGGTCGACCACCTCGCCGTCGGTAATCAGCAGCGCACGTTCGTTGGATTTCCTGGATGTTGGTTCATTCACCGTGCGCCGCCCTCTGTAAAGCTGTTTCCGTTTCCTGACCGGCCACGGCATCGCCGACGCCGCTCCGCCCTCGCCGGCCGACCAGCACGTAGAGCACGGCCATGCGTACGGCGAGCCCGTTGGTCACCTGGTCCATGATCACGGAATAGGGACCATCGGCGACGGTGCTGGAGATCTCCACACCGCGGTTCATCGGGCCGGGGTGCAGGATGATGACGTCTTCCTGGGCGCGCTGCACCGCCTCGGCCGAGAGGCAATAGAGTCGTGAATACTCGTAAAGCGAAGAGAAGTAGCGACCGTTCATGCGTTCGCGCTGGATGCGCAACATCATGATCACGTCTGCGTCGCGTACGCCCTCTTCCAGGTCGTAGAAGAGCTCGGCGCCCAACTCGGCAAATTGCCGCGGCACCAGCGTCGGCGGCCCGACGAAGCGCACCTTCGCGCCCAGCGTAAGCAGAGCATGCAGGTTCGAGCGGGCCACCCGGCTATGCAGAACATCGCCGACAATCGCCACCGTCAGGCCCTCGATCCTGCCCTTGTGCTCGCGAATGGTCAGAAGGTCCAAGAGGGCCTGGGTCGGGTGTTCATGCGAGCCGTCGCCGGCGTTGATGATCGGACAATCGACGTGACGCGCGAGCAGCTGCGGGGCGCCGGAGGCGGGGTGGCGCACAACAATCGCGTCGGGCCGCATCGCGGCGATATTGCGTGCAGTATCGCTGAGCGTCTCGCCCTTGGTGGCCGATGAGGCCGTCTCGTTGAGGTTCACGGTATCGGCCGAGAGGCGTTTGGCCGCGAGTTCGAACGAGGTACGGGTCCGCGTGCTCGGCTCGAAAAAGAGATTGATGATGGTCCGGCCCCGCAGGGCGGGTACCTTCTTGATCTCGCGCTCGGAGACTTCCTTGAAGGATTCAGCGGTATCGAGCAAAAACGTCAACTCGTCCGCGCTCAGGCCCTCAAGGCCGAGAAGATGGGGGCGTTCGAAGAGCATTTCTAATTCCCTCCTGCTGCATCTACGGCGCGATCTCGGGGCACCACGATATGCACGCTATCTTCGAGGCTCTCGCCCTGCCCTTCGCCTGATTCGCGAAGCCGGACAACGACGTCCTCGGTGCGCTGCGTTGGCAGGTTCTTGCCGACGAAATCGGCGCGCACGGGCAACTCGCGGTGGCCGCGGTCGACCAGCACGGCAAGCTGGATCGCCTTGGGCCGGCCGAAATCCATCAAGGCGTTGAGCGCCGCACGTACCGTGCGCCCGGTAAAGAGGACATCATCGACCAGGAGAATGGTCCGGCCGGCGACCTCCCACGGGATATCGGTTACCTGCACGAGGGCCTGGTCGGCGCCGCGGCTCAGGTCGTCACGATAGAGCGTGATATCCATCGCGCCGAAGGGCACCTGCATGCCTTCGAGGCGTTCAATCGAGCTCTGCAGGCGCTTGGCGAGAAAGTCGCCGCGCGAGCGAATACCGACAATAGCGAGGCTGTCGACGCCTTTGTTCCGCTCGACAATCTCGTGTGCGATGCGCGTAAGAGCGCGTTGTATGGCGGGAGCATCGAGGACCAAGCGGCCCTGCGTCCCATTCTTCTCTTGGTTCATTCCTAACCCTTCCGAACCTCTCGGGATTCGACTTAAAAGGCCTGCACGTAAAATACCTCCAGCCAGCCAAGATGTAAAGTGAGGGGATGCGGGAGATGCGGCCGAGCCCGCGAATTGTGACCTTTTCCGATTCACGGTAGCCAGAACCTGAACCACGCAAGGGAGTTTCCATGGCTATCCGTAAATTTGATCCAGACTTCATGCCCATCGGGGTGCTCACCGCGGCGCTGCAAGAGCTGACGCCGCGCACAAAACGGGATGCCGATCCTGACCTCGCCATCGAGGATTGGCTCGAATTCGCCTCGGAACTCGGCGCCGATTCCATTCAACTCGCGGCCGCCATCCATCCCGACGAGGCCGATATCCCCGCCGCCGCCCTGCTCGACCCGGTGGCCAATACGCTGGACCTGCGCCAGAGCTTTGATGCGAAACGCGCCGCTCGGGTGCGACGCGCTACCCTCGCCAGCGGTGTCGAGATCGCCGATATCGGCTATTTCGACAACCTACTGCACGCCGACCGAGCCGCACGCAAGAAGAAGCACGCCTTCCTGCGCCGCTGCTTCGACACCGCCGCCGAACTCGGCGTAAAGGCGATCTGCGGCTTCATCGGGCGCAACTACAAACTTTCGATGGACGAGAACCTGGTCGATTTCGAGAAATCCTTCATCCCACTCCTCAAGGACGCGAAGGCCCGAGGAATCGAATACCGGGTCGAGCAATGTCCCATGCCCGGCTGGACCACGGGCGACACCTTCCACAACAATATCGCCTACACTCCCGGCACCTGGATCGCGCTGCACCGCATCTGCGAGAAGCATGGTGTCGGCGATCAATTCCGAATTCATTACGACCCTTCGCATGCGATCCTGATGGGCCAGGATACGCGCAGCATCTTTCAATTCTTGAAAGACGAAGGCTATGGATTTTTGATCTCCGGCTTCCACGTCAAAGGCCAGGTGGTCGACTCGCGCGGGGTCTCCGCCTGGGGCTACGGCGGGCAAACCGTCGAGCGCGGCGATTGGGTCGAAGGCAAACCTTCGCCGCTGCCCGAAGACCAGGCCAATGCCTGGAAGAAACAAACGGTCCTCTGCGAGCATGAGTTACCGGGCACGGCCAAGCACGACCCGCTCGCCTATCTACAGAACCGCAGCGTCGATTGGTTGGACCACCAGCTGGCCGCACGCGAGCTGCTGGACCTCGATGTCCGCAACACGCCGCTGATCGTCGAGCATGAATACCCGCCAGCCCGCGTCCAGGATCGCGCTGCCCTGCAACCGATTCTCGCCGGGTCGATCGCGTTTACCCGCCATATCGACGAGGCCGCCGCCTGTATGTACGCGCTGCAAAACGAGGTATTGCCGGCCCAGAAGATCCCCGTACAGGGCATTGGCCGTGAAGCCTATAGGAGCTGATGGCGATGGCAGACAAAAAACTTCGCGTCGCGATGATCGGCTATCAATTCATGGGCCGGGCGCACGCCAATGCCTGGCGCCAGGTCCGCCATTTCACCTCGCCGGCGGCTACGCCCGAGTTGGCCGTTGTCTGCGGCCGCAACGCGAGTGCGGCCCGCGACGCCGCCACGAAACTCGGCTTTGAGACCTCGGCGACCTCCTGGCAAGAAGTTCTCCAGCGCGACGATATCGATATCGTCGATATCGTCACGCCCGGCGACTCGCATGCCGAGATCGCCATCGCGGCAGCCGAAGCCGGCAAGGCCATCCTCTGCGAGAAGCCTTTGGCGAATACGGCCGACGAGGCCGCCGCCATGGCGCGCGCCGCCGACACGGCCGGTGTCGTTCATATGCTCTGCCACAACTATCGCCGCGCACCGGCCGTCGCGCTGGCCAAACGCATGATCGACGAAGGCCGGCTCGGCACGATCCGACACTACCGCGGCGTCTATTTGCAGGATTGGATTGTCGACCCGGATTTCCCACGCGTCTGGCGGCTGGAGAAAGCCCGCGCCGGGTCCGGGGCGCTCGGCGATATCGCCTCGCATTCGCTCGACCTGGCCCGCCACCTGGTCGGCGAGATCACGGAAGTAAGCGCCCACCTCGAGACCTTCATCGACGAGCGCCCGCTGGAAGACGGCTCGGGGCGCGGCAAGGTCGATGTCGACGATGCCGCGCTCATGTTGTTGCGCTTCGAAGGCGGCGCCATCGGTACGGTCGAGGCGTCACGCTTTGCCACCGGGCGCAAGAACCACAATCGCTTCGAGATCAACGGCAGCCGCGGCAGTCTCGTCTTCGACCTCGAGCGAATGAACGAACTCGAATTCTACGAGGAAGCCGGCCCCGAGAGTGGCTTCCGCACGATTCTCGCGACCGATGCCACACACCCCTATCTGGAGGGTTGGTGGCCGGCGGGCCATATCCTCGGCTACGAGCATACCTTCACCAATACGGTACTCGACTTCATCGAGGCCGTCGTGGCGGGCCGTCTGCCGACGCCGAATTTCCACGACGGCGTGAAGAATCTGCGCGTTCTGGAGGCCATCGAGCGCTCCAGCGCCTCGCGGCGCTGGGAGAGCATCGACGCCTCCTGAGCTCCGGGCGACGTCACCAACGGATCCAGCGCGGCCAGACCTCCAGGCACGGCCAGAGGAGGCGCATAAAAAAAGGGCGGGCCCTTGCGGACCCGCCCTTTTCGCCTGCGCGAGAATTCCTAGGCCGTTTCGGCCATCGGGATCTGCGGGTTGGCGTAGCCGGCCGGTGCGCCGAGCTTGACGATACGCTCGCCGAAGCGTTCTTCGAGCCCGCGCGTGGTGTTGCGGGTATCGACCACCAGCCGCGAGTTCTCGACCACCCAGGTGATATCGAAATCCGAATGGTCGGTGAGAATCACGACACAATCGGCCATGCGCAGCGCCTCTTCGGTCAACTCCACACTCGCCATTGCGCCGTCTGTGGTCACCATCTCGGCGACAAAGGGATCATGGTAGGTGACGTTCGCGCCGCGGGCGCGCAGCTGGTGGATCACCGAAAGAGCGGGCGACTCACGCATATCGCTGACATCTTTTTTATAAGCGACACCGAGGGCCAGGATCTGCGAGCCCTTCACGGCGCGGCCGTGGTGATTCAGGCCATCGGTCACCTTGTCGACCACCAGGGCCGGCATCTTCTGGTTCACCTCAGCGGCGAGGCCGATGAAGCGCGCCGTGAAATCATGCGCCTTGAGCTTCCAGGCGAGATAATGCGGGTCGATCGGGATGCAATGACCACCCAGGCCGGGGCCCGGGTAGAAAGGCATGAAGCCGAAAGGCTTGGTCGCGGCCGCATCGATGACCTCGTAGGCATCCACGCCAAGCGTATCGCACATCGAGGCGAGCTCGTTGACCAGCCCGATATTCACCGAGCGGAACGTATTCTCCAGCAGCTTCACCATCTCGGCCGTACGCGCCGTCGAGACCGGCACGACCGTCTTGATGAATTGCTCATAAAGAAGGACCGCCAACTCCGTGCAACGCGGCGTGATACCGCCGACGACCTTCGGCGTGTTGCGGGTGCCATGGGTTTTGTTGCCCGGATCGATACGCTCGGGCGAGAAAGCGAGGAAGAAATCTTTGCCGACCTGGAATTTCTTGCTCTCCAACTCGGTGCGGATCAGTTCGTCGGTCGTGCCCGGATAGGTCGTGCTCTCCAGCACGACCAATTGGCCGGCGTGGAGGTGTTTTTTGATCGAGCCGACGGCGTCGAGAATATAGCTGACGTCCGGGTCCTTGGTCTTCGAGAGCGGCGTCGGCACACAGATGCTGACGGTATCCAGGTCCGCGAGGATACTGGGGTCTGTCGTGGCCGAGATCTTGCCGGCCTTGACCAGGGCGGCGAGCGTCTCGGTTTTCACATCCCCGATATACGAACGGCCCTCGTTGACCTCTGTGACCTTGCGCGGGTCGGAGTCGATACCGACGACGGAAAATCCGGCCTCAGCCATTTCGACGACCAATGGAAGGCCGACATAACCAAGGCCGATGACGCCAACGCGGGCTTCGTGGGATTTGAGCTTTTCACTCAGGGACATGAATTACCTCCGGGAATAGGGACCGACGCTGCGGCCCGGGAAAAAGGAGCGGTGAGCAAGGAGATGGGGCAATTCGCTGCGGATTCAACGAAAGAGGTGACCGATCCGATCGAATCGAACCGAGGTCTCCTCCCCATCCCAGGACCAGTAGATGATGAATGCTTTGCCGTGAATATTCGCAAAAGGAACAAAGCCCCAGAATCGGGAATCATAGCTCCGGTCTCGATTGTCGCCGAGAACGAAAACATGCCCTTCGGGAACGGTTTCCGGTCCCCAATGATCACGGGGGCCGGGCCGGGCTGGATCTCTGTACCGAGCATAAGGCTCGTCTTGTTCTTCGACCGCTTGACCATTTCGGAATAGCTGTTTCGCACGGATTTCAAGGATATCTCCCGGAATCCCGATGACCCGTTTGATGAAATCCTTGGTGGGATCTTCCGGGAATACGAAGACGATGATAGCGCCTCGCTCCGGTTCGAAGAAGTCAAAATATCGATCGCCCGAAATGGGCACGCGAAGCCCATAGAGCAGCTTGTTGACCAGCAGATGGTCGCCGATCTCCAGCGTCGGCAGCATCGATCCCGAGGGAATTTTGTAGGCCTGGACGAAGAAAGTCCGAATGAAGAGGGCCAATACCAAGGCGACCAGAATGGCCTCGACGTATTCGCGGACGACGGATTTCTGCTGCGGCCCGGACGCAGGTGGAGCCGTGCGCCGTGCCCCGCCCGACCGCGCGCTCATGAATCCACCTTCAATGCAGCCAGGAAGGCCTCTTGGGGAATCTCGACCCGGCCGACCTGCTTCATTCGCTTCTTGCCGGCCTTCTGCGCCTCCAAGAGCTTGCGCTTACGCGAAATATCGCCGCCATAACATTTGGCCGTGACATTCTTGCGCAAAGCCTTGACCGTCTCGCGGGCGATGACACGCGTCCCGAGTGAGGCCTGAATCACGATCTCGAACATCTGGCGGGGGATCAGCTCTTTCATCTTGGCGGCAAGATCACGCCCGCGGGCATACGCCCGGTCGCGGTGGACGATCAAGGAGAGCGCGTCGACGATATCACCGTTGATCCGCACATCGAGCTTGACCAATTTGCTGACGCTGAAGCCCTTCATTTCGTAGTCCAGCGAGGCATAGCCGCGCGAGAGCGTCTTCAGACGGTCGTAGAAATCGGTCACCATCTCGTTGAGCGGAATCTCGTAGACCACAATCGCACGATTGTCGCCGACGTAGCGGATCTCTTTCTGATTGCCGCGGCGATGCTCACACAACTTCAGAACCGAACCGACGTATTCCTTAGGAAGGTGGATCGTCGCGTCGATCATCGGCTCTTCGATTTTCTCGACTGCGGTCGGCTCCGGCAGCTTCGACGGGCTATCCACCAGCAGAATATTGCCGGCCGTATCCGTCACCCGATAGGCCACCGTCGGCGCCGTGGTGATCAGAGTCAGGGAAAATTCGCGCTCCAGCCGCTCCTGGACGATTTCCATATGCAGGAGACCAAGGAAGCCGCAGCGAAAGCCGAAGCCCAACGCGACCGAACTCTCGGCCTCGTAGGAAAAGGCCGCGTCATTGAGCTTCAATTTCTCGAGCGCCCCGCGCAGCGCCTCGTATTGCCGGCCGTCGGTCGGATAAAGGCCACTGAAGACCATTGGCTTCACGTCCTTGAAACCCGGCAAAGCGGTCTCGGCACCGCCCTTGGCCTGGGTGACGGTATCGCCAATCCGGGCGTGCTCAATTTCCTTGATCGACGCCATCAGGATGCCGACCTCGCCGGGACCGAGCTCTTGCACCTCGGTTGCCTTCGGCGAAAGCACGCAGAGGCGGGTCACATCATAATCGACCCCGGCCGCCATCAGGCGGACACGGTCCCCTTTGCGGACAGTCCCCTCTTTGATGCGCATCAGGACGACGGCGCCGTGGTAGGGGTCGAACCACGAATCGAAGATCAGCGCCTGGAGCGGATTTGCGGCATCGCCGGTGGGCGGCGGAATTTTCTTGACGATTTGCTCGAGAATCTCGTCGATGCCGATGCCGAGTTTGGCCGATACTTCGGGGGCCTCGCTGGCATCGAGTCCGATCACGTCTTCCACTTCGGCACGAACCCGCTCGGGGTCGGCCGAGGGGAGATCGATTTTATTCAGGATGGGAAGAATTTCGAGATCGTTATCCAGCGCAAGGTAGACGTTCGCGAGCGTCTGCGCCTCCACGCCCTGGGCCGCATCAACGACAAGAATTGCTCCTTCGCAGGCCGACAGGCTGCGCGAGACTTCGTAGTGGAAGTCGACGTGCCCCGGCGTGTCGATGAGGTTCAGAATATAATCTTCGCCGTCGGCGGCCCGGTAGGCGAGCCGCACAGCGCGCGCCTTGATGGTGATGCCGCGCTCACGCTCGAGATCCATATCGTCGAGCAATTGCTCTTGCATCTCGCGCGAGCTGACGGTGCCCGTCTGCTCAAGCAAGCGATCAGCGAGCGTCGACTTGCCATGATCGATATGCGCGATGATCGAAAAATTTCGAATGCGATCCGTATTCATGCAGTCTGATCCGAAACCTGTCTACCAGACGAGACAGGCGCTCGCTCAGGAGCGAAAGAAGTCGACCGTCTGCGGAATCCCGCTCTCGAGGGAAACCTCCGGGTGCCAGCCCAGAACCTCGCCCGCCCGAGCCGGCGAGATCACGCTGCGGCGCTGTTCGCCGGGCATGGCCGGTCCCCGATTCGCCGCCACCCCGCCCTGCCCGCAGGCTTCGGCAAGGAGTTCATGGAGGCGGTTCACATCGGTTTCGATACCGGTACCGAAGTTCAGGGCACCGCAATAATCAGAGCGAATCAAGGCCAGATTGGCGCGCACAAGATCGGCCACAAAAACATAATCGCGCGTCTGGCCGCCGTCGCCATTGATCGTCGGGATCTCGCCGGCAAGCAGCTTGCGCGCAAAGATCGCCACCACGCCTGCCTCACCGTGTGGGTCCTGACGCGGCCCGTAGACATTGGCGTAGCGCAGAGCGACCCATTCGAGGCCGTAGATCGCGCGGTAGCTGCCCAGGTAGAGCTCGCTGGCGATCTTCGCCACGCCGTAGGGGCTCATCGGTGCGAGCGGGTGGTTCTCGGTTGCCGGGAATTCTTTCTGCTCGCCGTAGCCGGCACCGCCCGAGGAGGCGAAAAGCACACGGCGCAGCCCGCTAGCGCGGCCCGCTTCGAGGAGATTCAAGAAGCCGTCGATATTGACCTGCGCATCGAAGCGCGGATCAGCCACCGAGCGGCGCACATCCATTTGCGCCGCATGGTGGATCAATACTTCGGGGCGCTCAGCCGCCAGGATGGCGGCGATCTCCGGGGCGCGGATATCGACCTCGTGAAACGAGGCCTGCGGCGGCACCTGATGACGCTTGCCCGACGAGAGGTCATCGATCACCACGACCTCATAGCCAGCCGCCACGCAGGCATCCGCAATATGGGATCCGATGAAACCGGCGCCGCCGGTAACCAGAACCTTCATCGCCGGCCCGGCCCTGCTTCGCGCATCAGGATTCGGCGAAGAGCTTCTGAAAATATTCGATCGTATGGCCGAGCCCGTCTTCGAGGCTCACCTTCGGCTCCCAGCCGAGTACGCGGCGGGCCTTGGTGATATCCGGGCGCCGGACCTGCGGGTCGTCTTTGGTGCGTTCGTCGGTCGGCACGATATGCTTCAATTCAGATTTGCCACCCGTGAGACGCTGTACGATCTCGGCGAATTGCAGAATCGTCATCTCGCCCGGGTTACCGAGGTTCACAGGATCGGACTCGTCGGAATCCATCAAGCTGATAATGCCGTCAATGAGGTCGGTGACGTAGCAGAAGCTACGCGTACGCTGGCCGTCGTCGTAGATGGTCAGCGCTTCGCCATGCAAAGCCTGGTTGATGAAGTTGGTTACGACGCGGCCGTCGTCGGGCCGCATACGCGGACCATAAGTATTGAAGATGCGGAAAATCCGCGAGTCCACGCCGTGGTAGCGATGGTAGGCCATGGTGATGGCCTCGGCGAAACGCTTGGACTCGTCATAGACGCCGCGCGGCCCCACCGGGTTCACATTGCCGAGATAATCTTCGGGCTGCGGATGCACCTGCGGGTCGCCATAGACCTCGGAGGTGGAGGCCAGCATGAAAAGAGCGTTCTTCGCCCGCGCCAGGCCAAGCGCCTTATGCGTTCCATGCGCACCAACCTTCAGAGTCGGAATCGGCTTCTTCAGATAGTCGACAGGGCTCGGCAGCGAGGCCAGATGCAGCACCACATCAACCTTCCCCTCGATATAGATGAACTCCGTTACATCATGCTTGATGAAGCGAAATTTACCATTGCCCGCGAGGTGTTCGATATTGCGCGTATGGCCGGTGGCGAGGTTATCGACCGCGATGACCTCGTTGCCAGCGGCAAGCAGACGGTCGGCCAGGTGCGAGCCGATGAAGCCCGCCCCGCCGGTAATCAGAATGCGTCGGCTCATTTTGTGCCGGGACCCACTGTCGGTCGGCCCATCGAATAATAGGTGAATCCAGCTTTTTCCATGCTTTGTGGCTCGTACACGTTGCGGCCGTCGAAGACCACTGGGTACTTGAGCAAGCCCTTCATGCGAGCAAAATCCGGCCGCCGGAACTCATTCCACTCCGTCACCACGATCAGCGCGTCGGCGCCCTCCAGGGCGTTATAGCCGCTTGTGGCATAGGTCACCCGGTCACCGAGTTCGCGCCGGGCTTCGTTCATCGCCTCGGGGTCGTAACAGGTGATGGTCGCGCCCGCGGCGAGCAGACGGTCGGCAATGATCACCGAGGGAGCCTCGCGCATATCGTCGGTTTTCGGCTTGAACGCGAGTCCCCACATGGCGAAATGCTTGCCCGTCACGTCGCCACCGAAATGGTCGAGCAAGCGACCAACGAGGATGCGCTTCTGGCGATCGTTCACTTCTTCGACAGCGCGCAGCAGCGTGAAATCGAGCTGCTGGTCCTGCGCGGTGGAGATCACGGCACGAACATCTTTGGGAAAACAACTGCCGCCGTAACCGACACCGGGGAATAGGAAATGCGGGCCGATGCGCTGGTCGGTGCCGATGCCGCGACGGACCTGCGTCACGTCTGCGCCGACCTTCTCGCAGAGATTCGCGATCTCGTTGATGAACGAGATGCGTGTCGCCAGCAGCGAGTTCGCGGCGTATTTCGTCATCTCGGCCGAACGATTGTCCATTTCGAGAATCGGGTTATCGGTACGGACAAAGGGCGAATAGAGTTCGCGCAGCTTCGCCAGCGCCTCTTCGCTGCGCCCGCCGATCACGACGCGGTCGGGCTTCATGAAGTCGTCGATCGCGGCGCCCTCCTTCATGAACTCCGGGTTCGAGACCACCTCGATCTTATGAGGGCCGTTCTCCTCGAGAACGCGGCGTACCCGGTCGGCTGTACCGATCGGCACCGTGCTCTTGATCGCGATGACCTTGGGGCCGTTCGCTGCCTTGGCGATCGCCGCTGCAACACCCATCACGGCACTCAGATCGGCGGCGCCGGAATGATCCATCGGCGTGCCCACTGCGATGATACAGACCTCCGCCTCCTTGACGGTCGAGTCCAGATCCGTGGTAAAAGTGAGGCGCCCTTCGGCGCTATTGCGCTTGACGAGCTCCTCAAGGCCCGGCTCGTAGATCGGGATCTCCCCGTTCTGCAGGCTCCGCACCTTCTCCTCCAGGACATCGACGCAGGTCACGTCGTTGCCGCTTTCGGCAAAACAGGTTCCAGCAACGAGACCGACATAGCCGGTGCCAACAACACAGAGTTTCATGGAAATGTACCTCGGAAAGGGGTCCGGTGAAGGCAGTCAAATTCGTCCTGCGACCTTCGGGGGAACGGACCCTGAACTAATATGCGTTTTTGTTCACGAACCCACGGACGAAAGTGAGCAAGAGAATTCGTAGATCGAGTGTGAGCGACCAGTTCTGGATATACTCCAGATCGTATTGGATGCGTCGTTCAATGGATGTATCTCCGCGCCAGCCATGCACCTGCGCCCAACCAGTCATGCCCGCCTGCACCATGTGGCGCAACATGTATTTGGGCACATGGCGGCGAAACTCCTGGATGAAGACCGGCCGCTCCGGCCGCGGCCCCACCAGGCTCATCTCGCCACGCAGTACATTCCAGAACTGCGGCAGTTCATCGAGAGAACGGCGGCGCAGAAGGCGGCCCAGCGGCGTCGAGCGTGGATCATCCTTGCGCGCCCAGACCGGCCCGGTGGCGGCCTCCGCATCGACTCGCATGGTGCGAAACTTCCAGACTTGGAAGACCCGTCCATCGATGCCCATGCGCTCCTGCGCAAAAAAGACAGGACCGCGGGAGCCGAGCCTTACGCCCAGACCGATCAGCGCCATCAGCGGCGCCAGAAGCACCAGAGCCGCAGCCGCAGCGACCAGATCCATCCCGCGCTTAAGGACCCGATTCCAGCCCGCCAAGGGCATCGCGCGCAGGCCGATAATCGGCAACCCATCGAGTTCATCGATGCCACTTTTGATGCTGACAAAGCGCTCGATATCAGGGACGACCTTCACGTCGACCACGGAGTCCTCGAGCGGGTGCACGAGGCTTTCGAGTCGGGGCATGGCCTCGAAGGGAAGTGCGAAAATCACTTGATCCACGCCTCCCTGGCTGACGATTTCAGAAGTTTCATTCCAGGTAGCAAGTACGGGAGTAGAGCCGACAAAAGCGCCGACCCTTGAGGGATCATCGGTCAGAAACCCTCGGACCTTGAGGCCGAACTCCGGATGCGCCAACAGCCGGGCATTGACCGAGCGGGCCAGATCACCATCGCCCACAATCAGCACATGGCGAAGGTTATAACCCCGACGCCGGCCCTCTCGGAGAAGCTCACGCAGAAGCGCACGCTCGGCGACCACGGCAGCCGTCCCGAGGATCCAGAAATAAACCAGCGTCAGACGCGAGAGCGAATAGGCCTTCTCGAAGCCGAGGAAACTCACCGCCGTGAAGATCAGCATCGCCAGCGAGGAGGCGCGCAGCACCAAGCGACGCTCATGCGAAGGGCGCGCACCGCGCATCGGGGCATAAAGCCCGGCGCTGCGGAACACGAAGCCCCAGACCACGAAGATCAGAGGCAGCAGGATGAGGTAATTCGCCAGTGGCGGCACACCCTTGCTCGCCGGCACCAATTGCACCGAGAAGCGCAGGGCATAAGCGCAGATCCAAGCTGCTGCGAGCGCGGCGAGATCCGCCACGATAAAGAAGCCCGCGAAGAATTGGTGGCGTTCCTTCAGCACGCCGCGTCCCCCGCCCCGCCCTGCATCGCACGACGATAGGCCGCCGCCGTCAGCCGAACAGTACGACGCCACGTAAAGCGCTTCGCCCTCTCGCGGCCCTCGGCCACGAGACTCTCTCGCTGCGAGTCGTTCATCTCGAAGGCGAGATTGTAGATCGCCTGCGCCAGCGGAGCAATCGAATCGGAGTCGACCAAAATACCGGCTTGGCCGACCACTTCGGGCAGGCCGCCGGCGCGGGTCGCCACCAGCGGGACGCCCGCCGCCATCGCCTCAAGCGCAGGCAGACCGAAACCCTCATAGCGAGAAGCCACCACCGCCAGACGCGCCCCGCTATAGAGCATGAGCATCTCGCGCTCCGAAACGGTGCCGAGAATGCAAATTCGCTCCTCGCCCAAACCAGCCGCAGCGACCATCGCCCGGACCTCGGCGCGGTCCGAGTCCTGCCCCAACAAAACGAGTTGGAGGCCACGGATCCTGCGCATCGCACCAATCAGAAGATCGACCCCCTTATGCGGTTGGCCGTTGGTGACGTTCACGGCATACGGCGATTTCAGCCGTAGGCGACGCAGCAGTACCTGGGTCTCGTCCTTGCCGATAGCGCTTGCACCGGCAAAGGATGCCGCCACGCCGTTGGCGATCACGCGCACACGCGATTCTTCGATCCCGGCCATGCTGTGCAAATCCTCGGCCACGGCCTCCGATACGGTCAGCACGAGGTCCGCCTGGCGCCGCACGCGCTCCAACATTCGCTTGCAATACAATGCGTGAAACCGGGTCCGAGGAAAGCGCCAATGGATCAGGTCGTGCACGGAGACCACCAGGCGACAAGGGAGCCGGACCGGGATCGGATAATGCGGCACATGCAAAAGGTCGAGACCCAGCCTTTTCGCCACCATCGGCAACTCAATATTGGCGAGAGGATTGTATCCGCTCGCCCGCAGGGTCTGAACCTCAAGCCCGCGCGAAATCCCCACCGCCATCGATTCATCGCGCGGATTCACCAGCGCCACGAAATCGCAATCCGGGGCCTCCTGCGGCAGCCAGGAAAGATGTTCCCGGATATAACGCCCGATGCCGCCGTCGTGAATTCGTCGGGCATCGATTCCAACGCGCAGGCGTGGTGCCGTCTTCATCTGAGGCCTCGTAGGTCACGCACCAGATAGACGGCCTTGCCCTGCGACTCGTGCCAGGTCCGTGCCATCATCTCGGCAAGCAAACCGAAGGTCAGAAATTGCAGGCCGGTGGTCGCCAGAAAGATCGCCAACAAGACGATCGGCCGACCGCCCAACTCAACACCGAGAAAGATGCGCTCAAAGCCCAGCCAGCCGAGCAGCAGCGTACCACCAAGAAAGGCCGGCAGGCCGAAGAGGCCGAAGAAATGGATCGGCCGGGTCGCATAACCGGAGAGAAAGCGGACGGTGAGCAGGTCGAGCAAGACGCGCAGCCCGCGCGACAGGCCGTATTTCGAACGCCCGGTCGTGCGCGCGCGGTGGCGGACAGGGATCTCCACGACCGCAGCCCCCAGGTCGGCCGCCAGCGCCGGCAGGAAACGGTGCATCTCACCATAGAGACGAATGCCCTTGGTGATCTCGGCCCGGTAGGCCTTGAGTCCGCAGCCGAAATCATGCAACCGCAAGCCGGTTACCCGACTGATGATCGAGTTGGCGATCCGCGAGGGCAGGATCCGCGTCACGAAAGCATCGTGCCGGTCGCGGCGCCAACCGGATACAACATCCGCACCAGCGGCCAATGCGGCAAGGAGTCGCGGAATCTCGGCCGGATCGTTCTGCAGGTCCCCATCGAGTGTGACGATGGTCGTGCCGCGGGCGTATTCGAAGCCAGCAGCGAGTGCCGCGGACTGCCCGAAGTTGCGACGAAAGCGCACGAGGCAAACCCGCTCGTCGCCCTGGCGAACCTCTTCGAGGCGGGCGAAGGTCGCATCGCGCGAGCCATCATCTACCGCGACCACCTCGGCTGAATCCGGCAGTGCGTCGAGCACCGCCAGCAATTCGGCAAAGAAGGGCGCCACAGCATCCTGCTCTTCGAAAAAAGGAACGACAACGGAAACTGCGGGTTGGGCCGCTTCGCTCACTCGCCCTCCAAATAACGCCCGGCGATCAGCGAAAGCCGCTCGGCTGCCTCGCTCGAAACAGCCGTCAGATCGGTGAGAATCGCACCGGCAAGCGCAGAATGGCAGGCGCATTCTCCCTGCGGGAGGTTGGCGGCGAGGTCCGCCACGGTCGCGATGGCGCGCCGGGCATTGGCTTGAATCACCGCAATGATCGAGGCGACGTCGACCTCGGCTTCGTCCTCATGCCAGCAATCGTAGTCCGTGCTGAGGGCAAGCGTCGAAAAACACATCTCGGCTTCACGGGCGAGCTTCGCTTCCTGCAGATTCGTCATGCCGATGACCGACGCACCCCAAGAGCGGTAGAGGTTCGACTCTGCGCGAGTGGAGAATTGCGGCCCCTCCATACAAACATAGGTGCCGCCAGCATGGACCTTCGCGTCGGTCGTGCCGGCCGACCGGGTCACGGCCGCCGCCAGAGTCGCACAAACAGGGTCGCCCATCTGCACATGCGCGACTACGCCATCGGTGAAAAAAGTCGCCTTGCGGCCTGCCGTACGGTCGATGAATTGGTCCGGTACGACGAGATCGCCGGGCGGAATCTCTTTGCGCAGGCTGCCCACCGCGCCGACGCCAAGGAGACGCTGCACCCCGAGTTGCTTCATGGCGTGGATATTCGCGCGGAAGTTCAACTCGCTGGGCGAGATCTTGTGCCCCCGACCATGGCGTGGCAAAAAGGCCACCCGTCGCCCCGCCAGGGTTCCGATCAGGAATTCATCCGAGGGTGCCCCGAAGGGGGTCGAGAGCTCCAGGCGCTCGACATCTTCCAGCACATCGAGATCATAGAGACCGCTGCCACCGATCACTCCCAAGTCTACTTCGCGTGTCATACTCATCGCCCCAAAATCTCGCATAGCGCCCGCGAGGGAGCAACGCGGCCGACTATTCTGTCTTCGCGGCCAGCTGGCCGCAAGCCGCTGCGATATCCGGGCCGCGGGACTCACGGATGGTGGCGTGCAGGCCCTGGGCGAGCAAGAGGCGTTGGAAGGCCTCGGTCTTGCCACGGCTGACGCGCTGGAATTCCGCCCCCTCGAAGGCATTCCAGTAGATCAGATTCACTTTCGCCGGGATACCGTGCAAGAGCGAAACCAGCCGACGCGCGTCTTCGGGGCTCTCGTTTTGCCCTTCGAGCAGGGTATATTCGAAGGTGATGCGGCGGCGCCGCGGAATCGGCAGATTCCGGCAAGCCTCGAGAAGCTCGCGCAGGGAATGCTTGCGCGTGATCGGCATCAACTCGCGGCGCTTCTCTTCGGTTGTGGCGCCGAGCGAAACCGCCAGGTTCACCCGCGTTTCGTCGAGCAATTGACGCATCTCCGGGATCAGGCCGACGGTCGAGACGGTGATGCGGCGCGGCGATATCTCAAGACCCCACGCACTGGTCAGAATCTCCAAGGCCGGCAGAAGCTCGGCCAGGTTATGCAGCGGCTCGCCCATCCCCATGAAGACCAAATTGGTGAGCACCTCGGGGCCGGCCTGGAGCGTAGACAATTCGCCACGCGCCAGCTGGATCTGGCCGACGATCTCAGCGCGCGATAATTGACGGCGCAGCTTGAGCCGTGCCGTCGCACAAAAAGTACAGCCCATCGCGCAGCCGACCTGCGAGGACACGCAGAGGGTGAGGCGCTTGGCCGCGTCGGGGATGAGCACGGCCTCAATGGTTTCGGCGTCGCCGAGAGCGACCGCGAGCTTACGCGTCCCGTCGTGTGAATCCTGACGCCGCGACACGGAAACCGGCGTGGCGCGGAGCCGCCCGGCGAGCTGCATACGCAGCTCCTGAGGTAGATTCGCCATCGCCAGCGGGTCCTCCACGCGACGATGATAAACCCAGCGTAGAATCTGGTCGCCGCGATAGGCGGGCGCACCCAGCTCTTCGAGCAACTGACCCAGGGACTCAGGCGAGAGCCCCCAGGCCGGCAGTGTTTCAGCGACGACGTTCATAGCGTCCCCGGAGAA
>JAYGCM010000045.1:0-74866 GCA_046583355.1 Deltaproteobacteria bacterium
ATCACGCCGGCGCTGATCGTCGGTGCCTTCGCCGAACGAATGAAATTCAGCGCCTTCCTGATCTTCTCCGTACTCTGGTCGATTCTGATTTACTCGCCCCTCTGCCATTGGGTCTGGGGCCCCGGCGGCTGGCTCCTCGAAGCTGGGGATCTCGACTTCGCCGGCGGCACCGTCGTCCATATCTCTTCGGGCACCGCGGCATTGGTTGCGGCGCTGATGGTCGGCAAACGCATGGGCTACGGCCACGAGCCGATGCCACCCCATAATCTGCCCTTCACCGTCGCCGGTGCCGCCCTGCTCTGGGTGGGCTGGTTCGGCTTCAATGCCGGCAGCGCGCTGGGCGCGAACGAGACCGCGGTACTCGCCTTCGTCAACACCAACACATCGGCAGCGGCCGGCACCGTCAGCTGGATCCTCATCGAATGGGCCACGCGCGGCAAGCCCACGGCGCTGGGCGCCGCCTCGGGCCTGGTCGCCGGACTGGTCGCGATCACTCCGGCCTGCGGCTTCGTCTCGCCGATGGCTGCGCTGATCATCGGCCTGGCCGCCGGCATCATCTGCTTCTACGGCATCCGCCTCAAAGAAAAACTCGGCGCAGACGATGCCCTCGATGTCGTCGGCATCCACGGGCTCGGCGGCACCTGGGGCGCACTCGCCACCGGCATCTTCGCCATCGAGGCGCTGCCCAATCAGATCCTGATCCAGCTCGAAGGCGTGATCGTCACCATCGCCTGGGCGGGCTTCGGCGCCTATGTTCTACTCAAGCTCACGGACCTTCTGGTTGGCCTGCGAGTGGATGAAGAGAGCGAACGGACCGGGCTCGACCTCAGCCAGCATAGCGAGCGCGGCTACGTGCTCGGCTCGACGGGCGACTAAGGCGCGTCTTGCGGATTCAACTCGCAGATTCAACTCAGCTCTCGGCGCTTGCCGAGGGCCGCGGGCCTGATAGAAAACAGGCACCGTTTCAGGGGCGCATATGAAAAAAATCGAAGCCATTATCAAGCCATTCAAACTCGACGAGGTAAAAGAGAGCCTGAGTGCCATCGGCACGCAGGGTCTGACCGTCACCGAGGTCAAGGGCTTCGGCCGCCAGAAGGGCCACACGGAACTCTACCGCGGCGCTGAGTACGTGGTCGATTTCCTGCCCAAAGTGAAGCTGGAGATCATCGTCTCAGACGACAATGTCGGGCCGGTCGTCGAGGCCATCGAGAAAGCCGCCAAGACCGGCCGCATCGGCGACGGCAAGATCTTCGTCCTACCGATCGACGAAATCGTCCGTATCCGCACGGGCGAACGCGGCGAAGACGCCATCTGACCCAGCACGCGTATGACTCCCAAGGAAGCGATCGCGTTTGCAAAGGAGAAGGGTGCCGTCTGTTGCGACATCCGTTTCCAGGATTTCCTCGGCACCTGGCAGCATTTCACGGTGCCGATGAGCGAATTCCACGAAGAATTGCTCGAAGAGGGCAGCGGCTTCGATGGTAGCTCGATCCGCGGCTGGCAGCCGATCCACGCCTCCGACATGCTCGTCGTCCCCGACCCGACGACGATCTGCATGGACCCCTTCACGGAAGAGAAAACCGTCGTCCTGATCGGCAATATCGTCGACCCGATCACCAAGGACGAGTACTCCCGTGATCCGCGCTATGTCGCGCGCAAGGCGCATGCCTATCTCAACTCGACCGGCATCGGCGATACCGCCTATTTCGGCCCCGAGCCTGAGTTTTTCATACTCGACCATGTGCGCTTCAACGTCGCGCAGAACGAGAGCTACTTCCATATCGACTCGCGCGAGGCGGCGTGGAACTCGGGAAGCTCCGAGTTCGAAAACAACCTCGGCTACAAGGTGCGCAACAAGGAAGGCTACTTCCCGACGCCGCCCACCGATACCATGCAGGATATCCGCACCGAGATGTGCCGCTGCATGGAGAGCGTCGGCATCATCGTAGAGAAGCACCACCACGAGGTCGCGACCGCCGGCCAGGCCGAGATCGATATGCGCTTCGCGCCGATGCTGCAGATGGCCGACCAACTGGTCTGGTTCAAATATATCGTCAAGAACGTGGCGCGCCGCCACGGTATGACCGCGACGTTCATGCCCAAGCCGATCTTCGGCGACAATGGCACCGGCATGCATGTCCACCAATCCATCTGGAAGAACGGCAAACCGCTTTTCTCGGGCGATGGCTACGGCGGCATGTCCGAGATGGCGATGCATTATATCGGCGGCATCCTGAAACACGCCCCAGCCCTCGCCGCGATCACCAACCCGACGATCAACTCCTACCGCCGTCTGGTGCCGGGTTTTGAAGCACCCGTGAACCTCGCCTACTCTTCGCGCAACCGCTCGGCCGCCGTGCGTATCCCCATGTACTCGCCCTCGCCCAAGGCCAAGCGCATCGAGGTTCGCTTCCCCGACCCCTCCTGCAACGGCTACCTGGCGTTCGCCGCCATGCTGATGGCCGGCCTGGACGGAATCCAGAAGAAGATCGATCCGAAACTGCCGCTCGACAAGGATATCTACGCGCTCACACCCGAAGAACTCAAGGATGTCCCGTCGCTACCAGCTTCACTCGATGATGCCCTCGATGCACTGGCCGCCGACCATGAATTCCTGCTGGTGGGCGATGTGTTCACCGATGACGTCGTTGCCACCTGGATCGAGTACAAGCGTACGCACGAGATCAACGAGATGCGGCTGCGCCCCCACCCCTACGAGTTCGAACTCTACTACGACGTTTGAGTCCGGCGCACCTGGCCGGCAAGACTCGCTCACGCAACCTGGATTCCCAGATCTTTGATGCTGCGGTTCAGGTTCGATCGATGTACGCCGAGCAATTCGGCGGCGCGGGCCTGATTGCCGCCACTCTCGACCAGCGCGGTCTCGATCAGAAGCCGCTTGTGGCGCTGCAGAAGCTCTTTCATCGGGACCGACCCCAGCTCGGGAATCCCGCCGCCGGCCGACGCGAATGCCGGCGCAGCGGCAGCGGCAACTCCAGAAGCCCTGCCCCGGATGGGGCGCGAGGCCGCGGCCTTGGACAGGGGCCCGGGCAAACGCAACACGGAGCCCTCACTCATCACCATTGCGCGCTCGATTGTATTGCGCAGCTCACGCACATTGCCCGGCCAACTATAAGCCTGCAATTCCTCGATGGTGGCCGCCGCAATCTCGGTGATATCCTCGCGGCCCATCGATTTTGCCGACGCCCTTACAAAATATTCCGCCAGGTCGGGGATATCCCCGATACGATCGCGTAGGGGCGGCAGGTGTACCGGCACCACATTGAGGCGATAATAGAGATCCTCGCGAAAACGTCCCGCCCGCACATCTGCCAGTAGATCCCGATTGGTGGCCGAGACGATACGCACATCCACGTGACGCACCTCATTACTACCGAGACGTTGGATCTCACCCTCCTGAAGCACGCGCAGGAGCTTGGCCTGAATGCCGAGCGGAAGCGTGTCGACGTCGTCGAAAAAGAGCATCCCGCCGTCGGCCACCTCGAAGCGGCCGATGCGGCGTTCATCAGCACCCGTGAAAGCGCCGCGTTCATGGCCGAAAAGTTCACTCTCGAGCAGGGCTTCGGGAAGAGCCGCACATGCCATCATAATCAAAACCTGATTCGAGCGATCACTATGGCGGTGCAGCATCCGCACGGCGAGTTCCTTGCCGGTTCCGGTCTCCCCGATAATCATGACCGATGCTGCCGTCGGCGCGACCTGCTGGATCTGCCGCACGGCCTCGCGCAACGCCGAACTGCGGCCGATCATTCCTCCCATTTCCGGGGCGCCGATGGCTCCGGCGCGCAGGAAGCGATTCTCTCTCTCAAGCCGATCCCGCAATTCCTGCACTTCATCCCAGGCCCGCGAGTTCTCGAAGGCTACGCCGGCGGCCGAGTTCAGCATCTCGACCAACGACACATCGGCCACCGAATACGGCACGCCCTCACGACGTGGCCCGCAGAGCACGGCCCCGGCAAAGCCCGGCTGCGGCGGCAAGGCGACCACCAGCGCTACGCCCAGGACGCTTGCCTCCAGCACGGCGTCGCGCTGCGGATCCGCCGCAGGAGAGCCGATTTGCGTGCTCAGACTGGTGCCGCCGCAGATCATGCCATGCAGCGGATCACCCACACCAATGCGGATCCGGCCGGGGCGTCCGCCCACCTCGGTGAGCGTTTGATCCGGCTTGCCGATGACGAAGCGAACCCAGCTGCAACCCAATGCTTCCCCGATGGTCACCTCGAGGTATTGTGCGAGCCCGGCCGCGTCGCGCAGGCGCGAGACCTCGCGCACCGCCTCCTCCAGCGCAAGGCGAGCGCGCTGCTTTTCGGGCAGCAGAACGGTCTCGAGAAGCCCCTCGATGCGGGCAAAGGCAGGCGGCCAGACGGATAGGACAGTCAGCAGCACACCGCCCAACGCGACCGTCAGGCCCCAAGCCACCGCCGTATCCACCACGATCTCGAAGAGCGCGAAGACGACGAAAGTAGCCGACATCACCGCCAGAAGCAGCGAGACACGACCGGCCAGACGCCGGACCGCGGCATCGAAGCCGAAGAGATCGTAGCGCAGCACCCCCACACCCATGCTGGCCGAAAAAATCAGCGCCGGTGCATAATAGACCAAGGGTTCGAGATAAAAGGGGGTGATCCGTGTATTCACAAGGCCGAGCAACAGACTCGCCAGAGTAAAGATCAGCAGGCCCGGAAGAATCAGCCGGGACTGGCGCTGCAAAGCAACGTCTGGGTGGCGCCACGCGACCAAAGCAAGGTTCAGCGCGACGCCGGCCGTGGCCAGAACGAGGCCGGCGAGGAAGATGCCCTGACCAATCAGGTAGTGTTCGGAACTACTGTGGCCCAGCCATGCGATCGCAGCCGCCAGCAGCGCGGATCCCAGCCAGATACTAATGAGAGTCGGTCTCGGATAGCGCCGCAGCGGCCAACGAACGACCGGGAAAACCAGCGCGAAATTACAGGCACCCGCCAGACCGAGCCACCCGTATACAGAGGTCCACCACCCGAGCCTATACGAGAGAAACGTCGCCGGCAGGGCAAAGCAGAATTGCGCCGTGATCCCCAACGCCACGACGAAGAGCGCCCGCGTCGCCGGCAGGTCCGGCCGCGCGAAGAGTGGAACACTGAGCGTCGCCAGAAAGATCACCCCGATCGCCAGAAGCGGCGCCCAGACGCGCAGGCCCACACCCTGATCAAAAATCTGCGTCCGCACCCGATAGGAGCGCCAATCCCCGTTCGGAGACTCGAACTCATAATCCAATGGGGTACCCAGCGGGACGGCGGCAGCAATTGCGTAGGCTTCGGAGCCCGAGTAGACCGGCGTGCCAGAGATCGCGACCAGGCGAAAGCCCGGCGAGAGGCCCGGCAGATCGTCGAAGACCGCAGGCGAAGCCAAGGCCCGCATCCCCACCACGCCATTCTCCATGATCGGGAAACCCGGCCAGGCCTTGCCCATAAATCCGAATATCGACGCGTAACTGGTGAAGAGTACGGCCGCCGATAGGACCAATCCCAAGGCCGCCAAACGGCGGATTATGCGAGAAGTAAGTTGCATCGGCTGCTCAAGAGGGCGGCAAAGCCTCCTGCTCCCAAGGAACCATCCCACAGACAGTAGGCGGTGCGCAAGCGCAAGAGAGCCGCGTTGTCATTTTCGCACTGTGGGGTTTCCAGATTGCGAACTTCGAGTCGGAGTATCTTTCCGACTACGCAGCCGCCGCTGGCTCGCGACACCCCTCCATCCTGGGAAAACAGCAAATTCTACAATGACTCAAAGGGTTTTCGAACCAGCGCCGACTCCACTCAAAGGGCAATCCCAGGTGGCACGCCTCATGCTGACTACTCACTCCAGATTCAGAAGAGTTTTGGCAATGGTCCTTCGCTCCAGTCATATGGGGGCGCGGGGTGTTGGGCCGTCGGGAGAGGCCGGAGACGTGAAAGCGTCTCCGGCTTTTCTTGGTTTGGTGCCAGACCTCATAGCTTGGCTATCACGCCGAACTTTTCGTCGATTCCCTCTTCCCTCACGCGATGGCGCCCTGATAGGTTGCCCCCATTCCAACCTACCGCCCGGATCGCCTTCGCGGCCGAGCCCCAACCCCGATTCGGAGCCCCCCGACCATGCTCACCGCCCAACTCCTCAGGCCTTTCCTCATAGCTGCATCGATCCTCGCCCTCGGCGTCCTTGAAGTCCTCGCGGGCTAGACCCCGGCCGGGCCTGTAGTAGCCCGCACCGCGCCTAAACGATCTGCACCTTCAGTTCGCCGGCCTCGTGGCGGGCGCGCAATACCTTTTTGTCGAATTTGCCTACGCTCGTCTTGGGCACCTCGGCGATGAAGGCCCAGCGCTCCGGCAGCCACCATTTCGCGACCCGCCCGCTGAGAAAATCCTTGAACTCGGCCGCGCTCGTGGTCGCGCCCTCACGCAACACCACACAGGCCAGCGGGCGTTCGTCCCAACGCTCGTCGGGTACGGCAACCACAGCGGCCTCGATGACCGCCTCATGTGCCATGATCTCGTTTTCCAATTCCACCGACGAGATCCACTCGCCGCCCGATTTGATGACATCCTTGGCGCGGTCGGTAATCTGCACGAAGCCCTTCGCATCGACATTGCCGACATCGCCCGTGCGCAGCCAGCCGTCCTGAAATTTATCGTCCGATGCCTCCTTATAATACGAGCCCGTGATCCAAGGGCCGCGGATCTGCATCTCGCCGAAGGCCGCACCATCCCACGGCAGCGGCTCGCCCGCGTCATCCACGATGCGCAACTCCACGCCGGCGAAGATGCGGCCCGTTTTGGTGCGCCACTCGAGTTCGTCGGCCGGTGCCGTGCCGCGCGGTGGGTGCGCAATCGCGCCCAATGGGCTGGTCTCGGTCATGCCCCAGGCCTGAATAAGCCGGACGCCGTATTTCTCCTCAAGCTTCTCCATCAGCACCCGCGGCACGGCCGAGCCGCCGCAGACCACCATACGCAACGAGGAGAGTTCCAATTCGTGGGTCTCGCCGAAGCGCAGGATATCGTTCCAGACCGTCGGCACGGCGCCCGAGAAGGTCGGCTTCTCCTCGGCGATCAGACGCGTCAGCGGCTCGGCCTGCAAATGGCGCTCCGGCAGGATGAAATCCGCGCCGCTCATCCAGGCCGAGTGCGGCAAGCCCCACGCATTGGCGTGGAACATCGGCACGATCATCAGCACCCGATCGAGTTCGGAGAGCGAAAAGGCATTGCCCGAAAGCGACGCCATCGCATGCAGCACACTCGATCGGTGGCTGTAGACGACCCCCTTGGGGTTGCCTGTCGTGCCGCTCGTATAGCACATGGCAGCAGCCTGACGTTCGTCGATCTCCGGCCACTCGTACTCGCCTGACTCCGCCGCCAGCAATTCCTCGTAGGCCAGGGTCTCACCCAGCGCCGAGCCATCGCCTTGGCCGATGAGAATGAACTTCGGCTTCGACGCAAGGTCGCCGACAATCGCCGCGAGCAGCGGCACGAGGGAATCGTCGACCAGAATGACGTCGTCCTCGGCGTGGTCGATCACGTAGGCCAGCTGTTCCGGGAAGAGCCGGATATTCAGCGTATGGAGCACCGCACCCATGCAGGGGACGGCGAAATAGGCCTCGAGATGTTCCTGGTCGTTCCACATGAAGGTGGCGACGCGGTCACCGGGCTTGACGCCGAGTCGCTCGAGCGCCTGCGCGAGTTTGCGCGCCCGCAATTCAACCTCGGCAAAGGTCGCGCGGCGGGTCGAGTCGCCATGGAAGGTGACCACCTCGGCGTCGGCGTATACGGTCGCGCCGTGGCGCAAGATTTCGGTGATCGCCAGCGGGCGATCCTGCATTGTACTCAGCATCATAGGCGGACTCTGCCGAAGATGGCCACGGCCCGCAAAGGGCGGCCCCGGCAGCCTGGGCAAGAGCCGCAATTGACCTGGCCGGCCGCATTCTGCAAATTGCCAGTACCGCCGACGTGGCGCCGCATCATGCCGACTCGCAGCAAAATACCTCGCCATCCGACAACCTCTCAGGACAGCCCCTATACGAGGTTGGAAATTCCTCTGGTCCTGCCCGATTGCGACGACCAACATTGCGTAGAGGACCTGCTCGGCCGAATCGCGGGGCTCCGCGGCATCACCGAGGCGCATATCGACCGCAACGAGGGCGAGACCCACCTCTGCCTCCATTACGACCCGGGCCAGGTCGCCTTGGCGCAAGTGGAGCGACTCGCGCGCGACGCCGGCGCCGCCGTCCACCAGCGCTTCAAGCACGAATCGCTACGCATCCCGGACATGGATTGTGGCGATTGCGCGCAGAGTATCGAACATGTCGTGCGGCGCGCGACCGGCGTGATCTCGGTTTCCGTGAGCTACCCCGCCGAGCGCATGCGGGTCGAATACGATTCCGAGGCAACCACCCGCAGCGAGATCATCCGCCAGATCGTCTCGATGGGCTATTCCCCCCAAGCGGAAAATGAGCCGCCGCAGAACTGGCTGCAGGCGCATGACGAGCTCGCCCGGTCCGTGCTCTCGGGTCTGCTGCTCGCCAGCGGCGTTGCCGTGGCGGCCCTGACCGATAGCTTCGCCCTGGCCCTGCCTCTCTACCTGCTCGCCTACCTGGCGGGCGGCTACGATATTGCCCGGCATGGGCTCAAGGCTCTGGCCCGCGGCTCGTTCACAATCGACCTCCTGATGACGGTCGCGGCGGTCGGCGCGGCCGCCTTGGGCGAATGGGCCGAGGGTGGGCTGCTGCTCTTCCTTTTCAGCCTCGGCCACGCGCTCGAAGAAGAGGCCATGGACCGAGCGCGCCATGCCATCCGGGGACTCGGTGAACTCAGCCCGAAGACCGCCCGCGTACGCCGCGGCGAGACTACCGTCGAGATCCCGATTGAAGAAATCGAACGCGGCGATATCGCCCTGGTCCGCCCCGGCGAGCGCGTGCCGGTCGACGGCCTCATCCAGGAAGGCACCTCCAGCGTCGATGCCAGCGCACTTACGGGCGAGAGCCTGCCGGTCGAATGCGGCCCCGGCGATACCGTCCTGGCGGGTGCGATCAACGGCGCCGGCGTGATCGCGGTTACCGCAACCAAGCTGGCGTCCGAGTCCACCTTGGCGCGTGTCGTCGAATTGGTCCGCGAAGCGCAAACGCAAAAATCGCCGACGCAGCTCTTTGTCGAACGGTTTGCCCGCTTCTTCGTACCCGCCACGCTCAGTGCGGTCGCGTTGGTGCTGGTCGTGCCGCCGCTTGCCGGCTGGCTCGATTGGCGCGAGGCCTTCCTGCGCTCCATGTCGCTGCTGGTCGGTGCCTCGCCCTGCGCACTGGCGATCGCGACTCCGGCGGCTGTCCTCTCGGCAATCGCTTCGGCGGCGCGGCGGGGAATTCTAGTCAAGGGCGGACTTCACCTGGAGAACCTCGGCCGGATCCGCGCTATCGCCTTCGACAAAACCGGCACGCTCACGCGCGGCCGGCCCAGCGTCGCCGAGGTCCATCCTCTGGCGGGAACCGACACCGCTGAGTTGCTGCGTATTGCGGCGGCGGCCGAGGAACTCTCCAACCACCCACTCGCCCACGCGATCGTCGAAGAAGCACGCAACCGTGGCCTCGAATGGCCCACCGCCAACGACGCCGAAAATATTGTCGGCCGGGGGATCCGCGCCCGCGTTGCGGGCAAGGAGGTGCGGGTCGGCAGCACGAGCCTCTTTGCTCTGGCCGACCTGCAATTACCCGAGGAGCTCCGCGCGGTCTGTGAAAAAATGGAGCTTGCTGGTCGCACCACCATGTTGGTCCATTACGACGGCCACTTCCTCGGCGCCCTCGGCCTGGCCGATACCGAACGCCCGGAGGCACCCGCCGTGCTCGCGCGGCTGCGGCAACTCGGCATCGAGCGGATGGTCTTGCTCACTGGCGACAACGAACGTGTCGGCCAGGCCGTCGCCGACCGCCTGCAACTCGACGAAGCACGCACGGGCCTGCTGCCCGAGGACAAGCTCGAAGCCGTCCGCGAATTGCTCGAGGAGATCGGGCCGATTGCCATGGTGGGCGACGGTGTCAACGACGCACCGGCGCTGGCGACGGCGACTGTCGGCATTGCCATGGGGGCAGCAGGCACCGATATCGCACTCGAAACCGCCGATATCGCGCTGATGGCCGACGATCTCGAGGCCCTTCCCGCGGCCATCGAGTTGGGCCGGCGCACGCGCCGGATCGTCGCGCAGAACCTGGTCGTCGCACTCGGTGTCGTCGCTCTATTGGTACCCTTGGCGATTACCGGCAGCGTCGGGATCGGCTGGGCCATCGTTCTCCACGAGGGCAGCACCCTTGTCGTGGTCGGCAATGCCTTGCGCCTCCTGCGCGCGTAAATAGGGATGTTCCTGCCGGATCCGCGGCCGGATCCGCGGGAAAGATTGCCTGTGAACATCGCAAGAATGCACGACCAGGCGCACCCGTGTGCAAACGCCCGTCTGCGCCACTGCCGCCAAGCGACTGCCCTGACCACGCCAATGGTGTTGCAGATGCAACATAGCGTCGATTCGGTGACAGGTCGGGCGTAGAGAAATACGGGGCTTCTGACACTCCGAATGTTCGGCGAGATCGGCGAGGCCCGAAATACGCAGTTCCCAGGTTGATTCACGGCTGGCACGAGCATTGCGAATCAAAAGGGCAGGCGGCGATGCACCGCCAGAAGGTGATGAACAAGATGCCCAACCCGATTCATACGACGATGCTCGATCTGGTTCGCACGGTTACGGATCTCGCAACGACCGAAGGCGAAGTGATCGCGACTGTGACCTATCTCGTGAACAGCGGGAAGGTCGTGCTGATCGGTTCGTTTGCCGGCTCGCCGCTACCGCTGGCGTGACGCCAGAACCCTCCCCGGGAGGCGCGGCCGAAAAGTAGGCCTGCACCTTCAGGGAGCGTCGGTACCTGCGGCGCTCTCGGCCAATTCGCCGCCGGCCGCGGAGTCGCGATCGGCGACGACCAGAGCGATCGAGCCGAGAACGATCGCAAATCCCAGCACCTGCACTCTCGTCACGGGCTCGCCCAGAAAGACCGCCGCGCTGACCGTCGCGACCACCGGGACGGCCAGCAGAACCATCGAGATGCGCAGCGCCGAGGCATGCGCATGGGCCCAATTGGTCAGGAGGTGACCGAGCGTGCCGGGACCCAGCGCCAAGAGAAGAAGGATCCGCAGGTCGCTCGCGCTCGGAGAGCCGAACTCCTCGCCCATCGCCAGGCACGCCAATGCCATCACGATACCGGCTACCGTCGACATTCCAATCACATATTCCGTCGCGCCGATGCTACGGCGCACGCGCTTGGAGATCAGGAAATAGGCGGTGAAGACAAAGAGGTTCAGCAGCGCCAAGAGATCACCACGACCGCCCGCCGCCGTCTCGCCGACCGAATCCCAGACCACCAACCCGGTGCCGCCGATCGCCACCAGACTGCAAAATGCCGAGCGGCCGGAAGTCCGCTCGCCGAAGAGCGGCGCGGCAACCAACAGCACCAAAACCGGCTGCAAGGCACCGATGATGGTCGCGTTCGCGATCGTCGTGAGCTTGACCGCCGTGAAAAAACAAATCTGGTGCATCGCGAAGACCATGCCACCGAGCAACGAAGCGAAAAACCACTCACGCGTGAGAGCACGCCGCAGACGCGGCACGCCGAGGACCAGCAACCAGAGCAGCGGAATCGCAAACCAGAGGCGGTAGAAGGCCGTAATCGGCCCGCTGGTGGACACCATCTTGATCGCGACGGCACTATAGCCCCACATCGACACGGCCCCCACCACGGCTAGGACCGCCAGCGTCTCGGTCCGCAGACCAGCACCGGCCACATCCGGTATCCTCTCCGCCTGCGCCATGCGGCCAGCCTAGCCCGCAGCCTCCGGCGGCACACTTCCTGCGTGACCACAGGTGTGGGAGACAGCACGCCGTCTCCGGATCGCTTGGGACGACCACCCCGGAGTTGGGGAAAGAGGATTGCCCCAGCTACCCAGCAAGCTGTGGCGAGACTGCGCATACTCGGAAACCTGCTCCCACAGCGCCTGCAACGCCTGCTTGCGCGCGGCGGCCCCGGCGGCGTCGATATCATCGTGCCGGTCTACGGCGCCCGCGAGAAGACCCTCGCGTGCCTGGAGAGTGTCTTCCAGCATGCGCGCGGCGACTGGCGCCTCCTGATCATCGACGATGCCAGCCCGGACCCCGAACTCGTGCCGGCATTACGCCGCCGGATCGCCCGCCAGCGGCGCGTCACGCTGCATTGCGCACGCGAGAACCGTGGCTTCGTCGCCAGCGCCAACCACGGCATGCGACGCGCCGCCGCGGCCCGGCGCGACGTTCTGCTGCTCAACAGCGATACCCTCGTTACCGCCGAGTTTGTCGCCCGCCTGCGCGGCGCCGCCCATACCTGCCCTGAAACCGGCATCGTCACCCCCTTCACGAACAACGGCACGATCTGCAGTGTGCCGCGCTTCGTAGAAAACAATCCGCTGCCAACCGGAATTTCGCTCGATGAATTCGCAGCACTCGTCCATGAGGTGAGCCCCTGCACCCGCCCCGAGCTCGTCACGGCAGTCGGGTTTTGCATGTACATCCGCCACGAGGTCCTGGCCCAGATCGGCTTCTTCGACGCCGAGACCTTCGGCACGGGCTACGGTGAAGAAAACGATTTTTGTGAGCGCGCCAAGGCGGTGGGGTGGCGCATCCGGCTCTGCGACGATCTCTTCATCTACCATTCGGGCGCCGCCTCCTTCGGCGATTCCCGCACAGCACAGCAACAGCGCCACGCGGAACGTATCGACAAACTCCATCCCCACTACCACCGTGATGTGCAGGCCTTCATCCAGGCCAACCCGCTCGCCGCATGGCACGCCAGGATTCAAGACGCCTTGCGCGCACGCGGCATTCACGGCAAGGACTGAGAGCTTGCGGATTCTGCAGGTCACCAACGGCTATCCACCACGCGCCTTCGGCGGCGTCGAGACCCATACACAGCGCCTCGTGACAGCCCTGCGAACACGCGGCCACGACCTGCGCATCTTCACGCGCCATAGTGAAGGCGAAGGGCAGGACGGCACGCTCGTGCACGAAGAGGTCGACGGCGTGGGAGTCACCAGCATAGTGAACGACGCACGCGGTGGACGCTTCCGTGACCATTTCCTGTCTGCCCCGGTCGCCGATGCCTTCCGCGCAGAGATCACCCGCCACCGCCCCGATCGAGTCCATTTCCAGCACCTGATCGGCCTCTCGGCCGACCTTCCGACGATCGCCCACGATGCCGGTATCCGCTGCGTCGCGACAATCCACGAGTATTGGTACGCCTGCCAGCGCGTCATGCTGCAAAAGGCCGACCTCACGGCCTGCACCGGCCCGGCCAACGAAGATTGCGTCGCCTGTTTTCTCGGCGAAGCCGCCAGCCGCGAAGAGCAAGCCGAAGCGGCTGCTCGGAGCGCGCCCTCGCTGCTCAAGCGATTGCGTGGCCGCGGGCCAAAGCCGTCGCCAGCCTTGGTCGCCGGCCCACCGGTCGCGGCCGAACGCTTCGCCTGCCTGCAGGCGGCATTACGCTCTTACGCACGCATCACCACACCCTCACAATTCGTGATTGATGAAATGGCGCGCCAGGGCATGCCCCTGGCAGCAGACCGTACCCGCGCCATCGCGCTGGGCCTGCCGGAGGCCGCCCGTCCCGCCACGCCACCGCGCACCAGCCCCATCTCCGCTGCGGCGCCCTTGCGGCTCGTCTACATCGGCCATCTGCTGCCGCATAAAGGTCCGCATACGATTCTCGAGGCCATGCGCCTGGTCCCCGAACTGCCCTTGCGGCTCGATTTATATGGTCGACGGTGGCCGGAGAATCCCTACGAGAAAACCCTCTTCCCGCTACTCGCAGCCGAGGGCCGCGCGCATGCGCACGGCCGCTTCGCAGACGGTGACCTGCCCGATATCCTGGCCGCAGCCGACCTCCTGGTCGTGCCCTCGACCTGCCCCGAGAGCTTCGGTCTGGCAACCCGCGAAGCCTTCCTCGCCGGGCGCCCGGTGCTCTCCACCGACCGCGGCGCATTGCCGGAATCGGTAGGTGATGGGGAAGATGGCATCCTCGTGCCAGCCGAGGATGCGCCTGCCATGGCGACCGCTCTGCGACGCGTCGTAGAGCAAAAAGCCTTGCTCGGACGTCTGAGCGCTGGCGCCGCAGCGACGCGGATACGAACGATGGACGATTACGCAGCCGAACTCGAAGCGTTTCTTTACGCTTGAGCCGATGTGTCGCGCGACGCGACGAAGCGCTCACGGAACGCCGATGCCAGGCCGAAGCGCTCGGCACGCGAGAGTTCGCCATCCCACCAAACAATGACCTGCACGCGGGCGGGACCTTTGCGCGGCTTGACCGGCGCAAACTCGAGAATCATCGCTTCGGGATCGACCTCGAGTTGGTCCGCCAGGTCGTCGCAGAAGTCCTCGACCTCCTCGGCGCTCGGCCGCCGCTTGGCATCGATCGCGCCAAAAGTTTCCTCGTCGCGCTCGTAGCCCGCGGAGAGAAGGAGTTCTTCAAACCCACCCACATTACCCAATCTCCACGAATTCCCGGCCGTGTCCAGCGCCGCCGGAGGATCCTGCGGAAATCAAGTAAAAAGGCGTGGAAAATCAGGGCGAAAAAAGGAGAACTCCAGGGACCCGCCGCGACACGGGCGCGCCGCCTTGTGCTGCACGACTCGAGGGAATCCCGACCAACTCGGTACCCGACTCGGTGCGCCGCACGAGGGCGACATCGCCACCCGCGCTGCCGAGGCCACCGGACTCGACACCTTCGCGAACCAGAAAGTCGGCAGCCTCCTCCAGGGTGGCCCCCGGAGTCCCCGCGCGGCGGCCCTCCAATGCCACGACAATCAGCGTACCATCGGGCCGCGCCCCAAGCGCAAAAACGGGAATTCGCGCCAGCGGGAACGGACCGTGCAGGACCAGAGAATCGACGCCCGGCGAGACCCGCGAGAGCCTCTCCTCGCGCAACATGCCCAGCAAATGCTCGGCCTCTGACGCAGCCAGTGTGTGGAGCGGGATCGCGATATCGCCGCCGTGCAAAAGGATCCTGCCGGCCTCGGCCGTATGCGGCAACACCTTGCGCAAGAGCACCCAAAACTCCGGCGGCAGCCCGCGGCCGCGACCGTCGGCGAAATCGAAGACGTTGCGGAAGTCCGCACGAAGCCGTGGATGGCCCAGAAGTTCAGCCAGTGGCACCGCCGCGCCCGCACGCACCAGGCGCGGCATCTCCAAAGCTACCCGCGGCAGCATTGCCTGAATCTCCGCAGCGACGCCCGTAAGCCCGCGCCAACCGCGCGCCGCCGCAGCACTCCAACCGAGCGCCCAGAGCCGCTGCCCGTCCGGGCTATCGCCCGCAAGGCTGTAGACCTGCTCACCCTCGAAAAGCCAGGCACCTCGTTGCCAGCCCCAATTGGTTGGGCAAAAGGCGATGGCACCCGCCGGCGCGGCGCGAAGCCACTCCTCGGGGCGCCGCCCGACAGGCGCATGCCAAAGCGCTTCGGTCGCCGCCACGTCAAGCAACGATCCGCCGAATACGATTCCCTCGCGATAGAAACGCTCATCGAGGCAAAGACGAGGGCGTACGCTCGGTGCGACCCGAGCAATGGTGAACGCAAGCTCGACACCGGCCGCAGAGCGCCGCCGGCCGCGCTTGATCTCGATCCCCGCTACTTCCATCCCCGCTACAGCAGCGTACCCGCCAACAGGATGGAGGCCAGCGTAAAGTAGAGAAGGATGCCGGCGACATCGACCAAGGTCGCGACAAAAGGCGCTGAGGCCGCCGCAGGATCCGCACCGATCCGTCGCATCAGGAAGGGCAGCATCGATCCGGCCGTCGTCCCGACCAGAACCACCCCGGCCAGCGAGAGCCCCACCGTGGCGCCGATCAGAAAGGCGTGCTCGCCATAGAGCCCGAAGATCCCTGACCAGAGCCAGACACGAAGAAAACCGAGCGTGCCGAGAAGGACGCCCAGCGCCAAGCCCGAGCGCAGCTCCCGCGACAGCACCTTCCACCAATCGCGCAACTCGATCTCGCCCAGCGCCATTGCACGAATCACAAATGTCGTCGCCTGCGAGCCGCTATTGCCACCGCTGGAGATAATCAGCGGAATAAAAAGCGCGAGTACCACGGCACGGGCGAGGTCGATCTCGAAGCGGGCCAGCGCGCTCGCCGTGAGCAATTCGCCGAGGAAAAGCAGCACAAGCCAGCTCGCCCGTTTCCGGATCAGGCCGAGCACCGGCATGACCAGGTAGGGTTCGTCGAGCGCCTCGGAACCACCGATTTTATGGATATCTTCGGTGGCTTCTTCTTCCGCGACGTCGAGAACATCGTCGACCGTCACGATGCCGATGAGGAACCCCTCGCTGTCGGTGACCGGCAGCGCGACACGGTCGTATTCGCGGAAGACCTCGATGGCGGTCTCCTGGTCGTCGGTCGCCTTGAGCGCGACATAATGGTGGTCGCAGAGGTCTTCGATCTCGGCATCGAGACGCGCCAAAAGAATCTCGCGGATACGCAGATCGTCAATCAGTCGGCCCGTATCGTCCACCACATAGACGACGTTCAGCGTCTCGCGGTCCTGGCCATGGCGGCGGATATGCTCGAGCACGCGCTCGATCGTCCAATCCTGCTTGACGCGAATATATTCGGGCGTCATCAGGCGCCCGATCGAGTCCTCGGGGTAGCCAAGCAACCAGGCCGCGACGCGGCGTTCCTTGCTCGAGAGTTGTTCAAGCAGCACACGTGAGACCGCTGGCGGAAGCTCTTCGAAAAGCGCCGTGCGGTCGTCGGGTGCCATATCGTCGAGCAGCCGGATCAGGTCATCCTGCGCCAGGGTATCGACAAGTTCGATCTGCGCTTCGGGCTCGAGATGCTCAAAGGTCTCGGCGGCGAGCGCACGCGGGAGGATGCGAAAGACGAGGCCTCGTTGCTCGACCGGGAGGCCGCCGACAAGGTCCGCGATTTCCGGCGATTCCCATCGGGCGAGTGCCTCGCGAAGACCGCTCAGGTCACGGCGTTCGAGAAACTCGCTGATCTCGGGCTGAAGAAGATGGCCAAGCATGGTCGCAGTAGCAGATCAGGACAATGTCCGTCGCGCGATTCCCTTCGTTTTACGTTTTTGGAGGCCGCCGGCCTGCTTGCTGCGCTGCGCAGCTTTTTCGCTCAGACGTGCCGGAGAGCCGCGCCTGCGCCGGCCCCTCTTGTGCCCCGTTCGGGCACCTCCATGCAACTCATAGCTGGCATCGGACCGCATGCCCCATGCGCAAGAAGTATCGCGCGTCGGCCGCCAATAGTCGAGAGAGAACCAGCGAAGCTCGACAATCGGTGCCCGGACCGGAAGAATCACCCAAATGAGAACCAGCCAGCCGACCTTGCCGCCCGTCCCTGCCCAAGCACGCCTGCGCAGCGCGGCCCTGCTCGGCCTGCTGGGGTGCGCGCTCGCGGCAAGCCTCGGGGCCTGCTCGGCCACTCGCCCCGGCGAAGGCGAGCCGAGCGGCGCCGTGGTCGCAGAGCGACACTATATGCGAGGCGAAGCCCTGGCCGAGCAGGGGCGCGCCCCGGAAGCGATCGACGCCTACCACGCCGCCATTCGCGCCGAGCCCGAGTTCCCGAAGGCCTATTACAAGCTCGGCAACCAATATTCGCGCCTGGGCCGCTACGAGGCAGCGATCGAGGCCTACAAGCGGGCGATCCGCCGCGACCCGGATTTCATCAAAGCCTACAACAACCTGGGCCTGGCCTATACCGCCAATGGCGCGCCCGAGAAGGCAGTCGTGGTACTACGCCGCGCGACAGCCCTGGCGCCTGGCTACGCCCGGGCGTGGAGCCATCTCGGTTCCGCTTACGAGGAAATGGGCGAGCATTCCAGAGCGATCCTCACCTTCAAAGAGGCCATCGAGATCGATCCCGGCTACGGCCAGGCCTACAATAATCTCGGCCGAGCCTATGCGAGCCTGCGGCTCTACGACGAGGCCGAGGAGGCCTACCAGCGCGCCTTGCGTATCAATAGCGACAACGTCAATGCGGTCTTCAACCTCGGCAAGCTCTACACCATGACGGGCGACGAGGCCGCGGCGCAAACCCAACTCACGAAGCTCACGGAACTCGACCCATGGAAGGCCGACGCATTGGGCCGCGCCATCACCCGCGGCAAACCCCTGCGCTGAGCTAACGGCACCACCCAGATCTAATTAGTGGCGCCGGTCGGCACTTCGCGAAAGGGGATCCCTTTGTCGACCCGCAGCTCCGGCGGCAGGCCCAGCACACGCTCGGCGATGATATTACGCAGCACCTCGTCGGTACCACCGGCAATGCGCAGGCCCGGCGAACCGAGATAAATTTGCTGCCACAAACCATCGTCCGCGGCCGCCGAGTCGAGCAAGCCGCCCGATTCGCCTTGCAACTCCATCGCAAACGAGGCGATCTGCTGGCCCAGCGGCGCGCCAACGGCCTTGGAAATCGCGCCTTCGGGACCCGGCGTCGACCCACCGAGCAAGGCCGAGAGTGTCCGGTAGCCGGTGTACTGAATGCCCTTCTGGGCGATATAGATATCGGCCAGCCGGCTACGTACGGACCCATCTTCGATCGCGGGGCGGCCGTTGCGGCGGCATCGCTTTGCCAGCGCGAGCAATTTCGTAAAGCCGCCGCCACCACCACCGCCGCCAATCGCGACTCGCTCGTTCATCAGCGTGGTCAGCGCAACCTGCCAGCCCTGACCCAGCTCGCCGAGCCGCTGCGAGTCGGGAATGCGAACATCAGTGAAGAAGACCTCGTTGAAGACCTCTCCGCCATTGATCTGCTTGATCGGACGGATCTCGATGCCGGGCGATTTCATATTGACGATGAAATAGGTGAGTCCTTTATGCTTCGGGACATCCGGGTCGGTGCGAGTGACGATCATGCCCCAATCGGAATATTGTGCACCGCTGGTCCAGATCTTCTGGCCGTTGATGACCCAATCGTCGCCCGAGCGCACGGCCGCGGTGCGCAATCCGGCGAGGTCCGAGCCAGCCGACGGTTCACTGAAGAGCTGGCACCAGATTTCCTGGCCGCGTGCCATCTTCTCAACGAAGCGCTCTTTCTGCGCATCCGTGCCATGCGCCATCAGCGTCGGGCCGAGCATGCCGTGACCGATCAGGTAGACGTCGGCGAGCGGACCATCGCGGCTTTCTTCCTGATTCCAGATCACCTGCTCCATGCGGCCCAGACCTTGGCCGCCATATTCTTTCGGCCAGGTGAGGCACGCCCAACCAGCATCGAATTTCTTCGTCTGCCAGTCTTTGGCTTTCTGGATCACGTCGAGACCGGAGTCTTCACCCTGTCGGGGCGGCGCGGATGTTCTCGCTTCGGCGTTGGCATCCAGCCACTCGCGACAGCGGAGACGAAAAGCGGCTTCTTCGGGGGTATCTTCAAAATTCATCAGGGCCTCCGCTCAAGCAGCCGACGCTTCAAGGCGTGAGATCAATTTCTCGCGCCAAGCGCTCGGCGAACCAAGGGTTGCGGCCAGGACTTTCGCCCGGCGGTAGAAGAGGTGGCAATCGAACTCCCAGGTGAAGCCGACGCCGCCATGGACCTGGATCATATCCTCGGCACCCAGCACGAAGGCATCGCTCGCCGCGACTCGCAGATTGCAGGCCGCCAGCGAAAGTTCGGGGTCGTTGGTCGAAAGGGCCCAGGCCGCCCAATAGGCATTGGAGAGTGCGATCTCCTTGCGTGCGAAGAAATCCGCCAGGCGGTGCTTGACCGCCTGAAACGAACCGACCGCACGGCCGAAAGCGTAGCGCTCTTTCACATAGGCAACCGAAATATCGAGAGCGCGTTCGGTGCCGCCGATCTGTTCAAAACCCATGAGTACGGCCATATGGTCGAGCAGCCTGGCGAAATTCGCAGCCCCCTCACCGGCCGCGCCCAGGCGCTCGGCGGGAGTACCCTCGAAGCTCAGCTTCGCCTGCGAGCGGCTCGCATCGAAAGACGCGAGTTTCTCACGCGTGACGCCGGCCGCCGCGAGTTCGACCAGGACGAGAGAGGCGCCCTCGCCTTCCCGCACCAGGACAACCGCGAGGTCGGCGATATCACCGTCGAGAACCGGTGCCTTGGTGCCCGTCAGAACGCCGTCCGAAAAGCTCGTCTCCAGCCCGGCGGGATCGACTTCGCCCAGCCCTTCGGAAAAGGCGACGCAGCCGATTCGTGCGCCCGCCGAGAGTTGCGGCAGCCATTTCTTTTTCTGCTCTTCGCTACCAAAGAGGAGAATCGCTTCGGTCACGCCATAGACAGACGAGGCAAAGGGGATCGGTGCCAGCGCGCGGCCCATTTCCTGCGCAAGCAGGCAGAGTTCGAGGTGGCCGAGGCCAGTCCCCCCATAGGCTTCGGGAACAGCGGCACCCAGCCAGCCCATCTCGGCGACCTTCTTCCAAAGGCCCTCATCATAGGAAGAGTCGGATTCGAAGACCGCACGGTCGACATCCAGAGTTGCGTTCGCATCGAGAAACTCGCGCGCAGTGCGTTGCACGAATTTCTGATCATCCGAGAATTGCAGGTTCATTCAGGTCCCCTTTGGCTACAGGCGGGTTTAGCCAAGGCCACCCGGGAAGCAAAGAGGGCGAAAGACAGGCTACGCGGCGGCGCTCTTCACCCGAACGCGAGGATCGAGATCGATGGCAGAATCCGGGGCGGTAGCCGCATCGATCCGCACAAGGAGAGTGACGATGGACCCGACTGCGGCAACCACGCCGAGCGCGAGCATCGATTGCGCCCAGTCAATATCGGCTTTGAAAAGAAAGGCCGAAGCGATTCCGCCCAGGTTCCCGCCGGCGCCAACGATCCCGGCAACCGGGCCCAATGCGCGCCCGTTCACAAAGGGGACAATCGAGAAAGTGACGCCAGCCGCCATATGATTGAAGAGCGCAAAAATCAGCAACATTCCGACGGCCGCCGCGAGTGTGGTGATTTGCGAGAAAAGCATCAGGGCACAACCCTCGAGAAAAAGTGCGCCACAAAGCACCCGTACACGGCCCTCCGGGCCCGCCTGCAAGGCGACGCGGTCACTGACGTAGCCTCCGAGCGACCTGGCAAAAAGATTCATCATGCCGAACCCGCCTGCGATCAAACCGGCCATCTGCAATGCCTCGAAACGCTCCAGCGAATCGAAGTAGACGAAATTGTCGAGAAAGTAGAGGGCCGAAATATTCGTGATGGTAAGCCCGATCCCGAAGCAGATCGCGTAGGCAAAGAATAAAATCCAGACTCGGCCGTCCATCGCTGCATCGAGAAAAACGCCGTCACCCGAATCTTGCGACGCGCCGTGCCCCGCCTTGCGTAGCTCAAGAAGATTTCCCTCGGGGGTATCCTGAGTAAAGCAATAGTAGATCAATGCCATCACCAGGCAGGCGATACCCGCTGCCACCATGGCGACTCGCCAACCAACGGATTCACTGAGCCCGAAGCTGCCGACCAATGTTGCCAGGAGCAGCGGCATTGCCAGCTGCGTCACGCCGCCGCCGATATTGCCCCACCCGGCCGTGGTCGCGTTCGCGGTGCCGACGCAATTGGGTGCGAACATCAAGGACGTATGAACCTGCGTGATCACAAAGCCCGCACCGATCACGCCGATCCATAGGCGGAAGACCAGGAAGCTTGCGAAATCGTCGGCCAGAGCGACGCCCATCACAGGAAAAGCGCCGAAGGTAAGCAACGCCGTGTAGGCCAGGCGCGGCCCGATGCGATCACAAAGCCAACCGATGCCGAGACGAGCCACGAAGGTAATCGACACCGAGGCAATGATCGTCCAGCCGACCTGGTCGCGCGTGAGACCGAGGTCGTCACGGATGATCGGCATCAGCGGCGCGATACCGAACCAGGCGAAGAAACAGACGAAGAATGCCATCCAAGAGAGATGGAAGGCCCGCATCTGGGGCGTATCGATCCGCCCCAGCTGAATCCGGGTTGCCTTCGCCTGCAGGGGCGGCTCGCCTCCGGCGGCGGCTCCGCGATGGCCAAGCGCCGGCTCCGGGCCTGCTCTAAGAACGAGCTTCACTGACGAAAACCTCCCCCGCGCGGATATCTACGGCGAGCTGCCGCAGCGGACGTCGCGGCGGCCCGGCGAGTACGGCTCCGGTCTCGCCGTCAAAGCGCGCGGCATGACAGGGGCAATCGAAGCCACCCGCCGACCAGAGGACAGGGCAGCCGAGGTGCGTACATTTGCGGTCAAATGCGATCCAGGCACCATTCGCATTCTGCACCAGAAGCCCGTCGATAGCCGGCTCTGCCAACTCGAAAGCAAATGCATCCCCGGCAACGAGATCAGCGAGCGTTGCAACCCGCGTCGCCTCGGGAATGCGTGGCTCGTGCCATCTCCGCCTCCCCCACTCGCCGAGGGCGGCCGCGCCGAAGGCGACCAGCGCAGTCACAAGGAACCCGCGACGATCGAATCGGAGGTTCGCAGCCAGAGCTTCAGGCGGTGCGGCCGAACCCTGCGGGTGCAGACGGGGCGTCATAGGAGCACCTCGTCCATCGCGCGTTCGGCAGCCGAGCGCCTGTCTTCGGTCTCACCGACCACTACCTGGCCGATGCCGGCCGGAACCATCCACTGGATCCGGGTCCGCACCACCTCGTCGCCAAAAACAAATTCGGAGACCGGACGGGCCTGACGTTCATCTTCGACCTCCACCCGCGTGCCATAGAAGAGCGCACCCGAGGGGCAGACGGTGGCGCACATCGGCTTGCGCCCCACCGATGTCCGGTCGTAGCAGAGATCGCATTTCATCATCAGCTCGAGATCCTGCTCCACCTTGGGCACACCGAAGGGACAGGCAATCAGGCAATTCGAGCATCCGATACAGCGCTCGCTCATGGACGTATGAACAACACCATCGGGCCCCTGCAGGATCGCGTCGGCCGGGCAGACATTGGCGCAGGCAGGATCCTCGCAATGCATGCAGACGGTTGGTGCGGTCTGCACCGACGCCGGGCGCTCCAGGAAGTCCAGGTGGATCATCGAGAAGCCGCCATGCCCCGGGCATTCACTGCATCCCTCGACGCAGGCCCGACAACCGATGCAACGCTCGGCGTCGAGGAAAAGGGTCTTCTCAGGGTCAAGAAGAGTCGCACCATTCATGCTCGGCCCCCCTCGCGCGGCTCTACGTCGCGGAGTAAGGAAGCGGCCGGAATTTTTTCGATGCGGACGGTCGAGACCTTGAACGCGGGGATACCGGAGATCGGGTCGTAGGCACGTCGTGTCAGGAGATTAATTGAGAGGCGTCCCGGCCAATGGTAGGGAACAAAAACCGTATCCGGGCGGATCGTAGCTACGACCTGCGCCTTGAGTTCCACGAAGCCACGCCGGCTGACGATCCGCACAACTTCGCCGTCCTCGATACTCAGCCGCGAGGCGAGCTTTGGGTGGATCTCCATACGCGGCTCGGAGCATTGCTCGACCAGCGGGCCGATCCTTCGCGTCTGATTCCCGGAGAGGAATTGCGAGACCACCCGGCCCGTCGTGAGCCATACGGGGTACTCGTCATTCAGCTCATCGGCCGGTGCGCGCCAGGGCGTCGCGTGGAAGCGTGCATGGCCGTCGTCATGGGCAAAAACGCCTCCTTCGAAGAGCCTCGGTGTGCCCGGATGGTCGTCGCTCGGGCACGGCCAGAATACACCCATCTGGGCATCGATCTTCTCCCAGCTGATGCCGGAATAATCGGCCTTGCCGCCGCGTGAAGCGGCGCGCAACTCTTCAAAAATCGCGTGCGCTGAGTCAAAAGCGAAACGCTCGCCCGCACCCAGCCGTTCGGCGAGGTCGCAGATGATCTGCCAATCACGGCGCGCTTCGCCGGGCGGTGCCACGGCCTCGCGGATCCGGATCACCCGGCCCTCGGTGCTGGTCACCGTGCCTTCATCCTCCTCATGGAGAGAACCCGGCAGCACGATATCAGCATAATGTGCCGTCTCGGAAAGAAAGAAATCGATCGACACGAAGAAGTCGAGTTTCTCGAGCGCCTCGCGCGTAAACGTCGCATCCGGCAACGAAACCAACGGGTTGAAACAAAGCGAGATCAGCCCGCGAATCTCGCCGGCATGGATCTTCTCGATGATCTCCGGTGCGGTATGCCCCTTGCCGGGAATCTCGGACTCCTCGACGCCCCAGAAATCCGCCATCTCGCGGCGATGTACGGGGTTTTCGATATCGCGCGCGCCGGGAAGCTGATTGCAGCGCTGTCCGTGTTCACGCGCGCCCTGTCCGTTGCCCTGCCCCGTGATACTCGCGTAGCCGCAGCCCGCGCGGCCGATCTTGCCGGTTGCCAAAACCAGATTGATACAGGAGAGAACATTTTCGACACCGTTGGTATGGTGCTCGATGCCGCGTGCATGCAACAACATCGTGCGCGGCGCTTGCACCCACATCGCCGCCGCCTCGCGAATCCGCGCCGCCGGGACCCCGACGATTTTCTCTACCGCTTCGGGCGAGGTCTCGGCCACACAGGCCCGCACTTCGTCGAAACCTCGGGTATGCGCCGCAACAAAATCGTGATCGACGCCACCGAGGCGAATCACTTCGTGCAGAATGGCATTCATCAAGGCACTATCAGTGCCCGGGCGAATCGGCAGGAAGAGATCGGCCGTCCGCGCAATCGGCGTCAGACGAGGGTCGACCACCACAAGCTTGGCGCCGCGGTCGCGTGCCCGCCAGATATAATCCGTGGTGATCGGACTGCATTCCGAGACATTCGATCCCGTCACGAAGACCAGATCCGTGAGCGGAATATCCGCCCAGGGGTTCGCCGCACGATCCATCCCGAAGGCCTTCAGGTTCCCGGCGCCGGCCGAAACCATGCAGAGCCTCCCGTTGTAGTCGATATTGGAGGTGCGCAAGGCGAGGCGCGCGAATTTCCCGACCAGGTAGGCCTTCTCGTTGGTCAGCGAAGCGCCCGAGAGCATCGCCACCGCATCATTGCCATGGCGCGCTTGAATCCGGCGGATTCGTTCGGCCACCTGGCCCATGGTCTCGTCCCAGGGCGCCTCCGAGAACCCGTCGCCCGAACGTACCAATGGATGCAGCAGGCGGTCGGGATGGTTGCTCTGCAGGTAACGCTTGACGCCCTTGGGGCAGAGCTTGCCCCGGTTGAAGGGAAACTCTTCCCATGGCTCGACGCCAACGACCTTCTCGTCTTTCACGAGCAACTTCATCCCGCATTGCTGGCCGCAGAAACAGCAATGAGTTTTGACTTTACGGTCGACATCGAGCCGACCGGCAAAGCCACCCGGTGGCTCCCATGCCAGATGGGGCCCGTAGCGTGTCGTCAGAGTTTCGATAGAAGCGAAGGGACGGCTCATGATGGTTCTCGCTTTCCGGACGACTCAAGCGGCTTGGCAGCTTCGACGCGGCACGGGCGTCGGCTGGAAACGATTGCCGGACAATGCCGACTGGACCCGCGCCAATCGCCGACGACGACAGGGCGCGCAAACCCTCTGCACACCCGCGAAATGCATGCCTCGCCGGGCGAGAACCTGCTCGACCAATTCGAGCTGGGCCACCGAGGCGAGGGGAGAATGACAGCTTTCGCAGGACAGCCATGGCTGCCCCGGCGCGCAGAGTTCCGCCGCACCGATCTGCAGAGGGCGCCCGAAGATATGCGCCAATTTGCTCCAAGGCATCGCGGCAAGAAGGAAAATGACACAAGCCTCGTGTGCGAAGATCATCAGATCGAAGACCCGCAAGGCACCGAGGCGCGACGCCCAAGGCAAGGCCAGCCCCGTCAACGCCACCATCAACAAGAGCATAAGAGGCGCCAGATGAAACGACCCCAAAGCGCCCGTCTCGCCGCGGCGCAGGAGGCGAGCGCCGAGAAAATAGAGGCTACCAAAGACTACCAGCAGCGAACAAAGTACCAGCGCATGGAAGACCAAAAACGCCACGATGCCCTCGACCGGAAACGAGAAAATCGGGATTCCGGCCATCACGGCCTGATAGGTCGTCGTATCAAGTGCGCGAAATTGCAACCAGCCGAAAACCAGAGGAAAAGTAATGAGCGTGGCCAAGAGCGTGCCCCAGGCCAGAGCCAGATGAGCCGCGCCGCGCAGCCGGCCTCGTCGAAACAGGAAATTCTGTGAACCGAGGGTCCGCAAGGCCACACCACTCAACGCGACCAGCCGGCGCGGCGTCCGCAGCCGCCGCAAAAACGCCCGGCCAAAGGCTGCGGTCGCCGGCCGACGCCAGAAGAGAGAGACGCGGTACGCCCCGGCGGCGGCGCAGACGAAGGCCGCGCCGAGATAACCGAAAAGTGCCGGGTCCAGGTGCGTGAGGCGGCCGGAACCGAAAAAAACCATGCTGGCCAAGAGCAGCGTCAGACCCAGCGCGTCCCGTACCGCAAGGGCATGCAAGCCTACGGACATCATATTTCCTCGGGCAGCATCACCACGATGCGGCCGTCGATCAGGCTCACTGCATGCAACGAGAGCCGCGCCCCGCCCTCGGCGCAATCACCCGTACGAAGGTCGAAACTCCGGTTGTGCAAGGGACAGATCAGGCGCCCACCGCCGAGGATGCCGTCGGAGAGCGGACCTCCGGCATGCGGGCAGGCATCGTCGCAGGCAAAAATGCGGCCATCGCGCTGGCGAAAGACCGCAATCCGACGCCCCGATACCGCGAAACAACGCCCCTGCCCCAGCGGCAGCGATTCCAGCGGGCCGAGGTCGAGACAGCGCGAAAGCGAGGCTGGCTCGACGATCTCCCCATCCATCGGCAATGCGTCCATGACGAGGTTCATGCGACTGCTCCCTTTCCGTCGGCCAGCGACACCGGTGCTTCAAACTGGCCCGGGTAGGCCGGACGCTCGCCGTCCGTCGCCCAAGGGTCGATGGACGACGCGACCGCCGCCTCGATCTCGCGATCGAGGCGGGCACAGATCCCATCGCGATCCTCGACCAGGATCGCGCACAATTCGACGATCCCGAGACGTTCGACCAGATGGTAGGTCCGCTCCATATAGCGCGCATTCTCGCGGTAGAACTGCATGAAACGGCCCATCATCTGCAGCACCTCATCATGGGTCTCGACGGTGCAAAGCAAGTCACCCTTGCGCACGGTGCCGCCGGCCGCGCCGCCGATATAGATCTCCCAGGAGCCACCCTCGATCGCGACCGCGCCAAGATCTTTCACATAAGCCTCCGAACAATTCCGCGGGCATCCGGCGGTCGCGAGCTTCATTTTATGTGGCGACTCAATACCCTGAAAGCGGCGTTCGATCTTCTGCGAAAGCTCAATGGACGCCCCGAGACCGTACCGACAAAAATCTGTACCAACACAACTCTTGCAGGTACGAAACGCCTTCGAGTAGGCGTGCCCGCTCGGCATATCCAGATCCCTCCAGACATCGGGCAAATGCTGCTTGGGAATCCCCAGAAGGTCGATCCTCTGCCCTCCAGTGAACTTCACCATCCGGGCCTCGTATTTGACGGCAACGTCGGCGATCCGACGCAGCTCCTCGGGCGAGGTCACACCGCCGTAGATCCGCGGAATTACGCTGAAGGTGCCGTCGCGTTGGATATTGGCGTGTACGCGGTCGTTGATGAAACGCGCATCGCGCTCGTCTTCATATTGGTCGTGCCAGACCGAACGCAGCAGGGAAGCCAACCCCGGCTTGCTGGCGGCATCTTCCCCACCCTCGCCGAGTGCCGCGAAGACCGCACTCACGCTGCGCAGGCTTTGTTCCTGAATCGCGGCGACCAACTCCGGCTTGCGCAGGGGAATGCCGGGCACATACCAATGCTCCCGCTCGTCGCTCTGCGCCGCGCCGCTCGCTTCCAGGATCTCACCGATGAGTCCCTTGCAGCTGCCGCAGCCAGAACCCGCACGGGTACAGGCAGCGATCCGCGCCACCGAGGCGCAGCCTTCTGCGATCGCTCCGAGAATCACCCCCTTGGAGACGCCGTTGCAATTGCAGACCTGCGCATCGTCCGGCAGGTCGGCGGCGGAGAATGGCGTCGCGCCCGCGCTGCCCTGCAACATCTCGGAGCGGCGCAGCGGTGCGGGAAGGCCCTCACGGAACATGCGCTCCAGAAGCGGCGCACGCTCGACATCGCCGATCAGAATCGCGCCCTCCAGCTGCCCCTCGCGGAGGACCAGCTTCTGGTAGATCCCGGCTTTCGGCTCGCTGTAGCGTATGATTTCGAGGTCGGCGTCATCCGACTCGGCGCGAGCATCGCCCATCGAGGCCAGATCGATGCCCATGACCTTGAGGCGGGTTGCGATCTTCGAGCCCTGATAGGCAGCATGCGTGTCGGCGCCGGTGAGAATATCGGCCAATGTCCGGGCCTGCTCCCAGATCGGCTCGACCAAGCCGTAGACCTTTCCGCGGTGCTCGACGCATTCGCCGACCGCGAAGACGCGCGGATCACTCGTCCGCATCTGGTCATCGCAGACGATACCGCGCTCAACCTTGAGATTCGCCAGAGTCGCGACCTCCGTGATCGGTCGAATTCCGGCGCTGATAACGACCATATCGGCGGCAATCTCTTCGCCCGAGCCAAAGCGTACTCCTTGGACGTGGCCGTTGCCCAGAATCTCGTCGGTAAGCGTGCCCACGCGGACCGAAACGCCCATCCCAGCCATGGCATCGGCGAGCATGGCGCCACCGGGCTCGTCGAGTTGGGCCGCCATCAACCAGGGCGCCGCCTCCACGACGGTCACATCCAGGCCATGCGCCAGCAGCCCGCGCGCCGCTTCGAGGCCGAGCAAGCCGCCGCCGATGACCACCGCCCGTTCACTGCCGCCAGCCCAAGCCACGATGCGGGAGCAATCGTCGAGGGTACGGAACTGAAAAACACCTTGCTTGTCACGACCTGGTATCGGCGGCACGAAGGGACGCGATCCGGTCGCAAGAATCAGATGGTCCCATTCGGCCACAATCGGAGTCGCTTCGAGATCGAAGCCATTGGTCCCATAGGCCGCGGCGCCGGGCTCCATCGGGTAACCAATCACCACACGCTTGTCGCGGTCGATGGCTTCGACCTTCACGCCGGCGTGCAATTCGATGCCGTGCTCCTTGTACCAGGCCAGCGAGTTGAGCATCGTTTCGGCGGGCTCTTGCGTCCCGCCAAGAACATGGGAGAGCAGGATCCGGTTGTAGTTCCCATAGGGCTCCGCACCGAAAACTGTGATCGCAAAACGCTCGGGGTCGCGACGAAGAATTTCCTCAATGACCCTTGCCCCGGCCATTCCGTTGCCGATCACTACCAGTTTTTCACGCGCACTCTGTCCCATGCTGCCTCTCCCGAGGAAGGATTTCCTTCCAGTTGGGAGAAGGCCTTTGCATCACTCGTGCCAGAGTGACGCAGCGCACTATGTCGAGCCGTATCGGACTCCGATGACCTTGAAATTACTCACGAATCCTGATTTCCCGGTCGATCCGATGCGGCAGGCACGGCCGGTGAGACGACATTGCGGACGGCATGGGGCGCTCACCAATGCGGCAGGGTGATAGATTCCCGAGCAATGCTCTGCGGCACCGGCTCGACAATCCGGCCACATAGGACCGCGCGGCAAGCCCCGCGACCTTTGCGGCCGGTGTCGATCATTTGCAGATCAGAACGGACCCGCCGCTACGATGCGTGCACTCGGCCTGTGGCCGCGGACCGGGAAACTCCATCACAGCACAGACGCCCATCCGCTCGCTATTGGCATCCAGCGTGACCGTAACCGTAAGGGGCGGGACGATCGTGGCCGAGGCAAAACTGCCCTTGGCGCCGACAATCTTTACGGAGACCGCGTTGGGATCTTTGCGCACCTTCCTCAAGATGATTTTCTGCACGGCTCCCGCAACCAATTCCCTGGAACGGAACCGGTAGCCATCGTTCTTCAAGGGCAACCAACCACGACGGGCGGCCAGATTGTAGGCACCGCCCGGAATCTCCGCATCGAGCAACCGCGTGCCGGCGGCGTCTTCGATTCGCAGACGGATGCCATGCGCAATCGGGTCGTAGACCGGCGCCTCATCGAAAACCAGATAGGATCTCAAGAGCAATTTATCGTCGCCCCCCGGCGTCGTGATCTGGGTCAATCGCACCAGCGTATTATGCGCCTCGCCGGCGTCGGTGCAGATATCACAAAAATCCCCTTCGCCATCGCCATCGGTGTCCAATTGCTCCGGGTCGTAGACCTCGGGACAACCGTCCTCCGCATCACAGATGCCGTCATCATCCCCATCGGGCAGACCGGAATCCACGGGACAGGCCTCGCTCACGCCGTCGCAAATCTCGGCCTCATCGCAGGCATGGCTGACGCCGCGGCAGACCATGCCTTCGCGGCCGGCGAAATGGATGCAAATCCCCTCGCCATCACAAATATCTTCCGTGCAAAAGGTGCCATCATCGGCGCAAGCGACACCGAAAGCAGAATCTACATCGCCAGGACAGGAGTCCTGGTCCCCGTCGCAGACCTCCACCGCATCGCATTCGTAGGCGCCGGCGCGGCAGATCGTCTCGGTGCCGAACTTGACGTCATCCGGACAGACATCCACGACGCCATCACAATACTCAGCTTGGTCGCAAACGCCGCCCGAAGAACGACAGAGGTCGGTACGCTTCACATCGTTCGGACACTCTACCGTGCTGCCGTCGCAGATTTCCTGAAGGTCACAGCCACCGCCCGACGCCCGGCAGACGGTACCGGACGAATCGAGGGCGTCGGCAGGGCAATCGTTGGCAACACCGTCGCAAACGTCTTCGATATCGCACGCACCCCCCGCGGCCCGGCAGGTATCCTGGCTCTTGGCATCGAGCGGGCATTCCTCCCCAGTCCCGGTGCAGAACTCTGCGATATCACAAACGCCACCGCTAGCGCGGCATTCACTGCTCGCGGTATGGAAGCTGCATTCCTCGGAACAACAGGCGGCAAAGCCCCCTGCTCCGCTTTCACAAGCTTCGAATTCGTCGAGGATACCGTCGCCGCAGCGCTCAACTGTGCAATTGGCGCGGCAGCCATCGCCGGGTGCCGTATTGCCATCGTCGCATTGTTCGGTTCCAACCAGAAGTGCGTCACCGCAAATTTCGGGCAACATCACGCCGGACGGCGCTACCGTCAGATTGTCGGCCGCGCGCCCCCAACAATGAATCGTGCCGTCGGTCCGAAACGCGCAATTGGTTTGCGAGCCAACGCTGAGCGCCACGAAATCGCCTGTCGGATCGGCATTCTGCCCATAGGTGCCGGCACCCCAGCAAAGCGCATGCGCGTCGGTCGTCAGGCCGCAACTATGGCGGAAGCCCGCCTGGATCGACGCGAAGAGTTCCCCGGCGGGCGCCTGAAGTTGGTCGTCGCCGTCGGCACCCCAGCACTGCGCCGTGCCGTCGTCTTCTACGGCGCAACAATGCCGGTCACCGCAGCTCACATTGATGAACGTGCCGGTCTCCGGGGGATTGGAGCGGCCGTGCAGCGTGCTGCCCCAACAGGTCAGCGCATGGCTGGTATCAATCGCGCAGGCGTTGGCATTGCCCACGCCCAGGGCAAGGAAGCTGCCCGCCGGTGGCGTCGAGCGACCGCCCAGGTCGCTGCCCCAGCAAGCGATCGTCTGGTCCGCGCGCAGCCCGCAATTATGAGTCTCGCCTGCCTCCATTGTCGTGAAAGTACCCGCCGGTGGTGTCGCGCGGCCGCTGCCGTCGAAGCCCCAGCAGGCCAGCGTGCCATCGCCGCGGCGCGCACACGAGTGGCGGTGGCCGGCGGTGACCTGAACGTAAGTCGTGCCGGCCGGCGCCACAGTCTGATCGTAGGTCGCGCTTCCCCAGCAGACGATTGCCGAGCTTCCGTCCAGAGTACAGGCATGGCTACCGCCAACATCCAGGCGATTCTGCTGCTGCCAGGGGCAGCTGCTGGGCGCACCGAAACAAACATGGCCCGTCTCGATTGCGCACGCCGCATCGCAACCATCACCAGAGAAAACATTCCCGTCATCGCAAGCCTCGGCCACATCCAACACACCGTCGCCGCAGCCAGCCCAAGCCGGTAGCGGTGCCGCCAGCAGGAGAAGCATGGCAAAAACAAGGGCGGGGAAAGAAGAAAATAATCTACGGATCATGATCGCGGCGCCTCAGGCAAGGAGCGTGAAAAGAAGCAGTTCGTGGGAGGGGAAACGGATAGGGGGACGGAACGAAGTATCGACAGGAGAGCAGCTTCGTCTCAGTCCGCGCAACAAAGAAAATCGCGAATCAGGCCGGATTTTGCGATTTATCTCGCAAATGCCGCAGAGCCGATGGCAACCCCCTTGCGATCGGCCCACGGGGTGCTCGCTTGTCCCTCCAGGTGGGCCGCCTACGGAGTTTGCGGCCCCCCACTCTCCCAGCAGAGAGAGCCCTCCTCCCGAGAGCCCAAATGAAGATACAGCCCGACTCTTCGGCCTGACGTCAGGAGTTCAAATGGTCGAGGATCTTCGCACGCCAGAGGTCGGCGTGGGTGCGCTGCGGACTATGCCAGGCACCTTCGATCTGCACTAGCCTGGCGTTCGGGATTCCGGCGGCCAGGTGCTCGGAGGGGGCGAGGAAGGGCTGGTCTTGGCTGCCCACCAGCACCGTCGTCGGACACGCGATCTCGCCAAGGCGATCGAGCAGCGAGGGACCGCCGAAGACCTCCGGAAAGAGCGCGAGAAAGGCCTCGATATCCATATTCTCAAGACGCGCCACCTGATTCGCGGCGAGCCAGTCCTCGCCTCGCTGCTCGACCATGCGCTGGGCCTCGGGGAGTATCGGCATCTTGCGATGCAAGGCGAGCAGTCCGTCGCGGCGAACCATGGCTTCGATACCGTCCGGCAGAGCCACGCCTTGCAGACTCTCGGCGGCGGTATCCATCAGGACGAGCGAGCGGACCAGGTCGGGGCGTGCCAACACGACACGCAACACCACCATGCCGCCCATGGAGTGGCCGAGCAGATCGACCGCGCCCTGGCCCTGCGCTTCGAGAAAGGCGATCAGGTCTGTGGCAAGGATATCGAGCGAATAGGCATCGGCTGCTGCGAAATTCGTCGAGCCGCCATGCCCGCGGTGGTCCGCCGCCAACACCCGCCGGGTCGTAGCCAATGCTTCGAGATGGTCCTCGAAATCCAGCCGAGCGCCGGTGAAACCATGCACCAGAACGAAGGTCGGATTACCCGCGCCATGCTCTTCGAAAGAAACATCGACATCGCCGATCCGGGTGCGTCGTTCCATGATCCCTTTCCTTCGCCCGCACGCGCGCGCCGGTCAAGCGGACGGACTGCCTGATAATCGCTCGCATCCAAGGCCGCTTCTCCGCTGTCGCGGAATCCATGAGCAAAGAGAAATTGTGTACACGGGCGCTGTCGGTCGCTCTCCTTCTAACGCTGGTCCTCGCCGGGAGCACGAATGCATCGCCGGAGTGGAACCCGGATGCCTGGGCGGACGAAGATACCCTCGAGATGATGACGCAGGCACCCGGCGAGGAGCCCTATTGGTTCCCGGTCAACCTGGTCGTCATCGAAGACGATCTACGTACGGCTGGGAACCCGCGCGTCGGAGAGGCTGAACGAGAGCGTCACCAGCCCCTACATCGGCTTGCGTGTCGGCGGCCACGAGTTCGCGCGCATCAAGACGATCATGGCGCCCGAAAAGGTCGCTGCCGTCGACCACGAGATCGCCGAAAAATACTGGTCGGATTGGTATATCCGCCTGATGGCGCACCCGATGACGTTGCGCCTGGTTCCGGTCGAGTAGAGCCACGCCTTACTTACGAACCGAGAAACCCGAGCCGCACGCCAAGCTTCGAAGGCTGAGCGCGGGCCCGCACTAGAGGTCCTGCATCAGCTCGCTGGCTGCGGCGGCTCTCCCAGCCAGATCGGGGAGGACCAGGCACGCTCCTGCAGCAGTGGCGAATAGAAGGGCTCGTTTGCTTCGTCCTTGCAGCAATTCGCGAAGATCTCACCCTGGCCGCCCGCCTCATGCGCCACGGCGGTTGCCGCGGCGGCGCGCTCGCTGCAATCGGCGGCAAAGGGATTCACTCCGGCGGCCTGACATTGGCGGGTGCTCCAGCGACAAGTCGGGTTCTCCAGCAGGCGCACATAATAGGCGGCATTCTCACCCGGCTGCCAGGTCGGGTCCTGCCACACAGCGCAGAGCGAGTCGTGGCCGCGGCCGCGAGGTGCACAGGTCTGCGGGTCGACGCTCGCGTCGTTCTCGCTGCCGGCGATATCAAAGACGCGCTCCTGCGGCTGGCCGGCGGCGTCGACCCAGAGTTTGATGAGTTGCACCCGCTGCAGGTCGGTTCCCGGATGTGCCGGCGTGCCCGCATCTTTCATCGCTTGGACGAAAAAGCGCGGCGCCTGACCGGCTGCATTGCGCACCAACTCGCTGCCCATCGGCACGCCCAGCGCATAGGCCTGCTCGACCGCATCGGGCATCGAGCAGAGGTCGGCAGGTAGATCGTAGCTGGCAAAGAAGCGCAGGATCGGGCGTGTGCCGCTGGTCGCATAGGTCTCACGACGCACCATCGCGGCAAAAATCGAGTCGCGTGAATTTTCTTCAGCCCAGACGACCGCCAGGCCACCCGGCCCGTCCTCGAAATGATCCTGCAGGTTGCGCCAGCCCGCGTCGCGCCGGCCGAGGTGGCCCGGGTAGTCGAACTCCATCGTCGCACCCGGAATATTATTATGCGTATCGGTCGAACCGATGAAGCCCATGCGGAAAGGGTTGAGACCGCTCTTTGCCTCAAGCACGAGGCCATCCTTCAGAGCGTTGCGAACCAGGTTGCGCCGACCGAAGGATTCGATCGACACCGGCGCACCGCCTTCGGTCTGCATCTCGCCAAAGAGCACGCCGAGCGAGCCCAGGTTGTCGGTGCGGTTCTGCTCGAAGGTGCAAAGCTCGTCGTTGGTGCCAACACCACGGCCGGCGAGCCTATCGAAGCGACATTCCGAGGCCGCCTTATGCTGGATCAATTCGACGATCGGCTCGAAGGCGAGGCGGTTCTCGGCCTCCTCGGCGCTCTGCGGATCGGGAAACATCAGCCCACCTGAGAGGTTCGAATTATGCGGGATCGCGATGGCGTCGCAGCCCGTACCAGCGTCGCGACATTCCGTCTTCAGGCGACGCCAGAGTTCCGGGACATTGCGCCCACCCGTATCGAAGGAGCTGATCGGCGCCTCCGTCACGTTCTCATTTCGATAGATCACGTTGCGATGCAGATTGTCGAAGCCCGGACTCTCGGTATATTCGTAGCCGACGAAGGTCGTGAAACGACACGCTTCGCTACGGTCATAATGCGCCTCACTCGCTGCCTGCACCTCATCCCAAACGCGCGCGGCCGCGGCCGGGCAATCGGTGAAGGGGAACGAGCAGACGATTTTTCGCTCCTTGTCGCGTTGGTCCTGGCTGATGAAGTCAGCCCAGCCGCTTGCGGCCAGCAATTGCACGTAGAACCAATCGCTGCGGGTCATCACGCAAAGCGGTGCGTATTTTCCGCCACTGAGCTCCTCGCGCGTGCAGATCTCAATTTCCCCGAAGAGTTCGGCATGGTCGGTGATGGAGGCGAAATCCAGCGGCCGCGCGAGTTGTAGCGGCACCGTCATGGCGCCGTCCATATCGGGCAGCATCACCTTCTCACCGCGGGCAAAGCGATAGCCCGCTGCCGGGTCGCCGCGCACGCCCGACACATACGCATCAAAAGAGAAGCGGCTATGCACATGCAGATCGCCGAAGAGCGGCTGGCGCAGCGGTTCGTAAACCGCGCAATCGGCGCGTTCCTCGGTACGCTCGAAGCCGGCTTCGGGTGCAGCCAGGGCCGGTGTCGACAGCAGGCCCACTGCGAGAGCGATGCAGAGAAATCGCGAGATCATATTTTCGGCCATTTGGGTTCACGCTTTTCCAGGAAAGCCATCATGCCTTCGGTCATTTCGGGCGACATCATCTCGCGCGTAAAGGTCCGAATATCGTACATCGGCAGCCGCCCGTTGATATCGTCTTTGGCCAGCATGCGCGCGCGCGGTCCGGTGCGACGGAGCGTCGCCAGCAACTCGGCGGTCGCGGCTTCAAGCTGATCGTCTTCGACCGTCTTGGCCAGAATCCCCATTTCGCAGGCCTCGTCGGCGCTGAACTCGGCGGCGGTGAGGATCATGTATTTGGCTTTCGCGACACCGACAAAATAGGGCAGGCGGCCGCTCATATGCGGGTCCGGGATGCCGCGCAGGATCTCCGGCACGCGGAAGGTCGCGCTCTTGGCCGCGATCGTGATGTCGCTGAAAAGAACCAGGTTCAGGCCGCCCGCATGACATTTGCCATTGACCGAGCAGACCACCAGCTTGCGGCAGCGCTCAAGGTGGCGGAACGGATGGTGGTCGGTCTGATCGGGCTCGGCAAGAATCGCCTCGCGGTGCTCCATCTCGCCCGACATATCGCCGCCGACACAGAAGACATCTTCGGTACCGGTGATGCAGAGCACCTCGATCGCCGGTGTTGCGTCGGCCAGCACCAGCGCCTTCTTCAGGCCGCGGTACATATCCTGCGTCATCGAGTTGCGCTTGTGCGCGCGGTTGATCCGCACATGCAGGACACCCTCTTCGATGTGGGCATCAAGGTATTTCGTATCCAGATCCAATTTATCGCTCATGAATTCCCCTCGTTCGCAGGCATCGATACCCGCTGGATGTCGCTCCAGATTGCCAGGCCTCGCTTACGCGTAGCCAAGGCCGACAATCGGATGTTGGCAAGACACGTGTTCATTGTCACGCATGGTGAAAGTGGCACTGTCGGGGCCCTTTGTTTAGATCCTCCTGCGAACCTCAATACTCTCAGGAGATCATCTAATGTCAGTTCGCTTCGACGGAAAAGTCGCCATTGTCACCGGCTCGGGAAACGGCCTCGGCCGCTCGCACGCCCTCCAATTCGCCGAACGCGGTGCAAAAGTCGTCGTAAACGACCTCGGAGGAGCCGTCGATGGCTCGGGGGGCTCCTCGGAGGCCGCCGAGAAGGTCGTGGCCGAGATCAAGGCAGCCGGCGGTGAAGCCATCGCCAACGGCAGCTCGGTCAGCGACCGCGCCGGCGCCGAGAAGCTCGTCCAGGACGCCATCGACGCCTACGGCAAGGTCGATATTCTGGTCAACAATGCCGGCATTCTGCGCGACCGCACCTTCAAGAAAATGGACCTCGACGATTTTCATCTTGTCGTGGATGTTCACCTGATGGGCAGCGTCTATTGCACGCGCTTCGTCTGGGAGCAGATGCTCAGCCAGGGCTACGGCCGTATCGTGATGACGACTTCTTCGTCGGGGATGTACGGCAACTTCGGCCAGTCCAATTACGGCGCCGCCAAAATGGGCGTGATCGGCCTGATGAACGTGCTCAAGATCGAAGGCCTGAAGGCCAATGTGCATGTGAACACCATCGCGCCGACCGCCGGCACGCGCATGACCGAAGACCTGGGCTTCCCGAAAGAGGCGTTTGATGCGCTCAAGCCGGAACTGGTCTCGCCTGCGGTTCTCTATCTCGCCAGCGAAGACGCGCCCACGGGTACGATCATCGAAGCCGGCGCGGGCTATTACGCCAAGGCCGAAATGGTCGAGGGCAAGGGTGTGAAGCTCGGCCTCGAAGCCACGGTCGATGACGTCGCCGCCAATATCGACAAAATCTGCGATATGAGCGAGGCCGCTCCGCTGAAAAACGGCGGCGCAGTCGCCATGAAAATCTTCGGCTGATCCCGAATGGGCCGAGCGCCGGGATGGAGACTCTCCATTTCGGCGCTCGGCCGCACGGCTCGCCACGGGGCAATCTTCCCTTCCTGGACCGCTCTATGATGTCCGGCCGAAAAGGCAGGTGCATTCGAGTGACGCTTGCGGCCGGACCTCTGGACCCTTGCCGGGTTCAGCCGCGGCGCGGACGACGCTTGGTTCTTGCCGTCGCCGGGGCGGTCCAAGGATCTTCGGGCCAAGGGTGGCGCGGGTAGCGGCCACGGAGTTCCTTGCGAACCTCCGCGTAGGTGCTGTTCCAGAAACTCGCCAGATCCCGCGTAGTCTGAGTGGGACGTCCGTTGGGAGCCAGCAACTCCAACGTGACCGGCCGTGCCGGCCGGCCGATCTGCGGGCTCTCGGCCAGGCCGAAGAGCTCTTGGAGCTTGACGGCGAGCACGACCTCGCCACCCTCGCGATAGTCGAGCCGGTGCCGGTGACCACTCGGCACGGCCAGCGATTCGGGTGCCAGGCGATCCAACTCAGCCCGCTGCCCATGCGGCAGCAAGGGCAGGAAATCGGCCTCGGGGAGCGACATGCGGCCGACCAAAAGCATTTCGGCCAGAGCGGCGAAATCCAGCTCGAGTCCCGCGATAGAGGCGCGTGCGCGCAGCATGCGCTCGGCCGCCCCCGGCTCGCGGCGCGCGAAGGCCTCACGCAGCAAGGGCGCGGCGGCATCGACATCCACCTTTGCTGGTTGCTCGCCGACCAACAATGCACCGATGCGGCGACGGCGCAGAGCACGGACACGGCCGGATTTCGCATCCAATTCATGCTCGACGATTTCTTCTGCCGGCGGCAGCCACTCCTTTTCAACGCGGCTCGCTACCTCCACGCGCGCCTCTGCACCCTCGCCGCGCCGCCCCGCACGCAACGCGATCGCCACCAGCCACTCGCCTTCGCGCACGCCGCTCGTCTCGGCCAGGCGCGCCCCGTGGCCGCCGGCCAGAAGCAGGCTGTCGCTGCCGGGTGTCCGACGCCGCGCCAAGCGGTCTGCATAACCGGCGAGCAAGGCCCGGCGCAGATCGTCATCGCTGGCCTCGCCCGCAGAGGCCGCGCGCGGCAATAGCCGGCCGGCGAGGCGTTCGATCTGGTCGGCCGCGCGGCGCAGCACATTGCCGCCGCGCGAGAAGTCCACCAGACCGGATAATACATCGCTCTCGGTTGTCGGTGCGAGCCCACGCTGACGCTGCGGCGGCCCCTCGGAGAGGATCGCACAAAGCTCCGCCGCACGGCGGCTCGGCCCCGCAGCAATGAGGACACGTGCGAGCCGCGGCGCGATCGGCAGCCGGCGCATCGTGCGCCCGACCTCCGTGAGCTTACCGCCGTGCACCGCACCGAGTCCTTCCAACAGCGCCATACCCGCCTCGACTGCCTCGGTGCTCGGCGCCTCCAGCCAACCGAAGTTCCGGGGATCTTCCGACCACGCGAGAATCTCAAGCAGTGTCGGAGCGAGGTCGATGCGGTGGATCTCAGGCTCGCGCGACGCGCGCAGCTCTTGAGCCGGATGCCAGAGCCGAATGGCCCGCCCCGGCCCGGTGCGCCCCGCACGACCTTTGCGCTGGGTTGCAGAATCCTGTGAGATACGCTCGGTCTCCAGTCGATCAATCCCGATCCGGCGATCCTGACGCATGGTCTTCTGCAACCCGGAGTCGACCACCACCGTCACCCCGTCGATGGTCACGCTGGTTTCGGCCACATTGGTCGCGAGGATGATCTTGCGCACGCGACTCGGCGCGAGTGCCGCATCCTGCGCCTCCGCCGAGAGCGAGCCATGCAAGCGGTGGATGCGCGCGTCTCCCACCCTGCCCTGCAGCGCGCGCGCAGTCGCGTCGATCTCGCGCATGCCGGGCAAAAAGCAGAGCAGATGCCCCTCGCTCGTGGTCAGCTCCGCGCACAAAGCGTCGGCGGGCGAGACGCCGTCGCGGTATTCAACCTCAACCGGATACGGCCGGCCGGCGACTTCCACCACCGGGCAATCGCCGAGAAAACCCGAGTAGAGCCCGATATCGAGCGTTGCCGACATCACGACAAGACGAAAATCGTCACGAGCTTCGAGCACCTCGCGCGCGAGCGCCAGCCCGAGGTCGATCTGCACGCTGCGCTCATGCACCTCGTCGAGCACCAGAGTGTGAAACTCCGAGAGCAGAGGGTCGTCCTGCAGGCGCGCCAGAAGAATCCCCTCCGTCACCACCAGAAGCTCGGTCTTTGCCGAGAATTTCTTCTCGAAACGAACCTGCCAGCCAACCTTGTCGCCGACCCGCCCCCCGGCCTCTGTCGCTATGCGTCTGGCGACACCGCGGGCCGCTACCCGTCGCGGCTGGACCAGCAACACCTTGCCGTGGCCGAGCAGCGCCGGCGGCACCCGCGTCGTCTTGCCGGCCCCCGGCGGCGCCGTCACGACCACCGCCCTGGAGGCCGCCAGAGCGTCGCGCACCTTACCCAGCACGGCATCGATGGGAAGCGAGTTACGCGAGACGGCCACGTCGTTCCTTAGGGTTTGCAGGCACCCGGTCGCCACTGGAAGCTCGGCCTAAAGGTCGGACGGCATTCGAGGGCTGCTCGGTGACCTTCCGCACCCACCTGTCAACGTGACCTGATGAGACCGGACGGCTAGAGGTCGGCAATGGCACTCTCGGTCGGCATCGTCGGACTCCCCAACGTCGGAAAATCCACTCTCTTCAACGCGCTCGCGGGCGGCGGTGCGGAGGCGGCGAATTACCCCTTCTGCACCATCGACCCCAATGTCGGTGTGGTGCCGGTACCCGATGCGCGCATGGACGAGATCGTCAAAGTGGTGCAGCCCAAGAGTATCGTGCCCACCTCGGTGGAGTTCCTCGATATCGCCGGGCTGGTCGCCGGGGCGAGCCAGGGCGAAGGATTGGGCAATAAATTCCTCACCCATATCCGCGGCGTCGATGCGATCCTCAATGTCGTGCGCTGCTTCGAGAGCGACGATATCACGCATGTCGCCAACAAGATCGACCCGCTCGACGATGTCTTGACCATCAATACCGAGCTGGTCCTGCGTGACTTGCAGACCGTCGAACAACGACTCGACAAGGCCCGCAAGGCGGCCAAGGGCGGCAACAAGGAAGAAATCCAGATGGTCGCGGCGCTGCAGAAGATCCTCGGCCCGATGGAAGACGGCGAGCTCGTCCGCAAAATCGATCTCGACGAGGATGAACGTAGAATCATCGGCGAGCTCAACCTCCTTACCTTCAAGCCTGCGATGTACGCGGCCAATGTAAGCGAGGACCAACTCGCCGCCGGGCTCGACGACCCGATCGTCGCGCCGCTGGCCGCGATGGCCGCGGCCGAAGGTGCCGAAACAGTCGTCCTCTCGGCCCAGATCGAGGCCGAGGTCGCCGCATTGGAAGACGAAGAACGCGCCGAGTTCCTCGAGGCTCTGGGCCTCGAAGCAGCCGGTCTCGATCGACTGATCCGCAAGGCCTACACGCTTCTCGATCTCATCACCTATTTCACCGCCGGCGAAAAAGAGGTCCGCGCCTGGACCATCCAACGCGGCACCCTGGCGCCAGGTGCCGCCGGCAAAATCCACACCGATTTCGAGCGCGGCTTCATCCGCGCCGAGGTCGTCGGCTGGGAAACCCTGGTCGGACTCGGCTCCGAGGCCGCCTGCAAGGCCGCCGGCAAGCTCCGCGTCGAGGGCAAAGAATACGAAGTCCAGGACGGCGACGTGATGCACTTCCTCTTCAACGTGTGAGCGCAGTACGCCAAACAGCCCAGAACTCATGTTTTCGAGAGGGCATCAGGGGACGTTACTTACCTCACCCCGATTCCTTACCTCGCATCCTGCCGCTTGTGCTCCCGACCACGTAGCGAGAAGTCTGGGCTTCGCTGATCCCGAGATGGCGTGACGCATCGGCCTGGCGCACAGCGCAATCGCGAACCGCCCGGACTATGAAGGCTCGATAGAACACGGCCGCCCAAGGGGCCGAGCCTGAGCGACCGCCGTGGCGCACCGGCTCGCGCTCGCTTTCAGATGCGCTACCGTCACCTCCGATGCCGACCGACTTCACGACTTTACTCTGGCTGCTCAAGCTCGGAGCCCTGGTCAACCTCTACTTCCTCGCGCAAAGCCTGGCGCTCCCGCCCGCCATAGCCGACCCCCAGATCGTCGTTCCGGCACAGATCCTCTTCGCCGTCTCGGCCTACCGTTGCCTCTTCCCCAACCGCTACAAGAACAACGTCGTCTTCCACGCCACACCACTGTCTTCGACCCTGGTCACGCGCGTGCTCGCGACCGCCGTCGAGGTCGCCTGGATCTACCAATTTGCCTACGTGATCCGCCTGCTGAACGTCGATGACGTCGCCTGGGTGAACGTCCTCTCCTGGCTGATGCTCGCCCAGGTCGTGATCTCGCAGGGATTCGTCTGGGGTGCGATTCTCACCGGGCGCTTGGAACTCTATTTTTACGAAGAGCTCGGCTGGGGCCTGATTTTCGCAGCCAACACTCTCGCCAGCGCATTTCTCTACTGGACAATCGACTCATTGGGCGAACGCGAGATCCTGCTCCAGCTGAACCTGCTCTTCGGCTTGATCTACCTGCCGTGGCAACTCATCCACCTTCGCTGGCTCCGCGCCGACGCAAGAGCCGAAGCGGACCGTGCCGAAGCCCACGAAGCGGCAACCTGGGCATCGGTGCGCAAACGCCTGTACCAATCCTTGCACGAGACCAACCGAGCCACCGACGCGGCCTCGTGGGGCGGCGCCGTCGGCCTGGTCTGGATGACGGCCTATTGGGCCAGCCTGATCCCACTCTGGGTGCATCAGGTCGTGGTCGTCTTCGCGGGTTGAGCGCCCCCCACACTCGCCCGGGATCGAGTCCCGCGACCGCCCTTGCCCAGCCGCCGGACTGCGTCCCGCTGCGCTGAGCCAACGGCGGACCCGGCATCCCCTCGACAGGCCCTCGTCTTCCGGAGAGCATGTCTGCGATGACACAAGCCAAACGCCGTCGGGCCGCCTGCCTTCTTTTCCCGCTCGCCGTAATTCTCGGCTTTGCGTCGGGTTGCGCCGATTCGGATGTCATCGGGGAGCCGCGCCCCCCGTGTCTGCCCGACGAATCGGCCGTTGCAATCCACACGACCGAATCCGGCCTGCGCTACGTCCGCACACCCGAGGAGCGCTTCGCCGATCTCCCCGGCTTCCCCTTCGAGCCGCACTACCGGACGATCGACGGCCTGCGCATGCATTATATTGACGAAGGTCCGGCCGACGGCGAAATCATATTGCTGCTACACGGCCAGCCGAGTTGGTCCTACCTCTATCGCAAGATGATCACTTCACTGGCCGGCCTCGGTCGCCGCGTCATCGCCGTCGACTTCGTGGGACTCGGCCGCTCCGACAAGCCCATCGAGCTTGCGGCCTATACCTACGACCAGCACACGCAATGGGCCTGGCGCTTCATCCAGGATCTCGACCTGCAATCGATCACGCTCTTCGGCCAGGATTGGGGCGGCCTGATCGGCCTGCGTATCGCCGGCGAGCACCCCGAGCGCTTCGCCCGCATCGTCGCCGCCAACACGATGCTGCTATCGCTGCCGCCGGGTGCGAATCCATTTCAGCTTCCGACATCCACCGAGGTCGATTGCTCCCTGGGCGATTTCGAGGGTTTCGGAGACTTCGATCAGTGGATCGAGTGGGCGATGCGCACGCCGACATTCCGACCGAGCCAGGTTGTCGAGAGCGCCACCGAGATCGAACTGAGCGCAAGCGAAGCACGCGCCTATGACGCTCCCTACCCGAGTCGGCTCTACACCGCCGCTATCCGGCGCTTTCCCGCCATGGTTGCCGAGATTGAGGAGCAGGCCTCCGTCGCACTGGCCGGTCTGGCTGTGTACGACAAACCCTTCCTCACACTCTTCGGCGCGCTGGATCCCGTTCTCGGTTCCGAGGGCATGCAGAATGCCCTGATCGCGCTCGTGCCGGGTGCCCGCGGCCCCCACCATGACCGTTTTGCCGCGCAACATTTCCTCCAGGAGGATGTCGGAGTCGATCTCGGCGAGGCGATTCATTTCTTCATGATGGCTCACCCCGCCGGTCGCCCCGTCTGCTGGGTGCCGCCGGAGCCGGAGAGCGTTCTGGACTGCGTCGCCGTTTGCGATCATGTGTTTGCCTGCAACCCCGAAGGCTTCTCGGCGGGCTTCTGCCGCCAGACCTGCGGCGTCGTCCAGCCCTACCTGACCCTTGAGTCCTCCTCCGGCGTCATGCCGTGCCTGGTCGAGCGCGAATGCGAAAACTTCACGAATTTCGGCCAGCTGCTTGACGGTTGCATGCCGACCCTCTTCCCCACGCTCACAATCGCGCCGGGCAACGCCGAGGCATGTGCTACCATGAGTGCGGCAATTTCGGCCTGCGACCCGGAAAGTATCTTCGCTGCTGTCTGCTCCGGGCTCTCGTTCGTGCTCGGCAGTCAGACCGTCACGCGCATGAGCGAATGCTCCGCTGTAAGCTGCGACGAAATGCGGGCCTGCTTCCTCGAGGCCAATTGCATGTTCACCTTCGACCAGCGCGGCGCGATCCCGCGGGAGTAGAAGACCATCGCGGCTCAACAGAGCGTGGTCACGCGAGTGCTCGCAACCGCCGTCGAGGTCGCCTGGATCTACCAATTTGCCTACGAGGAAATCGGCGATCAGCAGGAACCCTCCGTGCTGTCGTCCCGCTACTTGGCCGGGAGGACCAGCAGCAGGACGCGAGGTAAGGAATCGGGGTGGGGTAAGACACGTCCCCCGATGACCGTCCCGAATGCAGGCCTACTTTTCGGCCGTGCCTCTAAAAGTCCGGCATCACCGGGCGAGATCGTCGGCGGGGCGGAAAACCGGAAGGGCCAGATCTTCATTGAGATCCTCGAAGGTCACCTGGACCGGCATCCCGATGGCAACCTTGTCGGGGGCGATATCGACCAGGTTGGTGAGCATCTGCACGCCTTCGTCCAACAGCACGTAGGCCAGCACATAGGGCGTACGGCCGGCGAAGGCCGGTGCCTGATTCTGGTAGGTGATGGTAAAAGTATAGACCTCGCCGCGGCCGCTCGCGCCTACCCATTCGGTTTCGCTTGACAAGCACGCGGGGCAGAGCGCGCGAGGGTGGTAGCGCAAAGCGCCGCAGCTGCGGCAACGCTGCAGCACGAGCTCGTGGCGGCGGCACGCCTCCCAGAAACCGCGTGATTCTTCATTGACGCGAGGCAGGGATCGTTCGCTCATCGTCGCCACCTTGTCATGCCTGCCCCAGGATCAGCGTGGCGCCGGAATGCTGCACGCCGAGCCAACCGCCGGTACCATGACAAAGAGCAGTACGGGCGTTCTCGACTTGACGCGCGCCGGCCTCGCCACGCAATTGTCGCACCGCCTCGATGACGAGGAAGATTCCGCGCATGCCAGGATGGTTCGACGAGAGCCCGCCCCCATCCGGGTTGACCGGCAAATGACCGGCCAGACCGATGCCGCCTTTCTCGACGAAGGCACCCCCTTCGCCCGGCTTGCAGAAGCCGAGGTTCTCCAAGGTCGAGATCACAGTAATGGTGAAGGAGTCGTAGATCATCGCGAGGTCGATCTCGTCGTGACCGATGCCGGCGCGCTCGAGCGCACGCGCGCCGGATTGGCGTGCCGCAATATCGAGGATATCGCGCTGCCCCATCCCATTATGACGCACCGCCGAACCGGTGCCGAGCAGGACCACCGACGGCCGCGGTAGATCGCGCGCATGCTCGGCCGAGGTCACGATGAGCGCACCGGCACCATCGGAGATCATGCAACAATCGAGAAGATGAAGCGGCGAGGAGACCAGCCGCGACGCCAGCACATCGTCTACCGTGATCGGATCTCTATATTTGGCATGCTCGTTGAGCGCCGCATGTTGGCGCATCGTCACGGCCACCTCGGCGAGTTGCTCCGAGGTCGTGCCGAACTCATGCATATGGCGGTGCGCCACCATGCCGTAGGCACCGACGATGGTCGGCCCGTAAGGCGTTATGAACTCATCGGGCGGCTCGCCCCCGGTGGCGCCGCCCGTGCCGACCGCAAAGCGATCCGACGCCGCGGTACTCGCGTAGGTGATCAGAACGGTGCGACAGAGTCCGGCACGGATCGCCGCACCCGCATTGGCGACGTGGGCGACAAATGAAGAGCCGCCGATACTCGTCGAATCGACCCAATCCGGATTGAGATTCAGATGGTGGCACATCGACATCACGCCAATAGGCCCCACTCCGCTGGTCGCGTAACCATCGATATCGGCCAGCGTCAGGCCCGCGTCTTCCAGCGCGCCGCGCGCCGCCTCCGCGGCGAGCTGGTAGGCGGTTTTGTCCGGCGCAAAACGGCGTGGATGTTCATACACGCCGGCGATGGCGATCTCGCGATGCAGGCTCATGCGCAGACCTCCTCGAGGATCGCATTCACGGCGTCCGGGTTCTCCATCTGCGCCACATGCCCCGCCCTCTCGACCGTATCGACCGTGGTCCCCACAGCCACTGCCAGATCGTCGGCCGAGGCCGCCGACAGGAGGCGATCCTCCGCACCACGCACGACACGCACGGGAACGTCCAATGTACCGAGCCGCGCGAAAATTTCTGCATCGCTTTGCAGACGCATATCCTGCAGGCGCACCCGCGGGTCGGTCTGCACCAAGGCACCGAAGAAGGCGCGCATCACCTCGGGCGCGGTACCCTTGGCGAAATAGGGAGTGTCAAAGAATTGGCCGCGCAAGCCGGAGGTGACGGCTGCCAATTTCTCGAGCTCGACCTCGGGCATGGCGCAGCGCCGGCCGGTGCCGATCGTCACGACCGCGCGGACCCGTGCGGGGGCGGCAAGCGCCGCCGCGAGAGCGATCAGGCCGCCAAGCCCGTGCCCCACCACAACGGCGGGAGGCGCCGCCAGATGGCCAAGCGCGCGCAGCACAACGGCGGCCGCGTCCTCGATCGTCGCCGGCCCCGCAAGGCCGGTTGAGCGGCCATGCCCGGGCAAGTCGAGTGCGAGCGGGCTATGCGCGGCGGCGAAATGCGCGAGCTGTGGTGCGAAATGGGGCGCGCTGCCGCCCGCACCCGCAACAAAAAGAAGCGCCGTACCGCGCGCCAGCGGCGGCGGCATATCGGGCAAAGTCGTCGTGCCGGAGTAGAGGCAGCGCAGCACCCTATCATCTCCGAGGTCGAGGAATTTCGTCGGCACGCCTCTGCCTACCCCGCCGGACCCCGGCAGAGCAATCGCCGCGAAGGGGCGCCTGCCGAAACCGCTTTGACTATACGAGTACGGGGAGTGCCGCCGACAACCCGATCCCCACCAGGCAGAGAATTGTCAGGAAGGGAAAGCGCTTCGCCATATAGCCCCGCTGGAAAGGCTCGCTCAGTTTCCACATGCCCGCATCGAGGACGAAATGCGCCATGACCACGCCCAATCCGAGGGTGAAGAATTGGTTCTCGGTGCAGAGAAGAAGCGGGTAGCCGACGGCCACCGTAATCAGCAGCATCGTCAGCATGGGACGCCAGTCAAATTTTGCGGGCGACGTGACACGGCCCAGGAAGACGAAATATTGCAACCCATGCGCCAGCGCGAAGCCCATAATCGCCGGGAACACATCATCAAATAAATAAAGGGGGAGATAGAAGGCCAGCCCGACGACCATCGCCACCGTGCGGATGGACGAGCCCGGCGAGCCTTGCCGCCAGACATCGAGAACCCAGATGCCCCAGCCGGCTGTCATCAAGCCGGCGGACAAAGCCCAGGGCGAAGCACCGAGAAAGGCCAGCGAGGGCGAGTTCATCATCTGGACGATGCCGACAATCCCCGCGGCCGAGGTCAGCTGCAGGGCGCGCGCTTCGGCCGGCCGCACCGAGGCGCCCTCCGCACGGCCGAGGAAACTCAGAATTCCGTAATTCTGCCGGGAATAATGATGCGCCTGCCAGGCCCAATATCCACCGATGAGCAGAAGGCTGATGGCGTCGCGCAGCTCGCCTTCGCCCAACCCCCCGGCCATCGAGGTCGCGAGCGGAAAGCCGACGATGATGGCGAGTACCGCGACGACAAAACGACGGGGGCGCTGGTACAGCAGGAAAGGACGCGTTTCGGCGTCGGCATAGAAATAGAAGCTGGCAGCCACATGCGCTTGCGAACCGGCCGAGTTGCGCGGAAAGCGCCGCATCGCTTCGATGGTTGCGATGCAGGGATACCGACTTTTCTCCTGGGAACTGAGTTATTTCTCGGCCAAATCCCGCGCCTACCTGCGTTGGAAGGAAGCCATGGGCGGCCTGCCCGAGGGCTTCGAGGACGTGCTCGCCACCAATGATCTGCTCGCCGGCCTCCTCTTGCCGGCCACCGGGACCATGGCCGTGCCGCAGTTGCAGACGCCGGACGGGCGTTTCGTGCAGGATTCCAGCGAGATCATCGACGTGGTCGAAGCCGCGCACCCGACCCCGCCGGTGGCCCCCGCCGCCGCAAGCAACCCACGCCAGGCGTTGACCGCGTGGCTGATCGAGCTTCTCGCCGACGAATGGATGCTGCCGCTGGGCTTCTGGGAACGCTGGCGCCATACCCTGCCCGACGTCGAGCCGAACCATGCCCGCTACAATGCGCTGCAATGGGGCAGCAGCGACGCCCATGCGACCAACGCCGAGGAGCGCCTGGCCGCCGGCGAAAACCTCTTCGAACTGCTCTTCGGCCTCTCGCACGCGCGTACCAAGCCGGTCGCCGTCTACGCCGGCGCCCGCGCACTCGGCGTCACGCCGGAGACCGAGGCCGCCTGGGATCTCAGTATGGTGCGCATGCTCGATATTCTCAATACGCATTTTGGCAAGCATGATTTTTGTTTCGGCGGCCAGCCGACGCTTGCCGATTTCGCATTGATGGCCCCCCTCTACCCGCACCTCTACCGCGATCCCGTGCCGGGTTTCTTCCTGCGCCGCGAGTTCCCTTTCCTCGCCGATTGGGTCGACCGGACCAACGGCACGAACGCGCTCGGCGCACGCACTTACAACCAGACAATCTATTCCGTCGGTGCCGGAGGCGAATTGGTCGGCCGCCCAGCGACCAGCGACGGCGGCGCCTTGCTGCCCGACGATACGGTCCCCGAGACCCTGCTGCCGCTGCTCGGCGTTTTCTTCGAGGAAATGTGGCCCGTGCTCGAGTCCGCGATGCGCACGCTCACCGCGTTCCTCGCAAGCGATGCGCACGCGGCGGGCGGCGAAGTACCCGGCAAAAGCTTCACCGCGACACCCGGCTTCGAGGCTCTGCAAACCGGCAACGGCCCGCTGACGCATGCGTTCCAGCTCGGCGGGGTGGCGGCCCGGCGCATGGTCGTGCCCTACCAGATCTGGATGCTCGGCCGCCTGCTACCCATCCTTGCGCAATGCCGTGCGAGCGAAGGTGGCGCCACAGCAATCGAGAATCTACTCGCGCCCTTCCCCGGCGCCGAGCGCTTCCTTGAGTTGGAACGCGCCCTGCGCGGCTGCCGTCTGCGCAAAGAAGGTGGCCTGCTCTACTCGATAGATCCGGCCGAAAAGTAGGCCTGCCTCCAGGCTCAGCGCGCCGTCAGGGCCGTGTCGACGATTTCCTGGGCCTCGGCCTGGATTCGGCGCAGGTGGTCGTGGCCGAGGAAACTCTCGGCGTAGATTTTGTAGATCGCTTCGGTGCCGGAGGGGCGCGCCGCAAACCAGCCGTTCTCGGTCGTGACCTTGAGGCCACCGATGGCGGCATCGTTCGCCGGTGCACGGGTGAGTCGGGCGGTGATCTTCTCACCCGCCAACTCGTCCTGCGTCACGCTGGCGGCATCGAGCTTCTGAAAGCCGGCCTTGAGCTCCGGCGATGCCGGCGCACTCGTGCGTTCATAAACAGGGCTGCCGAAGCGTTCTTCCAGCTCGGCATAATGCTCGGCTGGGTCGCGCCCCGTGGTGGCGAGGATCTCAGCAGCCAGCAAACAAAGCAGAGGGCCGTCCTTGTCGGTCGTCCAGGTCGTGCCGTCCAGGCGCAAGAAGGCCGCACCAGCGCTCTCTTCGCCGCCAAATACATAATCGCCCGAGCCCAATCCCTCGACGAACCATTTGAAGCCGACCGGCACCTCGGCAATCTCGCGCCCGACCAGGCCCGCCACGCGGTCGATCATGCTGCTCGAGACCATCGTCTTGCCGATCCGCGACGCGGCCGGCCATTTGCTGCGCGTCTCACAAAGATAGCGGATCGCCACGGCGAGGTAGGGATTCGGCGCCAGCAAGCCGGCGCCGCGCGTGACGATCCCGTGGCGGTCGGCGTCGCCGTCGTTGCCAAACGCGATATCAAAGCGGTCGCGCAACTCGACCAGGCTCGCCATCGCCCAGGGCGACGAGCAATCCATGCGGATTTTGCCGTCGCGGTCGACCGTCATCATCGAGAAGGTCGGGTCGATGCGGGAATCGACGATTTCAATATCGAGACGATGTACCTCGGCGATGCGTCGCCAGGTATCGAGCGCCGCGCCGCCCAGGGGGTGTACGCCGAGGCTCAAACCGGCGCCGCGGATCGCCTCGATATCCAGAATATTCGGCAGGTCCGCCACATAGGGGCCGGTCAGGTCGCGTTCGGTCGTCGTCGACGCCGCGAGCGCCTGTACCCAAGGAAGGCGCTTCACGCCGCGTAAGCCAGCCTGCAGAATTTCGTTCGCGCGCGTCTCGATGCGCCCGGTGGTGGCGGCATCGGCCGGGCCGCCACTGGGCGGGTTGTATTTGAAACCGCCATCTTCGGGCGGATTATGCGAGGGCGTGATCACGATGCCATCGGCCAGCCCGCTTTTGCAGCCGCGGTTCCAGGTGAGGATCGCATGCGAAATCACGGGTGTCGGCGTCGCACCGCGCCCCGCTTCCAAAACGACCTCGACGCCGTTGCCGGCCAGCACCTCGACCGCAGTCACCAGCGCCGGCTCACTGAGCGCATGCGTGTCGATACCGACGAAAAGCGGGCCGTCGATGCCGTCGGCGACCCGCAGCTCACAAAGGGCTTGCGTTACCGCGAGAATATGGGCCTCGTTGAAAGCCCCGACCAGCGCCGAGCCGCGGTGCCCGGAAGTGCCGAAAGAGACCCGCTGCGCGGGATCATCCGGGTCAGGACGCTGCGTGAAATACGCAGTGACCAAGCGCGGTACATTGATGAGAATTTCCTGGGGTGCCAGCTTCCCCGCCAGCTCGTGCGTTGCCATCGAGAACGGGGTACCAAATCGGCGGGAAGATGACGACAGCCGAGAAAAAGACGATCGCCGCCTTCGGCACCTGGGAATCGCCGCTGCAGCCCGACACCATGGTCGCCGGGCAGGTCGGCTTGGGCTCACCTCTGCCCAGCGGTTTCGGCTTGCTCTGGACGGAATCCCGCCCCAGCGAAGGCGGCCGCGTGGCGCTGGTCTGCGAGGAGGCCGCCGGCGAAGTCGCTGATTTGTTGGACGCCGCGTGGAGCCTGCGCTCGCGCGCGCACGAATACGGCGGCGGTGCGCTGGCCGCCAATGCAACGCGCCTGGTCTTCTCGAACGATGCCGACCAGCGCCTCTACGTGCGCAACGTCGGCACGGCGGCACCCTGCCCGCTTACCCCGGCGGGCAAATTCGCGTTCGCGGACATCGCACTTGACGAGCGCCGCGCCGGCCTCTTCTGTGTCCGCGAAAACCATAGCCAGGCGGGTGAGGCGCAAAACGAAATCGTGCGCATCTCGTGGGCCGGAGAAGAAATCGCCGTGGTCGTCGCGGGCCGGGATTTCGTCGCGGCGCCGCGCCTCTCACCAGATGGTACGCAGCTCGCGTGGATTGCCTGGGATCACCCGAATATGCCGTGGGACGACTCCGAGGTCTGGCTCGCGGATATCGACGAGCGAGGTGATCTTGCCCGGGCGCGATGCATCGCCGGCGGGCCCGGCGAGGCCGTCTTCCAACCCGAATGGTCCCCCGCAGGAGTGCTTCATTTCGTCTCCGACAAAAGCGGCTGGTGGAACCTCTACCGGTGGGAGAACGACCAGGCGCGGCCACTCTGCCCCATGGAGGCCGAGTTCGGGCTGCCCCAATGGGTCTTCGGCATGCGCACCTATGCATTCGCCAGCGAAGACGAGATCCTCTGTACCTGGGGCCGTGGCGGCGTCTGGCAACTCGGCCGCCTCGATACGCGCAGCGGCAGGCTGCAGGCGATCGACACACCATTTTCCGGGTTTGATGGAATACGCGTCGACGGCCGACACCTGAGCTTCCTGGGCGCGCGCCGCGATGGCCCCTCGGCCATCGTATCGCTCGACCTCGCAGACGATTCCGTGCGCATCGTGCGGGAATCCGGCCAGGCTCTGCTGACACCAGGCGATATCTCTCACCCCGAGACCTTGGAGATCCGCACGCCAGACGGCGCCTGCACGCACGCGTTCTTCTACCCCCCGAACAATGCACGTTTCACGGCACCCATAGGCGAGTTGCCGCCGCTGCGGGTCAAATCGCATGGCGGCCCGACCGGTTCGGCACGCGCCGATTTCGACCCGCGAATCCAATTCTGGACCACCCGCGGGTTTGCCGTCGTCGATGTGAATTACCGCGGCAGCACCGGCTACGGGCGGGCCTATCGGGAGGCCCTGAAAGGGCATTGGGGCGTGCATGATGTGGCAGATTGCGAAGCGGCGGCGCTGCATCTCGCACGCGCAGGACGGGTCGACGCCAAACGGCTGACGATTCAGGGCGGCAGCGCCGGCGGCTATACGACTCTGGCGGCCTTGGCCTTCACCGATACCTTCGCCTGCGGCGCGAGCCATTATGGCATCGGCGATCTCGCCGCACTCGCCCGCGACACGCATAAATTCGAGTCCCGCTATCTCGATGCCCTGGTCGCGCCCTGGCCCGCAGGCGAGGCCATCTACGCCGCACGCTCACCCCTGGCGCATGCCGACCAGCTCTCGTGCCCCGTCATTTTCTTTCAGGGCCTGGACGATAAGGTCGTGCCACCCAACCAGGCCGAAGCGATGGTCGCGGCGCTCAAGGCCAAGGGAATCCGCGTCGAATACATTGCGCTGGCCGGCGAAGGGCACGGCTTCCGACGCGCGGAGTCCATCATCAAGGTACTCAACCGCGAACTGGCCTTCTTCTGCGAAGTCCTCGGGATACCGCTTTGCTGAATCCGATTCTCCGCCGCCGAGAACTCCTGCGCGCCGCGGCGCGCTGCCCCTCGGTTCGCCAATCGCTCGCCGGGTTCGACCGACGCACGAGAGAGAGATAGGGAAGCGATATGCTGACGCCAATTCCGACTCCATTGGCCAGCCCCGTTCCTGGCCCTACTGAGACCGCCGCGCTCAATGCCGCACGAGCCGTACGCGACGCGACCGTCGAGAAAATTCAGGATTCCTGGTTCTTCGAATTGGTGCTCGATAGGTTCGGCCAACTGGCCGGAGGCATCATGGCCAGCGGCGTACCCGCGCCCTGGCCGACCATCATCTCGGCCGGGCTCAGCATCCTCGCACTCCTGGTCATCGGCATCGGGGTGTTTCGCCTCATGGATCTGCTGATTCCGATTCTCCTTCGTCGCATCGTCGGGCACTGGAGCGAGGATTGGGCACGCGTGCTCGAGGAAGAACGGGTCCTGCACCGTCTGGCGCATCTCGCCCCTCTGGCGGTGCTCGCCGCCTCCCTGCCCGTCGTGGCCGTATTCGGCTTTGCCGGGCCTCTGCTGATCGCAATCGAGCTCTATGCCATCTGGATCTTCCTCGCCCTGATTCTCGCCATGGTCGGACTCATTCTCGGCTTGTTGCAATTGCGTCCCGAGATGAGCTCGCTGCCAGTCAATACAATCGAGCAGGCGATCAAACTCTTCGTCACCATCATCGGCGTCCTGCTCGCCTTGAGCGTGACCTTCGACCGCTCGCCGATCTTCTTCCTCTCCGGCATCGGCGCCGCCACGGCGGTGATCATATTGGTCTTCCGCGACACGCTACTCGGGCTGGTCGCCGGCATCATTCTCGCCCTGAACGATATGGTGCGCGTCGGTGACTGGATCGAAATTCCGGGCACGGCGGTCAATGGCGACGTAACCGAGATGACGCTGACCACCGTCCGAGTGCAGAATTTCGACCGCACAACGGTGCTGGTCCCCGCCTATGATCTGATCTCCAAATCCGTGATCAATTGGCGCGGCATGGTCGACTCCGGCGGGCGTCGCATCAAGCGTCCGATTCATATTGATATGAACACGATCCACTATGTGGACCGCGAGCTTCTGGAAAAGTTTCGCCGCTTCGACCTTCTCGGCGATTACCTCGACGCGAAGATCAGCGAGATCGACGCGTGGAACGAGTCACATCCGGCGCAAAAAGCCGAAGAGATCAACACCCGGCGCCAGACGAATGTCGGCGTCTACCGGGCTTATATCGTGGCCTATCTCCGCGCCCACCCGAAGGTCCATAGCGCCGGCTTTACCTTTCTCGTACGGCAGCTTGAACCGACCGCTGCGGGCCTGCCCATCGAGGTCTATGTCTTCACCAACGACAATCGCTGGGCCGAATACGAAGATATCCAGGCCGATATCTTCGACCACCTACTGGCGGCCGCGCCCGAGTTCGGTCTGCGCATTTTCCAGAGCCCGAGCGGCACCGACCTGCGCGAACTCAAGCAGGCATGACATAGCCATCCTTGAGGGGATGGACGTGTTTTTCCCAGATGCCCTGGTAGCGCGCCTCAAAGCGGGCGGGCTTCTGCAACATCTGCAGGCAGCGCGCCATCTGCTCTTCGCCGGTGCCGGGTTTGTCATGCAACTCCAGCGCGTAGCGTGAGAAATCGCGACAGAAGACGTCGAAGATCTCGTCGACGAGATCGTCTTCGAGTTGGTAGATCTTCGCGTTCTCGAGGATCAGCTGCGCGTAGACGATCAGCGCGAAGATCTGCCCCCCGGCAAGCAGATAATCGACATCGCGGCTCTGCTCCTTGCTCGGCGGGCAATCGGCCAGCATCGACTTGAAGAGCTCGATCTTCGCACGGAAAAGAGCCACATTCGGCGTCTCGAAAAGCGCAAAGGCCGGCGCGTAATCGTGGAATTGGATGCCTCCGAGCCCCTTGGTTGGTCCCTGGTTGAAAAGGAAATCGTCGTTCACGGCCTCGCTGCGCTGGCCTACCTCGGCGAACTCACCCGGATTGAAGAAATAATTCGGCATGAATTTCACCAACAAGGCGATATTCACATGCACCGTACCTTCAAGTTTCGGCAGCGCCCGAATATCGATCGAAGCCTGGCTGAAGAACTGATCCTTCTCGAAGCCCTTGGCGGCGATGGCATCCCAAATCAGATTCATCACCTCTTCGCCCTGAGTCGTGACCTTCATTTTGGTCATCGGGTTGAAGAGAAGATAGCGCCGATCCTCGGCGGATGCGGCGCGGAAATAATCAGAGGCACGCAGAGCGAAGAGCTTCATCGCCACCAGACGCAGCCAGCCGTCGACGAACATCTTGCGCACATGCGACATATCCGTGACCGGCATTCCGAAGAGAATGCGATTCGCGGAGTGCTGGATCGCCTCGTAGAAGGCATGCGTCGCCATTCCGATCGACGCCCAGCCGAGGTTGAATTTCCCGATATTGATCGTATTGAGCGCCGCATCCCAGGCATCCCGCCCCTTGTGCAGAATATCGGCTTCCGTCAGCGGGTAGTCCTGCAGCGCGTACTCGGAGACGTAATTCTGACTCGCAACTACATTTTTGACGAGCTGGTATTTTTCGTGCTGCGGGTCAGCGGCGAAGAAGACATAGGGGTCGTCTTTGTCGGTACCGATGCGGCCGAAGGTCGAGACGATCGACGCCTTGTTGCCGTTGCCGATATAGTATTTGCTGCCGGTGGCCTCGTAGCGGCCTTCGTCAACCACCTTGAGGATCATATCGGTCGAGTAGATATCGGCACCGTGGGTCTTCTCGGAGAGACCAAAGGCAAAGATGCCGCCTTCCTGGAGGAGCTTCGCCGTACGCTGCTTGACCTCCTCGTTATCGCTCATCCAGATCGGGCCGAGACCGAGCACCGAGACCTGCCAGACATACCAATAGGGCAAGCCGTAGAAGCCGAGAATCTCGGCAAACTCACAATTGCGCCAGGTATCCCAACGCGAGTCCTCGGCACCGTAGCCGGCCGGCGTACAGATGGTCGCAAAGAGGCCCTCGCGGCCGGCGTATTCGAGAAAATCGGCGTACCATTCGCGGTCGTAGAACTCTTCGAGAAGTTTCTCCCGGCCACGGTTCTCGAAGAAAGCGATGGTCTTCTCCATCACCTCACGCGAGCGGGTATCCGAGTATTTCTTTTCAAGATGATGAGGGTCGAGGAGAATCATGCGAGTTTCCTTCCGAGCAATGCAACGCCGTCGTCGGCGAAGGGAATTTCCGCCAGAATCGGGGCCGGGTCAAGACGCGCGAGCGATTCGCGCAGGGTTTTTTTCGCTAAATCTGTGTCTGGCGAGAGGTGGTTGAGAACCACGCCCTCGATCACCAACCCGCGCTGACGCGCCGCCTGGAGTGTGAGGAGTGCGTGATTGATCGCGCCCAATTGCACACCAACGACCACGATCAGGCGCGCATCGAGGCGCGCGGCAAGTTGCGCACAATCCACCGCGCCGGCCAGCGGCACGAGCAGCCCGCCGGCACCTTCTACCAACAACACATCCACCTCGGCGGCACGGACACGGTATTCAAGCACCAGCGCTTCGATATCCAGGCTCGCCCCGACGCGCTCGGCTGCAATGCCTGGCGCCAGCGCCTCGGCGAGGCGTAGACCGCAGACCATCGCCAAGGGCTCGTCGGCACCGGCCGCCTCACGCAAAGCCACCGCGTCGGCGGGAACCAATTCGCCGTCCACCTCCGTACAGCCACTCTCAGACGGCTTACGCGCCGCGACCGAAAGGCCGCGGTACCGCAGCGCGCGCAACAGGCCGCAGCTCACATGCGTCTTACCAACCCCGGTATCGGTCCCGGTGACAAAAACGATTCCCTTCATGAGGCGGCCACGGCGGCAAGAAGAATGCGGGCAGCCTCATCCATATCTGCGTCCGTATGGGCGGCGATCGGAGTCACGCGAAGTCTTGCTGTTCCTTCCGGAACAGTCGGCGGGCGGATCGCCGGCGCGAAAAGCCCGGCCACGAGCGCGTGGCGGGCCACCGCCAGAGCTTTGGCCGAGGTACCGACAATCAGCGGCAGAATCGGGCTCGTGAAAGGCTGCATGGCGATGCCGCCGTCCACCAGCGCCCCGTGCAGGCGGCGACTATTGGCCCAGAGGCGATCGCGCAAAGCGGGCTCGCTGCGCACCAGCCCCAGCGCGACCCGCGAGGCGCCGATCACCGCCGGCGGCAGACCGGTCGAGAAAATATAGGCGCGGGCGCGGTTCACCAAGAGGTCGATCAGTGGGCCGGAACCGGCGACAAAAGCACCGTAGCTGCCCAATGCCTTGCCCAGCGTGCCCATGCGCACAGCCACCTGCCCGCCGAGACCAAGAGAATCGGCATAGCCGGCACCCGAGTCGCCAAAGACGCCCACGGCGTGTGCTTCGTCCAGCATCACCTCGGCATCGAAGCGCTCGGCCAACTCGACCAGCGCCGTAACCGGCGCGAGATCTCCGTCCATACTGAAGACCGAGTCGCTGAGGATCAGCCGCCGCCGCGCCGGCGTCGCCTCGAGTTTGCGGCGCAGATCATCCACATCGCGGTGGCGGTAGACCACACAGCGCGCCCGCGCGAGGCGACAACCATCAATCAGACTGGCGTGGTTGAGCTCGTCGCTGAAGACGACATCGTCCTTGCCCACCAGCGCCGCGATGACGCCGATATTCGCATGATAACCGGAGCCGAAAACGAGAGCGGCCTCTGTGCCCTGCCAGGCCGCGAGTTCCGCTTCGAGATCCCCATGCACCACCATATGGCCACTGATCAGCGGCGATGCCCCAGCACCCGCCCCACCGGCGGATGTCGCCTCGTCGGCACCAGCGCGCACGCGCGGATCAGCCGCGAGCCCGAGATAATTATTCGAGGCCAGGCAGAGTACCTTGCGACCGTCGAGCGCAACTCTCGCCCCCTGCATGCCGGCAACCGAACGACGAGCCCGCAGCAGGTCGCGAGCGGCCAAATCGTCGAGTTCCGATCCAAGGTCGCGGATCCACGCCATGCCGACTCGCTACCGCAAAAACCAACCCGCCGCACAATCCGCGGCATCCAACCGCGCGAGAGGCCGGGCCGAACGTCAGATGCACGCCGGCAAGGGCAGTTCTGCACCCTGCGATGTGCACCCAAGCTCCGGCACAAACAGAAACACGAGCATTGACGGCCAAGCAGCCTTCTTGAAGCTGGCACAATATCTGCTCTCTCGTACGGCACAACGGAGGTGCGAGGGCCGATGATGACTGTAGGATCGATATTCGAACTGTTGACGCTGGGGCTTCCACCGATGAGCCTCTACGGGGCTTTTCTAGTGGGAATTGTCGCGGTAGACTTGTGGCTGGAGATCCGCGAGGCGTGGGAGCCAGAGGCCGCGACACCAACGCCCTTGCCGGCAGCGGGTGGACCCGCTGCCCACTGGAAACCTGCTCCGAGCGGAGCCTGAGAGGAAGATCAGACATGGAACCGAGTCCGCGACAGAATCCCATCCCGAAACGTGATTGGCGCCGAGCCTTCGGCATCATCCAGACGGTCATTGACGACCCGACGAAGACCGAGGAAGTCATCGAGATCATCGACGCCCTGGGCGGGCCGAGCTTCGAGAAGACGTTTCTTCGCTTCGCCCATACTCCCGAGGGCCAGAAGCTGCTCGCCGAAAAGCCCGACCTGCTTGCCGCCCTCTCCGACCGCGAACGCCTCAGCGCCTTGCCAGCGGGCACATTCGGTCGAGTCTATGCGGATTTCATGACCCGTGGTGGAATCACCGCCAAAGGCCTCGCCGAAGCCAGCGATGAGGCGCGGAGCCGCTTCCCTGATGCCGCGGCCTTTGATGCTCGGGACAAAGACCGCGAATGGTTCGGGCAACGCCTGCGCGACCAGCACGATCTGTGGCATGTGCTCACCGGCTACGGCATGGACGAGGCTGGAGAGGCCGCCAATTTATCCTTCTCGATAGGGCAATTCTTCAACCCAGGCATGCTTTTTCTCGTCTGCTCATCCGTCCTCGTGGTGAACCCACGGATGAAATTGCACTGGTCTCGCTATATGTTCCAAGCCTGGCGCCGCAGCAAGGCCGTGCCGAAGAACTTCAACCTGGCGCGCTTCGAAGAACTGCTGGAACTGCCTCTCGAAGAGGTGCGCCAGCGGCTCGGAGTGCCGCCCGCCGAGCAATTCCATCCCGACGGGATCGGCGTCCTGATCCGACACACCCAAGGTGACGACGAGATCATCTGGCGGTTCGCCGACGAACCCGCCGTCTCCGTTACGATCTGATTTTTTCGGCCGGGCGGTAGAGGTTCTCGTGGACTTTACCGCCCGATTTCTTTTTCCCCACTTGCCCAAACGACCGTTGGTTTATAAGATTGGTTTCAGCCGAGGCACGGGGCGCGGCAAGGAGTAAACACAGATGAGCGAATTAAGTGAAATCACGGCAGAACGAATCATTGCTGATGCCTCCTACGGCACATTGGGCTACCCGTGGCGGGAGTGGGATATCCTGCGCGCGCAATCTCCCGTGCACCCCTTTCTCGATTGGGACATCCCCTTCCATGCGGTGACACGCCACGAGGATATCACCGAAATCGGCCGCCATCCCGAGATCTGGCTCAACGGGCCACGCCTGCTCATTGCCGATATGGATGAGTCAGGTCTCGATTTCGAGCGACCGCCGACGCTGATCGAAATGGACCCGCCGGTACACGCCGAACACCGCAGGCTGATCGCGAAAAAATTCACGCCGCGCAACGTCGCCAAGCTGCATCCGGATATCGAGCGCATCTGCGCCAAAATCGTCGATGATCTGCTCGAAGAAGGCGGCCACACGGAGGTCGATTTCGTCGAGCGCGTCTCGGCGCCCGTACCCACAGCCGTCATCGCCTGGATGCTCGGTGTTCCCGAATCCGATTGGAAGTTGATCTTTGAATGGACCAATCAACAACTCGGCAGCAACGACCCCGAATACGCGGGCGAAGAAGATCCGCGGGAGGTCGCCTCGCGCTCCCTCGTCGAAATGTTCACCTACTTTGCGGGCCTCGTTGAAGAGCGCAAGAAAAACCCCAAGGACGACCTGATCAGCCTCTTCTGCACCGCCGAGGTCGGCGGCAAACCGTTGGAGATGATCCAGATTCTGGCGTGGTGCCAGATCATCATGATCGCCGGCAACGAAACGACCCGCAACGCCACCAGCGGCGGCCTGATCGCGATGATCGAGAACCCGGACCAGCTCCGCCTCTTCCAGGGCGACCCTGAAAAGATGATGCGCCCGATGCTCGAGGAAATTCTGCGCTTCACCAGCCCGATCATCCATTTTGCGCGGACCGCTTCCTGCGATACCGAGTTGCGCGGCAAGAAGATCCGCAAAGGGGAACATCTCGCGATCTTCTTCCCCTCGGCCAATCGTCAGGAAGATATTTTCGACAACCCCTACTCCTTCCAGATCGACCGCTACCCGAACAACCATCTGGCCTTCGGCGTGGGCGAGCATTTCTGTGCGGGCGCACATATCGCGCGCCTGGAGTTGCAGATGATCTTCAAACACCTGCTGCCGCGCATCGAAGAGATCGAATTGGCAGCGCCTCCCTCGCGCCTGCACTCGAACCTGGTCGGCGGCATCAAACGCCTGCCGATCCGCTACAAACTTCGTAGCGCCGCCTAGAGGGCCGGCCGAAAAGTAGGCCTGCATCCGAGCGCCGCTTGCGGCTGCTGGTCTGCGTCACGCTCTCTCCCAATGGCTACGGCCATTGCTCGGTCGCCTTCCTTGCCAGCAGCCGCAATCGACGCTCTCTGTGCAAAGCCCTACTTCTCGGCCGGGCCTCTAGAATTCGTGCGGTGGGCCTCTACCCGACCTCACGCGACACGCCGCCGATCAGATGAGGGACGGAATGGAGGCCCTCGTCGCGCGAGCGCAGAGCGCGGTCGAGGCGCATCGCCGTGTTGATCAGACCGAGGTGGCTGAAAGCCTGCGGGAAATTGCCCAGCAGCGCGCCATTGCTCGGGTCGATCTCTTCGGCGAGCAGGCCGAGGTGGTTCGAGGCATCGATATGCGCGGTGAAGACCTCCAGGGCCTCGTCAAGCTTGCCTTGTAGAGCGAGCGTCTCGGCCAGCCAGAAGCCGCAGAGAACGAAGGCGCCCTCGTCGCCGCCCACGCCATCATCGGCCCGGTAGCGGTGCAAATAGGGGCCGGTGCTGAGCTCGCGCTGCACGAAATCGACAGTGGACACGATCAGCGGATGGTCCTCGGGCAGAAAGCCGTGCCCAGCCAGCAAAAGCAGCGTCGCATCGGCCCTGTCTTCGCCGTAAACCGCGACGAAATGCTTGCCCGTGGAGTCAAGCGCGTTGGCGCAGATATCGGCATGGATGGCTCCGGCTTCGCGCAACCAGGCATCCTGCAGGGGGACGTCACCGAAGGCACGCGCAATACCGGCACCACGATCGAGCGCCAGCCAGCTCATCAGCTTGGAATGCGTATTCTGGCGGGTGCCGTCGCGCGGCTCCCAAATCCCGTGGTCCGGCTCGCGCCAGACCTGGCGCACACCTTCGACGATATGGCGCAGCTTGCGCCAGGCGCGCACGGTCAGCGTACCGCCGAAATGTTCGTAGAGATGCGCCGCATCCACCAGCGCTCCCGCCGAATCGATTTGCAATTGGTCGCGCGCACCGTTGCCGATGCGCACCGGCCCCGAGCCGCGAAAGCCGCGCAGATGCTCCAGCTCTTCTTCGGCCGGCACTCGCGACCCATCAATTGCATACATGACCTCGAGGCCACCAGTGCCATCAATCGTGTCACGGATAAAATGGAAGAAGTCACGCGCCTCGGATCGGCAACCGACCAGATTATTGGAGCGCACTGCCAAGGCCGCGTCGCGAATCCAGGCATAGCGGTAGTCCCAGTTCCGCGCGCCACCGATCCATTCGGGCAACGAGGTTGTCGGCGCGGCGACCATTGCGCCCGTAGGGGCGTAGGTGAGCAGCTTCATCGTCAAGGCGGAACGGACCACGCTATGGCGAAAAGGGCCGTCGTAATTGAGCTGCGAGCTCCATTGCCGCCAGCGCAGCCGGGTCGTGCGCAGAAGGTCGAAGGGCCGGTAGGCCGCCGGCGGCTCCGGCTCCGCAGCGTCCCAGGAGATGATGGTCCAGATACGCTGGCCGGCGCGCAACTTGATGCGGGCTGCCACACCTCCGTTGGAGCGATGCTTCCATTGCGTACCCCGCCCAGCCACCGCCACGACACGCTCGCCGTTGGGACTCTCGGCGACCACACCATGCTCACCGATCTCGATCAGCGGTGCGACGCGCGCGTAATCGAAACGCGGGTCGAAGACGATATCGAATTCGACCTCGCCCTCAAGGCATTCGATGCGGCGATGCACTTCATGAATCGACGCCCGCGGATCATCCGTCCAGGGCATCAGATCCGTGAGACGCGCCGTGCCATGACCCGGCACGGTGAAGAGTGTCTCCAGAACGTTCGTCTCCGGATCGTAGCGCTGCAGACTTTCAAAGGGCCGCTGCGCCGGAGTGATCCCCGTATGCCCACCACGATCGGAGTCGAGCAAAGAGGCAAAGAGGCTCGGGCTGTCGAAGCGCGGCCAGCAAAGCCAGTCGATCACCCCATCGACGCGTACCAGCGCGGCCGAGAACCCGTCTCCGATAATGCCGTGCGCGGCCAGCGGCAGGCGACCGACATCGGTGTTCTCGTCGACGACGAACGGGGCCGCGAGATGCTTCGCCGTGCTGTACAGATCCATCGCGGCTCAGGCTAACCCAGCAGCCCCCTCAGGTCACACGTCCCCACTCTTCGCACGGCTCGGCCTTTTGGCGGGCGAGAGGATATGATTGGAAGAAGACCAGATGGCACGAATACGATCGAGTTTTGTCTGTCAACAATGCGGCTGCCAGCACCCCAAATGGGTTGGCCGCTGCAAAGATTGCGGCGAGTGGGAGAGCGTGGTCGAAGAAATGCTCGCCACGCCCTCCAAGGCCGCTGCCTCCAGGCGCACCTCGATCGCCATCGGCGCGGCGCGCAATGCCGTACCGATCTCGCTGGCCGAGATTCGACCGGAGAGCCATGCACGCATATCGTCGGGCCTCGAAGAGCTCGACCGCGTGCTGGGCGGCGGCATCGTTCCGGGGTCGGTGATCCTGCTGGGCGGCGACCCGGGCATCGGCAAATCCACCATTGGCCTGCAGATTCTCTCCGGCTTCGCGGCGGCTGGGCAGAAGACGCTTTATGTGACCGGCGAAGAATCGCCCGAGCAGGTGAAATTGCGTGGCGACCGTCTCGGTGTCGACAAGAGAATCGTGCTTCTGCCGGAGACCTGCGTCGAAGAAATCCTGATGCACGCCGATCGCGTGGCACCAGCGATCATGCTCATCGACTCGATCCAGACCGTACATTCGCGCGAGCTCACCTCCGCACCGGGCAGCGTCGGGCAGGTAAGGGAATGCGCCGCCAGTCTGGTGACCCAGGCCAAGGCGCGCAACCGACCGACCATCCTGGTCGGCCATGTAACCAAGGACGGCACCATTGCGGGCCCGCGCGTGCTTGAGCATGTGGTCGATACGGTGCTTTATTTCGAGGGCGATTCGGGCGGCGGCTTGCGCCTCCTGCGTGCCGTCAAGAACCGCTTCGGTCCGACCAACGAGGTCGGGGTTTTCGAGATGGGCGAAAAAGGCCTGATCGATATCGCGAACCCCTCGGCAATGCTGCTGGCCGAGCGCCCCAAGGGGGCGTCGGGCTCATGCGTGCTGCCGGCGATCGAGGGAACCCGCCCGATTCTGGTCGAGATTCAGGCCCTTGCTTCGCATTCCTCGCTGGCGATGCCGCGGCGCACCACGCTCGGTCTCGACGGCAACCGCACTGCCGTATTGACCGCGATTGCCGATAAACGAGCCGGCCTGAAACTCTTCGAACAAGACCTCTTCGTCAGCGTTGCCGGTGGACTCAAGGTCGCCGAACCCGCAGCCGACCTCGCCATTCTGGCCGCCATCATCTCGAGTGCGCGCGACCGTGCTCTGCCCGAAGATATGGTGATCTTCGGCGAAGTCGGCCTGGCCGGCGAAGTCCGCGCCGTACGCCACGCCGAGACCCGGCTGCGCGAGGCCGCCAAGCTCGGCTTCGAGCGCGCGCTGGTCCCCAGCGCCGTGGCCCGACAGGTCAAGGCACCCGCTGGCCTGAGCCTGCACGGCATCGGCTCGGTGGCCGAACTGATGCGAACGATTACCTGAGCGCGGCGGCGGTAGGGGCCGGAGAGTCGGCTACGCTGGCCGTAGCCGGCGGCGCATTTCCCGTAGCCCAATCGAGGGGGAAATTCGCCGGCAGCCGGACGGTGTCGAAGAGCTGGGCGATCAATTGGTCGTCCGGACCGGCGCGATGCGGGTTGATGAACTCCCAGACGACCTCGCCCTCCGGCGTGATCTCCAAAGCGCGTCCGGCACCGGTCTCGGATGTCAGCGTGTTGCCGTTCGGCAGACGATAAACGGTACCGCAGCAAGCCGAAAAGAATGTCTGATCCTCGGTCTGGCCGAACTCCCACAATACCTCGCCGCTCTCGGGCAGGATCTCGATCAGCCGTGAGCCGATCTTCGGGTCGCGCTTATTGTCGAACATCAAAATGCGACCATCTTCGAGAACAGTCGGATGGTGCTGGCCGAGAAAGCTACCACGGAGCACCCAATCGACCTTGCCGGTGCGCGGGTTGAGCGTCATCAACGCATCCGTTCGCCGCGAACTCAGCAGGTAGCTCCCCGGCGCCTGGTCGGGAAGGCGCCGAGCCAACCTCGCGTCGACGATTTCCAATTGGTTCGTGTGCAGCACATCACCGATGCGGCTGCTGAAGCTCTCAAGGTTCGCGACAATTTCATCTACAAGCTCAGTCTGGTTGCCCCTGAGCAGTCCGTCAAGAATCGAAAATCGATCCTTTTCGCTGCCCGTCGCAGCGTCCAATATTACAACCTGGTCATCCCATAAATACCGCCCGGGCTCGATCTCGGGAACGAGACGCGAGCGCGTAACCAGCACATGAATATCGCCCGCGTCATCTACCTCGAAGGCATGGTGTGGCGTCTGCGTGAAAGCCCAGAGAAGGTTGGAGTCGCGGTCGAGGCGTACCAGCGCAAGCTGCTCGAAAAGCGCGAGTAAATCGCCGTTCGGATAGACATGCGCACGCCGGATAAACCAACGCCCCGGCAGTCCGAGCTTCTTCGGACGCCCCGCAAAAAGAGGGGCTACATCGAAACTCCAACGATGGAGAACCTCGCCCTGCATATCGACAAGGTTCACCTCGGGAGCATGACCGGCGGTGTAGAGATTGAGTCCGGGGAAGGCTCGCGCGGGATCATGCCGGACCACCCCATTACGCGCAGGCGCGGCCTCGACTCCATCTAGATAGCCCAAGGCGTCCAGGCGAGCCTTTGTTTTCGGGTCGACGGCGGACTCGATTGTCTTCTGCCGCGTAGACCAGAGACCGACCCCCTCGGTGAGCAGCATCCCATAGACCGCGCCATCGTTGATCTCTCGCAGCCCGGGCACGTTCGCCACAATTTCGTCGGCGGCGACGGCTATTTTCGGTGCTTCCGTCACGCCCCGTACCGTATCCGAGCCACTCCGCTCGCAGCCGCCCGATCCGATCACCAACAAAAGGCTGGCGATCATGCGAAAGGCCGAACTCAAGCAGGCCCCGCCAGTGTGCGGCCGAGGAAGGCGACCAGCTTTTCGCCTAGTTCGTCAATTTGGATATCGCGAGTGATGACGTGGCCGCTGCGCTCTAGAATATGGCGCGATACGTCGCTGGAACCGACGGCTTGTGCCAGCCAGGCCGATCCGGCCACCGGGCAGGTGCCGTCGAGCGCACCGTGCAAGATCAGCAGCGGTGTACTCACCTCGCCGACCATCGCGCGGGTCTGCTCGCGTAGCTGGCCGAAGGAGCCGAACGCAGCGAAGGGGAAGGGATTCGAGCCCGGGTGCTGCTTCTGCACCTCGGGGTCCTGGGAATCGACGCCGCCTTTGGGCAGCTCGATGGCACCCAGGCCGACGGCCGCAAATGCCCCCATCAGCCCGATCCCGAGGCGATTGAAAGTCGAGAGTTCGACGGCAGGCGCGAAGTTCGCAATTGCGTGGATGCTGTCGGCGTTCGCGCGCGCGAGTTGCAGGGTCAGCAAAGCACCCATCGAGAGGCCCGCCACCGCGACGCGGCGCCCGGCCGCGGATTCGATCGCCGCGTCGAGACCGGCCTGCGCTTCGGCCAGCCACGCGGGCCAGGCATTGTCTTCCGCGACCTGCGGAAAGCCATGCCCCGGCAGGCGCCGGCAGGAGACCTCATAGCCGGCCTCCGCAAGCAACTCGCCAACCGGGAGCAGATCCCAGGGCGAACCCGTAAAGCCGTGCACCAACACGACCACGCCACGCTCGCCGCCTTCGCCCAGGCAAAATCCCGGAACGGTCTCACTCAAAGCTGCGCACCAGCGCGGTCCAGATTGTTCTTGTAGATTTCGATGGAGGCGGCGAGACGCAACTCACGGATGTAGCGCTGGAGCACCTCGCTGCGGCGCTGGTTCGTCATCGAGGTTCGCGTCTCTTCGATTTGCGCCTCGAGATCGTCGGCATCAGGCAACTGGCGCTCGGCCAAGGCGACGACATAGGCATCGCTGCCAACCAAAAAGGTGCGCTCGGCCAGAGGCGCCTCGGCGCTCAGACCGAAGGCCACATTTTTAAGGTCGTCGGCCGCACCGATTCCGGGCACCGCGCCACCGCGGCGGGCAAAGAGCGGCGACTCATCGAGCGCGCGGCCGTCGGCCTCAGCAGCGCTTGCGAGGTCCGCAGAACTCCGCGCGGCTTCAAGAAAAGCCGCGGCGGCCGCTTCGGCAAGCGGGCCGGCCTGCGCGCGCCGGAAATCCACCTCGACACGGCTCTCGACCGTAGCGATTTCCGGAATCGCCGCAGGAATCTTCGCCTCGAGAATGGCGACCACAATGGTCCCGTTCACATCAATCGCGTCCGTCACGCCACCCACCGAAAGGCCGAAGAGTGCGTTCAGCAGAGGAAAGGAGCGACCGATGCCGGGAAGGGAGTCGGAACGGGCCAGCGGACCAGCCTCCTCCAGGACAAGGCCGCGTGCCTCGGCGACCGCGGCGATGGCCGTGCCGCCCTCTATCGATGCGCGATCTTCTTCGGCCGCGGTCTTCGCCGCATCGCCGGCCGCAGCCACGCGCAACTCGCTCGTAATCGTCTCGCGTACTTCGTCCAATTCCTGCACGCGCTCGGGACGAACCTCTTGCACCTGGATCAGGTGGAAGCCGAAGGGACTCTCGATGACTGCGCTAAGCTCGCCCGAGGCAAGCGCGAACGCCGCCTCTTCAAACGAGGCCACCATACGCCCCTTACCGAAGAAGCCTAGGTCGCCGCCCTGCACGGCCGAGCCCGGATCGTCCGAAGCGTCCCGTGCCAGATCGGCGAAATCGGCACCAGCCTCGATTTGTTCGGCCAGGGCGACAAGCGCGGCGCGCGCGCTGGCCTTGGTCTCGTCGTCCGCATCCGGTGCAATGCGTTTCAGGATATGACGCGCCTTCACCTGATATTCTTCCGTGAAGCGGGTTTCCTTGCCGGCCTCATAACTCACGCCGATCTCTTCCTCGCTGACCGCTACCCCGTCCATGAAATCTCCGGCGCGGTAGGCAAGCAGCTGGATCGTGACCTTCTCGGGCTCGCGGTAGCGCTCGCCAGCCTCCTCGTAGAAGGCGGCCAGAGCCTCTGGCGTGACCTCGACGGCCTCCGTGAAATCCCCTGCCGGGAATCGCACGAACGCGAGCTTTACTTTTTCTTCCCGCGCCATGAACTCAAGACGAGCCTCGTCCTGGCTGACCGAGACTTCGTCGCCGATCGCACTCTGCAGGCGATCGATGACCAGATCCTCACGCAGCGACGACTCGAATTCCGCCGGCGTCAGGCGCGAACCGCGCAAGACGCGGATATAGGCGTCTTTGTCGAAACGACCGCCGGAATAGAAGGCCGGGTTGGCCACGACGATATCGCGCACTTCCTGGTCGCTGATATCGAAGCCCAGCGCCTGGGCCCGATTGCTCAGAAGGCGGCGCTCGATCAGGCCTTCGAGAGCCCGATCCTGCAACCCCAATGCTTTGAGCAGGTCGTCGGTCATCTGGTCGCCAAGTTGGCGCTCATAGGCGCGACGGAGATTGAACTCCGCCCGGGCCACCGCGATTGTCTCGATGGGCGCCCCATCGACGACGGCAGCCGTGGTCTGCGGATTTACCCCGCTGACGACGGCCTCGACCCCCCAGAATACGAAGACAAAGACGATAATCGCAAGAATACCCTTGGTCACCCAAGACTGCGCGTGCTTCCGAACGATATGGAGCATGGCGGGACGATACGAATGCGCGACCAAGGTAGCAACTGCTGCGGTGGTTCCTTGTTGGTCCGCGGGGCATCTGATAGCCAGATAGAGTCCGGTTTTTCGGACAAAGGGATAAGGGGAACGGGCCGAAAATGATCTTCGATTCGCTGGTTGGATGGTTCTCGGTCGACTTGGCGATCGACCTCGGGACGGCGAATACCCTGATTTATCTCAAGGGTGAGGGCATCGTCTGCAACGAACCCTCCGTGGTCGCCATGCAGAAAGATGGCCGCAGCGGCCGCAACGGCCGGCGCGTCCTGGCTGTCGGTGCCGAGGCCAAGCGCATGCTCGGCCGGACACCGGGCAATATCGTCGCCATCCGGCCGCTCAAAGACGGCGTCATCGCCGACTTCGAGATCACCGAGGCGATGCTGCGCTACTTCATCCAGAAGATCCACAAGCGCAAATCCCTGATTCGGCCACGAATCATCATCTGCGTGCCCTTTGGCTGCACCGAGGTCGAGAAGCGCGCCGTGCGCGAGGCCGCGGAGTCGGCCGGTGCCCGTGAGGTCTACCTCATCGAGGAACCAATGGCGGCGGCGATTGGCGCCGGATTGCCGATCACCGAGCCGACCGGCAATATGATCGTCGATATCGGCGGCGGCACAACCGAAGTCGCTGTCATCTCGCTCTCCGGGGTTGTCTTCTCACGCTCCATTCGGGTCGGCGGCGACAAGATGGATGAAGCGATCATCCAGTACATCAAACGAAAATACAATCTTCTCGTCGGCGAACGCACGGCAGAGCTCATCAAGATCACAATCGGCTCTGCCTACCCCTCCAGCGAAATTCAGACCATGGAAATCAAGGGCCGCGACCTGGTCGCCGGCGTTCCCAAGACGGTCGAAATTTCTGATGAGGAAATCCGCGACTCGCTGCTGGAGCCGATCAACCATATCGTAGAAGCCGTACGTATCGGGCTGGAGCGCTGCCCGCCCGAGCTCGCCTCGGATATCGTCGACAAGGGCATCGTGCTGGCCGGGGGCGGTGCGTTGCTACGCAACCTCGACATTCTGCTGCGCGAAGAGACCGGTCTGCCGATCATGACCGCCGAAGATCCACTGACCGCCGTCGCCATCGGTGCCGGAAAAGTCCTCGACGAGCTCAGTCTCCTCAAAGACATCACGATCGAATAGGCAGCTCGGTGGGCTGGCTCCGGCAGCACTCAGTGCTGGTCACCACGGGTAGCCTGCTTCTGCTCTCGCTTGCCCTGTTGCTCGCGAATTCGGACGGCAGCCGGCGCGTCGACCCTCTCGGCGTGGTATTTCTTGAGCTTGTCGCCCCGGTTGCCAGCCTCTCCGCCAACGCGACCACGCGCCTCTCATCGGCCTGGCAATCCTACGTTGACCTGGTCGGCGTTCGCGAAGAGCGGGAATGGCTGCGGACACGAGTTCGGGAGCTCGAACTCGAACTCGATCGGCAGCACCGTATCGGCGAGGAGAACCTTCGGCTGAAAGCGATTCTCCAACTCCGCGACGAACTCGGCGCCATGCCGGTTGCCGCGCGCATCACCGGCATCGGTGCAAGCCGGCTCTTCCATACCGCGACGATCAACCGCGGCACGTCGCAGGGAGTCACCGAAGGTATGGCCGTGCTCGCGCGCCCCGGCGTGGTCGGCCGAATCGTCGCCGCCAGCCCCAATGCCGCGCGCGTCCTGCTCCTCGAAGACCCCACCAGTGGTGTCGACGCGGTGGTCCAGCGCTCACGTGCCCGGGGCATTGTGGAGGGCGGCGCGAGCGGCCTATTGCACCTGAAATTCGTCCGCCGCGGCGATGAACTTCGACTCGGCGACGAGATCGTCACCTCCGGCCTCGACGGAATCTTCCCCCGCGGCATCCCCCTGGGCCATATCGCCACCGTCCAGACGAGCGAATCCGGCCTCTTCCAGATTGCCGAACTGGCCCCCGTGGTCGATTTTGAGAGGCTCGAAGAGGTTCTTGTACTGGCATTGCCGGAACGCGAGATGCCTCCGGCGGCAGGGGAGACGCGATGAGAATGCGCTCCTTTCTGATCCTCGCACTCTCGGGCATCTTGGCCGTGGTGATGCAGACCACGCCCATCGGCCGTCTCGGCATCCTGCCGGCGGCACCGAATCTTATCCTCGTATTAGTCGTCTATCTGGGCCTGCGCATGCCGACTCCGGCTGGCGCCTTGGGTGCCTTCCTCCTCGGCTACCTCCTCGACACCTTCTCCGGAAGCGTGCCGGGGTTGCATTGCTTCACCATGACTCTGGTCTTCGCCATGGTGTATCTTGTGTCGGGACGCTTATGGATGCAGAACCCCGTAACCAGTCTCGCGATCATGGTCCTCGCCTGTCTTCTCGAGATCTTCACGCTGGCCTCGTATTTTGCGTGGACCGGGGTCCTGGGCGCCAGCGCCTCCGGCTTGCTCGGCAAGCTGACCACCCCGGCTCTACTGGCACTCCTCGTCTCACCGCTGCTCTTCACCTTGCTCGATGCCTACGTTCCACTGATCCGCAGGAAGAAGGTCCATGCGGCTGACTGACCCAGAGCCACCGGGCGAGTTGCGGCGGCGCTCCGGCATCGCGGGATTGGTCGTGCTGCTGCTTCTCGGGGGCATCGCGGCCAGACTTTTCACGCTCCAAGTCGGCGATGGCCAGACCTGGCAATCACGCTCCAACCGAAATCGCATCCGGCTTGAGCGTACCGAGGCGGTACGCGGACGCATCCTCGACAGCCGCGGCGAACCACTTGCCGACAATCGCCCTTCCTTCGATATCGTCGTGGTGCCCGAAGACGTGCGCGACCTGGAGGCGACTCTGGCCGCGATGCGCGAGCTGACCGGCGCGCCGCTGCCGGAGGCCGAGCAGGTCCGCCGCCTCGCGCGCCAGCGCCCTCCCTTTGAAGGCATCACCTTGCGCCGTGATATCAAATGGGAGTCCGTCGTCGCGCTCAAGACCCGTGCACATGAACTGCCCGGCGTACGCCTCGAAGTCGGTCCGATGCGTACCTACCCCGAGGGAAGCCTCGCCTCGCATCTTCTCGGCTACCTAGGCGAGGTTTCGGAAAAAGATCTCTGCTGCGACGCGGACTACCGCGCCGGCGACCAGATCGGCAAAACCGGCACCGAGAAAATGTTTGAAGAGCGATTGCGCGGCGCCACCGGCGCGCAGCAGATCGAAGTCGATGCACGCGGTCGCCAGCTGCGGATCCTTTCCGAAGCACACGGCACGCGCGGGCAGAGTTTGTACCTGACGATCGACAAACGCCTACAGGCCTTCGCCGAACAACTCCTGGCCGACAAAGAAGGGGCGATCGTCGCGATTCGGCCGGCCACCGGCGAGGTGCTCACACTGGCCAGCGCTCCAGGCTTCGACCCGAATGATTTCGCCGGCGGCATCGCGACCGACGATTGGCAGGCATTGATCGAGAATCAACTTCGTCCGCTCAACAACCGCGCCGTCCAGGGCCAATACCCGCCGGGTTCGACCTTCAAGATCGTCACGGCGGCCGCGGCTCTGGAAGAAAATATCATCACTCCCGAGACCGAGATCTTCTGTGGCGGCGCCTATCAATTCGGCAACCGCCGCTACCGCTGTTGGCAAACCGGCGGCCACGGCAAGATCAACCTGCACGATGCGCTGGTCCAATCCTGCGATGTATTCTTCTATCAGGTCGGCCAGAAGCTCGGCGTCGACAAGATCGCCGAATACGCGAGGCGTTTCGGCCTCGGCGTCGACACCGGCATCGACCTGAAGCATGAGAAGAGCGGCCTTGTGCCGACAAAAAGCTGGAAGAAGCGTCGCTATGGCGAACGCTGGTACTCCGGCGAGACGCTCTCGGTGGCGATCGGCCAGGGTTATCTGCTGACCACGCCGCTCCAGGTCGCCAATATGGCTGCGGCGGTCGCCAACGGGGGCGTGGTCATGCGCCCCCAGCTGGTCGCGCGGATCGAGTCCGGCGACGGCGAAGTGCTGCACGAATTCAAACCAGAGGTCCAGAGCCGCATCGGCCTCTCCCCACGCACGCTACGACACATCCGCGAGGCCCTGCGCGATGTCGTCCATACCGACAAGGGAACCGGTCGCAAGGCACGCCTGGCGACCATCGAGGTCGCCGGCAAAAGCGGCACATCGCAGGTTTTCAAGATGGGCAAGAAGCAAATCAAGACGGCGGGACTCGCCCGCCATCTCCGCGACCATGCCTGGTTCATCGCCTTTGCCCCTGCCCTGGCCCCCGAGATCGCCATCGCCGTATTGGTCGAACACGCCGGCGGCGGCGGCGGCTCGCATGCCGCACCTCTGGCCCGCGACCTGGCCGATTTCTATTTCGCCCTGACTCGCGGCCGCGACTATCGCATCGCCGACTCCGGTGCGCGTGCGTGGCCGGCGCCCTGGGCGACACCCCGGCCGGCCACGATCGCACGCAAGATTCCGCAAGGTGCGGCAACGCTGGCCGACTCCGCAACCGACACCGTGCTGCCAAAGATCGAGGGCTGAGCCGATGCCGTTGATGGTCGACCGTCGTCTGATCGCGCGCTTCGACGTGATCCTCCTCTTCACCATGATGATGATCGTCGCGCTGGGTATCGTCACGGTATATAGCGCGACCTATGCGCCGGGGAGCGAAACGCTCTCGCATTATGCCTCGCGACAAGCCCTCTGGGGTCTGCTCGGCATGGTTGCCGCGCTCGCCATGGTCGGCTTCGACTACCGCCGCCTCGAGCGCTGGGCACCGGCGATCTACGGCGTCGGACTCATCTTGCTTATGGCGGTTCCCCTGGTCGGCTCCATGGGTGGCGGCTCGCGCCGCTGGCTCTCCCTCGGCCCCATGAACCTCCAACCTTCCGAGACCATGAAGCTCGCCCTGGTGATCCTGCTATCGCGCTATTTTCACCACAATTCGCGGCCCGGCGGACTCAAACTACGGGACTACGGCATCCCGGCCCTTTATACCTTGGTGCCTGTCGTGCTGATCCTCACCCAGCCGGATCTCGGCACGGCCAGCCTGCTGGTCTTTCTTTTCGCGACCATGGCGTTGCTCGCCGGACCGAGTCCGCGCACCCTGGCGATCGTCGGCGGCACCATCGTCGCCATGCTGCCCTTGATCCCTTTCCTCTACTCCCAGCTCAAAGAGTACCAGCAACGCCGTCTGACGACGTTCCTGAACCCCGAACTCGACCCGCTCGGGGCTGGCTACCATGTGATCCAATCGAAAATTGCGATCGGCTCCGGCGGTCTTTGGGGCAAGGGCTTTCTCGACGGCACCCAGAACCAGCTGAACTTCCTGCCCGAGCAGCATACCGATTTCATTTTCTCGGTCTTCTCGGAAGAATGGGGTTTCGTCGGCGCCGTAGCCCTGCTCAGCCTCTATGCGATCCTCCTGCTGCGCGGCCTCTTCGTCGTCGGACACGCCAAGGAGCGCTTCGGTGCGCTCCTCGCCTTCGGCATTCTCGCCAACGTCTTCTGGCAGGTGATCATCAACCTGGGCATGACCACCGGCCTTATGCCGGTCGTCGGCATGACCCTGCCCTACTTCAGCTACGGCGGGTCCTCTCTCCTCACCCTGATGGCGAGCATGGGCCTGGTGATCAACGTCAGTACCCGCCGCCTCGACCGCCAGCGCCTGCCCCGCTTCTAGAGGCCCGGCCGAGAAGTAGGGCTTTGCACAGAGGCCGTCGATTCTGGCTGCTGGCAAGAAAGGCGACCGAGAAATAGCCGTAGCTATTGGGAGGGAGCGTGACGCAGACCAGCAGCCAGAACCGGCGGCCGGATGCAGGCCTACTTTTCGGCCGTGCCTCTAGGGCGTCAGGCGCATTCGCGCGTCCAATGCGTCAGGCAATCGCCCCGTCTACTGCGTCCGTAAGCTTCTGCTTGGGTACGGCACCGATGATCTGTTGGTGCACCGTGCCGCCCTTGAAGACGATGAGGTTCGGGATGCCACGGACACCGAAGCGGCCCGGCGTTTTCGGGTTGTCGTCGACGTTCATCTTGACGACCTTGAGCTTGCCCTCGTATTCGGCGGCGAGCTCATCGACGAGCGGTGCGATCGCGCGGCAGGGGCCGCACCAGGGCGCCCAGAAATCGATCAGGACCGGCACGTCCGATTGCAGAACCTCTGCGTCAAAGGTTGCGTCCGTAATTTCGCTGACTCCGGCCATGCATAATCTCCTTGGTTTCCCAGCCCCTGCACTCTCGGCCGGGTTCCCAACCTAACACCGATTCCGGGCCTGTCCAGCACCACCCTTGCTCATTCGATTCCACGAGCGGCGTCTGCTTCGAGCAGGCGCGGGTTCGACACCGAGAGCTTGTCGCGGACCTCACTGCGCAAAAAGACAAGCAACCTCGAGCGGGCCTCGCCGACGTCGAAATCTCCCCGACGGACGCCCTCGGCGAGCGCCGCCATGGCGTCTGCGCTATCTCCAACCCCTTCGCCCAGAAGGTTGGCGAGCCCCTCCTCGGTACGCGCCCGGCGCGCATCCACGGTTTCCATTTCGCGTGCGGCCATGCGCAATGCGTTCGCCGCCACGCGCGCAAGGAACTGCCGCCTCCCCGCAAGCTCCGACACCACGTCTTCCTCAAGGAAGCGCTCAACGGCCACCAGAAGATCTTTCGTCGTCGGGAGATCGCCCATACTAGAGCGCCTTTCCTTC
>JAYGCM010000007.1:0-6066 GCA_046583355.1 Deltaproteobacteria bacterium
GGGTGCCTCGGATTTTGTACATGCCGCCGCAGCGAAGACCACGATGGTGGCCGCAATGAGTCCAGTAAATGCCTCTCGTTTCATGGGAAACCCTCCTTTTCCGGATTGAATCTCGCGGCATGGCGAACCGCAAGGCATTTCTACGCTTGTAGCCGATTTGCCGAGCGAGCGGGCCGTCTCGTGGCGCAAACGGCGGCTGGGTGCAAGTTCGGCCCAGATGGCAGGGTGCAGGTGCGGCTACTAGAGAATGCATATGCCGGACCATGTCTATCGCGATATATCGTTCACGCTCGAAGATGGCGTGGCGGTGCTCACACTCGCTCGCCCCGAGGCGCGCAATACCTTCACCGGGGAGATGGGCGAGGATCTCGCGCATGCCTACCGGCGCTGCGACGAGGACGACGACGTTCGCGCAGTGGTCCTCACCGGCGCGGGCGATGCCTTCTGTGCCGGCGCGGAAATGAGTGCCGATATCTTCGCGTCGCCGGATATGAAGGATTTCAGCGCCGCCGGCGTAGCCTTCCCCGCCTTCCGCGTACGCAAGCCCGTGATTGCGGCGGTCAACGGCCACGCCATCGGCATCGGCTTCACCCTCGCGATCCAAGCCGATATCCGCTTCTTCGCAGCCGAGGGGAAATACGGCGTGTTGCAGGTGCGGCGCGGCATGATGCCGGATGGCTATTCCCATTTCACCTTGCCGCGTCTGATCGGCGTGGCCAAGGCGGCTGATGTGCTCTTGACGGGGCGGCGCTTCGATGGTGCCGAGGCCGAGAGGCTGGGCATCGCCACCCGTGTCCTGCCGGCCACGGAGGTTCTGCCGGCCGCCCTGGAGTTGGCGCGCGAACTCGCGGTGGAAGCCGCACCGCTCTCGATGGCCGTGACCAAGCGCCTCCTCTGGGAGAGCTTTGCGCTCTCGGCTGCCGAGGTCGAGCAAAAAGAAACCGCATTGCATCATCATCTGATGGGCAAGCCGGATGCGGTCGAGGGGCCGATGGCCTGGATTGAGCGGCGCAAGCCGAAATGGAAACTGCGGGTGAGCCGCGACTGGCCCACGTGGCCAGGGAAAGATGAGAACGAATGAAAATCGATAGCGCACTTACTGTCACGCAGCCGGGCGAGTCCGGCACGAAGGCCAAGGAGCTTGAGGCCTTGGGCTTCGATGGCGCCATCAGCTTCGAGGGGCCGCACGACCCTTTCCTGCCGCTGGCGATTGCCGGAGCAGCGACGACGAAAATCGAGTTGATGACAGCGGTTGCGATCGCCTTTGCCCGCAACCCGATGACTTGCGCCTATATGGCAAACGATCTGCAGTTGATCTCGGGAGGGCGCTTTCTGCTCGGCTTGGGCTCGCAGATCAAGCCGCATATCGAGAAGCGTTTCAGCCAGACCTGGTCCAAGCCCAATGCACGGATGCGCGAGTTCGTCCTGGCCATGCGGGCGATTTTCCGCGCCTGGAACGAGGGCGAGAGGCTGCGCTTCGAAGGCGAGTTCTACCGCCATACGCTGATGACGCCCTTCCTGAGCCCGCAGGCCAACCCGCATGGCGCACCACCAATCTACCTGGCCGGCTTCGGCGCGGGGATGATCCGCGTGGTCGGCGAGGTGGCCGATGGCTGGATCGTACACCCGCTGCACACGCCCTCGTATATGCACGAGGTAGCAATCCCGGCGCTGCGCGAGGGCGCTGCGAGGGCCGGGCGCGACGCGGCCGAAGTCGCAATCTCGGCACAGACCATTGCGATGGTCGGCAATACCGAGGAGCAGATCGAGAAGGCGAAGGCGGGCGCGCGCGCGCAGATCTCGTTTTATGGCTCGACGCCTTCTTATAAGGTGATGCTGGACCATGAAGGGTGGGGCGATTTGCAGCCGGAGCTCAACCGCCTGAGCAAGGAAGGCCGCTGGGGCGATATGATGCCGCTGATTACCGACGAGATGCTCGAGAAGATCGGTGTCATCGGCACGCCGGATGACGTGGGAGCCAAATTGCGTAAGCGCAACGAGTCATTTGCCACGCGCACCAGCGTGATTTTCTACGATGAGAGCGGTGACCCCGAGACTCTCGCCAAGGTCGTCGCCGGCGTCCACGGAAACTGAGAAGGAAGAGACCAATGGGAAGATTGACGGGAAAGACAGCCCTGATCACGGGCGCGGCTTCGGGTATAGGCGCAGCGGCGGCGAAGCGCTTTGCCGCTGAGGGCGCGTCCCTGGCGCTGGCCGATGTGCAGGCTTTTGCCGCCGGCACCGCCGACGCTCTGGCCGGGGCACCGAAGGTGAGTCTCCATGCCCTCGATGTCCTGGACGAGGCCAATATCGCGTCGGTGGTAGCGGCGGCGCAGGCCGAGCATGGCGCGATTGATATTCTGCTGAACGGCGCCGGCGTGACCGGCTACGGCGCCGCTCACGAGCTGGACGTCGCGGAGTGGGATCGCGTGCTCGACGTGAACCTCAAGGGCTCCTTTCTGGTTGCCAAGCATGTCCTGCCGGGAATGATCGAGCGCCAATCCGGCAGCATCGTGCATATCGCGAGCGTCGAGGGCATGACGGCCCTGAACCAGCAGCTTGCCTACAATGTCTCCAAGGGCGGCGTCATCATGATGACCAAGAATATGGCAATTGACTATGGCCTCGACGGCATCCGCGTGAATTGCCTCTGCCCCGGTCTGATCGACACCCCGATGACGGCGGTTCTGAAGGAAGAAGGCCTCCTGCACCTACGCCAGAAGATGGTCGACCTGCACGCCATGAAACGCGCCGGCCAACCCGAAGAGGTCGCCAATTGCGCGCTCTTCCTCGCCAGCGACGAGGCCTCATTCGTCACCGGCACCTCGCTCGTCGTCGACGGCGGCTGGACCGCCGGCCACCGCCTGGAGATCGAGGCATAGGCAAAGCGGATATCGGTCGACAGCGAGTGCCGGGCTTGGCAGAATATAGAATTATGCGGGTTCTGGTTACGGGTGCGACGGGATTGATCGGCCAGCCTTTGTGCCGAGCCTTGGCGCTGGCGGGGCACGAGCTGCGGGCGTTCGCGCGCAATCTGCCGCTAGCAAAGCCACAGCTTCCGGCGGCGACGGACCTGCGCCGAGTGCCGCAAAGCGAGACGGAATGGGTCGAGCTTGTCGACGGCTGTGATGCCATCATCAACCTGGTCGGCGAGGGCATTGTCCGCGGCCGTTGGACCCAGAAGCGCAAGGAAGAGCTACGCAGCAGTCGTATCGACACCGCCACGCGTCTGGTCGAGGCCTGCAAGACGGCCCCGGCGAGACCGCAGGTGCTGGTCAACGCTTCGGCCATCGGCTTCTACGGCGCCCGAGGCGACGAGCCTCTCGACGAGACAAGTCCGGCGGGCGACGATTTTCTTGCGCATATGTGTCTCGATTGGGAGGCCTCGGCCATGGCCGGCGAAGAGGCGGGGATGCGCGTGGCGACCTTGCGTATCGGCGTCGTCCTCTCGCTCGCGGGCGGCGGCCTGGCGCGCATGCTGCCGCCCTTCCGCCTCGGCCTGGGTGGCCCGCTGGGCAATGGCCAGCAGTTCTTCTCCTGGATCCACGAAGACGATGTGACGGGCCTCCTGCTCCACGCCCTCGCGAATGACGGCGTTCGCGGCCCGATGAATGCGACCGCACCCGAGCCGCTGACCAGCCGCGCCTTCGCCCGGGTGCTGGGGTCAGTCCTTGGCCGTCCCGCGTTTTTGTCGCCGCCCGATTGGTTCGTGCGTCTGGCCTTCGGCGAGGTGGCCGACGCGATTCTTCTCACGGGGCAGAAGGTCATGCCCGCCAAAGCGCGGAGCACCGGCTACGAGTTCCGCTACCCGACGGCCGCGCTCGCGCTGCGCGCGCTTCTCGGCCAGTAGTCTGGCAGGGCCCGGTCGGCTGACCGACGATGGTCTCGAGTTCGTCTCGGTCGGTCCTCCTGGCCGCACCTTCGAGTCCTCCGCGCCTTATGGGCGGCGGTTGGCACCCGAATCGCAAAGTTGAGACGCAGGCCTCACCCCCGCACGGAGCAGCCCTCTGTGCTGCGCAGCGGTCCGGTGCGACTCTCGAAAAAGGTGAGAGCGATACGCGAAGCAAGGTTGACCAGGCTGTTGGTATTGGAGTATTGAGACCGTCTGGTGGGAGATCCTCTTCGCGCCACACTCCTGAAAAACCGTAAATTACCAACATGGATGGATTGAAAGAACTATGACTCGAGCGATGGGGGCGACGGCGGCATTACGCCGCCCTCAAGCGGGGATGCCTGCGCCGCTCCTCTGGTGCGCCTCCAGACGAGCTCGAATTCGAGCTGTCCGTCCGGCGTGTCCTCGCATTGGTGGCCGGTGGGGATGGCTTCCGGGGATTGCCATGGCTGGACGGCCACGGACCCACGGGGGGATGTGCACGAGAACTCGGCCAGCGCGATTCAATGCAATTCGGATGGTTCGTTCTCGTTTACCCAATACGCCGGCAATCTGACGTGCGACGGCACCGGCGTGGACAAGACCTTTGTGCTCGACGAATGCGATCAGGACATTCCGCCAACGCTCTACACGAGCGCGACCGATCTGACGTGCTGCACCGCGCCCGAGAGCCCCGAGTGCCTGACGGACGTGCCGCTGGTGGAATCCGCGGGTTCCGAGATCTTCCTGAACGGCGAGCTCTGCGAGCCCTGATCCCGCACATGGCGGCCCGGCTTCGATGGCGCGCGCCAAGGCGAAGCTCTCGACGAGACGAGTCCTGTGGGTGACGATATCCGGTCTTTCCGTTCTCCTCGATCTGGCATACTGTGGGCTGGCCGATGCGGATGTGCCAGTGGGCAAGCATCGGCAGGAAGAAGAGGAGATCTGCAATGAAGAGGTTCATTCAACACGAGGAACTCGCTCGAGACAGCCGTTTCGTTCGCCAGGACAACGCCCAGGCAACAGTGCTGAGCTCGCTGCCCGATGACGTGGCCGCAGTGGTCAGCGTCTTCGAGACCTTTACGCCGATGATCGAGGCCTCCGTGCGCGGTACAGCCGCCGAGCCTCTTTTCGAGGAATATGGGCCCGGATTTGCGCTGACGATCCTCAACGAACCTCTCGACCCCGCGTCGGGGGCCCCCGTGACGCGGCTGCTCCTGCGGATGCACGGCATCTTCGGAGGAGAGTTACAGGCGCTCGAGGGCGCGGCCCGCTCGCTCTGGGACTTCCCCGATGCGCCCTGGGAATTCAAGATGAATATGGCGAGGCAATGCTGGGACGAGGCGCGCCATGTCCAGATCTTCGAGAAGCTCCTGATCTATCTCGGTGGCGAAATCGGGATGTTTCCCGAGAGCACCTTCCTCTTTGAGTGTGCCTGCTCAGAAGATCCGGCCATGCGGGTTGCCGGAGTCAACCGTGGCCTGGAAGGGCTGGCCTGCGACGTGTTTCGCGACATGATCCGCTACGCCGAGAAGACCGGCGATGAGAAGATGAAGCAGGCGATCGATTACGTCCTGGCCGATGAGCTCACCCACGTCCGCTTCGGCAGCGAGTGGGTGCGGGAATTCACCAAGGGCGACCCGGATCACCTCAAGCGTACGCAGGACTTTCGGCGCCAGGTGGACAAGCAATTCAGTTTCGGCGGTGCTCGTTCGGACCGTCCAGACGCGGCGATCCCGATCGCCTGGGAAGAACGCCTGGAAGCTGGCTTTACCGAAGCCGAGCTGAAGGAACTGGCCGCGATTTCGGGCGACGGTCCCAGCAGGGATACCTTGGTCCAGGCGGCCGAAATCTTGAAAAAACAACATCGCGAGAAGCGCGCCGCGCAAGCCGCGGAGGCCGCATCATGAGCCAGCGCATGTATCCGGGAATGTCGCCCGAAGAAAAAACCACCTTCGCTCCTTATTCGGCCTTTGATATACCGGCGGACCTGCGCGAACTGCACGGCCGTTACGATGTGGAAGCCACGGCCCTTCGCGTGCGGAATTTCCGCTATGCCGAGGAGTGGCTGATGATGATCCTGGGCGGCTGGGTAGCTACCATCCCCGAGTTGCCGGTGAAGACCGGTCTGGGAAAGATCATCTGGGAGTCGGCCAAGGCCGCCGACGAATTCGGCAGACGCCTGCCGGAACTGC
>JAYGCM010000079.1:0-44192 GCA_046583355.1 Deltaproteobacteria bacterium
GGCGGCGTATCGACAACAATCAGATCGTAATCGCCGCTCGCCTCCAATTCGCCGAGTTGCTCCACCGCCATATATTCCTGGGACCCGGCAAAGCTCCCCGAGAGCTGCTTGTAGAAGGAATTGGCGAGGATCTGCTCGCGCACCTCCGGCGAAGGCGCGTGACGCGAAACCAGCTGGTCCCAACTCCCCCGCTGGTCGAGCATCATGGCGCTTAGCGTGCCCGGGATGCCCCCGCCGAGAAGTTCGGCCGGCACCACGCTCGGCGTATTGCCGAGCGCGCCCACGCCGAGCGAATCGGCCAGGCGCCGCGCCGGGTCAATGGTCAGAACGATGGCACGCCGTCCCTGCAAAGCCCCCCAAAGAGCGAGGCTCGCGGCCATCGTTGTTTTGCCCACCCCGCCCGAGCCGGCGCAAACCAGCACCCGATGGTCCGCAACCAAGCGCGCCAAACGTGTGGACGCGTCCACGCTCATGCGTTCTCCGCAGGCATGAGTGCGTCGGTATCCGGGAACTCCGCCTCGAGGCAGGCCGAGAGGTGCACCATTTCCTCGGTCGAGAATTCCTCGCAGAAAACGAAGGGCAGAACGACCATCGGCACTTGGATCTGTTCTTCGAGTCGCCCGACCTGGGTCTCGTTGAGCAAGGCCCAATCCATCTCGACTCTGGCCGTGGCGAGCGTGGCTGCCGCCGCGGGCTGGATCGAATCCTCGATTCCGGCACCGGGAAGCGCCGCCTCAAGAGCTTCGAGTTCCTCGGGCTCACACGGCGGCTCGTGGTATTCGTTCACCACCAACAGCCGCTGCGCCATGCCGATTTTCGCCAACCCCGCGCTCATCTCGATGGCTTCATTCGCCGCCATCTCCTCGGGCAAGGTCACCAACACGGCGCCCGTGCGTTTCTCGTCGCGCAGGAGCGCAGCTACGCGCTCGGCCTCGCGGTGCACCAACCCGACCGAAAAGGTCTTCGCCGCGGCCTGCGGCATGCCGAGGAATTGCAATCCATGCCCGGTTGCGGGGGCGTCTACCACGACCAGATCCGGCCCCGTGCCCTCGCGCTCCAGGCGATCGGCCTCGTACCAGATCTTGCCAATCGCCATCAGTTCTTTCAGCCCCGGCGCTGCCGCAACAAAGTAGCGGTAAATCGTGCTTTTGAAAATCGTATCGAGCAGACGGCGTACCGGCACGACCAGCGCGAGATATTCCTCAAGCGCGCGTTGCCCGTCCACGACGCAGATCTCTATACGCGCGAGTTCAGCCGGCGCATCCGGCCCCCTGCGCAGCTCGCCCAGGGCCTTCTCCAGCGAACGCGGCCCTTCGAACTCGACGACCAAAACCTGTTTGCCGCGCCGCGCTGCCGCGAGCGCAAGCGCGAGCGTGATTGTCGTACGACCGACGCCGCCTTTGCCGACCGTAAAGAGGAGCCTTCGCGAAAAGAGCGTCGCGTCGCTCAAGCGTCCGCCGCGACCCGCCGAAACGCGAGGGTTCCGTTGGTCCCGCCGAAACCGAAAGAATTGGAGAGCGCAATTTCCACCGCAGCCTTGCGGGCTTGGTTGGGCACATAATCGAGGTCGCAATCGGGGTCGGGCTCGACCTGATTGATGGTCGGCGGCAGGATCTGCTCGCGCAATGCCAGCGCGGTGAAGATCGCTTCGATACCACCGGCAGCACCGAGGAGATGGCCGGTCATCGACTTCGTCGAGCTGATCGCGAGCCGCGCCGCATGCTCGCCAAAAACCTGCCGAATCGCGGCGGTTTCGTTGGCATCATTGGCCGGCGTCGAGGTGCCATGCGCATTGATATAATCCACATCCGACGGCAAGATCCCGGCGTCCTCGAGACAGAGCCGCATGCAGCCGATGGCTCCCTCGGGCGCGGGGTTCGTCATATGGAAGGCATCGGCGTTGGCTCCGTAGCCGATGATCTCGGCATGAATCCGCGCGCCGCGAGCCCGGGCCGACTCCCATTCTTCCAGAATCACAATGCCCGCTCCCTCGCCGATCACGAAGCCGTCGCGTCTCTTATCAAACGGCCGGCTCGCCGCGCCGGGATCGTCATTGCACGTAGACAGCGCGCGCATCACGCCGAAGCCGCCCACCCCGAGCGGCGTGATGGCCGCCTCGGAACCACCGGCGATGGCGGCATCGAGGTAGCCATCGCGGATCTTGTAGAAGGCCTCACCAATACCGTGCGCGCCCGATGTGCAGGCGCTCGTGGTTGCGAAATTCACGCCCTTGGCGCCAAAACGCATGGAGATTTGAGCCGGCGCCAAATTGCTGATCAGCTTCGGGATGAAGAAGGGCGAGAGCCGCCTCAATCCCTTCTCCAAATAGGCCGCATGCGTCTCCTCGATGGTCTGCAACCCGCCGATGCCGACGCCCACCAGGACGCCCGTACGCAACGCATTGGCGTCGTTGATCACCAGGCCTGAATCCTCCATCGCGCGCGTAGCCGCACCCAGCGCGAATTGGATGAAGAGGTCCATCTTCTTGCGTTCTTTTTTCTCGATGAAATCCTCGACAGCGAAATCCGGCACCTCGCCGGCAATCCGGCTCGGATGCTCCGAGGCATCAAAACGCGTGATCAGGCGCACGCCCGACCGCCCCGCCAGAAGCGCCTCCCAGCAGGCCTCCACATCACAACCCAAGGGGCCGATCAGCCCAAGCCCGGTCACTGCCACCCGCCGCCGTGTAAACGTCCTCTCCGCCATAGGGTTCTAATTACGCAAGCTCCCGAAGAGGTTCAACCTCCGGCGTGGCCGTGCCGCCAGGCGCCGCTTGTTGACGACCCCGGCGGGGGGATCTAGGTTCGGGGCATGCGTTCGTGGATCGTTTTCGGACTCGCCCTTGGTCTGGCCTTTGCCCCCGGCTGTTCCGGGCAAAAGCGTACTCGCATTACGGGAGCCGACGAGCTCTACGCCAAGGGGACAATGGCCCATAATGACGAAAGCCATCAGCAGGCAATCCTGAGCTATCGTACCTTCCTCGACCATTACCCCCTCGACCCGCGCGCCGAGGAAGTCGAGAGGCGCATCGCCGACGCCTATTTCGAAGATGAAAAATACCCCGAGGCAATCGCCACCTACAGCGATGTGCAGCGGATGCACCCCATCAGCGGCGACCAGGCCGAGGTCGAACTCCGCATCGGTCAATCCTACCGCCTGCAGATGGATACAATAGACCGCGACCTGGCCTCGGCGCAAAACGCCCACGAATACTTCCGCAATATCGCCCTGCGTTACCCAGGCACCGAAGAAGCCCGCAACGCTCGCACCCGGCTCAAAGAGACCCGCGAGCATCTCGCCGCGCGCGAACTCTATGTCGCTGAATTCTACGCCGACCGCGACTCCTACCGTGCCGCCGCCGCGCGCGCCGGCGAGGTCGTCATCCGCTTCCCCGACACCTCCGTGACACGCCAGGCCGTGGCGCTTCTCGACGAACTCGCGCGCGAGGAAAACGACACTATATTGGTCACCCTCGCGCAGAACGCGCTTGCGGAGATCGACACCAATAATGCCATTGAGGAAGAATCGAAGCGCGCGCAATACGCCGGCCCCGCCTTGGGCTTGCTGCGCATGCACCTCGAAACGATGAAGCTGGCCCCGGCGTCCCCGCGCGACGACGCGCGATGAAGCGCTGCGCCATCGTCGGCATAGGCGGCCTCGGCGCACCCGCCGCGGCGCTGCTCGCGGCGAGCGCAGAGGCCCACCTCACACTGATCGACGACGATCGCGTCGACCTCTCCAACCTGCCCCGCCAACCTCTCTACGGAGAATCCGATCTCGGCCGAGCCAAGGTCGAGGCAGCCGCTGCGGGACTCTCGCGACACTACCCGCGGCTTACAATCCGGACGCATATCGAGAGACTGGAACCGGCCAATGCCGACAGGCTGCTCGCCGAGGCCGATGTCATCCTCGATGGCACCGACAACCTGGACACGAAGATTCTCTTGAACGAGATTGCCCTGCGCCGCCGCACCCCGCTGGTCCACGCCGGGGTGCTCGGCCTCGATGGTCAGCTGATGTCGATCCTGCCTGGCGAGAGCGCATGCCTGCGGTGCCTTTTCGTTGAGCACCCGGAAAGCGACGAGCTGCCCACCTGCCAGCAGGCTGGCATCCTCGCACCCGTGGTCGGCGCCATCGGCCTCGCGGCCGCGCGCGAGGCACTCTATATATTGCGCGGTACCCGGCCGCCGCTGGCGGACCGCTTCGCCATCCTCGATGGCCGCCGGTTGCGCTGGCGAACACTCATCTTACGACGACGGCCGCAATGCGTGGCGTGCGGCGGCCTTGCGATTGTCGCCGCGCATCGCGAAGATCCCTGAAGAAAGATGAGGTTGTCTCGAAATGCCCGTAACCGTCAAAGTGCCCACACCGCTTCGTAAATTCACCGCCGGATCCGAATCCGTCGAGGGAGAAGGAGCCACCGTCGGCGCCGTCATCGACGACCTTGAGTCGCGCAACGGGGGAATCCGTGAGCGCCTCTGCGACGAACAGGGCAAGGTGCGCCGCTTCGTGAACCTCTACGTCAACGGCGAGGATATCCGCTTCCTGCAACAACTCGACACCGCCGTCAAAGACGGTGACGAGATCGCCATCGTGCCGGCCATCGCCGGGGGCGGCCGCTGAGCCAGGCATCCGTCCGCGCCGACGGGATGCGCGGCGACTCCGTCGCCGACCTCGTCGGGCGGACCCCGCTCCTGCGGCTGCGCCAGATCACGCGGGACCTGCCCGCGGGCGTGCGCATCTGGGCCAAGCTTGAGGGTTTCAACCCCGGCGGCTCCGTCAAAGACCGCCCCGCCCTGCATATGCTCAAGGCGGGTATCGCCTCGGGCAAGCTTCGCTCTGGCAAAACCGTCATCGACTCCACATCGGGTAATACCGGGATTGCGCTGGCGCTCTACGGCGCGACCCTCGGCGTACCTGTCGAACTGGTGCTGCCCGCCAATGTCAGCCGGGAGCGCCGCCAGATCATCCACGCCTACGGCGCCACGACGATCGATAGCGACCCGATGGAAGGCTCCGACGGTGCGATCCGCCTCTGCCGCGAGATCATCGCCAAAAATCCCGAGCGCTACTTCAAGCCCGACCAATATTTCAATCCGGTAAACCCGCTGGCCCATTATGAGACGACGGGCCCGGAGATCTGGCAACAAACCCAGGGGAAGATCACGCATTTCTGCGCGACCATCGGAACCAGCGGTACGGTCATGGGCACGGGCCGTTTCTTCAAGGAGCACGCGCCGCATGTACAAGTGCTCGCCATCGAACCCGACGACGCCTTTCACGGGCTCGAAGGGCTCAAGCATATGGCCAGCTCGATCGTACCCGGCATCTACCACGAAACCGAGCTTGACGGAAAGATCCCCGCGCCCACCGAGGAAGCCTACGATATGGTCTACCGGCTCGGCCGCGAAGAGGGCCTCCTGGTCGGGCAAAGCTCCGGCGCGGCGGCATGGGCCGCATTGGAACTCGGCAAAACATTGGAGAAGGCGGAGATCGTCACGGTCTTCCCCGACTTCGGCGACAAATACCTGAGCACCAACCTCTGGGCCGGGTGGCAGGATATTCCCAAGCGTTGAGCCTCAGCGAGCGACAGATCGAGATCTGGAGCCGTCAGATCATCCTGCCGGAGCTCGGTGGCCGCGGCCAGGAGCGGCTCCTCGCGTCCCGCGTACGCCTGCTCGGCACCGACCTCGCGGCCGCCACCGCGGCTACCTACCTGGCCGGCGCCGGCATCTGCACCCTGGAAATCGAGCCCGCCCTTCTCGAGGCGCCGCCCTTTGCCTCCCTGGGCGATCGCGTCCCGGGGACCCGCATTCTCACCCGCCCCGAAGACGCCACGATCGATCTTCTCCTATGCAGCGCCGAGGTGGTGCCGCTGCCGGTGGCGCGGCTAGGGACTCTCCTCATCGACCAGGACCAAGAGGGAACGACGAGCCTGCTGCTTCTACCGCGCGGCGCCGCCGCCTGCCCGCAATGTGTGCGGCGACCGGCTCCGGCAGACCATAGCGACGTCGCCGCCGCGAGCATGGCGGGCAGTCTCGCCGCCTTGGTGGCGACGCGCTGGCTGGCAGAAATCGAGCAGGAAAAAGAATCCCGGCGTTGGGTACTCACGCCCGGTGCCGCCTGCTGGGAATATGCCGATGTCGCGCAGAAAAAACCGTGTCCCGCGACCCACCACGCGCCATAGACTCCTCCAACTTGCCGGCCTGCGTGGCCGCAGTTATCCACATATGACCATCTGCGGGCCGGTGATTCCACCTGGCCCCGGTGCGGGCTCCGCCGGTTTGCGCGGCGCCGGCGTTTTTTCAACGAAAAGGAACCAGAAGTCCATGGCTGATTTGATCCCGCCGCACGGAGGAGTCTCCGCACTCGTCAATTGCACTGTCCCCGCCGACAAGGTCGAGGCCTTTCGCGCAAGCGCAGCCGAGCTGCCAAAGGTCCCCGTCTCCGACGCCGACCTCTCGACGGTCTACCGCTTCGGCGACGGCGCGCTGACGCCGCTCACCGGCCCGATGGATGAGGCCACCTGGAATCGTGTACTCGACACCGCGAGCATCGAATCCAACGGCGCCAGCTACGCCTGGACCATCCCTCTGGCCCTCCCCGTTACCGCCGACCAAGCAGCCACCCTGGCCGCCGGCCAGGACGTCGCGATCACCAACTCGAAGGGTGATATCGTCGCGAAGCTCGCGATCAGCAGCGTATACGCCTGGGACAAAGCCCATTATCTGAAATCGGTCTACGGCACCGACCGCGAAGACCATCCGGGCGCCGATATGGCCCTCAAGGGCGACGCCGACAAAACCCATCTGATCGGTGGCACCATCGAGGTTCTGCCGCAGCCGAAGGATCCGAAGTTCGGCAAATACGTACTCTCGCCGCTCGAAGTGCGTGCGCTCCTCGCCGAGAAGGGCTGGGACCGCGTTGTCGCCTTCCAGACCCGTAACCCGCTGCACCGTGCGCATGAATACGCGCTCGTACACGGGCTGCAGACGCTGATCCGTGCCGGCCATAACGCCGCCGCCTGCCTCAACCCGCTGATCGGCGAGACCAAGGGCGACGACGTCCCCGCCGACGTCCGCATGCACACCTACGAGGCTCTGATCGACTCGCGCGGCATCGGCGAAGGCGACTCCGACGCCGAGCTCTGGGGCCCGCGCAACGAGAGCGTTGCCGACCGGGTGATCCTCCTCGGGCTCGACATCAAGATGTTCTACGGCGGCCCGAAAGAAGCCGTGATGCACGGCATCTACCGCCAGAACTTCGGCTTCACCGATATCGTCATCGGCCGCAAGCACGCCGACGCGCCCTTTGCCGATGGCTCGGCGATCTGGGGTGATTTCGACGCCCAGGAGATCTTCGAGAACCTGGCTGGCGATCTCAAAATCTCGCCCGTCAAAGTCGGCTTTGCCGCGTTCTACGATTCCATGGGTCGAGTCGACCTCACGGAGAACCACAAAGACGAAAAGCCCGTCGGTATCTCCGGCAAGGCCGTCCGCGCCGCCCTCCATGCCGGCGAGCCGGTCGACCCCCGCGTCATGCGCGAGAGCACCTCAAAGATTCTCGGCGCCGCCATGCGCGACTAACCCAACCAAGCTGCTCGAGGAGGGGGGCGCGAGCCCCCCTCCTCTTCTGCCTTTATTACGCCGCCATTCCCGCAAACGGGGCAATCTCGAACGAAACTCCGTAGACCCGCGCGAGCAAGAAACCGAGCGCCATCACGGCTGCCAGGAACGCACCCAACGCGCCCATCGCCACACCGGCGAGGAGCAGGCTGGCGAGCATGCCGGCCACACCGATGACCGGCGCGAAGAGCGGCGAGTCGGCCGCCGGGCCCACCGGACGGGCGAAATCAACCACGCCCTGCGCTGTCGCCTGCGAAAAAACGCCCTCAGCGTCCAGTTGTTCGCGGACATTCGTCCAGACCTCGTCGAGGGTCGAAAAAAGTTTGTCGAAATCCAGCTCGGGAAACATCGCCTTGCTCCTTCTATTCCGTTGTCGCGTGCGCCGGTACCAGGCCCGGTACCACAGAGGCGGCCGGCCGCCGCGCCGGGGCTTGTGCAGGCTGCGCCGCCACCCGGGCGCCAACCGAGATCAGCAATACCCCGCCATTGAGTCCGGGGCCACCCAACACCACCCGCCCCCGATCGCCCAAGGTCAGTAGGGTATTCATCAGGATCTTCTCGCCCTGGTGCAATTCTACCTGCAGGGCGACACGGCCGGGCGCGGGCACAGCCTTCGGATGGGCCCGTAGCTCGAGCCCCCCGGGCAAGGCAAAGGGAGCGCTTGCCCCCAGCTCGATGTTCTGAGCCTCAAGCCGCATCAATTCGTAGGAGCGATAATGAAAAAGGCGGGTCAGGCGCGCCTGCATCCCCTGCGCAATCAGCCTCTGGTCGACACGTTTGATTGTATCACTGCCCAGAACCGTGCAGACCTCTACGGCCACCAGCGGCACGGCTGCCGCCGTGAGCGCGGAGACGAGAACCAGCAGCAGCCCAAACGAGAGCTGTGTGGATACGATGGCCGCCTTCATCGGCGCGCCCGAGGCGCCGTTTCCCCGAGCCAGATCACGGCGGTATCGCCTGCCGGCTCGGCCCACATGGCCATCTCGCCACCAAAATCATTCAGCGAGTGAATCTGCACCTGCTGGTAGTGCGGGCTCGAAGCACGCGCCGCCGGAAAGGCCGCCGCAATCACCTGCCCTGCCCCAAGCACGCGAGCGGATCGTACCGGCTCTGCCGCTGCGCTCACCTCGGCAAATTGCCCCGACCCAACCCCTGGTGTCCGCGCGGCTTCTTCCTCGCCGACGAGAAAGAAACCCAGCAGAAGCAATGCGGCCAGCGCCAGACCACCGCCAAAAAAGGCTGACGGCGAAGCCGTCCTGCCCGACGAGGCCGGCGCGAGCCAGGTGTCCTGGTCGCTGGCGACAGGCGCGGGTCCGCCAACCAGGACGCCGCGTACTTTGGCGCTCGCGGCCGCAAGACGGAAGCCGCGCCACGCGCTCTGCTCCGCTGCGGAGGATGCAAGGGCCGCGGAGACCCCGGCCCAGACCTGCCCCTCGTCGACGCCTGCCATATCGGCTTCAACCGAATCGGCGACCAGGCTACGCAAATGCTCGTGCTCGGCCAGCAGCGCGGCGCATGGCGCGCAGCCGGCCAGATGAATCGCCGTATCGCGCATCAGCCGGCCGCCGAGTTCGCCGTCGTGGAAGGTTTCAAGCAGAAGTTCGGCTTCGGGGCAGTTCATTCGAACTCCTTCAGCTGCGATTGCAGCTTCTTGCGCGCGTAATGCAACCGACTCATAACCGTGCCTTTGGAACACTGCAGGACCTGACTGATCTCCTCGTAGGAGAAGCCGTCCAGTTCTCGTAAAAGTATCACTGCTCTATGGTCCGGGGTCAACTCTCCGATGGCCTCGCCAAGACGTGCGCGAAGTTCGGAATCTTTGGTCGCTTCAAAAGGGTCGGCTGCGGGATGGTCATCGCTGGCGCGATCGATTGCATCCTCGCCCACCCCGCCATCCGAATGGATGCGGTGCGTATCGACGATCGGCTTGCGCCACTCACGGCGCTGGTAGTCGATCGAGAGGTTCACGGCGATGCGGTAGATCCAGGTATAGAAGCTCGCCTGACCGCGAAAACGGTCGAGCGAACGATAGGCCTTGAGAAAAGCCTCCTGGGTCACCTCGAGTGCTGCCTCACGGTCGTGCAGCATCCCCGTCACCATGGCGAGTACACGCCGTTGATATCGCTCAACTAACTCCCGGAACGCCTCCTTGTCTCCCTGCCCCGCGCGCTGCGCGAGGTCACCTTCATCTGTGCCTGTAGCCACTAGACGAGTCTCCGGGCGCGAAAATTCATGACATTTCCGCCCAATTCGGACCCTTTTTCAGATCGACCACCAAGGGTACCGCAAGCGCTACAACATTCTCCATCGCGTCGCGCACAAGCTGGCCCAATTCCTCGGCGCCCTCGGCGGCCACCTCGAAGAAAAGCTCATCATGGACCTGCAGCAGCATCGCGGCGGCGGAGTTGCGCTGCCGCAGCTGCCGTTCGACCTCCAGCATCGCCAGCTTGATGATATCGGCCGCCGTGCCCTGGATCGGGCTATTCCACGCCATACGCTCTGCGGCCTGGCGCAAACCGGCCCGGTTCGAGACGAGATCGGGCAGCGGCCGGCGCCGCCCCAGCATCGTCTCGACATAACCCGTCTCGCGGCCGGCCTCGACGATGCGCTCAACAAAGGCGCGCACGCTCCCGTAGCGCTCGAAATAACGCTCGATGATGCCGGTGGCGTCCGCGTGTGAGATTGCCAACTCGCGCGAGAGGCGCTGCGGCCCCATGCCGTAGAGAATACCGAAATTGATGACCTTGGCCTGACGGCGCATATCGCTGCTGACGAAAACCGGGTCGACATCGAAGACCTCCGCCGCCGTGCGGCGGTGAATATCTTCGCCCTTCTGGAAGGCCTCGACCAGAACCGGGTCTTCCGTGAGGTGGGCCAGCACGCGCAACTCGATCTGCGAATAATCGGCCGCGAGAAAAACCTGCCCGGGACCGGCGACAAAAGCATGGCGGATCCGCCGACCCTCCTCGGTGCGCACGGGAATATTCTGCAGGTTCGGGTCGCTCGACGAGAGCCTCCCGGTGGCAGTGACGGTCTGGTTGAAATGGGTGTGGACCCGGCCACTTTCCGCGTCCAATAAACCGAGCAGGCCGGCGACATAGGTCGAGTTCAGCTTCGATAGCGTACGATGCTCGACAATCTTCTGCGCAATCGGGCTCTGCTCGGCCAGCTTGGCAAGCACGTCGGCATCGACCGAGTAGCCGGTCTTGCCCTTCTTCACGCCCTTGGTCGGCAGAGCGAGTTTCTCAAAGAGAATCGCGCGTAGCTGCTTGGTCGAGGCGATATTGAATTCTTCGCCGGCAATCTCGTGAATCTCGGCCGCAAGCGTGGCTATCCGCGCCGTGAAATCGCGCCCGGCGGCCGTAAGCAATCCCGCATCGGCAGCGATCCCGCGTGCCTCCATCGCCGCCAGCGTGCGCACCAGCGGCATCTCCAGATCGCGGTAGAGTTCCATCAGCCCGGCGGCCTCGACCTCGGCAAGAAGCGTCGGTCCGAGAGTAGCGATAGCCAGCGCAACCGCAGTGGCGCGCTCCAAAATCGGGACCTCAAGCGCCGCCGGAAGGGGCGCCCCGCCCCGCTCGCGCAGCAGCGCGTCGATATCGTGACCGCGGCGCGAAGGGTCAAGAACATAGGACGCGATACGCAGATCGTGCAGCGGGCGCGTCCCGGCCGGAGTCGCCGCGACCGCGGCACCGGTAGCGTGGAGAACTTCCTTCAAGCCGTCAACATAAAGCGCGCCACCCGCATCGCCCTCGAATGCCGCGACCAAACCTGCCGGCAATTCGGCACAGACCAGGAGTTCGTCGGCCCGCGCCAGCACGGCGACAGTGCCGGCCTCGTCCGCCGCGAGCGCCAGGGCGGCTGGTTTCGGGCCAAGCAATGCCGCACAGAAATCGGCCGGGCTGACTTCCTCGTGCGGCGGAGCCTCGGCTGCGGCTACCGGCGTGGCCGACTCGAGGAAACTTCCCAACAATTTGGCGAAGCCCAGTTCCGCCACCAGCGGCTGCAATGCGGCGGCTTCTATTTCCCGGCGAGCAAATGCTTCGAGGTCAAGCTCGATCTCTACATCGCATTTGATGGTCGCCAACTCGCGGCTGCGCTCGGCGTCGGCTCGACCGGCTTCGAGCTTTTTGCGGATACCGGCGGCACCGCGCAAACCGAGGTCGGCGATCTCGTCGAGCCTTTGGTAGATCGCTTCGATCGTACCAAAATGCTCGATCAGGCGCTTGGCGGTCTTCTCCCCAATGCCCTTCACGCCCGGAATATTATCGACCGCGTCGCCCATCAGGCCTTGCACCTCGACCACCTGGCCGGGCGTCGTGCCAAATTTCTTCTCGACCTCGGGCAGCCGACTCACCCGATCGTTCATCGTATCCACGATCTGCACGCGCTCGCCGACCAGCTGCATCATATCTTTGTCGCTGGTGACGATATCGACCGACAATCCGAGGGCATCGGCTTGCCTCGCCAGCGTGCCGATCACGTCGTCGGCCTCAACGCCCGAAACCTCGACCAGGGGCAAGCCGAGCGCCGGCACCAATTTCTTGATCCAGGGGATCTGCTCCACCAACTCCGGCGGCGTCGGCTTGCGATGCGCCTTGTAATTGGGGTCGATCTTCGAGCGGAAAGTTTTGCCCTTCGCATCGACCACGACCACGATCGTGGCGTCCGCATTCTCGCGGATCAGCTTGACCAGCATGGAGGCGAAGCCGTAGATCGCGCCTGTCGGCAATCCGTTTCGCGTCGTCAATGGCGGCAGCGCGTGGAACGCGCGAAAGAACATATTGGTGCCATCGACGAGGCAGATCCGCTTCCCCGCCCCCATCGCGCTTCTGTCTACCCACGCATCCGCGCATTGTCGAGGAAAGGAGCCCCCTGGAGGCCCGCCCGAGGAGCAGGCCGGCAAAGTCGGATATCCCGTTTTCTTGACCCGTCCACGCTCCCGGCATAGAAGACACCGGCAGCGGACACGCATGATCGAAGTTCAGGACCTCAGCAAAGATTATCGGGAACGACCCGCCGTCCGCGGCATCACGTTCTCCGTCGCCCCAGGCGAGATTCTCGGCTTTCTCGGCCCCAATGGCGCGGGCAAAACCACCACGATGCGCATGCTGACGGGATTCCTGCCGCCCTCTGGCGGGCGGGCCACGATTGCCGGATTCGATGTCGCGAGCCAGGCCGCCGAGGTAAGGCGCCGCATCGGCTACCTGCCCGAAACGCCGCCGCTCTACCCCGAGATGACGGTCGCGGACTACCTGGCCTTCGTTGCCCGCCTCAAGGGCCTCGGGCGCAGCGCTATCGCGCCGGCCTGTGCGCGCGCCATCGAGCGCACGGCACTCGGTGAGGTGCAGGGACGGCTGATCGGGCATCTCTCCAAGGGTTTTCGCCAGCGCGTCGGGCTCGCACAGGCCATCGTACATGAGCCCGAGGTCCTGATCCTCGACGAACCCACCGTCGGGCTCGACCCCCGGCAAATCATCGAGATCCGCGAGCTGATCCGCAGCCTCGGCGGCAACCATACGGTGATCCTCTCGACTCATATCCTCCCGGAAGTCGCCAGCACGTGTGAGAAAATCGTCATCATCAACGAGGGCGAGATCGTCTATGAGGCGAAGATGGCCGATTTGCAAAGCGATAGCTCGCTCGAAGAGGTCTTCCTGGCGGCCATCGCGGGTGACCCCAAGGCCAACGACAACGCCGCCACGACAGGCCGCGATATGGGAGATGCGCTTTGAGAAATATTCTCACCATCGCCGGGCGGGAATGGCGCGCGCTCTTTACCTCGCCGGTCGCCTTTGTCGTACTCGGCGGCTTTCTTTTTCTCGGCGGCTGGTTCTTCTACAACCTGCTCGCGCGCTTCACCATGCTGGTCTCGGTTTATTCCAGCACCCAGGTGGGCGGCGGCGAGGCCGGGCTCAACCTGAACGAAATCGTAATTGCGCCGCTGCTCCACAACCTCGCCATCATCCTCGTCATTCTCGTACCGATGATCACCATGCGCTCGTTTGCCGAAGAGCGACGCAGCGGCACGATGGAATTGCTCCTCACATCCCCCATCGGCACCGGCCAGTTGGTGCTCGGCAAATTCCTCGGCATCGGCTGTTTCGTCTCCCTCATGGTCGGGACCACACTCTCCTACGGCTTGATTCTTTCGTATTACGGCAATCCGGAAGTCCCGGTCATGCTCGCTGGCTATGCCGGCCTTCTGCTGCTGGCGCTCACGCTGGTTGCCATCGGTCTCTTCACCAGCAGCCTGACCGAGAACCAGATCATCGCAGCCGTCTCGGGCCTGGTTGTCATGCTCCTACTCTTCATCATCGCCTGGCCGGCCAGTTCGGCCGGCGATGTACTGGGCCCGATACTCGAATACCTCTCGGTCACCGAGCATTTTGATACAATGGTGCGCGGCGTTCTCCGCTCCAGCGACCTGATCTATTTCTCCTCGATGATTGCCGGCTGGATGTTCCTCACCCAGCGCTCCATCGAATCGCTGCGGTGGCGCTGAGGAGAAACGCTTGCGCGCCCATGCAAATCTCCTCGGCCTGATCGGCGCCCTGCTGGTATTCTTCGGCGGCGTCTCGTGGCTCGGCTACGGCGTGCTCAAAGCCTATAGCGCGAGCCATCTCGTGCTCGGCAATATCCTGCTGGTCGCCTGGTTGGCGCTGAGTTTCGGTGACCTCGGCAAGCGGCTGGCCGCGCGCCGCACGCACCAAGGCGCCAACCTCGTCGTCTCCTCATTGCTGGTGCTGGCGTTTATGGTTTTACTCAACGTCTTCGGCGTGCGCTACGAAAAACAAATCGACCTGACCGAGCAAGGCCTCTTCAGCCTCTCGCCACAGGCCGCGCGCGTACTGGCCGAACTCGATGCGCCGCTGCAATTCACGGCATTCCTCGAAGGCGGCGCGCACCCCGGCACCGAAGCCCTGCTCGAGAGCTTCGCGCAGGGCTCGCCTCTGGTTTCGGTCTCCACGCTCGACCCCGATCTCCAACCCGAACGTACCGAGGCGGCCGACGTCCGCTCCTATGGCACGGTGCGGGTCAGCTTCGGCAGCCGCGCGACCAATGTCGCCGCCCCGTCCGAGGAATCCCTCACCAATGCGCTGATCAAGGTCACGCGCGCCACCGAGAAAACGCTCTGCTTCGTCACGGGAGAAGGTGAGCCTTCCCTGGACGATGCCAGCTCGCCCAAGGGCTACGCCGAGGCCCGCCTGGCGCTGGCAAACGAGCATTATCGCACCCGCAGCCTGCCGCTCCTGCAAGAGGCCGATGTGCCGAGCGATTGCCAGGTCCTCGTCCTCGCCGCACCGCAGCGCCCGCTCGGCGCGCATATTGTTGCGGCCATCGGTGCCTTCCTCGATAGCGGCGGCCACGCGATGTTCCTTCTGCCCCCCCGCCACGGCGACGAACTCGCGATGCTGCTCGCCGATTGGGGCGTATTCCTCGGCGACGATGTCGTGGTCGATCAGGTAATTCGCCTCTTCGAGGGACCCACGCTCGGCCTTACCCCGATCGTCGAAACCTATGGTGCCCATCCGATCACTTTGGAGATGCGCGAGCGCACGGTATTCCCGCTGACCCGAAGCGTGCGCAGCGCGAGTCCGGTCGAGGGACTCATAGCCACGACGCTGGCCTCCACCAGCCAGGCAAGCTGGGCCGAGAGCGACCTGGTCTCGGTCTTCGAGAAGAGCGAGGCCGCGCTTGACGAAGCAGGCGGCGACCGCGCCGGTCCCATCAGCGTCGCGCTGGCCGTGCATGCCGACCTGGACAGCCTGGGACGCGGCCACGGCGACGCCCGCCTGGTGGTTTTCGGCACGGCGGCGTTGGCGGACAATCAGCACCTCGGACAGGTCTTCAACCGCGACCTCTTCCTCAACGCCATCGCCTGGCTGGCCGGCGAAGACGACCTCGTGGCGATCCGCCCCAAAAGCCTGCGCGCTTCGCGTATCCGCTTCACCGAGAAGGAAGAAAACACGATCTTCTACCTCTCGGTGCTGGTCCTGCCCGAATTCATCATGATCCTTGGCATCGCCGTCTGGTGGCGTCGCTCGCGGCTCTGATGCGACTCCTCACAACTCTTCTACTCGCCATCGCCACGGCGGCCCTGGGCGCTTGGCTCTATCTCGACGTCGCCCAACCACCGACGCTTCCTCCCACCATGCTGCTTCCGCTCGAGCCCGGCCGCGTGGTTGAGTTGCGCATCGAACGTGGCGAGGAGCGTGTCGTGCTGGTGCGCGACGGCGCCCTCTGGAAAATCCGCGAGCCACGGTTGGCGCGCGCCGATCAGGAACGTATCACGGCCCTCTTGGAGAAGAGCCTGCGCAGCCCGATTCTACGCGAGCTTCCCTCGAACGGCGACGAGCGCAACCCCTATGGCCTGACACCGCCGCGGGCACGCCTGCATTTCCGCACCGACGACGGCATAACCCACCGGCTGGACCTCGGCCGCGAGACTCCGCTGGGGGCCAGCGCCTACGCCCACACCGCGCGCACTGGGACCGTATTGGTTTCGCGCGACCTGCCCTTTGCCGCCAACCGCGGTTTCGACGATCTACGCGACCGCAAAGCTCTGCCGCCGCATGACACGCCGCGCGAGATCCGCCTGCGACGGCCCGGCCTGCCCGATACCGTGCTGATCCGGCCCGCGGCGACCTGGCAGATCGTGGAGCCCTTCGTCGCCGACGCCGACCTTGAGGTCGTGGCCGAGCTATTGCGCAGGCTTGAGCGGTTGAGCGCAGAAGATTTCCTTGACGACGCCACCGATGCCGACCTCGACGCCTACTCGCTGCTGCCGCCGCCGCTGGTGATCGAACTCGGCTACCAGCAGGAGGAACAAGACGGGCTGCGCATCGCAATCGGCGGCCCCAACCTGCGTGCCGCCACAGCGCAGGTCTGGCTGCGGATCGACGACCAGCCGACGCTGCTCTCGGTGCGGAAAAGCGACGTGATTCCGCTGGACCTATCGCCCGACGCCCTGCGCGACAAGCGCCTCCTCAAGGCAGATGCCGGCGAGATCGATGCGCTGACGATCGAGCGTGCCGGCGCAGAGCCTCTGCTCTTCCTGCGCAGCGACGACGGCGGCTGGAAGATCGCAGGCGAACGGGCCAACACTGGGACGATCCGTCGCTACCTGGACGACGCATTGGAATTGCGCGGCGAACAGACGCTGAGTACGGCCGGCGGTGCCGAGCATTTCGGGTTGGACACCCCCACCCTGCGCATCGTTCTCCAGACAGCCGGGGGCGGGTCGCCGCCAGCATTGCGCTTGCACGAGACCGAAGACAGCCGTTTCGTGGCTGCCGCCGAAGGCAGCGGCATCATCTATTCCATCGGCCCGCATGCCTTCGCCCGCCTCGACAAAACCCGCCCGGACTTCGACTAAGACCGGCCGCGAGGTCCGGCACGCCTGGGGGCAAATCCCGGCCGCGGGACGAAGCCACTCAGTCGAGGGCGGATAGAAACTCGTCGACCTCGGCGTCGGTGCCGATGGTGATTCGGATGGCATCGGGCAACGAGGCAAAGAACCGTACCAGCACGCCCTTGTCGCGCAGGCCAAGCATCAATGCTTCGAGCGACTCGCCCGGGCGGCGGGCCAGAATGAAATTGGTAGCCGACTCGGGCACCTCGAAGCCACGCTCACGCATCGCCGTGGTAAGCCGGGCGCGCGTCGCGACGATACGCGCCCGATTGGCGAGAAAACTCGGCTGGTCGCGCAAGGCCGCGATGGCGCCTGCCTGCGCGGTGGCGCTCATATTGTAGGAGTCGCGCACCTTATGCAGTTGGCGCGCCAATTCCGGTGTCGTCAGAGCAAGGCCGACCCGCAGCCCGGCGAGTGAATATGCTTTGGACAAGGTCCGCAGAACCAGGAGGTTCGGGTAGCGCCCGACCAACGACAACGCGCTTGCCTCGGCGAAATCACCGTAGGCCTCATCCACAACGACGAGCGCGTCGGGCCGCGCGACCAGCAATTCTTCGATCCGTGCCCGGGCAATGGCCGTACCCGAGGGCGCGTTCGGGCTACAAATCAGAAAAAGTCTCGCGTCAGCGCCATCGAGAGCACGCGGCAATTCCCAGGTATCCGGGTAAGCGACGCGCAACGCGACCGCCCCCTGAATCTCGACCAGCGTATCGTAGAGCGAATAGGTCGGCGTCGGATAAGCTACCACCTGGCCGGGTTCGATGACCGCGCGCATCAGCAAAGTAAGCAATTCGTCCGAGCCGTTGCCGGCAACGATTCCGGCCGCATCCACCCCCCAGAGTTCGCCTGCCACCTCGCGCAGCGGCTCTGCTGTGGGGTCGGGATAGAATTGCAGGGAGCCCGCTGCGGCGGCGATCGCCTCGCGCACCGAGGCCGACGGAGCGTAGGGGTTTTCATTGGTATTGAGCTTCACCACCCCGCGGCCACCGGGCTGCTCACCCGGAATATAGCCCTGCATCGCCGCAACCGACGGCCGCACCAACATTGCTGCCTTGTTCTCCATTCCTGCTCCACTCATTTCGCTCGCACCGGTACTTTCGCCAATTCCTACTAAAGAAGCTTCTGCTGGATTCCGAACCTAGAGATGAACGCCCCGGAGAACCGGAAAAGATGGGCAGATCGGTAGGTCGGAATGAAACTCAGCCTGACGTATAGCGCATACCGCGAAATGGAGCAGATTCCCGGACCGCCCCTGCGCGAGATCGGCGAAGCGATTTTGAGCCTGGCCGACGACCCGCTGCCGACCAACTCGGCCATCTGCGAAGGTCACGGGGGTTGCCTCTTGCTGCCCATCGAAGGCTACTCCATCCTCTACTATATAGACGAGCGCGACGACGCCCTGACCGTCCTGGGCGTGACCTTCGGCCACGCCCAGACGCTGCATTGAGGCGGCTAGAGCCGCGGCCGAAAAGCAGGTCTGCATCCGGGCGCCGCTTGCGGCCGGACCTCTAGCCTGCCTGGGAGAAGGCGACCGCGGCCAGACCATCGGGCAACTGAAGCCCGAAGCGCTCGGGATCGTCGGCGACCAACGCGCTGCCGATGACCTTGGGCACGTAGCGCCGCGTGATCGGCGGCAGCAGCTTCGCCTCGGAGAGTTTCCAGAAAGTAGCTCCGGGCAGCTTTGCCAGCGCGCGGGCCACGCGGGAAGGCCCGGCATTATACGCCGCCAGGGCAAGTTCCCAGGTTCCGAAACGCTCGTGCAGGTCGCGCAGATAGAGGATCGCCGCACGGGTGGATTTCTCCGGGTCGCGGCGCTCATCGATGCCATCGCCAACCTTGAGACCGTAGGCGCGGGCCGTAGAGGCGCCGAATTGCCAGAGGCCGACGGCGCGGCGACTGCGCGCATCCGGGTGAAACACACTCTCGACCATCGGAACGAAGGCCAACTCACGCGGCAGACCGTGCTCCGATAGCACCGCCTCGATCATGCCGAAGAAGCTCTCTGCACGTTCCAAGCCGACCCGCATAGTATACCGGTCACGGGCAAGCGTCCGCGCCTGGGCGATCACCCGCGGGTGGGCACGCAAAAGGTGCAGCGGAGCCACGGCGACTACTTTTTCGGGCACCACGGCAGCGGGCACGTGCACCTGGGGGGCAACGAGTGCCGCAGGCGCAGCCGGGGCATCTTTGTGGTCCACGGCCGAGCGCTCATCACCGGAAGAACAGGCAGCGAGAAGCGCGAGCACGAGGACAGGAACGGTCCACTTGGCTTGCATCAGAATGTAGGGAAAGCCCCGCCCGGCCAAAACCGACCGCGCGGGATGCCATCTTTTACGCCAGATACGAAGCTGCTGCAACAGCAAGCGCTCTATCGCTCCTACCCCGATTCCGGCGAAAGGACGTCGTGACCTTGCAACCACTTGCACTTTCCCACCGAAGACTTAGCCTGCGCTGCAGACGGTGATTCGTCGCCCCAGCGCAAGGACGACCCCGCGCCGGGTGCCGTGGCGCGGTCTGCTGCGCGTTCGTGGGTCGTCTAGAAGGAGTTCGAGGATGCAAGGATTCGGGAAAACAGGTCTGGTTTTGGCGCTTGCTCTGGCGGGTTGCGCGGGTGACGGCCCTGACGGGGCTGCGCCGGGCGGGGAATATGCCGCCATTCAGGCCCAGGTCTTCAACACGAGTTGTGTCACGGGGGCGTGCCATTCTTCCGGCACACGCGCCGGAGATCTGTCGCTGGAAGAAGGCGAATCCTACGCCGAGTTGGTCGGCGTCCTGGCATCCAACCCGGCTGCGGCCGCGCGCGGCCTGCTGCGGGTGACTCCGAGCGAGGTAGGATCCAGCTTTCTCATCGCCAAGCTCAACGGCATGCTGGACGCCGGCGAAGGCAGCCTCATGCCACTCGGCGCTCCCCCGCTCTCGCCCGATGAGCTTGCGATGATCGAGATCTGGATCGAGAACGGGGCTGGACCTGATGCGGCCAGCGAGGGCTGAGAGGCGCACGGCCGCGGGCTGGCGCATTGGGTCCAGCGACGACCGCCAAAGCCTCGGCCGCAGGAGCGCGGCGCTCTTGGCGGCCGCGCTTGCCACGCTTCTCTTCGCTGCCTTCGCGGCCGACGCGCGCAACGATATTCTGCCCTTCGGCCTGCTCTACGGTTCGCCCGAAATCCCCGAGCAGACCGATGAGGTACTCATCCGCGTCTGGAGCCAAGGCGGGCGTATCCACCTGCGCTTCATCCCTGATGGCCAACCGCACGAGATCGACGGATCCCTGCTGGCCACCGGCAAGGGCGTGCTCAAAGATACCACGCCCCTCTCCGACGCGATTCGCATCCGCCAGCCGCGCCCGGCACGCCTGGACTTCGACGGCCGCCTGACGGGGCGCGTCGAGGGCCTCGGCGTCATCCTCGCGGGCGACTTTCAATCGCTGATTTTCGATATCAAAATCGATGGCCGACGACAGCCGGAGAAGGTCCGCATCGGCGGCGACCGCGACCGCCCGCGCACGCTACCGGTCGAGTTCGCACTCGGCGACCCGGCGGTGGGCTGGCTCGACCGCTTCGGCTTTTAGAGGCGGTGGGCTCAACCGGTCAACCCAACACCGTCGACAAGCCTGTCGGCAGGGCCAATAAGAGCCGCGGGCCTTCGGGCCGTGCGGGTTCAAGCTGAGCACGATCTCGTCGAGTTCCGATTGCCCCAGACCGAGAGGTCTGGTGCCCTTGGGCAGGTATTGGCGCAATAGCCGATTCGTGTTCTCGTTGGCGCCGCGCTGCCAAGGGCGTCTCGGATCGCAGAAACCACATCGACATTCATCGCGATCGAGAATCTCCGGTGATCGGCCGTTACCATCCCGCGGTCCCCTATCAGTGAGCGACGCAGCTCTGCGGGAAGGCGACGGATCTGTCGCACGAGCGCACCGACTCACCGCACTGCCTGCGGCGCCACATCTCCGCTCTTTCCTTGTCCGAGAAAACCCTTCCCGCAATCGACACCCTCTGTGCCAAGCCGTGCTTTTTAGCTGGACCGCCAGAGGTCCGGATCACTCCGGGTGCTCAGCCGCGGCGCAGGGCTTCGGCCTGATCGACTGCGAAATAGGTGAGAATCAGATCAGCGCCGGCGCGTCGGATGGCGACCAGGCTCTCTTCGCGCACACGCGCTTCGTCGAGCCAGCCGCGTTCGGCCGCGGCCTTGATCATCGCGTACTCACCGCTGACCTGATAGGCGGCGACCGGCACATCGCACGCCGCGCGCACCTCGGCGATGATATCGAGGTTCGGGCCGGCCGGCTTCACCATCACCATATCGGCGCCTTCGTCGAGGTCGAGCGCAAGCTCGCGCATGGCCTCGCGGCCGTTGGCCGGGTCCATCTGGTAGCCGCGCCTGTCGCCATGGCTCGGTGCCGAGTCGGCCGCATCGCGAAAGGGGCCGTAGAAACCCGATGCGTACTTGACGGCATAGGAGAGGATGGGGATATCCTCGGCGCCGGACTCGTCGAGCGCGTCGCGGATCGCCGCCACCCGGCCGTCCATCATATCGGAGGGCGCGACGATATCGGCACCGGCGCGTGCGTGGGAGACAGCTTCTTTTGCCAACAACTCGAGTGTCGGGTCGTTGAGAACCTCGTCGCCCTTGAGCACACCGCAATGGCCGTGGTCGGTATATTCGCAAAGGCAGACATCGGTGATGAGCAGAAGCTCCGGGATCTGTCGGCGCAACTCGCGCAGCGCCTGCTGCACGATGCCGTCGTCGCGCCAGGCATCGGAGCCGATGGCGTCTTTGGCTTCGGGGATTCCGAAGAGGATCACGCTGCGCACGCCCGCTTCAAAGGCTCGACCGGCCTCTTCGGCAACCCTATCCACCGACCATTGCCGCACGCCGGGCATCGATTTCACCTCATTGGCGACGCCCTCGCCCGGCACGACGAAGAGGGGAAGAACCAGCTGCGAGGGGTGCAGGCGAGTCTCGCGCACCACTTCGCGCAGCCTTGCCGTGCGCCGCAGCCGGCGCGGCCGTACCAGAGGAAACGTGCTCATCGGGACTCCTTGTTGCGCAACGCCTGCGTGATCGCCTGCGCCAATGCCGCAACCGTATACGAATCGGGCTCGATGGCCACCTGTAGACCGGCGGCGGTAGCGGTAGCGGCCGTGATCGGGCCGATGCAGGCAATCTTCGCCGCCTCCAGAGCCGCGCGGCCCGCGGGCGCCGCATCGACCACCGCAAGGAAATGCTCGACCGTGCTTGAACTGGTGAAGGTCACGCAATCCGGTATGCCGTCAGCGAGGATTTCCTGCCAACGCGCCGGGGCATCGGCCGGCTGAATGCTCCGGTAGGTCAAGACCTCGTCGACCAACGCTCCCTGATTGCGCAAGGTATCGGGCAGAATCGGGCGCGCTCCGGCTGCCCGCGGCAACAGGACGCGGCTCCCCTTGAGCGACTCCCCCGCCAAGGCCGCAAGCAGCCCCTCGGCGCGGTACTCGGTTGGAATAATATCGGCATTCACGTGGCGCGACGCGAGTCGGCGGGCTGTTTGGGGGCCGATGGCCGCAATGCGCAAGCCGGCAAGCGCGCGCATATCGAGGCCGCATTCATCCAGCACGGCAAAAAAACGATCGACCCCATTGGCGCTGGTCAGGACCAGAAAATCATACGACGAGAGTTGTTCGAGCGCGGCGCGCAGCGGCGCTGTGTCCATCGCCTCGATCTCGATGGCCGGGCACACCAGCACCTCAGCGCCCTGCTCGCGCAGAAGTTCAGCGAGCCGCGGTGCCTGGTGGCGCGGGCGCGTCACGACAATCCGGCGGCCGAATAGTGGTCGCTTCTCAAACCATTCAATTGACTCGCGCAAGCGGACCACCTCGCCGATGACCAGCGTCACCGGAGGCCGAAGGCCCCCTGTCGCAACTTTCTCGGCCAGGTCCGCAACGGTACCCAACACGGTCTCCTGGCGCGGCGTCGTGCCCCAGCGAATCGCCGCGGCCGGGGTTGCGGGATCGAGCCCATGCGCCATCAGCGCGGCGAGGTTGGCCTGCATCTGCGTCAAGCCCATCAAGAGCACGATAGTATTGCCGGCCGACGCGACCAGCTCCCAGCGCACGCGCGGATTCTCTTTGCCCGCGGCCTCGTGTCCGGTGAGGACGGTGACGCCCGAGACCCAATCGCGATGCGTGACCGGGATGCCGGCCATCTCCGGTACGGCGAGCGCGGACGTAACACCGGGCACCACCTCCCAGGCAATACCCGCCCGCGCCAGCACCTCAGCCTCCTCGGCGCCACGGCCGAAAACCATCGGGTCGCCCCCTTTGAGGCGCACCACGCATAGGCCACGGCGGGCACGTTCGACCAGAAGCTCGTTGATCTGCTCTTGTTCGAGAAAATGCGCTCCCGTGCCGTGTTTACCGCCAAAGATACGCTCAGCCCCGGGCGGCGCGAGCGCAAGCAATTCCACGCTAGCCAGGTAATCGTAGACGACCACATCGGCACGGCCGAGGCATTGCGCGCCGCGCAGTGTCAGCAGGCCCGGATCACCGGGGCCGGCACCGACGAGATAGACGATCCCTTGAGCCATACGAAATCGGTATAGGCCGGTCGCGGGGCAGGCAAGGCGGCGGCGCAGATGATAGATCGGCGGTAACCATGTCTGGATGTTTTCTTCTTCTGGCCCTAGCCTTCCTCGGACTGGCACCGGCGTATGCCGCGACCGAAAACGAGCCCGAGCCCACGCCTGGAGTCACCTCCGGGGTGCCGCTGATTGTGGAAGGCCGGATTCTTGCCCTCAGCTGCCTGTTGCAGCAGGGCGACGAGCAGGGCGACGCGGTAGTCTGCAGCCGCGCCAGCAGCGCCAACGGCGCCTCCTTGGCCTTGCTGGAGAAAGGCACGGGCCGCCTTTTTGCCTTTGCCGAGGCGCAGCCCGCGACCGACCCAGCCGAACAGGCACGCGAATTCCTCGCCGAGGAGGTGCGCATCGAGGGCCGCCTCTACGAGCGCGCCGGCTCGGCGATTCTCGTCCCCGAGCACATCGTGAGCCTGGAGACCCGCCCGGTGGTCCCGGCTGTGAAAACCGACTGATGCGATCACGGCCATAGCCTGGAGGTACGGCTCGGTTCGAGATCCGCAGGCGCGATCGGCCGACGCCTCAGTCTTCGGCCATCTGGCGCTCGACCTCGGCCAGAATGTGCGCCGCACCACGCGCCAGCAATGCACCGGCAACCCGACGACCCAGATCGGCCGCCTCGGTCGCCTTGGCGCTGAGCGAGGTGCGCAGCATCTCGCGTCCATCGAGCGAAGCGACCAAGCCGTCACAGACCAGCAGCCCGTCGCGTTCCCGACACCAGGCCGCAACGGGCGCCGTGCAACTGGCGTCAAGCGCGCCAACGAAGGCGCGCTCGGCCGTGGCGGCCTGTGCGGCTGCCGGATCGTGCAAGGGCTGCAGGAGACGCTCGGTTGCCGTATCGCCCATGCGAATCTCGATTGCCAAAAAACCCTGGCCCGCCGAGGGGAGGAAGATCTCGGCCGGCAGCGGGTCAATCGGGACGTCCAGGCCCAATCGGGCGATGCCGGCCGCCGCCAGCATGACGGCGTCGAGTTCGCCGCTCTCGGCTTTGCCGATGCGCGTATCGACGTTGCCACGAATCGGTACGATCTCCAGGTCGGGTCGCAAAGCCACGAGCTGCGCGCGACGGCGCAAGCTCCCGGTGCCAATGCGCGCCCCCGTAGGCAACGCGTCCAGCCCAGGCGGCAAGCCGCGATGCGCCGGTGAACGCACGAGCACATCGCGCGCATCGGCGCGGGTGCTGATGGCGCCCAAGGCAAAGCCCTCGGGCAACTGCGCCGGGACATCCTTCATCGAGTGAATCGCGAAATCGATCGAGCCGCCGCGCAAGGCCTCTTCGAGTTCCTTGATGAAGAGGCCCTTACCACCGACTTTCGCCAGCGGGATATCTTTCATCTTGTCGCCAGAGGTACGAATGACGATGAGTTCGACCGGCGTACCGGCGGCCTCCAACAAGGCCACGGCCTGCTTCGATTGGGTCAGGGCGAGCGCGCTGCCACGGGTGCCGACGCGAAGGGGAACGCTCAATTTCAATTACTCCTGGTCGTCTTCATCGATGCGCGGCTCGGAGCCCAGCTCGAAGAGGTGGTGCACGAACTCCTGGGCATCACTGGCGCCACCGGAATCCTCCTCACGCGCCAGTTCCTTCAGGACCTTCATCGGCGCATGCAGAATCTTGTTCACGATCGCCTGGGTCATCGACTCCAGGGCCTCGCGATCTTCTGGCTCGAGGCGGCGCAGCGTCGCCATCGCGCGGTCGAGCTCGCTGCGGCGAATGCCCTCCAATTTACCGCGCAGGGCGACAATAGTCGGCGTCAAATCCGGCGATTGCAGCTGCCGCCAGAGCCCATCGGCCTCTTCCAGCACAATCGCCTCTGCCTTACGGGCCTCCTTGGCCCGCTCCGCGCGGTGATCCTTGGCGACACCGGCCAACGAGTCGATATCGTAAAGATAACAACCCTCCAGGTCGTTGATGGCGGCATCGAAATTACGCGGCACGCCGAGGTCGATGAAAAACATCGGCCGGCTGCGGCGAGACTTCAGGGCGGCCGTCAGGTCCGATGGCCCGAGAATCGTGCCGTCCGCACCAACCGAGCCAAGAACAATATCGACCATCGCCAGATATTCGTGGTAGCGGTCAAAAGGGACCGGCGTGCCGTCGAAGCGCCGCGCCAATTCCACCCCGCGGTCGAAGGAACGGTTGGTCACGATAAGGTTCTTGACGCCGGCCGCGATGAAATGACGCGCCGCCAGCTCACTCATCTTGCCCGCGCCCATCAGCATGACGGTCTTGCCCGAGAGATCGTCGAAGATACGCTGCGCCAGATCCACGGCAGCCGAACTGACCGAGACAGCGCGCGTCGCCACCTCGGTCTCGGTGCGCACCCGTTTGGCGACGCGAAACGAGCGCTCGAAGCAGCGCCGCAGAAAAGCGGCCACGGCATCACTCTCGACCGCGTTACTAAATTGCGCCTTCAATTGGCCGAGGATCTGGGATTCGCCGATCACCATTGAGTCCAGGCTCGAGGCCACCCGAAAGAGATGACGGACGCCATCGCGACCGCGGTGCACGTAGCGATGCTCGCGCAAAAGGGCGATATCGACACCACGGTCGTTGGCCAGGAATTCCGTGAGGGCGCCGGAAAGCTCGTCTTCGCGGCCCGCGCTGGCAATCACTTCGATGCGGTTGCAGGTCGAGAGCACGACGGCCTCGCGCGCATCGGTTCCGGCGACGATGCGGGCGGCCGCTGCCCCGAGTTGATCGCCGGGAAACACGAGGCGTTCACGCAATTCGATCGGCGCGGTCTCGTGGTTCAACCCGACGACCCAAAGGTCCGCCGCCCCACCCTTCGGCCCGCGCGGCCGCAAGGGCCGTACCTGTGCACGCGTCGTCGCGCTCATCCGTAGGCCACCGCATGCTGACCCGGTGTGAGCATATTGATGCCGACAAACGAGATGAAGAGGACGCCAAAGCCGACGATGGTCAAGGTAGCGGCGCGCCGCCCGCCCCAACCGATGGTCACGCGAGCGTGCAGCAAAGCAGCATAGATCACCCAGACGATCGCACTCCAGATCGTGCGCGGCTCCCAGGAGAGGAAGCGGCCGAACGAGAGTTCCGCCCAGACGGCGCCACTGAGGATGCTCAATGTCAGCAGAACGAAACCCCAGGCCAGAAACGTGAAGTTGATTCGATCCAAGGATTCCAGCGAGGGAAGACTTGTCAGGAAAGGCGAGATCGTACGCGCCTTGAGGCGGCGCTCCTGCCAGAGGTAGGCGAAACTGACAAGGCAAGAAAGCGCGAAGGCCGCGTTGCCGAGAAAGGCGAGCGTGACATGAACCGGCAACCACGGACTCTTCAGAAACTCCGGCACATCCGAGGTAGCCCCCTGCGCCACCAAGGCCACCAGGGCACCGATGAATCCGAGAGGGCCGACAACGGCGGCCAGCACCGCAAGCCGGAAACGAAGCTGCGCCAGCAGGTGCACGGCGACCAAGAGACAGGTGAAAAAGCTGACCTGCTCGGTAAAACTATGTACGACGATGGTGCCGCTGGCGGCCGAGCGCGCCAAGATGGAAGAACCCTGCAGAACCACGCCGACAATCAGCGCCGCAGCGGTAGTCTGGCGAAAACCCGAACTCGAGCGCCAAAGGGCAAGCCCGCCGGCGACCGTTCCGATCAGGTACGCCAACAGACTCCCCTCAAGGAGGAGAGAGGGCATTTATTTACCGTCGCCTTGGCGCGGCCGCTCGGTAAGCCCGGCGCAGACCGAATCTGTCATGCGCTCGACCCGCGCGGGGTCGCCGCGTTTCAGGGCCTCCAGAAGCCCGCTCTGCAGGAGCCGCGTGAAGGCCTGGGCGCGTGCGGGGCCGCGCTCGAAGCGCAAGCGCAGGGACGCCATCACCTCGGCCGCCGTGCCATATTCAGGCCCGAGCGTCCCGGCGATCTCGTCGCGGATGCGCTGAGCCAGCGCGGGGCTCGCGCCGCCTGTACTGACCGCCACCGTAACCCGACCGAGTTCCAGCATCGCGGGCATCACAAACGAGCAGGCCTCGGGTTCATCCACGACGTTGAGCAAGACGCCGCGCTCGCTGGCCTCCTGCGATACGGCTTTCTGCACCGAGCGGTCGTCGGTCGCCGCGAAGGCAAGCAGAACATCGGCCAAATCACCGGCCTGGTAGTCGCGCTCGACGATTTCCAGCGAATTCTGCGATGCGGCAAGCTCGCGCAGCTCCGAACCGATCTCCCCGGCGACGACACGAACGGAAGCGCCCGCCGCCAACAAACTCGAGGCCTTTCGCGCGGCAACGCTGCCGCCGCCAACCACAATCGTCCGTCGGCCGACGAGATCCAGAGATACAGGAAGGTAACGCATTGACCCCGAATATAGCATCCATCCGCCCTTACGCGAAGGGCCTACAGCTCCAGAGGTACGGCCGAAAAGTAGGCCTGCATCCGGCCGCGCCTCCAGGCCTCAGCCCAGCGGGACCATCAACTCCTGGCCGATCTGGATGCGGCGAGGGTTGCGAACACCGTTCATTTTCTGGATCTCGCGGACGCTGGCGCCATAACGCCGTGCGATGCCGCCGAGGGTCTGGCCGCGGCCGACCTTATGTACGACGATGCGCGGCTCGTTCCGCGCGGATATGTCGCGGCCGCTATTGCGCCGAGCGCGCGCCAGGGCCGGGTCGCGTGGGCCCTTGGGCACGCGCAACCGATAGCCACGCGGAATGCGATCCACGCCGTAACGCACGCGGCGCAGGAAGGCCGGGTTGAGTGCAATCAGGTCATCACGCGTGACGCCGACATGCTTGGCGGCGTCGGTCAGGCGCATCGAGCGGCGCAGCCTCACTTCGCGACTGCGTGGCACCTCCAGTTGGCGGAGCGCTCCGAAATGCCGTTCGGCGTCGCGCACGACATCGATGGCGGCGAGGAACTCGACGTAGAAGTTGCGCGAGGCGAAGCCGAAGCGACGACCGCGGTACTCGTGCACCATCGACTCGAAATCCGAGCCATATTTGCGCATCGCCTTCTGCATGCCGCCACGGCCGTGATTGTACGCGGTGATCGCGAGCGGCCAGCTACCCAGCGCCTCGTAATCACGCCTCAGATGCTCGGCGGCGGCTTCCGTGGAGCGCAAGGGGTCGCGGCGCTCATCGAGAGCCGAGTTGATCTTCAGATATTGGCGACCAGTGCGCGGCATGAACTGCCACACGCCCGCAGCGCCGACCTTCGAATACGCATCGACATCGAAACAGGATTCGACCAGCGGCATATGGGCCAACGCGACCGGCAGGCCACGCGCGGCAAACATCGCCTCCATCTCCGCGCGGTAGGCGCGCTGGCGGATCAGGCCGGACGAGAAGCGCTCACGCAGGCCCGATTGGGAGCGAACGCGTTTGGCCGCGTCGGCGAATTTATTCTTGCCAGTGAGCCGACTGGAACGATCGCGCACGCGGGCCTCCAGAAGAGTCATCTGGGGTGGCCTACCCTCATAGCGGTGCAAGCGTTGGAGCGCGGCCTCGATCCGTTTCTCGGCGCGCTCGACCTCTTTTTTCTTGCGGCGTGACGCCTTGGCATCGAGCAGCCCATTCGGGCCGGCCAGCGAGCGGAAGTCCAGCACTTCGTAGACCACACCGAGATGGCGATTATCATGCAAGACGACCTGGTTGCGCGAGAAGGTTGCGAAGATCGAGCGCCAAAAACCTACCGCCGGCTCGAGCGAATCCGGCCGTGGAAAATCAGCGGCCGCAGCCGGCAGACTCAGCACGAACAGAGCGAGAACTGCGGCCAGGCCCAATAGCAGCCGATGCCACCGCCGCCCCACCTCTTCCTGCACTCCTGCCAAACGCCTCACCTCCTACGCGACCATCGACCGACGACGATCCGGGCATGAATGCCCCACCAATTCTGCTTTGTAGAATCATTGCTCCGATAGAGCAAACAACGTCGTGGCCGATGGAGAGATTCGGCCCAACGCGCGGCTCAGACCTGGCAGCCGGAGCACCAGAAGGTATTGCGCCCGCCCATCTGCCGGGCTTGGATCGCGGCGCCGCAGCGTCCGCACGCCTCGCCCGCGCGGTCGTAGACCTGGAGCATATTCTGAAATGCGCCGGGATTGCCCTCAGCATCGCGGTAATCGCGCAGCGAGGATCCACCCGATTCGATCGAATAGCGCAGCACCTCTTTTACCGCCGCAACAATGCCCGCCGCCTCCCGGCGGCGCAGCCGCTTGCAGCGCCGGCTCGGCCGCACGCCGGCGCGGTAGAGCGCCTCGCTGGCGTAGATATTCCCCACCCCGACGACGCAGCGTTGGTCCATCAGAAGCGATTTGATGGTCACCCGCGGATGCGCCGTGCGCAGGGCCCAAAGAGCATCGGCATGGAAACCATCCTCGAGTGGCTCCAGGCCCAGGTTGCCAAGCTCGGCTTCGTCGCGCATCAGGAACGAGGCACCGAAGCGGCGGGGATCCTGAAAATGAAGGAAGCGGCCCCCCTCCAGATCGACCTCGATATGAACATGACGGGCACCGGCAGCCTTCGCTCCAACCAGCAGGCGGCCCGACATGCCGAGGTGTACCGCCCACATCTCGCCGCCGCCGATATCCAGAATAATATACTTGCCCCGACGACGCACAGCCTCGATGCGCCGGCCACTCAGGCGCTCGGCGAAATCGTCGGCGACCCGCCGGCGCAAACGCTTATCGTGGACACGGACGGCTTCGATGCGTCGCCCACAAACGTAGGGCGCAATCGTCCGGCAGACCGTCTCGACTTCGGGCAGCTCAGGCATCTTCCCCGAAGGCCGCGGCGAGCGCGACGAATTCTTCAATCGAGACCGTCTCGGCACGACGCACGGGGGCGATACCGGCTTCTTCCAGAGCGGCGACCGAACGCTCTTTGCCGAAATTGCTGCCGAGCGCATTGCGCAAGGTCTTGCGACGTTGCGAGAAGCCGGCCCGCACGACGCGGCGGAAACGTTGCGGATCACCCACATCAAAACGCGGCTCGGGCGAGACATCAAGACGAACGACCGCCGATTCCACCTTGGGCGGCGGACGAAAGGCCGAGGGCGGTACAGTGAAGCCCTCACGCACCTCGGCATGCACCTGAGTCAGAATCGAAAGACTACCGTAGGCGCGCGAGCCAGGGCCCGCGCGGAGTCGATTGGCGACCTCGCGCTGCAACATCACGACGATCCGCGGGAAGCGAGCGGGCGACTCCAGCAGGCGGGTGACGATGGCCGTGCCGGTCGAGTACGGAAGGTTTGCCACCACCGGCATCACCGGCTCAGGCAGGCGCGCCAGGTCGAAGCGCAGGAAATCGGCCTGCTCGACCACCAGGCCTTCGCGCGGCGTGGCCGCCATTTCCTCGGCCAGGCCGCGGTCGAACTCGACCGCCGTGACCCGGAAGCCGGCATCCAGCAACGGGAAGGTCAGCGCACCACGCCCCGGACCGACCTCGAGGATATGCGCGCCGGGCTCGAGTTCGGCCAGATCGATGGCCCGTGTAACCACGCTCGGGTCAATCAGGAAATGCTGGCCGAGAGCATGCCGACGGCCGCCCATCAGCCCACATCCAGATGGAGGCGCGGCCCTACCGGCAGAGTTGCCACGGCGTTGAGGTCCAAAGAATCGCGCTCGCCGCGCGCCAGGCGCAACCAGCCGACATAGGCGATCATCGCCGCATTATCAGTACAGCGAGAGAGCGGCGGCACCGAGCAGACGGCACCCTCCTCGGCCGCCATCAAGGCCATCGCCTCGCGCAACGGCCCATTGGCCGAGACACCGCCGGTAACCACGAGGCGACGCACGCCGGTGGCCTGCAACGCCCGGCGCGCCGCCTCGACCAAAGACTCGACTACAGCGAGCTGAAACGAGGCCGCCACATCGGGCACGGACAGGTCGGGATGCTTCTCGACCTGCTGCCAGAGTGCGGTCTTCAGACCACTGAAGCTCAGGTCGAGCGCGGCGCCGCGTACGCGCGGGCGCGGCAGGCGCAGCGCCTTGGAATTGCCCTCGCGCGCCACTCGTTCGATCTCACGGCCACCCGGGTAACCCAAGCCGAGTAGCTTGGCCGCCTTGTCGAAAGCCTCGCCGGCGGCGTCATCGCGAGTCTGGCCGAGCAAGGCGAAGCTGCCGTCTGCCTGCGCCAGGTAAAGCGCTGAATGGCCGCCCGAGACGACCAGGCCGAGAAAGGGCCGCTCGACCTTCTCGTCGAGTTCGCCCGAAAGCAGATGCCCCTCGACGTGATTGACGCCAACAAAGGGCAAGCCGCGCGAGCGTGCGATCGCCTTGGCCGCGCAGAGGCCCACCAACAACGACCCAACCAGGCCCGGGCCGCGCGTGGCCGCGATGCCGTCCACATCCGCAAGCGTAAGTCCGGCGCGCGCAAGGGCCAACTCGATCACCGGAATCACATGGAACATATGGTTGCGCGCCGCCAGCTCGGGCACGATGCCGCCGAAGGGCCGATGCACATCGTCTTGTGATGCGACGACATTGGCGAGCTCACGCCCCTCGTCCACAAGGGCCGCGGCGGTATCATCGCAGGAAGATTCGATGCCCAATACGATCATCGGGCCAGCAGACGCGAAAGTGCCTTGCGGGCGGTGCGGTTGGCCGGATGGATCACCAGGGCACGACGATAGGCTGCGATCGCCACGTCGCTTCGTCCTTCGGTCTCGTAGACCTCGCCCCCCACGGCCACCACTTCCGCAAGCCAGGCGCCACGCGGCTGCGCGGCCGCGGCGCGCTTCAGGTCGGCGCGGGCACCGCCGGTCGAGCCGACCAGCAACGAGGCCTGCGCTCGGGCGACATAGGCAGGAACGCAGCCGGGGTCGGCGCGGATCGCCTCATCGAGCAGATCGAACGCATGGCCGGTCGTGCCCGCCTGCAATTCGGCGCGCGCCCGGTCGACCAAGCGCATGGCCGCCGCCGCATGCGGCGGCGTATGTGCCGAGATCGACCAACCCAGCGGGTCGCGCGTGCGGTCATGCATGCCGCGGCGGTTGGGCGTCGGCGCCAGTGTCGGCGGGGAAGGTGTTCCCTCGGGCGACAAGATCGGCAATTCCAGCGGCCAGAGCGGTGCCGGCGTGAGCCTCGGCAAGCTACTCGCGGGCGGGCGCCAAGGCGTCGCCAGGGGCCGGGGGCGACGCTGCCAGCGGCGCTCGGGCTCACGGCCGGGTGCACAAGCAGCCGCCACCAGAAGAAGGCCGGCGGCAGCGAAAACAAAAAGGCTGCGAATTTTCAGATCACGATTCATCATCAGTCGGCGACACGCGCTCCTCAGGGAGGTCGTCCGCACCGAGAGTCTCGGCAAAATCGACGCTCGGCGCCAGTGGGCGCGAAGACGCCGGTTCGTCGCCGGTGAGAAACGCTTCCAGAATCAGCTCTACAGGCGGCTTCTGCTCTTCGCTCGCCGCGGCTGCCAGCCCCGCTTCCCCGCGCGGCACGTCCGCATCCGAATTGCCGCCCTCCGGTGCCGGCGGCAAGCCCGTGTGCCGATCGACCTCGACCATCGTGACGCCCGGCGGCACCGAGAAGCCGCGCTTCGAGTCGGCCGCGGTCGCATGCTTCATGAACTCGGTCCAGATCGGCAGGGCCGCGCTCGCGCCCGAGAGCTCCAGCGGCGTGCCGCTGTCGTAGCCCACCCAAACACCGGCCAGAAGCTCCGGCGTATAACCGATAAACCAGGCATCGCGGTAGCCATTGGTCGTGCCGGTCTTGCCTGCGGCCGGGCTCTTGAACCCGCGCCAGCGAGCGCTGCGCCCGGTACCGCGATCCATCACGCCTTCGAGGATATGGGTGATCACATAGGCCTCGGCCGGCGAGACGACCCGCCGCATCTCGGGCGGGTGGCCGACCAGCGTCGCGCCGTCGCGCGTCTCCACCCGCGTAATCGCGTTGGGTTCTGCACGAATCCCGCCGCTGGCAAAAATTCCGTAGGCCGCCGTCATATCCAAGGGCGAGACCTCCAGCGAGCCCAGCACGATTGACGGCACCGCCAGCAGAGGCCCGGGGATCCCCACATGCTCGCCGAATGCGGCGATTTCTTCGAGCCCGATATTCCAGGCGATCCGCGCCACCGCGGCATTCAGCGACTTCTCAAGCGCGGTGCGCACGGTCACTTCACCCAAATATTTATCACCATAATTTTTGGGAGCCCAATTCTGGTCGAGTTCATACGACCAGGTAAAGGGAGCATCCTCCACAATTGTCGCCGCGTTGATATGACGCTCGGGTTCGGTCTGCAGCAGGCCGACGAGAAAGACGAAAGGCTTGAAGGCCGAGCCCGGCTGACGCAAAGCATCGGTCACGCGGTTGAATTGACTCTCCTGGTAATTACGCCCGCCGACCATGGCGCGGATCTCGCCCGTGCGTGGCGAGATGGCAACCAGGGCCGCCTCGAGGCGGTCGTTCTCCGGCGCCGGATGCGATTTCGCCCGCCGCTCCGCCACCCGCTCCAGCCCACTGCGCAATGCTTCCTCGGCCCATTCCTGCATCATTGGGTCAAGCGTCGTATGCACCGAGAAACCTTCTGACGTAAGCGCACCCCGCGGGAAGCGTTTGGCGAGCTCGCGCTCGACGGCGTCAACGAAAAAGGGTGCGCTGCGCTGGCGTTTGCGAGGCGGCAACACGCCAAGCCCGCTGGCGCGCACCTCTTCCCAGGTGCGCTGGTCGATATCGCCGGCCTCATAGAGCAGACGCAGAACCGTATTGCGGCGCGCACGGGCGCGCTCGGGGTAGCGGCGCGGCGAATAGGCCGAGGGGGCGCGAATCAATCCGGCGAGAATCGCTGCCTCGCCGACATCGATCTCCGAGGGATCCTTGCCGAAGAAGAAACGCGAAGCCTCGGCCACTCCGTAGACGCCGCGCGCACCGCGCTGCCCGAGATAGATCTCGTTCAAATAGGCCTCGAGAATCGCCTCTTTCGGGTATTTCTGCTCGGCGACCAGCGCCATCGCAATCTCGTGCAGCTTGCGCTGATAGGTTCGCTCCGAGCTCAGGAAGAAATTCTTCATGAGCTGCTGGGTCAGCGTGCTGCCCCCCTGCCGCACTTGGCCGGACTGCAAATTCGTGAGCAACGCGCGCCCCATACCCACATAATCGATCCCATTATGATCGAAAAAGCGGGCATCCTCGGTGACCAGAACGGCGCGAATGAGAATCGGCGAGACCTCGCTCAGCCGAATGGCGCGGCGCCCTTCCCAATCTCCCTGGTAGATGCCGGTGAGTTCCTCGGGCTCCAAAGCGACGGCGCCGATCTTCTCGCCCGTGCGCAGGTCAGAGATCTCGCGCACGCGATCGTCCTCAAGCAGAATGCGCACGGGGCGCGCCTGCGCGCCGCCCTGCCCGCTGGGTCGCAAGGCAATCTCGAGGCTATCATCGCCCGAGCGCATCTCGCCGCCGCGGCTCGGCTCATGTTCGACCTCGATATAAGAGAGCCTATCCAGGCGCCGCCCGAGACCTGCCGCCGACACATCGAGCCCAGGGTAGATCAGGAATTCATCGCTCAGGATCCGGCTGGGAAAATCCCAAAGCCGACCACGGAAGCGTTCTTCCAGTGTCGTCGCGAGGTTCTCGTAGACGATCCAACCCGCGGCCGCGGCCGCAGCGCCCAAGGGAATGAGCGCCACGACCACTGCGACGAGAAGCGAACGCAGCCGGCGTCCGAAAGACCCGGCCATCCGGTCAATCGGCCGGTGGCTTGAGTGCGAGGAAGACTGTATTGTCGCCGCGGCGTACGAGCAGCAGGACGCTCTTGCCAGCCTTGCGCTCTTTGAGGCGCGTGGAATACTCCTCGAGGTTCGCCACAACCTTGCGGTTCACTTCGAGGATGACATCGCCGCGACGCAAACCCGCGTCGGCCGCCGAGGTACCCGGCTCGACCGCCGAGACCAGCACGCCTTCAGTCTCGGGCTCAAGCCCAAGCGACTCAGCGATTTCCGGCGTGAGGTTCTGCGCCGCCAGCCCGAACGCCTCGGACTCGCTGCCAGCCAACTCGAGCTCATCGTCTTCCATCTCGGCGACCTTGAGCTCCAGCGTCTTCTCGGCGCCATTGCGGATCACCACGACTTCCACCGTCTCGCCGATCGTCTGCTGCGCCACCAGAAGCGGCAAATCGGTAGACTCAGCCACGTCCTTGCCCGCAAAGGTCAAAATGACATCGCCGACCTGCACGCCCGCCAACTCGGCCGGGCCGCCATCTACGACATCGGCCACCAGCGCGCCACCGGCCTTGTCCATGCCGAGCGATTCGGCGATATCCGGCGTCACCTTCTGGATCATGACGCCCATCCAGCCGCGCGTAACCTTGCCCTTTTCCTGAAGCTGCGGAATCAGCTGCCGAGCCAGGTTGATCGGAATCGCGAAGCCGATACCGATATTGCCGCCACTGCGGCTGAAGATGGAGGTGTTGATCCCCACCACCCGACCGTCAAGGCTGATCAGCGGCCCACCGGAGTTGCCGGGGTTGATCGGTGCGTCGGTCTGGATGAAGTCGTCGTAATTCCCCTGGCCGATGAAGCGGCCTTTGGCGCTGACGATGCCGGCCGTAACCGAGAAATCGAGGCCGAAGGGGTTGCCGATAGCCATCACCCACTCGCCGACCTTCAAGTTTTCGGAATCGCCGAAGGGGATCGCCTGCAACTCACGGCCCGCGTCAATTTTCAGGACCGCAATATCCGTCTTGGGATCGCGCCCGACCAGCGTCGCGTCGAACTCCTCACCGGAAGTCAACTTGACGTGAATCGCGTCGGCATTCTCGATGACGTGGTTATTGGTCAGGATATAGCCGGCTCCATCGAAAATGAAGCCAGAACCCAAGCTGCGCCGCGGCATGCCACGGCCCGGCCCCTGCGGGCCGAAGAAGCGCTCGAAGGGTTCACGGCCCGGCCCGCCCTGCTGCGGCCCGGGGCGAAAGCCCTGGCGGCGCTTGGGCGCCTTGTTCTCGGTTGCGATATTCACCACCGAGGCGCGCCATTTCTCCGAGAGTTGGACGAAATCCGGTAGGACGCAGCGCACACAAACCTCATCACCGCTGCCGGCGACGGTAAAGACATCCGAGTTCGCTTCCGCGACCGGCACCTCAAGCGCGCGATAGCTACTCGCGAGCCAGCCGGTTCCGAAACCGAGGAGAACGAGAAGAATAATTCGGGCAGAACTGCGCATGGCTTCCATATCTTGTATTATTGGACTAATTTTGCGGCGACGGAGTCTGCTGCCGCGAGATCTGCACGAAACGCAGCCTCAGGTCATAAAGGATTCGTTCGAAAAGCTCGGACTCGGAAGCGTCGAGGTTGCCCTGCGTTTTTTCCTGCAGGATACCCAGCAGGTCAATCAGATGACGTCCGGCCACGAGGTCGATATGCGGCGGTGCATTCTCTGCCTCTGCGATCTCGCCCAGGCAGAGAAGAGCCTGCGTACTGAGGCTCAGGACCAGCGAACTGAAGGTTGGGACGGCCGACTCCGTACCAGGCGGGACGTCGCGGGGCTCGCCCTGCGCCTCACCGAATTGCGCCGGCGGTGCCTCGGCGCGACTCTCCGATGCGGGGGCGCTAGCTGGCGAACTCGGCGGCGTAGCCGGCTCGCGGGGCGATGCAGCGGCAGGCTCCGTGGGCGGTGGCGCAGCGGCTTCGTCCGACGCGGCCGCAGGGGTCTCTCCGTCGATGCCTACTGTCGTGTCGGCAAATACCTCGGTCGAGGTGGTCTCGCGCGCAGCGCCTTCCGCATCGAAGCGGCGGCGATCTACCACGCGAAAGCTGGTCTCTTCGTCCTTCTCCGATTCCGAATCGCTCATCCCATTCCCCTCGTCGAGCCCGCCTGCCGGACCCATTATCCACCCCAGCCCGGGCGATCTCTGTCTCAGACGGAACCAGCCTTCTTTTGTTCAAGAAAGCGGCTCTATTTCTTCGCCCCTGCCGATCCGCAAGGCCCTGCCAATTCGGTAGAACCACCCCCGCGGGAAGTCAAGGAAAGCACATTGAGAGCGGCAGCCCCAAAATAGGCCTACCGCGCGGCGCGGCTTGCGGCGGCTGGGCGGCAGGCGTCGGCCGTTGCACTTTTCAGCCGATCCTCTAGGATTTTACCCATGCCAGCTCCGAATATGGTCGCAGAAGACCCGCTTGAGCTGATCGGCAATACGCCGGTCGTGCGCCTGCGCCGCTGTGCGCCCGAGGGCGGAGCCGAGGTCTGGGCCAAGCTCGAACTCGCCAACCCGGGCGGTAGTGTCAAAGATCGCATCGCGCGCGCCATGATCGAGGACGCAGAAGCCGAGGGCCGGCTGCGTCCCGGCGCACATATCGTCGAACCCACCAGCGGAAAATACCGGAATCGGACTCGCCCTGGTCGCCGCCTGCAAAGGCTACCGCCTCACCCTCACGATGCCCGATACGATGAGCGAAGAGCGGCGCAGCCTACTCCTGGGCTACGGTGCCCACGTTGAACTCACCCCGGATACCAACGGCATGCATGCCGCGCTTGCCCGCGCCGAGGAGATCGCCGCCGCCGACGAGAACGTCTTCCTGCCCCAGCAATTCTCCAATCCATCGAACCCACGCATCCACCGCGAGACCACAGCCCGTGAAATCCTCATGCAGATGCCCCGCATCGACGCCTTCGTGGCCGGTGTCGGCACTGGCGGGACCATCTCCGGTGTCGGTCAGGTACTGCATGAGGAGCGGCCCGGCTGCACCATCATCGCCGTCGAGCCAGCCGCTTCGCCGGTGCTTGCCGGTGGCGCGCCCGGCGCGCATTCCATTCAGGGCATCGGGGTCGGCTTCGTGCCGGAGAACCTCAACCGCGACAGCTTCGACCGACTCGAGGCGGTGAGCGACGAGGCCGCGCGCCGCGCGGCCCGCCGCGTGGCGCGCGAAGAAGGTATCCTCGTCGGCATCTCCTCGGGAGCCAACCTCGCTGTCGCTCTACAAGTAGCGGCGACCCTGCCTCCCGAGGCGGTCGTTCTCACCATTTTCTGTGATACCGGCGAACGCTACCTGACCACCGATCTCTTCGACCGCGAGGAAACTTGAACCATGGCTACCGCAGCACAGGAAAGGGCCCAAGCATGTCCGAGACCGACCGCCTGAAAGAGCCGCTCGAGTCGGGCGTCGCTTCGCGACTCGGTGCATTGCGGCGCCTGCTGCAGGAGCTGCCGAGTGCAATCGTCGCCTACTCCGGCGGCGTCGACTCCAGCTTCGTGTTGGCCGTGGCCTGCGAGACCATCGGCGCGGGCGTGGTCGCGCTCACCACGAACTCCGCCGCCGTGCCGGAGCGTGAGTTGGCCGAAGCGCGCGTTTTGGCAGACCGGCTGGGTGCCGAACACCTGGTCCACCGCACCGACGAGGTCGCCATCGACGCCTACGCCGCGAACCCGACCAACCGCTGCTATTTTTGTAAGGATAATCTCTACCGGATCTGCCATGCCGAGGCCGAACGCCGCGGTATCGCGACCATCCTCGACGGGGTGAATTGCGACGACCTCGGCGATTTCCGCCCCGGCCTCGACGCCGCGCGCGAACAAAAGGTGCGCCACCCCCTGGTCGAGGTAGGCATGACCAAGGACGATGTCCGCCAAGCCAGCGCCGCCATCGGTCTGGCGACCTGGGACAAACCGGCCCAGCCCTGCCTCGCTTCGCGCTTTCCCTACGGCACCTCGATCACGCACGCGCGCCTGAACCGTATTGAACTGGCCGAAGAGGCGGTACACGCTCTGGGCTTCCGCGAGTTCCGCGTCCGTTTTGTTGGAGAGGAGAAAGCCCGCCTCGAAATTGCCGGCAAGGAACTGAGCCGCGCGACCGAAGATACCATGCACAAGACGCTGGTCGAGGCCGTCCGCGCGGCCGGCTTTGCCGAGGTCGTGCTTGACCTACGTGCCTTCCGCAGCGGTCGCCTGAACGAAGAAACCCCTGCGGCAGGACCGTCAGGGGCTTCTTGAATTGCGGCGCGCTGCGCCGACACACGAATTTTCTAAGGAGCGAAGATCGTGCGGAGCTCTTCCATGATTTTCTCTTCGGGATGCGCGCGCGCAATCGAGAGTTCTTTGACCAGCAGCGTACGTGCCGTATCGAGCATTTTACGCTCGCCAAAAGAAAGCTCTTTATCGCTTTTCAGCACGAAGAGGTCACGCAGCACCTTGGCGATCTCGAGAACCGAGCCAGTCTTGATGCGCTCGGTGTATTCGCGGTAGCGACGGTTCCACGTCTGCTGGTCGATTTCGACCTTCTTGTCACGCAGGATTTTATAAACCTTGGAGACGGTCGCCTTGCCGATGATGGGTCGCAACCCCACGGCATCGACATTTTCCATCGGTACCATGATCGTCATATCGCTTTCGAGAAAGCGGAGCATGAAGAACTTTTTCTCCGACCCGGCGATGGTCTTGGTCTGTACACTTTCGATGACGCCAACACCGTGAGCGGGATAAACTACCTTCTGACCAACCTTGAACATAACCGGGGAACCTCCTGAATGAGAGACTATCAGGATACTGAAAATGCCCCCATGCAGCAAGGAAGAATCTCCTCTCCTAATGCTCTACTTAAGCGCAATTACAAGACGCGCCGCGTCACCGGCAGTAGGGCACGGTGTCGTCGCCCGGATGCAGGCCGGCTTTTCGACCGTGCCTCCAGAGGCGCGGCCGCCAGCGCCCTACCAGCGGACCAGCGCCGCCGCCCAGGTAAAGCCGGCGCCGAACGCGGCCAGGCAGATCAGGCCGCCCTCTTTGGCGCGGCCGTCGTCGAGGGCTTCACGCAGGGCCAAGGGAATCGAGGCCGCCGTCGTATTGCCGTACTTCTGCATATTGTTGACGACGCGGGCTTCCTCCAGCTTGAGTTCCGCCCCTACAAATTGGTTGATCCGCAGATTGGCCTGGTGCGGCACCAACAGGTCGAGGTCTTCGATGCCGTAGCCATTGGCCGCCAGCGACTCGCGGATCACTTCGGGGAAACGAGTCACGGCATGCTTGAAAACGTAACGCCCCGCCATGCGCGGGTAGGCCGAGGGGTCCTCGCCCTCCAGGTCCTCGACCCTGACGGTCGGGGAACGTCGACTGGTCGGCACTTCAAGCCAGAGCTTCTCCGCGAATTTGCCGTCAGCATGCAGATGGGTCGAGAGAATTCCCTTCTCCCCATCGGGTGAGGGACCCAATACGACGGCTGCGGCCGCGTCACCGAAGATCACGCTGACCTCCCGGCCCCGCGTCGAGATATCGAGGCCGGTCGAATGAATCTCGCCCCCGACGATCAGGACATGCTTGCCGCGCCCGGACTTCAGCCAGGTATCGGCCGTCGCCAGCGCGTAGACAAAGCCCGAGCATTGGTTGCGAACATCCAGAGCCGGCATCGGCCGCGCGCCCAGCTTCGCCGCCATCATGCAGGCAGTCGCCGGCCATTCGAGGTCCGGCGAAAGGGTCGCGTAAATCAGAAGATCAATATCGTCGATCGTGAGTCCGGCATCTTTGAGCGCCTTCTCCGCGGCCACCTTGCCGAGATCCGTGCTCGCGCAATCTTCGGCGACATGGCGTCGCTCACAGATCCCCGTGCGCTGCTCGATCCATTCGTGCGAAGTATCCATGCGCTCGCTGAGGTCGTCATTGGTGACGATATTATCCGGCAAACAAGTCCCTACGCCCAAAATATGGTTGCGCGCTGCCATTATCTGCCAACCTCCAGGGCTGCCGCCCCCCAGGTGAAGCCGGAACCGGCCGCCACCAGCAGGACCTTGTCACCCGCCACAAGCTCAGGCAGCACATCCGCCAGGGCGATGGCCAGACCCGCCGTCATGATATGGCCGAATTTCGCGGTCGGCACGACCAACTTGCCGGTGGCGATGCCGAGCTCGGCGGCGACCGCCTCGGCTACATCGGGCTCGATATAATCGATCAGCACCCGCGCTGCCTCCGAGCAGGTAAAGCCCGCAATTTCCGCAACTTCGCGGGCGACCTCGGCCATCCGCGTGGCCGCCACCGCGCGCAGGCTCGGTAGGTCCGCGTGGGGGAAATGCCGGCCTTCTTCAATATCTTCGCGGGTCACTCGCCCGGCCACCTTGGACGAGCGCGCCACCTCGGTCCAGAAGCTCTCGATCAGCGTGCCATCCGTGTACCAACGCGCGCCAAGAAGTCGCGGCCCCTGGTCGCCCGGCCCGACAATCGCGACCGCCGCGCCATCGGCCAAGCGGCCCGCCATTTCGCGCCCGGCGGGCGAGAAATCCAGCCCGCTGGCGAAAACTTCGCCGGTCGCCAGCAAGACGCGCCGATAACGCGCGTCGGCCGAGCCATCGGCCTGCACTTCGGCGCAGAAGCCGGCGGCGAGATCGAGCCCGGCCACGAAGCCCGCGGATTGCGCGCGGATATCAAGCGCACCAATGGTGGGTACGCCCAGCTTCTCCTGGAGAAAACAGGCCGCCCCCGGAAAGGCGACGTCGGGCGTCGTCGTTGCAAAAATCATCAGACCGAGGTCATCCACGGTGGTATCGGCCGCGGCAAGCGCACTCCGGGCCGCCACGACGGCGAGATCACTCGGACCTTCGCCCGATGGCGTGAAATGGCGCCCCTCGATTCCCGTATCCCGACGCAGCGAGTCGGCGTCCATGCCGAGCCGCGGCGCGAGTTCCTCGTTCGAGACCAAGGGCCCCGGCAGGTGCGTGCCGAGACCGAGAATCCGGATCTCAGGCTGCATCGGCTTCACGCGGCAGACGTGCGATGGCCGATTTCTTGACGATCACGATCTCCAAGAGCTTGTTCTCGTACCATTGAGCGAAGCCCGCTGCGGGCTCGTCGACGCGGACCCGAGTGAGGAAATTCGGCGGGAAAGCAGGCGCCGTCGCGGCCACCGTACGCAAGCGCTCGTCGACCACCCGGCCCTTGACCTCAAGCCAGCCACCACGCATCTCGATATCAATATCGTAATCGGGCATATCCTCGCCCAAGCCGAGTTCGTCGCGCACGCCCGAGGGCGGAATGCGGCGTGGCAGCTCCAGGCGCAGCAGGTAGCCCGCGGGGCGTTCTTCGTAGGTGTAGATTTCGCCATAACGACGTTCGCGCTCACGCTTCTCATCGTACGCGCCGCCGCTCTCGTAGAAACCTTCGCGCGCCAGAGTGCCTTCGCTCTTCGCCTTGGCCGCATTGGCGATCATCGGCAAAACGAGTGGCACGAAGGGCAAGCCGTAGAAGCTGCCGCGCCAGACAGTCTCCGAAGTCGGCCGCGCAAAGAGGATCGTTTCGCGCAGGCGCAGGATCGCCTCTGCCACCGCAACGGCCCCGCCCAGCAGGAACCATTTCGACATTTCCATCGAGTAGAGGCTGCTGCCCTCGACGTTCACCGCATAGCCGACAAAGAGTGCCGGCAGGAGGATGAGATGAGCGAGGATATTGAGCCCGGTGGCGCCGGCCGCTGAGAAGACGGAAGGATCGCCGATCGCCTTCTCGAGGTGCACCTTGGTCGAGGCCGGCATCGCACCGAGAAGAGGCTGCGCCAAGCGAACCACCAGACCGAGCAGGCCCGACACGCCGCCGCCGGGAGCACCGGCTTCCACGAGGTCAAGCGCGTCGTCGAATTTCACATCGAGCTCGCCCAGATAAAGGGACTCGCGCAAAGAAGGCTGCGCCAGCGGCGCTGTGCCCTTGCGCTCGACCTTGCCGAAAGGAACCACTCCGGCCGGGGCGGACGCTACGGCCATCGCTGCCGTGCCGGCAGCCGGCGCGGCTATGGCGTCGGCCGCGGGTGCTTCGGGTTCCTCGCTCACTTTGAAGCGGGACGGGAAATCCTCGGGGAAATCCTCTTCCGGACTGAGCTGCTTTGCGCGTGCAAAGAGTACGTCTTCGGTCTCGGGAATATCGGGGTCCGGCACGCAGCAATCGACCGGACAAACCTCAGCACATTGCTCGGAGGCGTAGAAGCCAACGCATTCGGTGCATTTATCCGGAACGATATAGAAAAAATCGTCCGAGATCGCGGTCTGTTTCGAGCCGTCTAGCGCGTCGAACTCAATGCCGCCCTGATAAATTGCCGTATTCGGGCACTCGGGCTCGCAGGCCCCGCAGTTGATGCACTCGTCGGTGATCATCGTCGCCATAGCGAGTGAACCTCCACCTTATGACCGAGCGCAGAAAAACCCCCGGTGGCGACGCTCGGCTGCCGCAGTTCCGGAGAAAGAAACCCCCGGATCGACTAGCAAAGCAAGACACAATGTCTCAAGCCGCGCTGCACGGCCATGCGCAGTTGTCTGGCCGAGGGGGGTATGTCAGATTCCCGAAGCAAGCGGATGCAACGGGCATTCGTCAGAAGGGATGTGGATGATGCGCAACGTGATGGGATCGAAAATCAGTAGGGGCCTTGCTTTCTCGGCACTCGGAGCCCTCCTCGCCGTAGGTGGTACCGGCTGCGCGGCCAAGGGACCGAGCCCCCAGGAGATCGCGGCCGAGAACACCGATCAGGCCGCCGCACGCGCAGAAGCAGCCGCGCTGCGCGCCAATCAGGCCGCCGAGCGGGCCGAGGTAGCCGCCGATAAGGCCGAGGCGATCTTCAAAAAGAACATCCGCAAATAAGCGGTACTGCTCACTGAACCAGGAGGCATGGCCGAGCCCGACCGGGCTCGGCCATGCCGCCGCG
>JAYGCM010000001.1:0-28182 GCA_046583355.1 Deltaproteobacteria bacterium
TGCAGAAATCGCCGCCTCGAGGGCGGAAGGTTGCCGGACATCGTCATGGTGTTCTCCTAGAGACGCATTCCCACTGCGAAGCCGAAGAGTCGCGGCTCGATCACATGGATATTCGTGAAGTTGCCGACGGCTGCCGTAAGCACGGTAACGCCGGTGATATTCTGCGAGTTCAGAATATTCTTCACGTAGCCGCGAATATACCAGCGCGACTCGTCGTCTTCGACGATTACCTGCGCATCCCAACGCTTCCAGGCCGAGATCTTGTCGAGCGGGCCGTTGTAGATCCGGGCCCACATGGAACTCTGCCAATAGAAGTCGGTGCGCGGAATGATGTTCACGCCGAGCGCTTCGATCGGCAGCAACCATTGTACGCCGATCTTGGTCGAAACCGTCGGTGCATTGGGTAGCTCGTTACCTTCGATCTCGACTCGGTATTGGTCGACCGTCAGATCGACCGTGCCGCCATTGCCGTCAGGTGCAGATTCCATACCATTGCAGTTCACTAGAACGGGAAGCCCGTCTTCGGTGAAGGTGGTGGGCTCATTGACGTAGTAGTTCTGTGCTGCGTTTCCCGGCTCGAGCCGTCCGGACTCATAGGCCTCGGTATAGGCGGCCCGGTCCAGCGTGCAGGCTCGGCCGAAGATGGAATCCTTGGCGAGGAAAGTGGCATCGTTGTTGAACCGCTCGCCAGCAGGATCGCGCGGGTCGACTGAGCTCTCGCCGTTTTTGATACTCGTGCCGAGGTAGGAGAAGTTGAGGTCGACCAGCACGCCTGGCACCCAGGGCACGGCCCACATGGTTTCCAACTCAAGGCCCCAGACATCGGCATCAATGTTTTCATTGATGGCGGTGCCGCGCTCGAGCTTGGAGATCTGGTAGCCGGTATAATCGTAGTAGAAGGCCGCAAAATTGGCGACCAGGCCCAGGTCGAGAATCTTGTTTTTCATGCCGAACTCAAAGGCGCTGACGAACTCGGAATCAAAGGTGTCTTCTGCACCGGGGAATTGCGTCGGGTTCACGGCCGGGTTGAAGCCGCCGGGTCGGTAGCCGCGGGACCATTGCAGATAGAGCAGAGTCTCGTCGGTGAAGGGCAGTTCCGTCATGTAGTCAAGCACTGCGCGGCCGGTGAAGGCCGACCAGGTCTCGGTGGTGTTGCTGCCCTTGAGCAGGCGCGAGAAGTTCCACGGCGGCAAAGCGCTGCCTGGCAGGCAATTCTTGGGGTCGTCCGGGCCGGTCGGGTCTCCCTGACAATAGACAGAGCCCTCAACGCCAGGCTGCACGGGGCCCAGAGGCATATATTCGAAAGGTGCGCCGAAAGAGAGGGCACAATTCAGATCGGACTGGTTGCCGATCTGCAGCGGGTCGACGTCGATCAGACAGAGTTTTTCCGGTTCCGTGCCGACGGAACCGCCATATTGCAGCGAGTTGAGCAGGGTCGAGCGGTCGCGGATGGTCTTGCGGTCGCGGTTGTAGCGGATGCCGCCGGTGAACTTCAGCTGCTCCGTGATATCCCAATAGCCCTCGCCGTAAATGCCGAAGAGGTTGCGGACGTAGGGGTTGGTCGAGTTGGAAAAGAAGCTCGGGTACAGGCCGGTCAGGCCCGGAAGCACCGGGATCGGCCCGTTCGGATTGAGGATCGGGGTGGCATCGACAGCCACGTTCTCCAATGTGTTGGCGAGCACGCTGTAGTTGGTGCGCCCGGTGCCGTTGGTGTAGTTGACGCCGGCCAGGAAGTTGAAGGCCGACTCCCAGGCCGAGCTAACGCGGGCCTCGCCATACCAAGTGGTGCCTTTGCCGTAGCTCTTGTCGTAGCCGAAAATACGGGTATCGCTGCGCATTACGTTGCCGGCGAAGACGCCCGCCTGGTTCTCGTCAGACCAGTCGAAATTGGTCGTACCCGAGACTGGAATCACGGGCGTATTGCCTTCGGCATCGGGCTGGAAGCTGGCGCCGACATCCATGTTGAAATCTTGCATGCTGACCGCCTGCGATTCGTGGTAGGCGGCGATGACGCTCAACGTGAGGTCGGAGGGAAGTTCTTGTTCGACTTCAAGGAGGTACCAAGACTCCTCAGCCTGATAGAGCGGGTCCATATCGGTATAGACCGCGCGTCGGTCTTCATCCAATTTTTGTTGCAGGCCCGGGTTGTTCTGCTCGGAGTAGGGGTCCAGCTCGGCTGGGGTCGGGCCCCAGGGGAGGAAGCCGCCGTAGGCTGCGAAAGTCGCACCGGCGACGGCTTGCGGGAAGGGGCGCCCGGCTTGCATCGTCTCGAGGTCGCCATCCCAAGTGCAGCCGAGTTGTGCTGTATCGGTGGGGTTGCAGAGCTGCTTGGTGATACGTGCTCGGTTGTCGTCTTCCTTGAAGCGGCTGAAGATAAAGCTGGCGTGCGTGGTGTCGGTGATGTCGGCTGTCACCGTCGCGCGGAGGCTCCAGAGGTCACGGCCGTCGATGTTTTCGTTCTGTACGTCGGAACCGTTGTAATAATTTTTGATCATGCCGTCGCGTTGCAGCGCGAGGCCAGCCACACGGATCGCGACTCGATCGCCAATCGGAATGCTCACACCACCTTTGACCTTGACGGAGTTGAAGTTGCCGTAATCGATCTCAAAGTTGGCATCGAATTCCTCGAACCTCGGCTTCCTCGTGATGAGGTTGACCACACCGCCGGTGGCACTAGCGCCGTAGAGCGTCCCCTGCGGACCGCGCAGAATCTCGACGCGCTCCAGATCATAGAACTCAGTCTGGAAGATGAAGGTCGGGATGGCTGCCTCGTTGATATGGAAGGCGACGCCTGGAGAGCCACTGGTGGCAACCGCTGCCGAGCCGATCCCGCGAACAGCGAAGTTGCCTCCGCCGCCGAAGTTGGTCTGGGTAAAGGTGACGTTCGGGGCGTTGAATTGAAGGTCGGTGAATTGCGAGATCTGCTGCAACTCAAGTGCCTCGGCGCTGAAGGCCGTGACGGCGATCGGCACCTCCTGCAGCGATTGGGCCTTGCGCTGCGCCGTGATGACCATCTCCTCGATGGCAGGCTTGGGCTCGCGCGCGGGCACCTGTTCGGCGGTTTCGAGTGCCGCGTCGGCAATCTCGTCCGGCTTGATGTCGAGGTCCTGCGCCACCGCAGTGCCAGCGAGCAGAAGAAGAATGGTAAGAGCCTGAGCGATCAGGCGGCGGAAGTGCATCTGAGTCGTCATATCTGTCCCCCTTCCGGCGCAGGTATGGGGCGCGCCGGATCACGCAACCTCTCCCGAACGATCCCGCAGGTCAAACGCTGGAGAGTCAGCCCGCGGCGACGTACAGCCGGCCGATTTTGCGTCTCTCAAGGTTGAAGATCCGCTCATCAAGTCAGGCATCGGGCTTGCTGCGATGGATTGCGCTGGATTTCGTTCCTCGCCCGGCACACCCGACCAGCCGGTGCGGAAACGGATCATCGATGGCCATTTGTTTCTCAATGTCGCAACGTCCCCTCAGCTCAGTGCCTCAGCTCAGCGAGCCGTGAATCCTCCATCGATCACCAATTCGGCGCCGGTCATGTAGCGGGACTCGTCGGAGGCAAGAAAGAGGGCGCCGTTCGCGATATCCAGCGGCACGCCCATCGCGCCGACGGGAATCCCGGCGAGCACGGCTTCGTGGAATGCCGGACCTTTCTCGCCGAGGGCGAGGACCGCCTTCTCGACCAGCGGTGTCTCGATAAATCCCGGATGGATCGAATTCACGCGGATCGGATAGCCCTCTGCAGCGCAGTGCAGCGCGGCCGATTTTGTGAAGATCCGTACGCCGCCTTTGCTCGCATTATAAGCGGCCGCCATCGCCTCCCCGACGATGCCGTCGATCGACGAGACGTTGATGATCGATCCGCCAGAGCTCTTCATTGCGCGAACGGCTGCACGCGTACCGAGAAAGACGCTGTCCAGGTTGACGCGCTGGGTCTCTCGCCAATCGTCGAGGTGGGTCTCTTCGACATTGCCCGGAATAACGATGCCGGCGTTGTTGACGACGATATCGAGCCGGCCGTGTTGGGCCAGAATCTCCTCGACCAATTCGCTCCAGCGTGCCTCATCGGTGACGTCCTGCAGGCGCGCTTCGGCCCTATGACCGGCCTCGCGGATCGCTTGCGCCACCTGCTCGGCTGCGGTCTGATTGATATCCGCCACCACCACCGTCGCACCTTCTTCGGCGAAGCGGCTGCAAATCGCCGCGCCGATACCCGAGCCGCCACCCGTGACCAATGCCAATTTTTTCTTGAGTCGCATTTTTCTCTCCTCTATTTCGCAGAAACGCCGCCGTCTACGATGATCTCGGTGCCAGTGATATAACTCGATGCTTCCGAGGCCAGGAAGACCACGACCTGCGCCACTTCCTCCGGTGCCCCGAGACGGCCGAGCACCGTCATGCCGAAAATCATTTCCCGGGCTTCCGCCACCGAAGGCGCCAATCCGCTCTCGACGAAATCGTCAAAAACCTTGTCGCCCATCGCCGTCTCGATCAGGCCTGGATGAACCGAATTGACACGAATGCCATATCCCAAGGCACCGAATTCGACGGCCGCGTGCTTCGAGTAGGAGCGCACGGCACCCTTGGTCGAGCCGTAAGCGCTATGGCCCGGCGTGCCGCAAAGAGCCGCCACCGAGGACAGGTTCACGATCGAACCACCACGTCCCGCCCGGCCGCCCGGCTTCATGGCGACGACCGCGGCTTGCATGCCAAGGAAGACCGATTCCACATTGACGCGGTGAACGCGGCGTACTTCTTCGAGGCTGTTCTTTTCCAATAATCCGCCTTGGTAGACACCGGCGTTGTTGACGAGAACGTCCAAGCCGCCAAAGCGTTCGATCGTGGCACCGACTACCTGTGCCCATTGTGCCTCATTGCAGACATCGTGCGCGAGAAATTCCGCCACGAGACCGGCAGCACGAAGACTCCCGGCCGCTTCTTCCCCGCGCGCGATATCGATGTCGCTGAGCATGACGCGCGCCCCAGCCGCAGCCAACGCTCGCGCACAGGCCGCGCCGATACCCGAAGCGGCCCCGGTCACGATCGCCACCTTGTCCATTCTTGAATCTACTTGCTCTGTCATCTTCATTTTCTCCTGCATCGCACGCCGAGCGCCGGCGCCGCATTTTGGTTCCGGTCCATCCGGCTCAGACGTGGAGGGGACCTGGAGTGATTTTATTCAACTGCCGCAATGCGCTTCGGGCCGCATTGTACCCGCACATCCCGTGCACCCCACCGCCGGGCGGCGTCGAGGCGGAACAAAGAAAGACCCGACGATTCGGCGTCGTATAGGGATCCAGACGAGCCATCGGCCGGGTCATGAGTTGCGTGATATCGGCTATGCCACCGGTGATCGCACCACCGACGAAATTGGGGTTGTAGCGCTCGAATTCGGCACAGCGCATTGTATGCCGTGCGGTAATTAGTTGCTTGAATCCCGGCGCAAAGCGCTCGACCTGATCTTCGATCGCCTCGGTTCTATCGACGTCGGAGCCGGCGGGAACATGGCAATAGGCGTAGCCCGGCCGAGTCAGCTCGGCGGTCCGGGTACCGCCGCCGATGGCATCGGCCGCTTCGAGCACCAAGACCGAGGCCCCGTTTCGAGCCAGTTCAACCGCGGCCGCCAATCCGTTCGGACCCGACCCCACGATGACGGCATCGTGGATGCCGTCGGTCATCCGGTGGCCTTATCCGGTGAATCGGGAGCCGTCCACGGCGGCTCCACATCGCCGGCCTCACCGTAATCCCAGGGCATGCGCCGGGCAAGTTCGTCGAGCCCGACATGGCCCTCGGCGATCTGCCCCGTCTTGGCGTCGTTGATGCGCCAATGCAGGCTGGGCGTCTGGATGGGTTGTGCCTCGACGCAAATCACCCGCAGCTCGCCCTCCTCAAAGCCACATTGTTCCTGGACGGCCGCCAATAGCCGTTCGTCGGCCTGATGCCCTTCCCCGAAGTTCCAACCCAGCACGGAGGCCGCGACGGTTTCCCCATCGGCGTAGGTGAAATCCTGGAAGGGCCGGCCGCCGGTGGCCACAGGAAGAAGCTTTCCCAGGACTCGACCCTGGAGATGCAGGCAACGGAAGGCACTGAAGAGGCCATCGGCCTCGGTGGCTTGTTCGGGAGAGAGGAAGCGAAGCTGTTGTTCCTTGAGAAGCGCGCTGGCTCGCTTCAACCGATTGAGTTTCTCGTAGCTCTTGCCCTCGAAGAGCCAGGCATTCCAGGCCCAGTTACCGGCGTAGTACCGCATGGAAAGGAGAAACGAGACCGACCGCGGAACCAGATTGCCCAGCAAGGGCAGCACCAGACAACCGATCAGCAAATAGATCGTCATCGGCAGGGAGCCAACCTCGAGCACGGTGATCTCGGGGTGGAAGTAGAACAAAAAGAACCCGGCGTAGAGACTCAGAATATTCCATTCGAAAACGGCGCCGGCGGGCATATTGCTGATGATGAAACCGTGCAATGCGACAGCGAGTCCGAGACCCAGCCAGAGGAGAGGACCGTCGTGGGTCACCCAGACCAGCACGAGCGGCGCGCCGAATTCGAGCATCGCGCCTATATGCGCCATGATTTTACCCATCAAGGACGGGCTGAGGTCGTCGGGATAGGATCGGAAGAGGCGCGTGCGGAACCATGCGCTCTTCAACAGCGGATTGTTGGCGGTCATGATCGGCACGACGTAGGCAAAGCCGACCGTCAGCTTCGAAACGCCGGCCCAGAACCAGATCGCGAGCTGCACCCATTTGCTGGCGGCAATCCACTCTCCGGCCAGAAAGAAACAAACGATCATCGCAAAATGATGTTCGCCGCGCGCCGTCAAGAAGATCATGCGATCGCCCAGCGCGCATAAGGGCAAGAGAACGACGATGGGAAGAAAATGCTCGGCCCTCAGCTCGGGTTGAACCAAGGCGTGCAGAATCGCAACCACGAAGGCTGCGTAGAGAGCCACGTCAAGTAAGGTGCGACGGGTCCCGCCGATCAGCGGTACGCCGGGAAAGAGCGGCAACTTGGTGGTGCCCGGCCAGAGATAATGCACGAAAGCCGTGAACGGCGGCCAGACCTTGAGGCCGAGCGGCCCGGACATGCAGCCGAAGCCGAGAGTCTCGAAACAAAGGCTCCAGAGAAAGGCTTTTTGAAACGCGATGGGAGCAAAGGCCCAGGAGGAAATATCGGACCAGCCGCCGATGCCGGGCGTGAACCCGCAGAAGAAGACCCAGCCAGCGAACAAGAGGCCGATCTTCGTCGCAGCAAAAATATAGGCCACCAATGGATAGGCCAGCCCCTTGTGGATATATTCGCGTGAGGCGATCCGGGTGCGTTCTGCGAAGTTTTTCTTCGCCCATTGTGCCGGATCAAAAATGGCGTCTTCGCTTTGGCTAATTGTCTCCATGGCGATCTCCTTGGCTGAATCGAATTCCCTAACTGAGTATTCGCTCAGTTGTGAGGATGACGTAAAGTGAGTGAAGGGTCAATACGCGGTGCCCGTTCGGGCCAGCACCGGCTCAGGCCGGAACCTGGTAGTCGGTCGTGGTCGCGACGTAGTCGACGAAATAATCGATCGAGGACGGATTCATCATAGAATCGCGGCTCGCCGCCTTCTCCAGGGGCCAGCCGAGAAGCAACTTGCGCACCGGAACCTCGAGTTTTTTGCCGGTCAGAGTGTAGGGGATCTCGCCGATCGCATAATATTTCTCCGGCACATGGCGCGGCGAACATTGCTCGCGCAATTCCCGGCTGACCTTTCTTTCGAGTGCGGCATCCAGCACGACACCCTCTGCGAGCTGCAGGAACATCGGCATATTCGGGAAGGGTTTTTTGCAGACCAACTCCCCGACCGTGCCGAGCAGCGGCTCGCCATCGTCGTCGAAAGAATCCACGTCCATCCCGAAATCGTCTTGCGCCCGAACTCGGGTGCGGCAGCAGACCAGACGGCACCGATGCTGATGGTTGCCAGCATCGCGACGACGGTCTCGGGAATATTCGGCATCAGGCAGCAGACGGCATCTCCCGGCCGCAGCCCGTGTGCGCGCATCTCCGTTGCCAGGATGCGGACCTGAGCCGCCAGTTCCGGCCAGTCCATCCGTTCCTGCGGCCGGATTTCCGAGAGGTGATGCAGGGCGGTGGCGCCGGGACGTTCATGGCGTAGAATGTGCTCCGCCAGATTGACCTTGGAGCCAAGAAACCAGGAATTTCCGGGTTTCATCTCCAGGCTATCGGTGACCTGCGTATACGGAGTATCCGAGAGAATCTCGAAGTACTTCCATAGCGACGCCCAGAAGGCCTCGATCTCATCGACCGACCACTGCCAGAGCGCTTGATAGTCGGCGACCTCGACGATGCCCTGCTGCTTCAGCCAATTGATGTATTGAGAAATGTTGGATCTGTTGGCGAATTCCTCGCCGGGTGTCCATAAGAGGTCGCCTTCTTGGACTGCCATTCCACTTCTCCGAGGTTTCGCGGCGTCGCCCGCCGAGTTTCCGACCACTCCATACTGAGTAGTTGCTCAGTTGTAGTCTTCCCTTATACTGAGTGAATGGTCAATAGGAAACGTACCGCCGTGGGCAGCATCCGGCAATCGCCCGGGAACCCGGAGAAAAAGAAGTCTCGCGCCGGCCTTCGGGCGCGTCGCCTGTCGGCAGAAGATCGCCGGGCACAATTACTGAGAGCGGCCATGGCGGTGTTTGCGAAGCGCGGGATCGCCGCCGCACGACCATCGGAGGTGGCCGAAGAGGCCGGCGTTTCCGAAGCGACCGTCTTTGCCTATTTCGCCACTCGCCAGGAATTGGTGCTGGCGGTGATCGGTGAGGTCGAGCGTCTCTACCTGGAGATCGACCGCCATTTCCTGGAAGATACGACGCTGCCGGTTTGGCAGGCGATCCACTCGCTGGCGCGGACCTTTGCGGACTCCGTCGATCGCTACCCGGACCATGCCCGAGTCTTCCTCGATTGGGGCAACACCATGGCGCCTGAAATCTTTGCAAGTTTTTTGGCGTTTCAGGAACAGGTCATCACAATGCTGACGCGAACCCTGCGGCGGGGACGGCGCGACGGATCTGTCGCCCCCGATATCGATGCAGCCGATGCGGCACGCTTGGGCTTCGCCTCGGCTCAGATGCTCATCCAGATGAAGCTGGTCGGGAAATCTCGTCGCCAGATCGAGCGCTTTTTGAATTCCCTCACCCGTGCGCTGGTTGGACAGCCCCGCGTCGCTGAAAAGTAGAGTGTTCAGCAGGGCTGGGACGGCTACCGCGAAGGCAAGGCTCCCTCCAATTGGAGAAGCGCCCGCTTTGCCGGCAGCCCACCGCCGAAGCCCGTCAGCGTGCCGTCCTTCCCGATCACGCGATGGCAAGGAATAATGATCGGCAGCGGATTCTGTCCGTTCGCCGCGCCGACGGCCCGTACGGCTTTCGGCCGGCCGATGCGCGTGGCGATCGCGCCATAGGTCGTCGTCTCGCCGTAGGGGATCTCGGCGAGCGCGTCCCAGACGGCGCGCTGGAACTCCGTGCCGCGCGGGTCGAGTGCTACATCGAAGGAGCGGCGTTCGCCACGAAAATACTCCTTGAGTTGCAAGACGACCGCTTCGAGTAACGCATCGTCGCGAATCCAGCCCGCGTCCGGCGCGGCGGCCGTACCTTCTTCTGCAAAGCGCAGGGTATAAAGTCCTCGGTCGCCACCGGCGAGGAGAAGCGGACCGATCGGACTCTCGAAGATGCGGTAGAATAGGTTTTCCATTGTCGGCTCCTCTTCGCTCGTCAATTCAAACTCTGTCAAAGCGGCAGGGCCGCATAGGAACGCCAGGGGCGCTGAGCCTCGGCGCGTCGCGGGCCAGGCCTGCCGGCTCGCAGATTTTCGGATCGATCCCCATGCTCCGAATATAGCGCCCCGGCCGGCGCCGACTAGTCTTTTTCGGACATCGAGTTGGCGGAGGCGCAGCGGGCGCGCGGCCGCTCAGCCGTGCGTGGCGGCGACCTCATCGAGATAATAGATATTGCCGTCGGGGTCCTTCACGAGCGCCATGAAGCCACCCCAGGGGTAGCGTTCCGGCGCGGCGGCGAATTCCACGCCGAGGGCCTGCAACCGCACGAATTCTGCCTCGAGGTCATCGACCGCGAAGCCGATGCCGGTATGGCGGCCTGTCCATTGACCATCGTCGTCGGCCGCGACGGCCACGCCGAGCTGGATCGGCCCGGCCGCAAACGAGGCATAGCCGTGCTCCACGTCGACGAAGTTCCGCGTGAGGCCGAGCGTCTTCTCGAAAAACGCAACCGAGCGTTCGAGGTCCTTCGTATAAATATTCACATAGGCAATCTGCGCCATTGCATCGCTCCTCATCTGTCCCTGCGTGCGCTATTTCACGTTCTTGGCCCCGGCGTAAGCGTTGCGGGGGCTGGCGGGGAGAAATCGGGGGCTCACCTAACGGCCGCTGGGAAAACGGAGATGCATTCGATGTCGAAATCGTTGACTACCACTGAGGGGAAACGGCAGCAGGCGGAACTGCTGGAACTGATTCCGCCGAGCGAGATTCTGCGTGAAGAGTTCATGGCGCCACTCGGCGTGAGTCAGAATCAGCTAGCGCGCGACATTGATGTGCCCCCGGCGCGCATCAACGACATCGTGCACGGGCGTCGCGGTATCTCAGCGGACTCGGCGCTTCGGCTCAGCGCTTATTTCGGCACGACGGCCGAGTTCTGGCTCGGTCTACAGATGGAGTTCGATCTACGGAGGGCCCGGCGCGAAACCTGGCCTTCGGTGGAGCCCCGCATCCGCCCCCGCCGCGCCGCCTGATCCTCTTTTTTTCGCATCGCCGCGCGTTGTACGGCAAGGGGGGACGTTTCTTACCTCACGTCGATTTCCTTACCTCGGGGCAGCCCGGAGGGTTCTTGATGATCCGGGTGCATCCCTGCGCGCTGAGTAGCCTCCGCGCTGGGTGGGTACGCAACGTGAGGTAAGGAAATCGACGCGAGGTAAGCAACGTCGCCTCAACCCTCGCCCTCAGGCCTCGGTGGTGGCACCGAAATCGTTGGCGTGGGCTTTGGCCATCTCTTCGAGGAACCAGCCGGGGAATTGGCTGATGAATTTGTTCACGTCCCAGATATCGCTCCATTGAGCGACCTTGCCGTCCTTCATTTCGTGGATCGTTGCGAAGCGGTTCACCGCCTTCTCGCCGGTTTTGAAGGTCCAGGTCTCGGTATGGTCAAGCATCACGACATCACCATCGACAGCCAGGTGGTGGATCTGGTGGTCGTGGTCGATCAGGTGGTCAAACGCGATACGCAGCCGTTTGACGACGTTCTCGGGGCCGATCGCGCCGGTGTCTTCGGTTGGCACGTCTTCATAATGGATATCGTCGGCGAGACAGCTCTTGAGCGTGTCCCAATCGCGCGCGCTCAAAGCGCGCCAGAGAATGTCGACGGTTTTGCGGTTTTGTTGCTCGGACATGCTCCTGCATTATCATGCATTGCCGAGGTGTCGACCACGCCGCCGACAAACGGGTCCGCGCGGTTCAGGCCAGGGCAGGGCGCGCCTTCCACCATGCGAGCGCGCAGGCGCAGACCAGAAACACGCCGGTGGCGCTGAGCGTAGCATGGAAGCCGACCTCGTCGATCGCGACGCCGATCACCGGACCGAGGATCAGAAAGCTCAGGCGGAAGATCAGACTGCGCAAGGAGAGGAAGGCGGCGCGGTCGGCCGAGGGGATCAGGCGCTGTTCGCGGTGCAGCAGCGCCGGGCCGACCAGGCCGCGGATTGCCGTCAAGGCGAAATAAAATACGAAGCCCCACCAGGCCGTGATGCCCGCGAGCCCCGCGTAGCCGATCACGACGAGGAAGATGCCGAGAAGGGCCAGGTTGGCTGTGCCGAGGCGTCGGTCGAGGTGGTCGCTGGCCAATGCGGTCAGCGCGACGACGTAGTTGGCGGCCGCCCACATCGGCCCGATCCAGCCAACCGCGAGGCCGGCGTCGAGGGCATAGAGGGGGATGATCCAGACCGGGATGAACGAGGTCAGGCCGAGCGTGACGGTCAGCGCGATGATGGCGCGCAGGTCGGCGCGTTGGACCAGCGCGCTGCGCGTGATCGCCATCATATGACGGAGGTGGTTTTTTTCGGTTGCGATATGGCGCGCCGGTTCCTGCAGGCCCCAGGCGACCGCGGCGTTGGCAGCCCAGACGGGGAGCTGCAGGAGAAAGGGCAGCTTGGGCGAGATCATGTAGAGAACGCCGGCAAAAAGAGCCGCGGTTCCCTCGGCGCTCTGACCGAAGAAACGGATGCGGCCGGTCCAACGGGTGAACTCGTGTTCCTGATCGGTCTCGACGAGAGTCTCGTAGAGCAGCGCGGAATCGCAACCCGAGATGAGCGCCATCGAGATTCCCAGCACCAGCTCGGCTGCCAGCAGCCCGGCAAAGCTCTCCGCGAAGAGATAGACCGTCCACCCAAGAATCGAGAATACAGAGGCTGCGAGCAGCGAGTTTCGGTAGCCTATGCGGTCCGCGATATAGCCGGAGGGGAACTCCAGCAGAACCATGGCGAGGCCGAAGATACCCTGCAGAAGCAGAATATCGCCCATATCAAGGCCGATTTTTTCTTCCTGATAGAGGGTGATGATCGCGACCGGGAAGAGCGCCATTTGCAACGCATTCCACGCTGCGAGCCGCGGCAGATTCGCCGCGAGTTCCCGTTTCGGCTCCGCCATCTGCCGAGGCTACATGCTGCCGCGTGCAATGGCATTTGCTGCAGGATAGACCGCATTCTTATGGTTGTTCGCTACGGCATCATCGGCACCGGCCTCATGGGGGTCGAGCATGCGATGAACCTCGCCGTCATCGACGGCGCCGAGGTTGTCGCGGCGGCAGACCCGAACGCCGAGTCGCGCGAGTGGATCCGTCCGGTGCTCCCGCCTGCTACGGCCCTCCACGCAGAAACTGGCGAGCTGTTGGCGCGCGACGATGTCGATGTAGTGGTGGTCGCCAGCCCGAATTTCACCCACCGCGAGCTTCTCGAAGAGGTGATGGCCTCGGGCAAGCATCTGCTTGTCGAGAAGCCGATGTGCACGACCTTTGAAGATGCCGTCTTCGTGCATGAGGCGGCCAAGCGCTACCCCGGGCTCTTCTGGGTCGGTCTGGAGTATCGCTATATGCCCGCGGTTTCGCGTCTCGTGAACGAAGTGCATGGGGGGACGGCCGGTCGCCTGCGCATGGTCGCGATCCGCGAACATCGCTTTCCCTTCCTGACGAAGGTCGATGATTGGAACCGCTTCAACCGCAACACGGGTGGAACTTTTGTCGAGAAATGCTGTCATTTTTTCGACCTGATGCGGTTGCTCGCCAAGAGTGAACCCGTCCGGGTCTATTGTTCGGGCGGCCAGGACGTGAACCATCTCGACGAGAGCTACGCCGGCAAGAAGCCCGATATCTGGGACAATGGCTTCGTCATCATAGATTTTGCGAACGGCATTCGCGGCATGCTCGATCTCTGCATGTTCGCTGAAGGCTCACTCGAAGAGCAGGAAATCTGCGCCGTGGGGGATCGCGGCAAACTCGAGGCCTTTATCCCGAGCTCGCGATTCGTGCTGGGCAAGCGAAACCCGAAATCCATCGAAACCGAAGTGGTATCGGTTGACGAGAAGGTGCTGAATGCCGGATTCCATCATGGTGCGACCTACTACCAGCATCAAGCGTTGCTCCGCGCGCTCGCACGGCGCCAGCCGGCCGAGGTTTCTTCCTGGGACGGTCTGATGTCGGTCGTGATGGGCCTGGCCGCCCAGATCTCGGCCGAAGAGCAGCGCGCCGTCGAGATCTCCGAGTTCGACCTCCCCAGCCGCGACTGAGTCCGGACGGCATTCAGGCATTTCTCTGCGCGCAACTTCTCGGCCGGACCTCCGGACCTCCAACCCAGCGCGCACTCACGGAGCTGCAGCCCGTTCCGCGGCGGCAAGACCTCGTCCGGCTTCCGCGCGCTCAACGCCAGCGGCAGCAAAGTGATCTGCCGCGGACTCGACTGCCCGCGAATGCGGAGATCGGATTGGTGAGAGAGACGGCCAGCCCTTCGCTGGTACCGCCGCCGGGGCACATCGTGCCCTTTGGCGTCACGCCACCCCGACAGAAGCATCCGAGCACGGACCCGAACCCGGGCACCGGCAAGGGGAAGTGAACTTGTTTTCGGCAGCAGGGAGCCTCGCTGAACCTGCGCCCAACGACCGCAACCTCCCGTTCGCAGAACGGGCAGACAGGAGAGAAAAATGACCAGATCTCAGAAAAAAACAGCCCTGAACCGACGTCTGTACGGACTCGTCGCGTTGGCCGGTGCTCTCGTTCTTGGCTCCGCCGGCGTCGCCGACGCTGCCCCGAGTGACGCCGCCCGCTGCGTAGCGACGCGCTTGAAGATAGTAGGCAAGGCCGTGAAGGATGCGGCAACTTGCGAGAGCAAACTCGCGCTCAAGATCGACCACGGATCCTTCGATGCTTCCGGGCAGCCGATGGCAGGCATCATGGATCCGGACAAGGTCGGAAGTCTTCTGGCCAAACGCGAGGCCTGCCTCGGGCGCGCAGCGGCCAAACTGGACACGCTCTGGGAGAAGAACGACGCCAGGGTCAGTTGCTCGGTTGCGGGTGACGAGACGGCCACTGAAGTGAAGGGATTGGTGGAAGATTGGATGCGCGACCTCACATCATTCGCCGACTACGGCACTCGAGTCCCGACAGATTTTCCAAATCTGACCAACGTCGTCTTCTTCGCACCCTTCTGCGACCTGGACCCGCACGACTTCCCGAACGCAGCGGAGTATTACGACGAGGTAAAGAAGAACCGATGCTATCCCGATCTCCTCGCGGAACACGGTCGAGTCGGGCGCTACCGGAGCCACAATCTCTATCGGTACGCCGAACACTCCCGCGAGCGGCAGTTGAGTTGGCAAATGGTCGGCTGGCCGTGTGCCGAAATCGCGGAGCGCGCGGGGCTCGGGTCGTTCGCCAAGGATGATTTTGATATCTGGCTCTCGACGGAATATTTCAGTCCACAGCGCCGCTTTGTTCATTCCACGGCGCCCTATGTACTTCCCTCGGGCGCGATTGTCGCGGACGATTGGGACGACCTGACCGACGGCGAGATTCGCCATCCGATCGACGAACTGGCCACGGGGCAACCGGCGACGGACCTGCGCGTCGTGACGGGAACCTCGCCGACCGGAAACAACTACGACGAGCAATACCAAACTAGATTACTTCCGACATTGGGAAACTGGACCTTTTTTCAAGTGCCGGACGATGTGGTCGGCAAACTATACTCGGGCAACACCTCGAAGACCGTAGAGCAATGGACCCAATCGTTTACACGCGAACCCGTTGTCTGGGGCTATCCTTCTGGTGACGGCGAGGACGGCTGGACCAGAGAGGTCGACGGTGTCTATTGCTTCCAGCAGCGCGGCGTCCTCGCCCCTGGCGGTGGCTTGGTTCCGGCCCCCTGATGAGGCACCCCTCGCGACGTGGAACTTATAGTTTCATGTCGCGAGGGATGGAGGCAGGTCACCGGAGACACGCCCGCACGCTCCCGCAGTGAGGCCCACGGACCTGCCGCTGCAAGCCGAGCGATCCCCGGAGGGTTCGGATGTCCATTTCGAGTAGTTCGCGCTCGACATCTCGATCGATCTCGTCGTGCTTTGCGCGCGAGAGCTTCGTGCAGGGCACATCGTGCCCTCTGGCGTCACGCCACCTCGACAGACGCATCCGAACACCGACCCGAACCCGGGCACCGGCAAAGCAAAAGGAAAAGAAAAATGACCTCATCCAAGCGCAAGATTCGACGTTTCCAGCAGACTGGACTGGCTCTCGCATTGATCTCCATGCTCTCGCTGGCCGTGAGCACGGATGCCGGCGCGGCCGCAGCAAAACCGCCGCTCGGCGGGGCGCTCGGTTCGCCGCTCGCGGGTACCTACGATTTCTCGAAGACCGAGAAAATGCTTGCCCCGATGGCCAAGAAGGGTGCGGACTCGCGGCCGGATCGGCCCGCCGGCAACTTCGCCGACGCCAAGTCGCCTGTGAGCAAGCCGTCCCAAGGCATCCTGACGGACCCGACCAAGCCGGTCGCACGCTGGACGGTGGGTGAACTGTCGGCTTCGGCGCCGGTCGATAACGAAGCCGCGCTCCGTGCGGCGTTTGCGTCGTATATCGCCAGGGAAGGCGCCGTTGTTGGGGTGACCAGCCTTGATGGCCTGGTCGCGCAACCGGTACGCCGCAGTCCCTACGGCGCCGCCGTTCTGCGCTACCAGCAAATGATCGGCAAGGTTTCGGTCCTCGGCCGTGGTGTGAGCGTCTATTTCGACCCGCAGGGAACCTTGCGGGGAGTCGCCGCGAATCTCGCCGAGCAAACGGGCGTAAAGAAGGCCCGGCTTTCGCGCAGCGCGGCCGAAAAGAGAGTGGCCGGGGAGGTGTACAGCGCCGAGCTTGTTGTCGATCCGACGGCGGGCCTTCGCATGGCCTGGCGGATCGACCACGACGAAGAAGGCGGAACACGCTCCATGGTCGATGCCGTCACTGGCGAAGTCTACGGGTCGCGTTCCCTCAGCATGCATATCATCGCCCGCGGTAGGGACCTTGACGGGAATATCCGCCGCGTCGCCGCCGCCCTGCGCAACCAGGTGCCGCGCATGAACGTGGAGGCTCGCGAGCTTGCCGCAGACCTTGCGCGCTACCCCCGGGGGCCCGTCAACCTGGTGCGCTCAGGCAACGGCGGACTGGCGGATGTTTTCACCCTCGACGCGGCGCGACAGGAATATGTATCCAGTCGGTCAGGCAGCTTCCGGGCCACCACGCGCAACCGGATTGCCATCACCGTGCACGACAATCTCGTACAATCTGTCGATCATGTTGCGCGCAGCTACCTGGGCCGTCGTGGCCTCGCGAGCTTCGCCAACTTCAACGGCCGCCCGGCCTCGGTAGTGGCGATGGTCGAAGTTCCCGACGAATGGGGCGCGCGATGGGATACGTTATCGAAGCGAATCCTGATTGGTGCCGACCGGGCGCCGAATCGATTTCCCGGCCTGCGGCACTTCGCCAACGGGTTGGATGTCATGGCGCACGAATATGGTCATGCAATCGCAGCGACCAACACATCTCTTGACTACGCAGGCATCGGTGGTGGTTTACATGAGGGGTTTGCGGATATCGTGGGCTTCCTCGTCGAAGCGGACTTCAATATGCGCAATGGCCGCCCGATCGAGTGGTCGATTGCCGAGGACGCCTATGATCCCGAAATCGCCCCCTTTGGCGTTCGCTACCTCAAGGACCCGCATGTCATGGGGATGCCGGACTCCTTGAACAGTCCGTATTTCACCGACGATATCGGCCCACACGCAATGGGAGCGATCCTCGGCAAGGTCTTTCACCTGCTGGTCGAGGGCGGCGTGCATTACGGTGTACCGGTGCGACCGCTCCACCCGCAAGCTCGCAATGGCGCTTCCGGACATGCCGCAGCCCGCCTGCTCGCCGGCAAGGTATTCTTCGAGTGGATGTTGATGGACGTGATGCCGCAGAACGCGACGTTCGCCGACGCGCGCCGTGCGATGGAACTCGCGGTCGTGAATGTCCTGGCCGCCGAGAACCCGCGCCAGGTTTCCTTCGGACTCCTCAGTGTGGCCAACGCCTGGGCTTCCGTCGGCGTCGGCGAGCCGGGCACTGGCGGAGGCTGTCTCCTTCCCTACACGCAGGATTTCGAACTCGGCCTGGATGGCTGCTGGGATACGAGTGGCTTTGCCGAGGTGACACCAGCCCTCAATCATCGCGGAGGGCTCGAATTGAGCATCTTCGACGTTGCCCCTATGCTTCCCGAGGTTGTATCGAGCGCATCCGTTCATCTGTCGGCACCGCGCGAACCCGGGGAATATTTCGCAGCCTTTCACCTCAAGAATTTTCCTGGATCCGACCCGCGCGAGCAGCCCGGCGAACTGCATCTGTCCGTCGACGGCGGACCCGCCGTTCCTGTCTCCCAGCTGGTGGTCGCAGATCCCGTACGCGGCGAACGCCATTTCGTGCATCTCGAGCACCCCGCCATCGAAGCCGGGCTGGCCAGCTACCTGACGCTCACCTTCCGCAGAGATTGTGTGATCGGGGAGTGTGGGATCATCATTGATGACCTCGTTGTCGGTACCGCCGGCGACGTAGCCTTCTTGCAGGATGAAGATCCTCTGCGCGAGATCGCGCTGCGCTTGGTTCGTCTCGAGATCTCACCCGATCGGGTGCGGGAAGACGACCCAGCCGAGCCGAACGCAGATGGTCCCGGCTTCTGGATCTCGATTGTACGCGACGAGCCATTCTCCGACAGTGAAACCTTCATCGTATCGCTGACCGGTGCCCAAGCGGGCACGGACTACCAGGTGGCATTCGATCCCAGGGTGACTCTGGTGCCTGGAGAATCTGTCAAGCGCCTCTTTGTCGCCGTTCTCGACGATGAGCTCTACGAATACGACGAAACGTTGCAGGTTTCGCTGCAGCAGGTTTTTCCGAGCGTCTTGGACCAGGAACCTTGGCTCGTGGAGGTCCCCGGCGCGCGTGCCACAATGGTGATCGAGTCCGACGACGCCCCGCCGATCGTGCGCATCGCCACTGACGATCGGGACATCCGTGAAACCAGCGGTAGCGCCGGACGCACCCCGATCCATGTCGATCTCGACAGCATCTCTGGCGAAGATGTGACGATCAACTTTTCCTTCGATGGAGATGCCGCACGAGGTGCGGATTACAACATGGCCAGGCAACTCACGATCCCGGCCGGCCAGACCGAGGCCAATCTGGGTTTTTCTGGCCGTTCCGACAATATCTACGAGGATAATGAAACCGCCATCATCGGCATCCGCAGGGTAGAAGGCGGCGTCGTGACCGATGCTGTCGCTGGACAAGAGGTGCGGATCACCCTCCTCGACGCCGCGGGTGTGGAACTCAGGATGTGGGAGCCTGACACGGAAGAGGTCGATGCGTTGCGGCTTGAAGAGCGCGGCGGAAACAGCGTCTGGCTCGAAGTAGAACTCAGCTGTCGGCCGCTGGGAAGAAGCCTGGGGCGGGTTGTTGTCCATCTCGACAAAGACGGCGATGCTCGTGTCGAAGCAGACTATCGGGGCCTCCCCAATCGGTTCGTGTTCGACGAAGAGGCCGGTTCCTGTGGCGCGAAGTTGTTCACTCGAATCACTATCGTAGATGACAATATCTACGAATTGGACAAAACTTTGGAGATCTCGGTCAGGGAAATCGAGGGTTTTGCTCGTGACTATGACGACTTCGTGTTCCGGATTGACTTGATCAACGACGATCCCATGCCGACTGTGTCGATCGACAGGAATCGCACGACTACCGAAATGCACGAAGGAGGGAGCTACAATATTTTTTTCCTGACATCGCATCCCAGCGAGTTGCCGATACAGGTCCGCTTGCTCCGCGACCCTAGCAGTACCGCGGAAGCGAGCGACTACCGGGCCCCGGAAGCTATAGACCTCGCTATTTCCGGTCCCAACTGGTCGCAAATCTTTGTCGCAAATGATGACCTTGACGAGCCGACCGAAAGGCTCCACCTTTACATCGAACCGAACAATATTCATACGCGAACCGATTCTACGCGATTCTCACGTGACATCATCGACACGCCGACGGTGGTGGGTCTGCGAGCCTCGCGAGGGAGAGTACCGTTTGGGGAAACCTACACCGTGACAGCGGAGGTATCGCACGCCTCCCGCGTCAGTCGGTTTGTCGTGTTCTGTGCTAATATTGGGGTCGATAGCCACTGCGCCGATAGGTACACGGTCGTACTGGCCCCAGGCGAGACCAGTACTCAGATTTCCACACGAAATAACAGCCGGGTTGCACGAAACGTCAACTATCAGTGGTGGGTTGGGGTCCAAAGCGGGCAGGCTGTCTATGCTGGCCGCTTCGGTTCGGAAAACCGCCTTGGCGTGATCCACGAGCCTGAGCCTGAGCCTGAGCCTTCGTGTCGCAGCTCGGTGCCGCCGGCCCGCCCCGGCTACCGCGAAGGCTTCGACAACCCTTCGCTGCCCAACTGGAGCTTTATCGATGACCGGAACGAGGGAGGTTGGCACCGGGTGATGGACAGCGAGTTGGTTCTCAACGGAACCGGCGACGCCGAGCAGAGCGCGACTCTGCACGTTGATTTCTCCGGGCGAACGAGCGGTCAGATGAGATGGGGGTGGGGTAATTTTTCGACCTACTTCGGGTTCGTGGAGGTGTCGCTCGACGGTCGTAGCTGGACCCAGCTGGACGCAATTCGCGCCAACGATCTGATTCTTGGTGCCGCGGTAATTCAGAACGCTCAAGTTGCCATTCCTCGGAACAAGCTCGGTCCGTGTACGCAGATACGCTTCTCGGTGACCTCCGATGCAGGTTACGGCATGGCCATCGACAATATCCGAATCGATTGACCAGGGGTGATATGGTCGCGCGCCCGGACTCATTCGGGCCGATCTCCTGACGAATCCCGAGGAGAATTGCGAGAGGCCCAGTCCAGGGCGAGACTGAGAGTGGCGCGGGAGAGTGGCGGAAGTTCGAGACCGGCGCGGCCGCTGGACCGCGAAAGACCCGATACTCTTCAACGGCGGCCAGACGAACCTGTACGCCCAGGTCGGCAACGACCCCATCGGCCAAATTGCCCCCCTGGGGCTGCGACGTATTCTTGACCCCGCCTTCGTCCCGGACTGTTCCTTCGGGCTGGTCAAAATGGTTAGGGAGGCACCAGTCACAATCTGCCCTCCGGCGGCACGCCTCCCCGTCGAAAAGGTGCCTCATGACGATAGGTTGGCAAGCCAGGATACGGGCCTCGGCGAGGCACGGGTATCAGGCAGCTGGACCGGCGTTGTTTCTCGCGGGCCTGATCTTCGGCGTGACGCCAGGGGTACGAGGTGACGCGGGCGGGACTGCGCCACCGGCGCGGGAGGTGAATCGCCGGCCTCGCGTCGGCCGCCATCCGCGCGGGTCATGGACGCAAATTCTTTCCGGCAGCGGCCCTGCTGGCGACGGATATTGAAGATCTGCGTGATAAGGTTCCAACCAAGGTTCCGGGTCGGCGTCGCATGGCCGTATGATTACCGCTCGATCTGAATGTCGGATCCCGATCCCCTGACTTTCCCCCCGATTCCGGCTAATGAGCAGGTATCGCTTGGAGCGGAAACGGTCCAGGCGGCGCCAATCCCCCCGGATCCTCCCAGGATTCGCGAACCCCGACTGTCGTAAGATAGGGCACTCATGCGTGTACGGCCGAAACCAACCACTCCCCCGCGCTCTTCCTCACAGCTCTTGGCCGCAGAACCGACGGCGAATCTTCTCCACTTGGGGCGCCCCGGCGCGGAGCTCGGATTGGTCGGGCGGCAGACGGAACTCACCCAGCTGACCTCCTGGCTCGATGCGGCCATCGCCGGGCGCGGCGGCCTCGGTCTATTGAGCGGCCCGGCGGGCATCGGCAAGACCGCCCTTCTCCAGAGCCTCAGTGAACGAGCGCGTGGTCGCGACATGGCTGTCGCCTGGGGCAGCGTCGAGACGGGCATGCGATCCCGACCGCCGTGGCCTTGGCCGACCATACTCCGCCGGCTCGGCCACCCGCGTTGCCGCCAACTCGCCGACGAACTCGTAGCGATGATTCCCCCCCGCACGCCTGCCCACGCACCACTCGGCGGGGCCGGCGAACGACCCGTCGATCAGATGCTGAACCAGATCATCGATGTCCTCACCGAAGCCGCGTGTGAGCGGCCCCAGCTCATTGTCCTCGACAGAGCGCAGGATCTCGACCCGACGTCCATCGACTTCCTGCGCCTCTTCAGCGACAGCACCGAGCACCTCCCCCTGCTGATCATCGCCGCCACCCGACCGACCGGCGACACAACCCAACAGGAACTCGCCTTCGCCGCAGGCGACAGAACCCTCGAGGTGCAGCCGCTCGGGCCCCTGGCGATCGCCAGGATCCTCGGCAAAGCCACTACGGCGGAACTCGGTGGCGATGCCACCGCATTGCGGATCACCGCAGGAGTTCCGCTCATCGCGCTGACCCTCCGCGGCACTGCTGCGAAGCATTTCAGACCGCGCGAAACCGACACGATCCGCGAACGGATCGTAGAGCTCGTCGGTACACAACTCGCGCAGCTCGACCCGGCACTGCGCGGCCTCATCGAGGCATGCGCGGTCTGCGATGGCGCCGTCGAACTGAGCTTGCTCGCGCGGATCCTCGACGCGGAGATCGACACCATCGAACGGTGGCTCGAACGGTCGGAAGTGAAGCGGTTCATCGAGCGCGAGCGCACGGAAGAATCCGATCTGCTGGAACTCCCCCACCGACTGCTGGGCGATGCCGTGCGCGCGGGGACCGACCCTGGCGACCGCCGCAGCCTGCATGCGCGCTTCGCGGCAGAGTGGATCGAGCGGGCGGCCAGGGGCATCCTCGTCGCGCCGGAGACCATCGCCTACCACGCCTGCCGAGGCGTGCCGATCCTCCCTGCTGCGGTCGCCGCCGAGTGGGCCTGCCATGCCGCAGGCAACGCCAACTTCGTCGGCTCGCATTCCACCGCTCAATCCTGGGTGCGATCGGGCACGCAAGCACTCGACATTTCGGCGGCCCCGAGCGACCAGCAGGTCCGCCTCGACCTCCAGGTCGAGATGTTCGTAGCGACGCTGGGGAAGGCTCCGACGGAATCGATCCGCCACCTCGACGCCATCCAGAGCCTCGCGACGCAGCTCGGCCCCGCGGCGCTCGGGAACGCCGGCTTCTCGATCGTGGACACCGCCGACCTGGCATATTCCGATGCGGCCACCCTCACGGCTGTCGTGAACCTCCTCGATACGGCAATTGTCGCGCAGCCGTCGGCCACGGCGAGGTACGCCGGCCTGCTCTCCAGCAAAGCCTTTGTTCTCGGCCATCTCGGCAACGTCGAAGGGGCCCGCCAGGCGGCCAAGGCAGCATTCGACGCCAGCGAGGCGCAGGCGAAGGATTGTGCCTCGCGGCCGGGTGCCGCGCTCGCCCGCCTGCGCTTCGACCCCTTCGGCCAGACCCTCCCCGAGCGAATCGAATTGGCGCTCGGACTCAGCGTGAAAGAGGGTGATTCGCGTGGTCACGCCACGGCGGGCCTGGCCCGCGGGCATGCAATGGTGGATCAGTTCGCGCTTGGGGCCGTACCCGAGGCCACGGCGCTGCTCGCGCAGATCGAGGCCGGCGTCGCCCAGACCCCAGAGCATCCGCTGAGCTGGTACCCGCACCACCTCCGTGCGGTCCGCGCCGTGATGTGCCTGGAAGTCGAACCGGCACGAGATGCACTCGAAGCCTCCCTCGCCGCCGCGGCTACGCCGGCGAGCACCATGGTTGCCTACAGCGCGGCCATGGTGCTGCTCGGCCAATGGCACGAATTCACCGGTGACTGGCTGGACATAGACGGGCTCGTCGCACCCGAGGAAACGACCCGCCGCCGCGTGCGAACGATCACCGTCGAGAGCATTCGCGGGCCGATCGAAATTGTCGGTGCGCCGAATCGCGCGCTCGAGGCGGCCCTGCTCAAAGACCGGGCCGCGGGCGACGCTGCCAGCGCGGTGTACGCGGAGCTCACCCTACGGGCTCGCGACGGCTTCCGCGACATTCCGATCGATGCCAGCTGGATCCCCACGCTCGGTCTTCTCGCCGAGGCATCGGCGCTGCTGGCCCATCGCGCCTCCGCTGCGGTCCTGCGCGAACAGCTGCGGCCCTACGAGAGCCGTTTCATCGTGGCACCGCATGCAATCGCAGTGAGCGGCATCGTCGCGGGTTACCTCGCCCCGCTCGCCGCAATGCTCGACGAACCCGACGAGGCCGAGCAACTCGCACGCCTGGCGATCGACGAGAACGACCGGGTGGGCCTGCCCTTCTATGCCACGCGCGCGCGCCTCGACCTGGCCGACACCCTGCGCGCGCGCGGCTCTACTGAGGACCAGAGCGAGGCGAACACGCTCGTCGTGACAGCGCGGTCGACCATCGATCGCCTCGGCATGGCCGGGCTGCGCGCCAGGCTGGCAACGCTCGATGCCGACACCCCCCCATCCCCACAAGCAACGCTGATCACGGTGGCCCCCGCCGCAGCCGGACTCTGGCGCCGCGGCGACGTCTGGATCATCCGCTGGGAGTCGCAGGAGATTCATCTGCGCAACCAGCGCGGCCTCGCCTTCCTGCACGCACTCGTCGAGCGCCCCGGCGAAGCGATCCATGTGCGCGAATTGATGCTCCTGGGCAAGACCGCACCGGCCTCGAAGCGAGGCGTGGCCGAGCTTCGCTCCGGCGAGATGCACAGCACCTCCGGCGAAGGCCTCCCCGTGCTGGATGAGCAGGCGCTCTCCGCCTATCGCTCACGCCTGCGCGAGATCGGCGAGGATCTCGCGCAGGCAGAGGAAGAGTCCGACCTCGGTCGCGCCGAGGTTCTGCGTGCGGAACAGGACGCCCTGCTGGAAGAGGTCAAGGGCGCCACCGGACTCGGCGGCCGACGCCGCAAGACCGGCTCGGACGTGGAGCGGGCGCGTGTGGCCGTCCGCAAGCGCCTCAAATCCGTTCTGGAACGGCTGCGCCGGGAACTTCCGCCCCTGCATCTGCATTTCAATGCGAGCCTGAGAACCGGCACCTTCTGCTGCTACGAACCCGAGGTCTCGCGCGTCTGGACGACCACCGACCCCAACGGCATCTGAAGCCGGCCTCGTCCGGACCAGATACGCGCCTGACCGGATCGGTCGGTGGTTGAGAGGAAATCGATCTTTCCGGTCCGCCGGACCTCCAGCGTCTGGCGGGGGCACCTTGTGCCGTACAACGTCACTCCCTTCCGTCGACGGCATACCAGTCGCGTGCCCTGCCAACCCCGCATCCGAACGATGCCCTGCGAAGAGGAGCAACGACAATGAACCGATAACGACGAATAGTCGAACCACCGCCTTCGGCATTGGCGCCGACCGGAATGGAAACGATCGCACCAACAACCGAGAGGATCATCACCATGCCCACCAAATCAATTATGTCATATACCCTTCTTTTCGCGATGGCCCTGGCTGTCGTGCCCGGCAGCGGGTACGCGCTTGGCAGATGGAACTGGGTGGCCAGCGGCCTGTTTGAAGCGGATTGACACATTGATTGAACTCGCGTGTCCGCTCCGGGGAGTTCCGGCCATGGGTGGAATTGTCCATCATGGCGCCGAAGGTATGCGGGTCGAGACTCTGGAGCATCCCAGGCCGCACCCCAATGTCCGGCTAAAACAAAATCAAATATTACGATATCCGCTACTGGGGCGCGATGGATACGCTGATCGCTGCGCATGCGATCGGCCTGGGTGCGGTGCTGGTAACCGGAAACCGTCGCCATTTCGGCCGCGTAGCCGGACTGCGCCTGGAGGACTGGCGCGACGCCACAAAAATCTAGCCCGCAATCTGTCCGGCTAAAGCAAAATTGAATATCGCGATAGCCGCTACCGGCTGGAGAGTGGCGCGGATCTCTTGCGCCAGAGTTTTCTGATTTTCAGCCCCGGCTGAAGGGCGATTCGGGGTGGCGCTCGGGCGGCAGCGGGATATGCGTCTCCGCGTTCGGCGTGAAACGCCCGCCCATGGGGTCCATGGAGTCGAGCAGGGCGCGCGTTTTGGCTCGCGCCGAGCCGACGTCGAGCTCGCTCACGGTATCGCCGAGCGTCTCGATATCGGGCTTGCGCGCCAGGCGAAAGAAATCGACCACCGACTCGATCTCGCTGAGATGGCTGTCGCGAATTCCGTCGCCGCGCTGCACCTGCGTCGGCATGGCAGCCAGCAGCCCATCGAGTCGGGCCAGGGCGGCATCGAGGCCATCTGGAGTGTCGAGGCGAATCACCAGATCATCGGCGCTGTGCTTGGCGGTCGCGAATTCGACCAGCTCGCCCTTGTTGTCTGTCAGCCGGAAGGAGTAGAACATTTCGCCGAGTCCGTCGGCGGGCGGGTCGCTTGTGAGGCTCAGACGCACCTCGGCAAAGATCGCCTCGGAAGCATCGAGTAATTGATAGGCACCGGCGCGCCGTGAGAGCAGGCTGATGCGCTCGCGGTCAACCCATCCGACCCAGGGGAACTCGTCTCTTGTCGTCAGGCCGAGAAAATATCCGGTGCCGACGCGGTGGTGTTTCCATTCGACCTTCGCGATATAGAGCGAGTCGCCGAGCGTCACCCAATCGGCACCGATGGCCCAGCCATAACAACCGCAATGGTAGGCCCGGAGCGTGTCATGCCCGTCGGCACCGCGAATCGTATCGACGCCTTCCATGCTCTGGCGGTGGTAGGAGAGTTCGCGCGCGTGGTGGATCTTCCAATTCACTCCCTCGACGTGCCAGAGCGAGTCGGCCTCGGCGACAGGCTCGGCCGCCTCGCCTTCCCGCAAGCGCAGGTTCACGCGTCGGCCGGCGATCTCGTACCAGACGACCAGCTCGCGGCCGGTATCGGTGGCGTGCAGGTTGCGAAAGACGCTGAGGTCGCGGCTACCGGTGGTCGTCTCCAGCCAATCCTGAAGCAGCGACTGTTCTTTCTGGTTCTGCCCCTCTTCGTCCCAGGAGACTTCGAGCCCCCAGCCTTCGACCTCGATCGGCGCGGGCGGGGCAAGCAGCGTATACTCTTCGGCCACCTGCACGCCGGCCGGCTCGAGCCAGCCTTCGACACGCACGCGCCGCGGCCAGGCTTGGCCCGGAGTGATCTCGGACTCGGAATGCCGCAGGATCATGGTTGTCGCGCCGGCCGTGAGCAGGAGAGCCTCGGCCGAGAGGATCGCGCCACCGGCGACGGCACCGGAGGGCGCACGCCCTGCCGCGATCCGGGTGAGCGTCGCGATGGTTTTGCCGTCGACGCGCAGCTCACTTTGCTCGGAGCCGGGCTTCGTCAGGCGCAGAATTGTGCGCTCCGGGGCTCCTGCCGCCGTGCCCGCACCGGCTATCAGGACGAGCAATGCACTGGCCGCAAGAGCCATCGCCTCGAATCGAATCCGCATCCCCAATTCGATAGCCGCGCAGGGCGCAGCGGGCCAATCACGGCTTTGCCGTAGAGAGGGCGTCGATTCTGGCTCTCTGCGTCCTGGTGACGGCTACGCGGCGTTCTGCTGGCGCCAGAGGATAGCGCCTTGCCCCAGGGAATAGAGGTACGTACCCGCGAACGCCGCCCCGATCGGAAGAGCGGTGACGGGGAGGATCCAGGCGACGCCCAGCGCGAGGTTGACCAGTCCGACTGCCGGCGTAGATGTGGCGAGGCTTCGAATGGAGAAGACGAGTGGATAGGGCACCTGCATCGAGACGGCGTTCAAGATGAGCACCATGCTGAGAATCGGCTCTGCCGCGATATCGAGATGCGTGGCGATGATCAGCGCGAAGAAGATGTGCCGGATCAATTCGTTGGTGGGAGAACCGGTGCCGGTCTTCGGCACGGGAGTCAGCCGAGAGACGACACGCGCCATGATGGAAACCACGGCGACGAGGGAGAGCAGCGCGCAAAGGCCCCCAAAGTGCATCCCCACGGCCATCACCACGAGAACGTGCGCGACCGCGTCACACACATTATCAAGCACGGCTCCGAAGTCGCTCTTGAGATCCAATGCCCTCGCGAGGATCCCGTCGAGGTCATCCATCACGTTATTGTAGACAAGCAGCGGAAGCAGATACGCGAATCCGTCCTCCAGGAAAAGGATCGCAAGTGGGAGAACCCCGAGGATAGAGACGAGGTTCGGGATGTTGCGGAAGAGGTACGTCCGAGGGCCTGCCATGACTGGAGTTCCGCTCACCCGTTCAATGTCGGACGGGTGAGTCCATGCCCGGCTCGGAGCTCTTTCGAAGCACGAAAAAATGGTTCCTCAGCTCAGGGAAATCAAAGCCCAGCACTTCCGGCACACGAGTCAATAAGGGTCCGCCCATCCGCAGGGCACCGTAGACGATTCCTCCAGCCAGCGAGATCGCCTGAAGTGACTCGGAAACATTCTCTTTCCACATGCGGATAGACTCACAGCCCATCTGCATGAGCACATAGGGTGTGTTCAGTTCCACGTGCTCAACGACGAGACCGCATTTCTCGAATAGGCTCTAATAGATTGCAGGCGATCGATACACCACCTGATAGGCGCCCTGCCGGGTGAGGACGCCACGGCGAATGGTGCTCTCACGACAGAGAACGATGCCACCGGGCTCGAGAAAATCAGTCGTTTTCTTCAGCAGCGCCACAGCAT
>JAYGCM010000041.1:0-10467 GCA_046583355.1 Deltaproteobacteria bacterium
GCAACTTTTCATTGTGCAGCATGTGCGCCCGGCGCCCTGGATGATGATTCAAGGTGGCCTCGGTTCGTGCGGCGTCGGCTTTGCGTTGCTTTTTGTCGGCAGTGATTTCCCGGTCTATCTGGTCGGCTTGGCCTTCCTCGGTCTGGGGCTGGGATTGGTGCGTCCTGGCAATGCAGCCGCCTCGTCGATGGCTGTGGCGGCCGACGAGCAGGGTGCGGTGGCCGGATACCTTAATTCCGTTGGGGTGACGGGCAATATGGTCGGCCCGCTGGTGGGTGGTCTGCTCTACGATTTGGGCCCGAGTTGGCCGGTCGCCCTGAACCTCGTTTTGATGGTGATCGGGCTTGCCTATGCGATGGTGCATCCCCGCGTTCGCCGGGCTTCGCATCGCAGCGTAGGACTTCCGGCGGAAAAGTAGGCTTGCCTCCGGAGCTTGATCTGGAAGGCTTCTCGGCACAGGTTTATTATACGATGGCCCGTGGATTGATCTTGCAGCCCAGCTACCGCGTGCGCGGTGGCGTTCCCGTGATCCGACTCTTCGGTAGGCTCGATAAAGGGGGGCCCTTCCTCATCGAGGAAGACCGCTTTCGGCCCTATTTCTTCCTGCACGCACGCGACCTCAAGAAGCTGCCGAGCCGCGATGGTCTGACCATCGAGGCCAGTCGGTTGGTCGATCTCGAAGGAAAGAAGGTGGCCCGCATCGCTGTGGCGACACCACCGGATGTCACGCGGCTGCGTGACCGACTCGAAGCGGCCGGGGCGCATCCGCTCGAGGCCGACCTGCGCTTTCCCTATCGCTACCTCATCGACCTTGGCGTGCGAGCGGGCATCGAGATCGAGGCGGAGCCGGTAGCGGCCGAGCGTGGTCTGGCGTACTACCATAATCCGAAGATTCGCCCCGCCGAAGTCGAACCCCGACTTGATTTTCTTTCGCTTGATATCGAGACAATGCCGGATGCCGGCAGCATTCTTTCGTTTGCGTTGGCCGGCTCAGGCGTGGACGAGGTGTATGTCGTCTCGGCCGAACGTGTGCAAGGCGCGTCCGTGGTTGATGACGAGGCTGCCTTGTTGCGCATGCTGGCGCAGCGCATCCGTGCGATCGACCCCGATGTGATTGTCGGCTGGAACGTCGTCGATTTTGATTTGCGCGTGATCGCGAAACGCGCCGAAGTGCTCGGCATCCGACTTGAATTCGGTCGCGTTCCGGGCGAGATGATTTTTCAAAGCGATCGCCATTTTACCCGCCAGGGCCGTGTGGAGATTCCCGGCCGGGTTGTTCTCGACGGCATCGGTCTGGTTCGCGACGCCATTCGATTGCCGGATTACCGCCTGCAGACCGTGGCGATGTCGGTGCTGGGCAAGGGCAAGCTGATCGACCATGAGGCGCCGGACGCAGCGGCCGAGATTCTTCGTCTTTACAAAGAAGACCGCGAGGCGCTGGCCGCCTATAACCTCGAAGATGCGCGCTTGGTAAATGAGATCCTCGCCCATGAAGGCCTGCTCGACCTGGCCATCAAGCGCAGCCAGCTCTCGGGTATGCCGCTCGATCGCGTGGGCGCGAGTGTGGCCTCCTTCGACCGCCTCTATCTGCCCGAGTTGCGCCGCCGCGGCTTTGTCGCCCCCAGCGTACGGCGCGATGCCGAGAGCGGGCGGGTGGCCGGCGGCGCCGTCCTGGACTCCGTGCCGGGCCTCTTCTCGAATGTCGCCGTCTTCGATTTCAAAAGTCTCTACCCGAGCCTGATCCGCACCTTCAGCCTCGACCCGCTCGCCTTTGCCTGCGCCGGCGAGGGCGCTGTCGAGGCGCCCAATGGAGCGCGCTTCTCGCGCGATACGGCGATTCTGCCGGACCTTCTCGCCGAGTTCATCGAGAGCCGCGAAGAAGCCAAGGGGCGCGGCGATCGCCACGCCGACCAGGCCATCAAGGTGATGATGAATTCACTCTTCGGCGTATTGGCCTCGCCGGGCTGCCGCTTTGCCAACCCGGAGATCGCCAACGCCATCACCGGCTTCGGCCAGCAGACCCTGCGCTGGACACGCGATGCTTTCGAGGTCGCCGGCGTGTCTGTGCTCTATGGCGATACCGATTCGGTTTTCGTCAAATTGAATATTGAATACGGCCAGAGCCCGCAGGAGGTCGCAGAGGAATTGCGCCAACGGATCGAGGGGAATATTCAGGAGCGCATCCGGCGCGACTACGGGGTCGAGCCCAAGCTGATCCTCGAGCTCGAATATATCCTCGAGCGCTTCTTCCTGCCGCGCGTACGTGGGGGCAAGGGCGGCAGCAAAAAACGCTACGCCGGCTGGCGTGATGGCAAGCTTCTGGTGGTTGGCCTCGAAGCCGTGCGCCGCGACTGGCCCGAACTCTCACGCCGCGTGCAGCGCGGCCTGCTTGAGCGCCTCTTCCAGAACCAGGAGATCTTGCCGTGGCTGAAAGAGGTGATCGCCTCGGTGCGTGCCGGCGAGGTAGATGACGAGCTCGTCTACGTGAAGCGGCTGCGCAAGGGGGACCTCTCGCGCTACACCAAGGCCGTCCCGCCGCACGTACAGGCGGCGCGCAAAGCCGGCAAAGATGCCGGCAACGTGATCCGCTACATCATCACCGCAACCGGCCCGGAGCCGGTCCTCTCGGGCCGCCCGCTACCGCCGGGCATTGACCGCGAACATGCCATCGAGAAACTCCTGCGCCCGATTGCCGACGCCATCCTCCCCGAGATCCACACCAGCTTCGACGAGGCGCTGGGCCAGCCCGTACAGCTACAACTGCTTTAGGGCCTCGATCGCACCTCCAGGCCCCTTCAGGCAATCCCTCTGCGGGTTTCGTTGACCGGTTGCGTCTACATACGCTACGCCTCCGATAGCCGATCGAAAGCCCTTCTTGCTCGCCAATGTTGCGCTGGGGATTGCCGCCCGATAGGCGCGAGAGTGTGAGATCCGCCCTTGTCATTGCTGTAGTCTGGTTGTTTTCTGTGGGCGCTGCTGGGTGGGCATCGTCGGCCTCGTTGCCCGACGATGCGACGCTGCGCGGTTGGGTGGCGGAGATGAAAGTCGCTGAGCGTGGGCCCTTTCATTCGATTGGCTGGTTTTGTGAAGACGGCTCGGTACGTGGGGCGAAGCAGGGTTGTGGTGAGCATGGCGGCGGCATCCAGCATGGGCGCTGGAATGAACGCAGCCAGGCACTCCGTGACGGCGGCTTTCTCATCGCCAACGTCATGGCCGAGGTCGAGCCAGCAGAGCTGATCGGTCCTGCGGGGCGTCCGGCGCTCGAGCAGATTTTGTTGGAGCGCTTCTTGGTGGCGGCCGATGATGGCTGGGTGCTGCGCGCGGCACGCTCCTACCGGGGTGCATTGCAGGCCGAAGACGAAGAGGAGGGTACCCGCAAGCTCCTTGCCGCGATGCTCGTGGATCCGACCTGGCGGTCGGCGAAGAATTTCTTCGTGTTGCGCGAGGCGGCCCGCTATCTGCCGCGCCAGCCCGTTCCGGGCGATGTCTCGGCTGCCGATGTGCGTAACTCGGCTGCCTGGATTGCGCGCAAGGACGCCGGCTTCCGCGAGCTCCGCGTGAAGATCCACGGCCAGCCGGATTCGGGCGACGCGGCGCGCGTGCGCGCCTACGCCGCGGCAAGGGGCCGCAAGAGCGTCGGCACCGGCTATGTGATCCTCGCTGGGAAAATCGACCGGCTCTACCTTGGCGGCGAGGCCGCGGCCGATGTCGAGGCGCTTGCCCGCGTATTGCCCGAAGGCTCCTTTCGCACCGGACTGCTGCGCGGGGCGCGAGCGTTGGCCGAGGCGCGCGACCCGGAGCAGCGTCTCGCGCTCACCAGCCGTCTGCTGACGCGGCTGCGCCTGAACGCCTTGCGCTTTGCCGACCCGACCAGCGGCCTTGCGTTCCTCGACACCAGCCTCTCGTTGGAAGACGCGACTTATGCGGCCGGCAACGAGCTCCTCGAGCGGGTACCCTTTGCTACGCGCCGCCGGCGCCTCGGCTGGCTCAAGGATGAAATTGGCGCTCTTTATGGTGGCGGACTCCTCTCTGTACGTCAGGCCGCCGCGTTGCAGCAGAGTTTGCGCGACCTGCTGGCCGACCCGACCATCGCGACCTACCGCGAAGAGGTCGCCTACCTCGCCCGCGCGCCGGAGTGGGCGGCACGCCGCCTGCGCTTCGAGATGGGCGCGGCGGTGGCGCATTTTCGCCGCCTCGACCCGATGGCCGATCGCTATTTGCAGGATCGTCTGCGCGGCAGCCCCTTTCTTTTTTACGGCGCGATCGTCGACAGCCTGGCGATCGATGCGCATCGGCTCGCCGGGGTATCGCATCGTCTCTTCGGGGTGCCGGTGGGGGTCGGCCTGCGCGGCCTCAATCCGGGGCTCGCGCGCGGTGTATTGCGCATCGGCCAAGACCTTTCCCTCGAGGAGTTCCGCAGTGACGGCATCTATCTGCTTCCCGAGACTACGGCGGAGTTGCCGCCGGTGGCCGGAATTCTGACCGAAGGGGAGGGTAGTTCGCTCTCGCATATCCAGTTATTGGCGCGGAACCTCGGCATTCCGAATGTCGTGGTGGCCGATGACCTTGCCGCCAGCCTGCGCTCCTATGCCGGCGAGAAGATCGTCGTAGCCGTGAGCCCGGGTGGCGTAGTGCAGATCGAGGCCGATGGCCGCGGCTGGGACGCTTTCTTCGCGGCAGAGGAGGCGACCGGCGCCGTGCCGGCTCCGCTGAGACTCGAGCCCGATCTCGAAAAACTCGACCTGGAAGAGATGGCGCTGATGACTCTGGACGACCTGCGCGCGCGTGACGCGGGGCGGATCGTCGGACCGAAGAGCGCCAACCTCGGCGAACTGCGGCGCTATTTCGGCGAGCGGGTGCCGCAGGGCGTGGTCATTCCCTTTGGTGTCTTTCGCAGTTTTTTGGCCGCCCCGATCGAGCCCGGCGGTCCGGAGGCCTTTGTCTGGCTGAAGCGTCAATATGATGTTCTGCCCTGGCTGAAGGACGATCCCGGCTTGCAGAATAAAACCGCACGCCTTTTGCTTGCGCGGATCCGCGAATTCATTTTGACGGCGGAGTTTCCGGCGGGCTTTGAAGATGCATTGCGCACGGCCTTGCGCTCGACTTTCGGGGCCTCCGGTACCTATGGCGTCTTTGTGCGCAGCGATACCAACGTCGAGGATCTACCCGGCTTCACCGGCGCGGGACTCAACCGCACGGTGCCGAACGCAGTGGGCGAAGACGCGATCGTGGCGGCCGTGCGTAGGGTTTGGGCCTCGCCATTTTCCGAGCGTGCCTACGCCTGGCGCCAAGCATATATGAAGGATCCCGAGTGGGTCTTTCCGGCTGTCTTGATCCAGAAGGCGTTTCCTTCGGAGAAATCCGGCGTGATGGTGACGACCGATGTCGCCGGCGGCCGGCCGGGCTATATCACCCTTGCCGTCAATGAGGGGATCGGTGGAGCGGTGGACGGTCAGGCGGCCGAGTCGCTGCTGGTGCGGGAATCCGATGGTCATACGCGCTTGCTGGGCGAGGCGGCGCAACGCGAGCGCCGCGAGCTCGACCCCGCAGGCGGCCTGCGCACTCGCCCGACCAGTCTTTCTTTGCAGGTTCTCACGCCAGCGGAGATCCGCGAGTTGCTCACGCTCGCCTCGGAGGCGCGCAAGGATTTCCCCGCACTCCAGAAGGAGGACGGCGGTACCTTTCCGGCGGATATCGAATTCGGCGTCGCAGGCGGCACGGCCGTCCTTCTGCAGATCCGGCCCTTTCTTGAGAATAGCGCCGCTCGCAGTAGTGCGATTCTGGGTCGGCTCGATGGGAGTGCGTCAGAGCTTGCGGCCCTACGGGTCGACCTCGATGCCGTTCCCGGTAGTCCGGTACGCGCCCACGGCGCCGACTGAGCACCGTCGCAGCGGCGATTTTTCGTCGCTGCGTTGGCACATTGGGGCGCAGCTGACACCTCATCCCGCATAGGCCGATCGCATTTCCTGATCTTTTACGCCGGTCGGCGTTGGCGCGGGATTTGCGGCAAGGGTAGGGCGGCGCGATGCTCGCGCCCTGTGGTGGAAGGAATGGGATGATGAGGATCTGGTTGAAGAATTTCGTGCTCGGTGGTGCGGTCGCGCTGCTGGCGGTTTCGCTTTGTGTGCCAGCGGCTTTTGCTTTTGGCGATGGCACACCCGATATGAGTCCCCCGGCCGAGGAGATCGTATGTGACGATTTCGGTGGCCGGCTGTGGGGAATCTGCGTTGCCTATTGTGAAGCACAGGATTGCCCCGTTTCCGGGCATCCTTCCTGCGACAAATTGCGGGACCGCTTCTACGACCTCAGCGGTACGGATATCTTCCCCTGCGATCTCGGGCTGGGTGATCTCCTCGGCATCGGCTAGGAGTCCCTGGCGCAGCACTCCCGGATATAAGGGGGGCTTCGGGAGGAATGGATTGCGGCACAGGCTCGTGGAGCCTGTGCCGCAACACGTTGGTGAATCCGACGGGCCGTCTATTTCGGCTGTTCGACGAGACGGAGGTAAGGCTTCTGGGCATCCCATCCGTCGGGAAATTTTACCTTGGCTTCGTCGTCGGAGAGGGACGGAACGATGATGCATTTCTCCCCGGATTGCCAGTTTACGGGCGTCGCGACCTGGTGCTTTGCGGTCAGTTGCAGGGAGTCGATGACGCGTAGAAGTTCGTCGAAGTTCCGGCCCGTGCTCGCCGGGTAGGTGAGCGTCAGCTTGACCTTTTTGTCCGGCCCGACCACGAAGACCGAACGCACGGTCAGCGTATTGAGGGCGTTGGGGTGGATCATATCGTAGAGGTCCGCGATCTTGCGTTCGGGGTCGGCAATGAGCGGATAATTCGGCGCCATGCCCTGGGTCTCTTCGATATCTTTGGACCACTCGACGTGGCTCTCGGCCGAGTCGACGCTCAGGCCGATGACCTTGACTCCGCGTTTGTCAAATTCCGGCTTGATCTTGGCCATATAGCCGAGCTCGGTCGTGCAGACCGGCGTGAAATCTTTCGGATGAGAGAAGAGGATGGCCCAGCCATCGCCGATCCATTTGTGGAATTGAATCGTTCCCTCGGTAGTTTCCGCGGTGAAATCCGGTGCCGTATCGCCCAATCGTATAGCCATTATATTCTCCTTGAAATTGCAGGGAAATCCAGTTCCCTGCTCCCGAGTTAGCGCGGTCTTCAGGGGTCGGCAAGCGCGCTCGGTGCGGATGCAGAACGCGCCAGGGTCTAACCCGACCACCGTCCGCGTGCTCCTTTCGTTCGGGCCTCCCCAGGCCCCTGCCGAAAGTTCTCGCAAGCGATTGGGGGCGGGCATACTGATGGATCTCAGTAGCTGGTAATTCCCCGTGCGTTTACCGGAAGGCGTAGAGTCCGGAGGGGTGGGGAGCCTTTCGCCCGGCAAGCGGTTGGTGGCAGGAACGGCTGATGCACTGGATGCTGGAGTATCCGCGTATGCGGGAGCGCCTCTTTCGTTTCGTGGATGTGCTGCCATCGCTTCCTACAACGGAGGAAGTAGCTGAGCATCTTCGGAGCTATGTCCTTCCGGGCGGCGCGGATCTGACGCCAGCCCTTCGGCGGCGTCGGTCATAAGGCCGGTGGGCCAGGCTACCTGCGCCAACTCTGCTCCGAGCGCACGATCACCGAGAACACTCTGCGCCACGGCATGTTGTAGAGATCCGCCCGGAAAGTCAGGCTGCTTCAGGCGCCGCGCAGCATGAAAAAGATGATGACGCCAGTGACGGAGACGTAGAGCCAGATCGGCATAAGGATTCGGGTGACGCGTTTGTGGCGCGTAAACTCGCGCCGATAGGCGAAGAAGAAGGCTGCCAGGGCACCGGGAACGACCACGGCCGAGAGCAGGATATGCGGAATGAGGATGGCGAAATAAAGCGTGCGCATGAGCCCCTCGCCTTGGTAGCGCGTGTCGCCGTGCGCCCAATGGTAGGTGAGGTAGCTGACCAGGAAGATTGCGGAGGCGGCGAACGCGGCCACCGCGAGGCGCTTATGCAGGTGTAGATTGCGCTGCCGGATGGCCCACCAGGCGCCAACCAGGAGCAGCGTCGCGACACCGTTGAGCGTTGCGTTCACCGCCGGAAGGAAGCGCAGGTCGACGCCGGACGCGCCGGCTTCGCGGAAGATCAGGATATAGGCGATGAACGCCAATGCGGCCGAGGAGACGACAGCGTTGAAGGCGTAGAAGGAACGGTCCGAGACGTTTGCCAGCGAGGAATTGGCCATGGGAATGTCTAGCAGGCCGTCAGCGATGCTGGGAGGCGAGGGCGGCAGATGTGCCGCTGCGACGCACCCAATGGATTTCCTCGCCACGGACCGGCGTCGCACGGATGAGTTCGTCGAATTTCACGATCAGGTCTTTGAGCCACGCGCCGCCCTGGGGGTCATCGGCGAGGCCGGCGGCGATGAAGGTGCGACCGCGGTGCTCGATGAGCGCGCTATCGGCGTGCCAATTGCTCCAGCTGCCGGATTTGCGGTGGACGCGTGCGTCGCCCGTCACGGAGTTCATGCCGGCGACGAATTTATGCTGGAGACCGGAGCCAGCGAGAATTTCGCGCATGGCGCGGCTCGCACCGGGGCTCACGAGATCGCCGCGAGCAAGCATATAGTAAAACCGCGCGATTTGCATCGGTGTGGCGGCGTGGCTGAGGTTCTTGATCGGCTCGCGTCGCCATACACCGCCGGCGCCGTAATTTTTCCCCGCCCAGAGGCCACCGCCATGACGCGGGTCGTAAAGCCTATACTTGGATGAGGTGAGGATGTTGGCGATATAGGCCTTGCCGACCCGATCCATCAGCGCGGAGGCGTCGGCATTGGAGGAGAAGCGGATCATGCGGGTGAGCTGCGCGAGGATCGCGTCGTCGTAGGGAAGCTGGTCGGCTTCGATTTGCTCGAAGGCGGCGAGCAGCACGGCGATCTTGGGCAGGCTGGCTGCATACATCATTTCGTCGGGGTTGATGGCCGCGACCCGAGGGCGCTCTGGGTTGGTCAGGTCCACCAAGGCGACACCGAGGCGCTTCTCGGTGGCTTCGTCGTCGAGTTCAAGCTCGGTCAGGATTTTCTCCAACTTATGCTGGAATTCCGGGTCGATCGCTGCCCAAAGAGGTGCCTTGTCTTGGTATACCGGCTCGAGGAGGAAGGGGGTGGTTTTCTCGGCAGCGGCCCGGGCCGATGTAGTGAGAGGGGTGCCGGCCAAGCCGCAGGCAAGCACCAGCAGGCCTGTGCCTATCGTCGGCAGGACGACGCGGCGCATTGCCCGCAGGGCTCCTCTGCTTTGCGGGAGACGCGCCTCGAGGCAGCGGCGGATCATGAGTCGCGCGCCCGAGACGCGTTTTCGCGCAGCAGCGGGAGTCGTTCGGCCAGGGCGTTGCGCAGGGACTCTGGCAGGACATTCTCGAAATACTCGACCGCCGTGCCTCGCATGCGGAGATCGTCCGAGAGCCAGCCGCGCAGCGCTACCTCGACTGCCTCACGGTCCAGGTCCAGGTCCAGGAGGCGGTCGACTTCCTGGACCTGGGCCAGTGCGTCTTCGGTGGCCGGGTCGACCGCCGCGGAGGTCTGCAGTGAGGCCAATCCTCGCTTCAGGCTCTCTGTCAACTGTTCAATATAACCACGATGCAGGCGAGCCACAGTGGCGAAGCCGGCTGCCGCAAGGACGCAGGCGCTGAGGAGAACGATTTTCTCGGCCGCCGCCGGTAGGAACGCGATCACCAGAAGGATGAAGCCGCCGCCAAGCAGGTCGCCCGTGCGTTGAGCGATCACGTCCACGATCACCTTGGCGGCGCGTTTGCGCGGTGCGGGCAGCGGGGCATAGAGCAATTCGACCCCGGAGCGAAAAAACGAATTGGCAAGAATGACCTCGGCGCCCTTTGCTGCCACGGTAGTCGAGAGCCTTGCTGCGGCTGCGGCGATGGCGCCCCCGAGCAGGGCTGCGAACGGCAGTACCGAGATCGTCGCGCCAAGGCCGATGCGGCGCAGCGTCTGGTCTCCGAGGCCGCGTTGCACGGCGAAGGTCAGCACGCCGGTGATGGTATAGAAGGCGGCGAAAAACGAGACGAGGGTATCGGCGTTGGCGAAATGCCGGGCCGCTTCGACTTTCATCGCATAATCCAGCAAGGCGCCGAAGCCCGAGGCCAGCGCCACGACCAGGGCGACCTGCTTGAGATAGGCCGAGCGCCGGATGACCGCGAAGCCATGCGGTAGCCTTTGGCTGCCTTTTTCCAGGCGGTCGGTGCCGCCGAAGTTGAGCAGGACCAGTGCACAGATGGCGTGCAGGGCGGCGAGCACGAGAAACATCGCGCCGAGGTTGAAGAGCACCGGCTGTAGGATATTGTGCTTTCTAAGTACAATATAAGGTAAAAACTTCCATGCAAAGAATACATGGAAGACAGGAGAAAAAAACATGAAAGGGGACATCATTGTTGTTACCAAGAAGTCCGTTGCTCTACTCTTCTAAGACTTTTTC
>JAYGCM010000048.1:0-27546 GCA_046583355.1 Deltaproteobacteria bacterium
CCAATAGGCCGGCACCGACAATGCGGAGCAGGAAATTGCGCCGGCTGCGGGGGTGGAGAAAAAGCGAGACCAGAACCAGCGTAGCTGTCGTGAAGATGCCCAAGGCGGCGGCGGCCGAAGCGATGGCGGCTCGCCCGAGAGACTCATGCGTCACCAGGAAAGCGAAGCCGACGATCAGGAAAAGCAATAAGGTAAGGTTGGTCAGCAGGCCCTGGACAAAAGAGATCGTGACCGCGCGGCCTAGTGGAATACCATGCTTGCGGAATAGATACATCCGCGCCGCAAAGCCCGAGAGCCCGCCGGTGGAAACGATATAGTTGATGGTATTGGAGACATAGGTGATGCGGTGCATCTCCCTGAAGCCGATGCTTTTATGCGCCGCTGTTGCGATGCCTTCGTAGGAGGCGGCCATGAGTGCGTAGCTGATCAGCGTAGCCGCGATGGGCAGGAGCACGGCGACCCAGGAGATTTTCGTGGCCGCTGCCATCAGGGCGCGGCCGTCGCTGGCAAACCAGGCAAGCCCGACGGCTACGAGTATGACGGTAACGAGGCCGAGAAGGACGCGGCGGGTACGATGCGATTTGGCGCGGGCGTCGCTTTGTGATTTTGGCTGGCTCATGCTGCGTGCGGGCCTTTAGCGGTTCTAGCCCGTCGGGCACCCATCAGCCATGCCGCGACCCCGCCGAGCGGCCCGCCGAGCAAGGCGCCGACGATCACGGCACCAAAGAGTTCGCGAAAGGTCGGCTCTACGGACCCGATGGCGGGGAACGCCAATGCCCCGGCCCACGCGGCACCCGTGGCGATGGTGAGCGAAGCTGCGGTGCGGCCGGCGCCCGAGGCGCGGTCGAATCGGGCCGCGCCCAGGAGGAGCAGTAGACCGGCGGCGATGCTCAGCCATAGCGGTGGCTGGGCATGGGGCCGCAAGCCGATTGTCAGCCGCTCCTGGGCCTGCCCCCGTACTTGGAAGGAGGTGATGGCCGCGCCGGAATCCGACAGCGGCGGCAACGTGCCCAAGGCGACGATCCGCGAGATCCCGGCGGCAGAGTTCTCCTGGCTTCCCTCTCGATCGGTGGCAAAGGATTTCAGAAAACGGCCATGCAGGCGGCGGTCCGGATCCGGTGGGTTGCGGACGGCAAGGTCCCAACTCGCCGCACGCGTCGTGCCCGGCAGGCCGGCGCGCAGATGGCCGATGATTTCGACATCGAGCTTGCGTCCCAGGGTGGCCGTGGGGAAGGCCACGGGCAGGGCGGCGCGGGTCAGATCCAAAGTCGCCAGCCGCAGGGGCGGGTAGAGTCGCTGGGCGATCGGGTAGCAGAGCGTGAGCAGCCAGACGCCGGCGAAAAGCAGGGCTTGTCGACGTTCGTTTCCTGCAAGCCGGCTGCGGTAGCGCAGGGGAAAGTACAGGACGGTGAGGAGAAGGAGAAAGGATCCCGCCGCGAGCGCCGTCTGTGTACCAACCAGGTCGAGGTTGCCCAGGGTGTAGATCGCAACGAAGGCGGTGAGGGCGAGCGCGGGCGGAGCGAGCATGATCAGCAGCCGGCGCTGCGCGTATCCGCCGGCGATAGCGCGTTTGCGCGTAACGAAACGCCGCTTGCGGCGGCGGGAGGAAGCGGCCATTCGTCTCGATAGCATGATCGCCTGTCCGGGCCGAAGCCACGGATTCACTCGGGTCCTTTCGCGCAGGCGGTACTGGGCCTTAAGCGCGGATGACCCCCGGAGGGTTGTAGCTATGGCCGGGAAAAACGATGTCGAGGGCTGGATTGCCAAGATGCTCGCGGACGATCTCGGCAAAGAGGTCGCGGAAATCCGTTGTGACGGCGAGGTCCCGACCCTGGTAGAGGTCGTCCGGCGCAAGCCCGGGCCAGCCGCCATGGACTCCACCCGCCACCGTGCCGCCCAGCGCCATCATGGCCGTACCATGGCCGTGGTCGGTGCCGCCCGATCCATTCTGTGCCGCCGTGCGACCGAACTCGCTCATTGTCAGGAGGCAGACATCCGCCATTTCGTCACCGAGGTCCTGGCGAAAGGCGGCGATCGAATCGGCCAACTCGCGCAGGCGATCAGCCAGGTTGCCTTGCGTACTTCCCTGGTTGGCGTGCGTATCCCAGCCGCCGCAAGACAAGAAGGCGATCTCGAGACCGACCTCGGCGCGCAATACCTGGGCGACCTCGCGCAGTTGGCGTCCGAGCATGCTCTGCGGGTAGACGGCCCCGTTTTGCGGCGTATAGCCCTGCTCGCCGAGGGCGGTGAAAATCTCGTAGTTCGCGAGCGTCTCCTGCACTGTTTTGCCGAGGAAATCCTCGCGCGCGCCATACATTTCGTGGATGGCCTGGCGCACAATCTCTCCCTCCTGCCCGCGGCCGAGATTGAGTTCCGTCAGGGTATTGGCCGCATAGATATCCGCCGGGCCCGAGAGGATCCGCGGTGTGGTGCTGGTGACCGATACGGCGCGCAGGCTCGGGCTGCCCGTGGTGGCCTGGAGGTGGCGGTTCAGCCAGCCGTCGGCCGCTCCGAGCATACCTGGCAAACCAGTTTCCATGAAATCCTGCGCGTCAAAATGGGAACGGGTGGGATCGGGCGAGCCGCAGGCATGAACCACGGCCAACTCCCCGGCGTCCCAGGCCGGCAGCAGCGATGCCATGGCCGGGTGGAGGCCGAAGAGGCTGTCGAGAGCGAGTGCGCCACCATTTTGCGAGGGGGAGGGAATGGCGGTTTCCTGCCGCAGGGAAAGATAGGTCGGGTCGCCATAGGGCACGAACATGCTGAGGCCGTCCACGGCACCGCGCTGGAAGATGGATACGAGAATCCGGTGCGGCCCTGCGGCCAGCGCTGGGCGCAGGAGAAGTTTCGGCGCCATGCCGAGGCTGGTGCCGAGAAGGAGTCCTCCCTGCAGGAGGCGACGACGTGTCAATCCATTTTTTTCCATTGATTCCTCCTTCATTGCAATTGAAATTCGGGGCTCGCGAGGACCAACGCGGCGAGCAGGCGGGCGCTCGCACCCCGTGCGGCTGCCTTACGCAAGGCAGCACTGGTAGATTCGGTGGGCCAGCGCCCGAGGATATAGACTGCCAGTCCGTCCGTGCCGATGAAATCAATCACTTCCTGCCACTCCACCGGGGAGTATTCGATAAAGGGAATGGTCCCGGCTGCGATCTCCCAAGCATGCTCGAAACGGGCCACCATGGCGCCTGAGCTGAGGAATTCGTCGCCGCGCTCCGGCCATCCGGTCGGTGGCGGGGCGGCCATCATGGGTTGCCCAAGGGCACCGACGCTGCGGAATGCGGGGAAGCCGACGATCACGTCCGCACCGGTTGCGCGCAGACCGCTCGCGACCAGCTCCAGTGGAGTTTTTACCTTATTGCCGCGAAAGGAGGGGTCGTAGAAGGTCTCGCTACTGAGGATGACGGCGACAACCCAGGCTAGATGACCGTCGGTGGCGAGGTAGATATCGCGGGCCAGCGCGACGAGTTCGGGCGGTGGCGCGCAGGAGGTCCTCGAAACGGCCGAGGACGTGCGGGCGGATGGCATCGCGCAGGTAGCGTACGATGGTGTAGCGGGTCGGCGATCCCGTCTGGCATGAGCTGTCTGCCGATCCATCCGTTGCGGCCCATGCGGCGTACCTCCTGGATTTCTCCTGGCGCCAGGCCGAAGGTGGCCCGCTGGAGGAGGTGGCGGATCCGTGCGTCCTCCGCGGCTGTCGCCGATGCCATGGCAGCCGGGCCGAGCAGGAAGAGTGTCAGGAGGCTGGCCCTTCCGACCCATCGCGCGATTCCTCGCATTGCCGATATCCGCTGAAAGAGTTCCATCATCTACTCCGATGCGCTCGGCATGGGATGTGTAAAGCCCGGCTGGCGCTCCCGCATCCTGCTCGGAAACTGGCGCTGATGGAAGCTGGCTCAGCTGCCGGCGATGGTCATCTCGCCAATCCGCAAGGATGGCGAGGCGATGCCACTCCGTGGCCGCAGGTCGTCGCCCACGGCATCGATGGCAAGGTACATATCGAGCAGGTTGCCGGCGATGGTGATCTCTTCGACCGCAAACGCGATGGCGCCATCCTCGATCCAGAGGCCGCTGGCACCGCGGGAATAATCGCCCGTATTGGGGTTCACGCCCATGCCCGAGAGGCTCGTCACCAGCAATCCGCGCGAGACGCCGGCCAGCATAGCGGCCGGGCTGGTTGTGCCGGCTGCGATATGGAAATTGGTCGGACTGGCACCGGGTGCATCGCTCAAGGAGCGGCTGGCATTTCCGGTGGAGGCCATGCCGAGTTTGCGCGCCGCGTAGGTGTCGAGCAGGAAATTCTCGAGGCGTCCCTGGTCTACAATGGTCGAGCGCCGGGTTGGTAATCCCTCGGCGTCAAAAGGCCGCGAGGCGGGGCCGTCGTCCAGGCGGCCGTCGTCGACGATCGTTAGCAGGGGCGAGGCGATGGTATCGCCGAGTCGCTCGCGCAAAAAGGACATGCCGCGGTAGAGTGCGCCACCACAAATCGCCGAGGCCAAATGGCCGGCGAGGCTGCCGGCGACCGGCGCCTCGAAGATGACCGGTGCTCGGGTGGTGGGGATTTTGCGCGCGCCGAGGCGCCGAAGAGTGCGCTCCGCAGCGACTCTGCCGATTTCTTCGGGCGTGGCCAGAGCGTTACGTCGACGGCTGCTATCCCACCAATAATCACGCTGCATGGCGCCGTCGTTCTCGGCCAAAGGGGCGACGGATAGCGAGTAGGAGGTGGTATGGTACTCGCCCTGAAAGCCTACGGAAGATGCGTAGCCAATATGATTGGTAGACTCCGAGAAGGTGGCGCCCTCGGAGTTGCGGATGCGCGGGTCGGCATCCAATGCTGCTTCTTCGCAGCGGCGCGCCAGAGCGATCGCGGCATCGCCGTCGGGTTCGAATTTTTCGGCATCGGCAAGCACGAGTGCCGGCGGGGCGGTTTCGAGCTGGCCGGGTTGCGGTAGGCCGGCCTCGGGGTCCGGACTGAGCACCTTGGCCATCTCGATAATGTCATTGACAAAGGAGTCCAGCGAGTCATCGCTCAGGTCAGCGGTCGAGGCGATCGCGCTTGCCTGGCCGTGGAAGCAGCGCACTCCGACGCGCCTCTCACGGCAGAGTTCGACCGATTCGACTTCGCGCAACCGGACGCTGGCGGAATGGGAATCGTGTTCGAGCACCACGGCGTCGGCGGCGCTGGCGCCGCGCCCCAATGCCTTTTCCACGCAACGCGCCGCCAGTTCCGAGGGGTTGCCACGCTTGGTGCTCATGAACCAGTCCCGCCAATGGTGAGACCGTCGATGCGGGTGGTCGGGAGTCCCACACCGACCGGGACGGATTGGCCGTCCTTGCCGCAGACGCCGATGCCTTCATCGAGGGCGAGGTCGCAGCCAACGCGCGAGATGCGGGTCAGCGCATCGGGGCCGTTGCCGATGATGGTGGCACCCTTGAGGGGCGCACCGACCTTGCCTCCCTCGATGCGGTAGGCTTCGCGGGCCGAGAAAACGAATTTTCCGTTGGTGATATCCACCTGGCCACCGCCAAAGGAAACGGCGTAAATTCCGGAATCGACCGAGCGCAGGATATCGGCCGGGTCGTCCTCGCCGGCCAGCATGAAGGTATTGGTCATGCGCGGCAGCGGCGCGTGCATGAAGCTCTCGCGCCTTCCGTTGCCGGTGCAGGCGACCCCCATGAGGCGCGCATTGAGGCGATCTTGCAGATAACCCGTAAGGCGGCCTTTCTCGATCAAGGTGGTTCTTCCCGTGGGCGTGCCCTCGTCGTCCATATTCAGCGAACCGCGTCGGCCTTCGAGCGTGCCATCATCGACGACGGTGCACAGCTCCGAGGCGACCTGCTCGCCGATGCGACCGGTAAAGGCGGAAGTTTTTTTGCGGTTGAAGTCCCCCTCCAGGCCGTGCCCGACTGCCTCGTGGAGCAGGACGCCCGGCCAGCCGGGGCCGAGTACGACGGTCATCTCTCCGGCCGGAGCCGGCTGTGCGCCGAGGTTCACGATCGCCTGACGCGCGGCCTCGCGAGCAAAATCGAGCACGCGTTCCTCGTCGTCGAGGAAGACTCCGAAGGAGAAGCGTCCGCCGCCGCCGGCGCTGCCGGTCTCGCGGACGCCTTTTTCCTCGGCGATGCAGGTGACATTCACCCGCACCAGCGGTTGCGTGTCGGCGACAAGGACGCCCTCGGAATTGGCGACCACGATCTGCTTTTCCTCGATCGCGACATTCGCCATCACGTTGGTGATCCGCGTATCGAAGCTACGCGCGACGCGGTCGATTTTCTCCAGCAGCGCAATCCGGTCGGGCAGGGGGCGCGTGATGCCGTCTGGTGGGATGGGGTAGAGGTCGTGTTTAGGAGCCGCAGGCAGGCCGCCCACGCGCACGCGCCTCTCGTCTCCTATGCCGTCGGCGATGGTGCGTGCGCTTTTGGCGGCGAGTTGGAGTGAATCGAGCGAGACCTCATCGGAGTAGGCAAAGCCGGTTTTCTCGCCGGCCAGTACGCGTACGCCGACACCCTTGGAAACACTGGCGTTGGCCCGTTTCACCAGCCCTTCTTCGAGGCCGATATGGGTGGTTTCGCGGGTCTCGAAATAGAGATCGGCAAAATCGGCACGGCGTGCCAGGGCACCCGCTAGCGTCGTTTCGAGCTGGCGGCTGTCGAGGCCGAAATGGCCTGTGAGAAGTGTCTCGGCCGAATCGGCGTCTGTATGGTTCATCGGTGGCAGGTTTCCTCTCCCTCTAGGATCGCCACCCGACCGCCCATGTCAACCCGGCGGCGGGATCGCGGGCGATGGACAATCCCCGCGCGGATCGATTAAGCTTGCCCCATCGCGGCCTCTGGCGGCGGTTTCATTCCCATGGCGCAACTCAAAGCTCCGCTGGCTTCCTTGATGCCGGCCCTCCAGGGGGCCGATCCAGTCATCATTCTGCCACACGATAATCCCGACCCGGATGCGCTCGCGAGCGCATCTACTCTGCAATATATCCTCGCCGAACTCGGGGTCGCCAAATCGATCATCGCGTTGGGCGGAATTATCGGTCGGGCCGAGAATCGCGCGATGGTGAAATATCTCAACATCTCGCTGGTGCCGATTCGCGAAATCGATTTTTACGCGGATTGCAAAATCGTCTTGGTCGATACCCAGCCGGGCCGGGCCAATAATTCTCTGCCCGAAGATGTGGCCGCGACCGCAGTGATTGATCATCATCCGGCCTATTCGGAGATGCCCGAGGTTGCCTACGTCGACCTGCGCGAGGGCTATGGCGCGACCTCGACGATTCTTACGGAGTATCTGCGCGACTCACACGTCGCCGTCGAGAGCAAGATTGCGACGGCGCTTTTCTACGGTATCAACGCCGAGACCCAGGACCTCGGCCGGGAGTCGACGGAAGCCGATTTCGCCGCCAGCCATTTCCTCTATCCCTATGCGAACAAACGGCGGCTCGGGAAAATCGAGAACGCCCGAGTGCCGCGGGAATATTTCCGCGCCTTCCGCGACACGATCGCTGCGGCCGAGATCTACGGCAACCTGGTTGTCTCGGATGTTGGTGATGTGCGCTACCCGGATATGGTCGCCGAGATGGCCGACTTTCTTCTCCGCCTCGACGAGGTCGAATGGGCGGTCGCGATCGGCTCCTATCGCGCCAACCTCTATGTCTCGTTGCGCACCACCGACCGAGAGGCCAACGCAGGGGCGGTTCTGCAGAAGGTATTGGGCAGTCGCTCGGCCGGCGGGCACGATATGATCGCCGGTGGCCGCGTGGCTGTCGATGGTCCGGGGCTGGAGCGCGAAAAGGTCGCCTTGCGCGTCAAGGAACGGCTGCTCAAGCGCATCGGCGTCGAGAACGAAGAACGCCGCGACCTGGTCTAGAGGCGCGGCCGAAAAGTAGGCCTGCATCCGGGCGCCTCTAGAGGTCGGGCATTTCTCTAAGAGCGCGAATCGTCGGGCGCTGGCGAGAGTAGGTGGTCGAGCGTGTGGCGGGCTTCGGCGACGACGCTGGGGTCGTCATCGCGGGCCGCACGGTCCAGGTATTCGCGGCGCCTGGGGGTTTCGCCTGCGAGTTGGCCGATTGCCCAGGCCGCGTGTTCGCGCACCAGCGGGGCGGGGTTCTGAAGAGCATCGGCCAGTGCCGGCAGGATCGCCGGGTTGCCGGTATTGCCCGCGACCACGGCGGCGTTGCGCTGCAGGCGCACCAGGCCGGTTCGTTCGAGCGAGGTGTCGGCAAAGCGCCGCGCAAAGCCGGCCTCGTCGAGCGCCAAAATTCCCGCCAGGGGCGGATGGAGCGCGGCATCGTAATCGCCGGGTGCATTCCACGGGCAGACGATCTGGCAGAGATCGCAGCCAAAGATCCACTCGCCGGTTTTAGTGCGCAGCCCGCGCGGGATGGCGCCGCGCGATTCGATGGTCAGGTAGGAGAGGCAGAGGCGTGGGTCGAGGTCGGCGGGGCCGCGGATGGCTTCGGTCGGGCAGACGTCGATGCAGCGCGTGCAGGTGCCGCAATGCTCTATGGCCTTCTCGTCGGGGTCGAGTTCGAGGTCGATGAGGATCTCGCCGAGAAAGCCCCACGAGCCACCGTCGCGATCCAGCGTGAGGGTATGTTTGCCGGTCCAGCCGACGCCGGCGCGCGCCGCCCATTCGTGTTCGAAGACGGCTCCGGTGTCGACATAGGTGCGGGTGCGGCAACCCGGGATGAGTTCTTCGATGGCGCGCGCCCAGAGCGCCAGGCGTTCGGCGACCACGCGGTGGTAGTCAGGGCCGAGCGCGTAGGCGGCGATGCGGCCACGCATCTCGTCGCGCCACGCCACCGGTGCGGCCGCCGGCGGGAGGTAGGGGAAACTCGCTGAGAGAATCGAGCGTGCCCAGGGGAAACGGGTGCGTGGGTCGAGGCGCGCCTTTTTGTGGTGCTCAAGGTAGCGCATATCGCCGGCCCGCCCTTGCGCTAGCCAGTCCTCGAAATAGGCGCGGCGCGGCAATGCCTCGAGTGCGGTTACTCCTGGCCGGCGGAAGCCCAGGTGTTCGGCCGCTGTGAGAATGGCCTCTTTGTGATCGGCATGCTGCACCTGCCGGGCCTCTAGCAGAATGCGTTTGCACCGTCGCAAAGCTGACGACCGCCGCCGACGTGGCGGTGAACGCATGGGCGCCGGCCCTTGCAGGTGCCGCGGCGAGCGCCAAGGGGTCTGGAAATCAGGCGCGAACTCTTGCTTTTTCAGTCCGCCGATCGGCAGGCCATCGCTTTGCGCTGCGGCACGAGGGTTGCAGCGCCTAAGGGCGGCAGGCGGGTCCTGCCGTCGGCAGAAGGGGGCGCGGGATGCGGAGTGGAATGCTGTTGGCGAGGACGGGCGAGAGGGGTGGCGTGGCGCTGCGGCGCAGGGCAAAACCGCGGGTGGCCCTTTGTGCCCTGCGGGCGCCGGGGCAGCGCACGGTCGAGGGTTCCGAGGGTGCGGCCGTCGCGCGGCATATGCCATTGGTGCGCCAGGTTGTGCAGCAAGCGCATGGTGTACTTCCTTCTTCGATCGAACACGATGAAGTCTTGAGCTGGGGAGTTGCCGGCCTGCTCGATGCGCTGCGTAAATTCGATGCAGATGCGGGTACGAGTTTTTCGACCTACGCGCGCATTCGTATCCGTGGTTCGATCCTCGACCAGTTGCGTGGCCTCGATTGGGCTTCCCGCACGACACGGCAGAAGGCCAATCACCTCCGCCGCAGTACGCAGGAGTTGGAACATCGGCTCGGACGGCCGGCAGCGCCCGAAGAGATCGCGTCCGCGATGGATCTTTCGCTTGAGAAATACCATGCGCTACGCACGGAGGTGGGCGACCTCAGGCTGCTGTCGCTGGAGGAAATCTCCTTCGGCCGCGCGACCGAGAATCTCAGCTACGAAGAGTTCGTCCCCTCGCCGACAGCGGACCCTCTCTCGATGCTGCTGGCCCGTGAGCGCAAGGATGCCGTCTCGCGCGCCATCGAGAGTCTGCCGGGAAAAGAGCGGTTGGTGATGCCGCTCTATTATCGCTCCGAGATGACGATGAAAGAAGTGGGCCAGCGCCTGGGAATCACCGAGTCGCGCGTGTCCCAGTTGCATAGCAAGGCCTTGGTGCATCTGCGCAATCTGCTCGAGCGACAAGCCCCGGAGATCACCCCTTCGTGAGGTGCGCGATGCTGTCTCCTTGAGCGCGCCTGAGGTCGGCTGGCGTGTTGATATTGGTGAAGCTGCGCAACTCGGGGTCGATATGCTTGATGTCGGCCTCGCAGACGATACGCAGCCGCGCGGTCTCGAGGGCTTGTTTGGGGCTGTGGCAGCCGGCTTCGAGGGCTTCGGCAAAATGCGCCGCCATGGCATGGGTGCGGTAGGCCGCGACCAGGGGTTGTAGGCGGTCGCCTGTGTGGGGTACGAGGGCGTCAATTCCGGATTCTTTTTCCAGACAGCGGCCGAGGAAGCCGACCAGCTCGGGCAGCAGGAAGGGAAGATCGCAGGAGACGGCGATCGTGATGGCCCCACGCGCCGCGCGCAGGCCCGCGACCAGGCCTGCCAGTGGGCCGCGTAGAGCCTCTTCATCGTGCGCGATCGTGAGGGGGCCCGGTCCGGCCAGCGCGTGCCAGGATTCGTTATCCGCGTCGCCGGGCGCTGTGACCAAAACGAGTTCGTCGCATTGGGCTCGCATGGCGTCGGCCACGCGGCGTAGCATCGGACGGTCGCCGACCGTGAGTCCTGCCTTGGGTCGTCCCATCCGGCTGGCGCGGCCCCCGACCAGGATCACGCCGCTGCACGTGGGTTGGTTCATCCGCCCAGGCTCGGGATGAGCAGTCCGTCGTTGGTCAGGCAGGCATCCACCCGGGCGTCGTGGTCTTCGACCGGCAAGGTGTCGACGAGGTGCTCAGCGTGGCAGAGGCCGACGATTACCCAGCCGTGGCGACGCGCCGCGGGCAGCAGGCGGTCGTAATAGCCGCCGCCGCGCCCGAGGCGGCGGCCCTGGCGGTCGAGCGCGACGCTGGGGACCAGCATCAGCCGAGGCTGCGGCGGCGCGCCGAGTTCGATTGTCCCGCCGCTGGGCTGCAAGATGCCGTGCGGGCCGAGAACCAGCGGTTCGCCGTATGCGGCAGCGGGTGCGAATTCCAGCAGCCGGTCGGGGAGAATCCTCGGCAGAAGGATCTGCACACCGGCCGCAGCGCGTTGGGCCACCAGCAGGGCCGGGTCGATTTCGCCATCGCAGGCGATATAGGCCGCGATCGTGGCCGCGTCGTGCAGTAGGGGGGAGGTGGCCGAAAGGTCGCCTAAACGCTGGGCGCGGGCCTGCTCTTGAGCGGCGCTGAGCGCGCCGCGTTCGCGCCGGAAGTGGCTCCGCTTAATGCGCTTGGCCTCTTCGGCCGAGGTTCCCATAGGCCGCTTGTAACCTCGCGGGCCGCACTGTTACAGCAAGATCACTGTTTTCTGCGCCGAATGTGGCGCATTTCCCCATGGAGGAAGCGCCGGAATGGCCCTCGAGAATTATCTTTTCACTTCAGAATCCGTGTCCGAAGGGCACCCCGACAAAATGTGCGACCAGATCTCGGACGCCGTCGTCGATGCCATCATAGAACAAGACCCCAAGGCTCGTATTGCCTGCGAGGTCATGGTCAAGACGGGCATGGCGGTGGTGGCCGGCGAGATCACGACGACGGCGATCCTCTCCTATCCGGAGATTGTCCGCGCCACGATCAAGGACATTGGCTACACCTCGTCCGATATGGGTTTCGATTATGAAACCTGCGCGGTTCTGACCGCGATCGACCGGCAATCGCCGGATATCAACCAGGGCGTCGACCGCGAGAGCGAAGACGATCAGGGTGCCGGCGATCAGGGCCTGATGTTCGGCTTCGCCTGCAACGATACGCCTGAGTATATGCCGATGGCGATCTCGCTCTCGCATCGTCTGGTCAAGTATCTGGCGCAGGTCCGCAAAGACGGGCAATACCCCTTCTTGCGCCCCGACTCGAAATCTCAGGTGACGGTGCGATACGAGAACGGCAAGCCGACGGCTGTGACGGCCGTGGTTCTGTCGACTCAGCATGATCCAGACGTGACCAACGAGACATTGCGCGAGGCAATGATCGAGGGCGTCATCAAGAAGGTGATCCCGGCTGAGTTGCTGGCGGGCGATGTGAAATACCATATCAATCCGACCGGCCGCTTCGTGGTCGGCGGACCGATGGGCGATTGCGGCCTCACCGGGCGCAAGATCATCGTCGATACCTATGGTGGCTTTGGCCGCCATGGTGGTGGCGCGTTCTCCGGCAAGGATCCCTCCAAGGTGGATCGCAGCGCGGCGTATATGGGCCGTTATATGGCCAAGAATATCGTCGCGGCTGGGCTGGCCGACCGATGCGAAGTGCAACTCGCTTACGCCATCGGTGTTGCCAAACCTCTTTCCCTGCTGGTCGATACCTTCGGCACGGGCACGGTTTCCGAGGAGAAGATCGTTGCGGCATTGGACGCCGTGCTTGACCTGCGGCCGGCGGCGATTATCCGTACGCTGGACCTCCTGCGCCCGATCTACCGCAAGACTGCGGCCTACGGCCATTTCGGCCAGGCGCCCGAAGGCGGCTTCTTCCCTTGGGAGAAAGAGGACCAGGTCGAGGCTTTGCAAGCGGCCTGCGCCTGAGCTTCCGCTACGGATTGAGACGAAAAAGGCCCCTCGCTGTTGGCGAGGGGCCTTTTTTTGTCTCGGCGTGACTCGGCGCGTATGTGGCGCGACCGAAGCCAAGCGTGGCCTTAGTGGTGTACGACCTGTTCGGGCGGCGCGCTGAGGCCGCCGACGGCCTCAGCGAAATGGCCGAATTCTTCTTCACTGAGGTAAAGATCGAGGCCGTGGTCGAAAAAGGAGATCGTGATATTGGCCTGGCCTTCATCGTCGATGAAGCGGAGGATCCGAAAGCACTCGCATTCGTACAGGACATCTTCTTCTGCGCGGTCGGTCATCACTGGTTCTCCCTTTCCTGCCTTTAGCGGAAAAGAGGCCGCATAACAGGCCCAGGAGCCCAGGCTTTCCCAGGCTCGTCTTGGAGTAGAAGCGCGGCGATTCCCGCGCTAAATTCGCTTCCGTGCAAGGGGCTTATGAAATCCGTCTCGGCCAGGCGCGTGATGAGGGCTGGATTCTCGACCTCGGGGAAGAGCTTTTCCACGACCTGGGCGATTATCGTGAAATCCTTGGGCATTGGCTCGCGGTCCCCGGAACGGTGACCTGGGTGGCCGAGGGGTCGGCCGGACTCTGCGGCTTCTCCTTGGTCGCGCGGCGTCATGGCCTGGGCTTCCTCTGGCGTCCGTGGGTGGAGTTGGTGGGGATCGGCACGACCGCGAGCGCGCGCCGCTGCGGCGTAGGTGGACAGCTTTTGCAGGCGGCCACGGCGACCGGGCGCGAGTGGCATGCCCGCGAGATGCGCCTGCATACCGCGCGGGGAAACGAGAGCGGGCAGGCCTTCTTCTCGGCGAGGGGTTTCCGCAGCCTTCCCGGCCAGGCTGCTTTTTACCCCTCGGGCGAACCGGCTCTGCCGATGGTGCGCCCGCTGGACTGAGAGTGTGTCCGTCAGCGAGCGCGTTCGAGCAGGCCGAGGTAGCTGGTCGGAATCGCTTCCTGATCGCTCAGGCCGAGAACCTCAAGCACGGCCTCGAGCGCCTGGCGTCCCGCCGCGGCTTCCTCGGCCAGGACCTCGACCTCGGCAAAGGTGCCGAGGCCCGCGACCTCATCGATGCAGACGGTGGCGGCATATGGCTCGGTCAGGCGCCATTCTTCGCGTCGCTTGGAGACTCGTGCGACGGGCCGGAAGCCCAGCGCTTCGAGCAGCCGGGTTGCCGTGGCGAGATCGGTGCCAAGGGCGAATTCGATCTCTTCGCGGGTCTTCAGGGGAGGGTCGATTTTGCGACCCTTCCAGGTGATCGTCAGGCCCTCGTCGCAGCGTAGGCGCAGGGCCTCATCGCGCGCTTTGAGGTCGCGGCTCGGGTGGGAGAAGTAGAGGTCTTCCTGTTTGCGGAGATGGGGCTCGCCGGTGCTGAGATGCAAAAGCCGATCGCGTAGACCAGCGATCGCATCGCTATCCGGCTGGATTTTGATCTCTACCTCAAGCATTCGCAGCCTCGATGCTGCGGCGGTATTGTTTGAGCAGATCATTGTCGAGGTTGCGGATCGGGTAGCGGTTTCCTGTGCTATGATTGACCACGCGCGTGCCCTCGAAATCGACGCGTAGCTCGTCGCCTGTCCGGATGCCCAGCGCCTCGCTGAGAACGACGACGCGTAATCCGAGTTCGGCGGCAAACGCCGCGAAGCGCTCGTCGATCGCGTCGGTGAGCACCGCTCCGATGCCGAGTCCGAGCAGCGCGCGGATGGGGCGATCATCGGCGATGCCGTCGCCGAAGCGACCCGCCACCAGCATATCGCCCGCGCGAATGCGCCCGGCCAGGCCCGGGTCGACGTCGGCGAGGACCAGCGCCGCCTCTGTACCAATCAACTCCGCGGGAACATCGAGGCCGAGCGCCCAGGCGCGGCCGCTTATGATCGGGATCCATTCGAACTCTGCTTTGGGCATGGGTCTTTCCTAACCGGATCGCAGAGATCTCGCACAATCAGTAGAGAAGGGGCATGCGGATCTTGGTCACCAATGATGATGGCATTCTCGCGCCGGGAATCCGGGCGCTGGCGGAGGCGCTGAGCGGGCTCGGCACGGTGGATGTGGTCGCGCCGGACTCGGGCCAGAGCGGATCGGGCCATGCGATCACCTTCATGGCGCCGCTGATCGCCGAGCGCATTTCGGTTGACGGCAGCGATTTCGGCTGGAGTGTCGACGGGAGTCCGGCCGATTGTGTGAAGCTGGCGGTCCGTGAACTCTGCGAGGCACCGCCGGATCTGGTCGTTTCGGGCATCAATGCTGGCGCCAATCGGGGCATCGATGTTCTTTATTCCGGCACGGTGGCGGCGGCTGCGGAGGCCGCTTTTATCGGGATCCCGGCCATCGCGGTCTCGCTTGAGGCATCCGCCGGTTTCGACTTCGAGGGTGCCGGTATCTGGGCTCGGCGGGTAGTCGAGCGGGCGTTGGAACTCGGAATCACACCGGGAACCGTGCTGAACGTGAATATCCCGGCGCTCGATCGCGGCGAGCCGCAGGGCGTGAAGCTGGCGCCGCAGAGCACCTCGCCCTGGGAGGATTTCTATATCCGCCGTGAGGATCCACGCGGGCGGGCCTATTTCTGGCTGACCGGCGAAGGTCCGGAGCCGGTCGACGGCGAAGAGACGGATCTGATTGCCCTGCGCCACGGCTGGGTGACGATCACGCCTCTGCAATACGATCTTACGCAACGTGCGCAGCTGGAATATCTCAAGAGCGTTTGGTGAGACGGCCGCCGCCTGCATTGTAGTGCCCCGCCGGTTTGGTAGATCGACGGGAACGATGAAGCACGCACCCGATTCCCGACGCCGCAGCGAAATGGAAAGAGCATGAGTCTCGAAGAGGCCAAGCCGGTAGAACTGAGCCCGCTCGGCGACCTGCGTCCGAGTCGTGGTTGCGGCACCGTTCGCAAAGAACAAATCGGCGAAGAACTGACGCTGATCGGCTGGGTGGATGTCCGTCGCGACCACGGCGGCATCGTTTTCATCGACCTGCGCGATCGCACGGGCGTTGTGCAGCTGGTGCTCGACCCCGACGACAGCCCCGAGGCGCATCAGCGCGGTCATCATCTGCGCCATGAATACGTCGTGGCGGCGCGCGGCAAAATCGCCCATCGTCCCGATGAGACCTTGAATCCGAGTTTGCCCACCGGCGAGGTCGAGCTGCGGGTCGAGGAATTGCACGTCCTTTCCTCCTCGCATCCCTTGCCCTTTCCGATCGACGATGAGAGCGAGGTGGGCGAGGCGGTACGGTTCCGGCATCGCTATCTCGACCTGCGGCGCAAAAGCCTGAGCAATAACCTGCGCAAGCGCCACCGCACGACCTCGGCGATCCGCCGCTACCTCGACGACCTCGATTATGTGGATATCGAGACGCCGATCCTGACCCGCTCGACGCCCGAAGGGGCGCGCGACTATATCGTCCCGAGCCGGGTGAACCCGGGCCATGTCTACGCGTTGCCGCAGTCGCCGCAGATCTTCAAGCAGATCCTCATGGTCGCCGGCTTCGAGCGCTACTACCAGATCGTGCGCTGCTTCCGCGACGAAGATCTCCGCGCCGACCGTCAACCTGAGTTTACCCAGGTCGATATCGAAGCCTCCTTCATCGGGCAGGATGATATCATCGAGATGACCGAGGGGTTGTTGCGCGCCGGTGGCGCGGCGATGGGCGCACCCGTGCCCGCGACCGCCTTCCCGCGCATGACCTACGAGGAGGCAACCCGTCGCTTTGGCACCGACCGCCCGGATACGCGTTTTGCTCTCGAGCTTGTCGACCTCACCGAGATCATGGGCCAGAGCGAGGCGCGAGTGCTGGCGCAGGCCGTGAAAAAGGGTGGCATCGTTGGCGGCATCGTGGCTGCCGACGGACACACGCTGAGTCGACGCCAGCTTGATGATCTGGTTTCCTGGGCGCCTTCGGTAGGTGCCAAGGGCCTTGCCTGGATCCGCAAGACCGCCGACGGCTGGCAATCGCCGCTCGCCAAATTCTTCACCGAGGGAGAGCGTGCGACCATCGAGGCGCAGAGTGGCTTGCGCGAGGGCGGGGTGCTTTTCCTGATCGCCGGTCCGCGCAAACAATCGCAATCGATTCTCGGGCTTCTGCGCCTTGAGTTGGCGCGCGTGCTCGACCGGATCCCGGCCGACACCTGGAATTATCTCTGGGTGACGGACTTTCCGCTCTTCGATTATAGCGAAGACGAGAAGCGCTACGTCTCGGTCCACCATCCCTTCACCGCGCCGAACCAAGAAGACCTTCATAAGCTCGAATCCGACCCGGGCAGCGTGCGCTCACAGGCCTATGATGTCGTGCTGAACGGCACCGAGTTGGGCGGCGGCTCGATTCGTATCCACCGGCCCGATATTCAGCAGCGCGTCTTCTCTGTGCTGGGCATTGATGAAGAGACCCAGCGTTCGCAATTCGGCTTCCTGCTCGAAGCGCTCGGCTACGGTGCCCCGCCGCATGGTGGTCTCGCGTTGGGCCTGGACCGCCTTTGCATGCTCTGGCTGGGCGAGTCCTCCATCCGCGACGTCATCGCCTTCCCCAAGACTCATAAGGCACACGACCCGATGAGCGATGCTCCCTCCATCCCCTCGCCCGAACAGCTGCGCGACCTCAACCTGAAATTCATCAGCTAGAGGTCCGGCTTTTCGGCCGGACCGCTAGTCAGCATGGGACGGCCGGCTATGGGGCCAGGGAGTGCTCTCGTAGCGGGGAAATGGCGGCAAGCGCTTTGAAGTCCCGATCTCGATGAAGGAGCAGGGCGTCATGGCGAATGGCGCAGGCTGCAATCAGGCAATCGGTGGAGGAGCGGATTGTTTGGCCCGCGCGGCGGGCGGCACGAAAGAGGTCGGCCGCTTCGCAGAAGACCTGTTCGTCAAGCGGAGTTTCCAGGATCGGCAGGGACAGGAGCGCATTCCGGAAGAGACGGAAGCTATGTTCGTCGCGAATTCCCTGGAGAAGCTCCTGGATGATCGGCAAGCAAGTGACGATTTCGGGGAAATCGACGGTCGTCTCCAGATCGAGAGGGCGGCTTTTGCGCAGCATCGCGATCCAGACCGATGTGTCGACGAGAGTCATGAGCGGCGTTGGCCGGAGCTGTCGCCCCGCATTTCCGCGAGATTCCCCTCCCAGACGCCGCTGCCCCGGAAGTCCAGCATGCGCCGCGCGCGTGCATGGCGCACATATTCCTCCATCGCCCGGCTGACGGCCCGCGAGTAGGTCTTTTCACCGCTCACTTGGACGACCTCGTTCAAGAGATCCTCCTGAAGCACAAGATTTGTACGTTTCATACACAAATGCAGTATCACAAGGCGCGATGTCCGTCACTCCAAGGGGAATGGGTCCGGGGAACCCGGAGCGATTCCGTGATTCCGGAGTGGCACCGCCGCCCGTGAAGGATCGCGCCGCTAAAGGTCGGGGAAGGCGGCGCTTACGCCGGGGTGGACGATGCGGCCACGGTCGATGTTCAGAGCGCGGCGCAGCGGCGCGCTTTCCTCGAGTGCGGCTGCGATGCCTTGATCGGCAAGCAGCATGACGTAGTGCAGGGTGGAACTGGTCAGCGCCTGGGTCGAGGTATGGGGCACGATCCCGGGCATATTCGCGACGGCATAATGCACCACGCCGCTCTCCGTGAAGACCGGCTCGGCGTGCGTGGTCACGCGTGAGGTTGCCGCGATGCCGCCTTGGTCAATCGATATATCCACGATCGCGGCGCCCGTGCGCATCTCGTCGACAAGCTCGCGTGAGATCAGCCGCGGGGCGCGCGCGCCGGGGATCAGGACCGCGCCGATCACCAGATCGGCGGCCCGGACTTCCTCTTCCAGATTGGCCTGGTTCGACATCACGGTGGTTATGTGGCCGCCCAGGATATCGTGCACATAGCGCAGTCGGGTCGGGTTGATATCGAGAATGGTTACGTCCGCGCCGATGCCGACCGCGACCTGGCAGGCGCTGGTGCCGGAGATCCCGGCGCCGACGATCACGACCTTGCCGGGCTTGACCCCGGCGACGCCCGAGAGCAGCACGCCGCGGCCACCATTCTGGTGCTGCAGGCACCAGGAGCCGACTTGGACGGCGAGGCGCCCGGCAACCTCGCTCATGGGCGCGAGGAGTGGCAGAGAGCGGTCGTCGAGTTGCAGGGTCTCATAGGCAAGCGCCGTCGTGCCGGAGTCCAGCAGGGCCCGGGTGAGGTTCTCGTCGGCTGCCAGGTGCAGGTAGGTGAAGAGCCCGAGGTCTGCTCGCAGATAGGAATATTCCTCGGCGACCGGTTCCTTCACTTTCAGCACAAGATCGGCGCCGGCCCAGGTCTCATCGGCCTCGGCTACGATGGTAGCGCCCGCCTGGATATAGAGTGCGTCGGGCAGGCTGGAGCCGGCCCCGGCTCCGCGTTGCACGAAGACCGAGTGTCCGTGCGCCGTTAATGCGGCAGCACCGGCCGGGGTGAGGGCAACCCTATTCTCCTCAAGCTTGATCTCTGTTGGAACACTGATGTTCATGGTCGCTCCCTACCACCGCGAGTTGTCGGTGCCGATTGCTCTTGTCTTTACTCCGGGCAGGCCAGCCCCTATTCAACTGGGCATATGAGCAAGGAGACCGGGGGAGGGGCGCTGCGGATCGACGGCAAGGCGATTGCCGCCAAGGTGCGCGGCGAGGTGGCCAAGGACGTGGCGATGCTGCGCGAGAAGGGGATTCAACCCGGATTGGCTACCGTATTGGTCGGCGAAGACCCGGCCTCCGCGATCTATGTGCGCAACAAAGTACGTGCCTGCGAGGAGGTCGGTATCGTGTCGATCGGCAAGCAATTGCCCGCCTCGACCAGCCAGGCGGCGCTGCTGGCGGTGGTGGATGAACTCAACGCACGCGACGATGTCCACGGCATTCTGGTGCAATTGCCGCTGCCGGCAGGACTCGATTCGAGCGAGATCATCGAGCGCATTGCCCCGCAGAAGGATGTCGACGGCCTGCACCCGGTGAACCAGGGGCGCCTGCTCGCGGGGCAGCCCGGCCTGCGCCCCTGTACTCCGCTGGGCTCGATGCGGCTCCTTGCCGAGGCGGGCGTCGAGCTCAAGGGCAAGCGCGCTATCGTCGTCGGGCGTAGCGTGCTGGTGGGCAAGCCGATCGCGCTTCTTTTGTTGGAGCAACACGCCACGGTCACGATCTGCCATTCGCGCACGGAGGATCTGGCCGGCGAGATCGGTCGCGCGGATGTCGTGATCGCGGCATTGGGCCGCGCTGAGGCGATTCGCGGCGAGTGGATCAAGCCAGGCGCCGCGGTGATTGATGTGGGCATCACGCGCACCGACGACGGCCTCAAGGGGGATGTCGAGTTTCTGGCGGCGAGCGAACGTGCGGGCTGCATCACGCCTGTGCCCGGCGGTGTCGGCCCGATGACGATCGCCATGCTTCTGCGCAATACGGTCATGGCCGCGACTGCCGAGGCCTGATGCGCCGCACGCCACTCTACGACGCGCACCGCGAAGCGGGTGCCCGCTTCACGGAATTCGGTGGCTGGGAGATGCCGGTGCAATATGCCGGCTTGCTTGGCGAGCACGCGGCCGTGCGCGAGTTCGCCGGCCTTTTCGATGTCTCGCATATGGGCGAGTTCGAGATTCGTGGCCCGGCCGCGATGAAATTCTGCCTGTCGGTGGCGACCAATGACGCGAGCCGGCTTGTGGTCGGCAAGGCGCAATACACCCTTCTTTGCACCGAGGAGGGGGGCGTGATTGACGATACCATCCTCTATCGCCTGGGCGAAGAACGCTTCCTTCTTTGCGTCAATGCTGGAAATAGAGAGCCCTGCGCGGATTGGCTAGGCGCTCGTGCCGAAGGCTTTGCCGGCGTATCGGTGACCGACCGCAGCGATGAGCTCGGCTTGATCGCCCTGCAGGGACCACGTTCGGTGGCGCTTATATCCGAGATCGGCGCTGCGGCGCTGGCCGATTTGCCGCGCTTCGGGGTCGCCGAGCTCGAGGTCGCCGGCATCGGCGTTATCGCTGCACGTACTGGCTATACCGGCGAAGACGGCTTTGAGTTCTTTGTTCCGGCGGCATCGGCGGCAAGCCTCTGGGGCGCGCTTCTCTCCTCGGGCGAGTCGCTCGGTGTCCAGCCTATTGGTCTGGGTGCGCGCGATACGCTTCGCCTGGAGGCGGCGCTGCCGCTCTACGGCCACGAACTGGGCCGCGATATCTCGCCGCTTGAGGCCGGTCTGGGCTGGGCGGTAAAGGAGGCTCGGGGCGGCTTTCCGGGCGCGATTGCGTTGGCCAAAGAGCGTGCGGCGGGGCCGGCGCGCCGCCTGATCGGCTTGCGTCTGACCGAGCGCGGCATCGGCCGCGCGGGCTATCCGGTGCATGCCGACGACCGCCTGGTGGGCGTCGTGACCAGCGGGACGAAAGCACCAACCCTGGGAAATGCGGTCGCGCTGGCTCTGGTCGCCGCAGATTCACTCAAGGGAAACTTTGCTGTCGAGGTCCGGGGACGAAAAATTTCGGCCGAGCGGGTTGATTTACCCTTCTATCGTCGGCAGTAGTCCAACAACTCCAACCTGAACCGCGCAAGAGGAAACGACGCAATGGAACTCCCCGCAGATCTCCAATACACCCGTGAACACGAATGGGTCCAGATCGATGGCAAGACCGCCACCATCGGCATCACCGACCACGCCCAGGAGCAACTCGGCGAGGTTGTTTTTGTGGAATTGCCGGCGGTGGGCGACCGCGTCGAGCGCGGCGACCCCTTCGGTGTGATCGAGTCGACCAAGGCGGTCTCGGACGTCTACGCTCCGCTGGCCGGCGAGGTTATCGAGGTCAATGATGATCTGCCCGAGAACCCCGAGATGTTGAACGAAGATCCCTACGGCGACGGCTGGATGGTCAAGTTCGTTCTGACCGACCCCGACGACAAAGAAGGGCTGATGTCGTCCGAAGAATACGCTCAATTCGTCGAAGAGCCCGAGGAAGACTGAGGCGGCCCGCCTCTGCGGCCTGCCCCTGCCTGCCGCAGCGGCTCGGTTGCTGCGTTAGTTCAACCCGACCTGGAGGCGGCTCTCGACATGCTGGAGCCGGGCGGCGCGGCCGCTGCCGTGGACCGCGCCGACGACCTGCGCGCGGAAAATGAACTCGAATTCCCCGTCGGCATTGGCCGCGGCGAGTGGGGGGTTGGGGTCGAAAGCGGCCTCGCGCAATGCCTCCAGCAGCGTGCCGTCCATCGCCTGGCTGCCGGAGCGGTCGACGATCTGCAGGTCGCGTAGCCGCCCCGTGGAATCGAGGATCGCGCGGATGGTGGTGAAGCCCCTTGCTGCGAGAATCTCCGGGGCGTCGAGCCGCTTGCGCTGCTCGATCAACATATTCTCGAAGACGCGGGTGCCGACGCGACGCACAAAGGGTGCGAAGCGATCGGCCTTTGTATTGAGCAGAGTGAGCCGTCCGGCGGTCACGTCGGGGAGCGCATCGTAGGTGCCGCGCAGGCCGGAGAGCAGCCCGCGCGATGGCGGCGGTGCGCGCAATAGGTCGCGGTTCGGATCGGCCTGATCCGTCACGGGTTCGGTCGGTGCGTTCGGGTTGGTGGCCTGGTGGGTTCGGAGTACTTGCGCTGGCGGCGCGAGCAGCGCGTCCAGGCCGGGCAGCTTGCGCCATGCTGGCCTGGTTCCGGTATCCGATGGAGTTGCCGGTTCCGCAAGCGGAGCATCCGGGCCGGCGCCTTGCTCGGCCGCCGCTGCCTCGGGTTGTCTCTGGGCCGTATTCTCCTTGGGCTGTGTGGCCGCTTGGCCATCCGGTCGGCCAGGGTTGGGTATGCCACGCGCAATCGTCTCTTCTGCGACACGGTTGTTGCGGTCGCTGAGAAAGGCGCGGACATCGGGAACCAAGCCGTTTTCCTGATCCGAAGGTGCCACCACCTGCGCTGGGGCTTGGCCAGCGGCTGCCGGCCTGCGGTTCTCGGCGGCGGGTTGCAGGGCGACGACGATATCGCGTGGCGGCGCCGGTGCCTGCAGGGGCCTGCGCCCGACCACCGCGAGAAAGAAGAAGTGGAGGACCAGCGAGATGACGATGGCGAGGGGCAGGATGCTGCGTGTGCGCCGCGGGGCGGGGCTCAGCAGCGTAGCCATGGGGCTTCCTTGCGGCGGGATTCCCACCTGATTAGACTTGCATTGATGGGACTCGGCGTCACGGAGCTCTTGATCATTCTGGCGGTTGTGCTGATCATTTTCGGCCCGAGCCGGTTACCCGGTCTGGGCTCCGGGTTCGGCGATGCGCTGCGGAATTTTCGCAAATCCATGAGCAAGCCCGATTCGATTGATATCACGCCGGACTCCGGGAAATCGGCGAAGGACGCCGACGACGATTCCCAAGCCTGATTCACGCTGGCTCAGGAGGCCCGGGCGTCGACGACCCGGCAGAGGACCTCGCTTGTGTCCGCCGGCGGGTCCGGGAAGACCAGCAGGAAACTCGCCGATTCGCCGGGGCGGATCACAAAACGCCGGTTTGGCTCAAGCCGCAGCAGCATATCGACCTCGCTCATGGAGAGGTCGCGAATCGTGCGCTTGGCCTGGTTGGCGGCATAGACCCTGCGCTTGCTTCGTGATTTCCCGCCGGCGATCAACTCGCCCTCGATTTCGACCAGGCGAATATTCTGGCTTGTCGTATTGACGGCGCGCCCGGTGACGACATAGGCAAGGCGGTTTCCCTTGATATGGTCGAGGCCACCGCGCACGTCGCGCAGCTCCAGGCGCCAGGCGAGCAGGTGGTCCTGCCCGAGAAGATTGCCCAGGATGGGAATCCGGGTGAGGACGTCCATCGCCACATCCGGTCGCCGGGCGAAGGTGCCGGCAATCAGCAGGTAGGTGAGGCAGAGCAGTGCGACGGTGCCGCCTACGGGGCGCAGGGGGGAGCGGCGTGGGCGCTCGTCGGTAGCGGCGGGGCGTGCCCGTAGACCGCGCGGCCGTACGGCAGCTTTTTTCGGGCGTCGCGGCGAGCGCGGCTTGGCTTCGGGTTCGGGATCCCAATCGTCGTCTTCGTCGGGCAGTTCGGAGAAGTCTTCTTCGTAGGCCTCGTCCTGGTACTCGGTTTCTTCTTCGTCCTCTCGGCCCTCTTCGACCTCTTCGTTCCAACTCGGCTCGGGGAGCGGAGAATCCGCATCGCCGAAGCCGGCCTCTTCTTCCTCGTCGTCCAAGCCGCCGAGGAAGGCGGGTTCTTCGGACTCTCCGCTGGCTGCCGCGTGCCGCGGCGCACGTCCGCCGGCGGCTTCGTCGGAGTCTTCGTCAAATCCGAAGGAGAGGTTGGGTGGCTTGGCGGCCGCTTCTTTCCTCTTGCGACGCGCGGCTCTTTTCTCCTCGCCGGGCGCGAAGACGTTCTCGCAGCGGGTACATTTGAAGACAGGATTCTCGTCCGAGAGGCGGGAATCTGGCACGCGATATTGCGTGCGGCAACGCGGGCATTGAACGGTCATGCAGTGCTGTCCACATTGCCATAAGCTCGCGGCAACTTCACCCGTCTGTTCCCTTATTTACGGGGGCCTCGACGACCAGGCCGGTCGCGTGGCCCATGATGTGGAAGAGAGTATTCTGTTCCATGGTGCCTGAGACCAAATACGAGCGCGGACCAACGGCGTAGGCTGCCACGTCGGCACCGCCATGGGTCTCCATCGCCTGCGGAATGAGGGTCTCACGGATATGGTCCCTGGCGCTCGCCTCGGCCGCCGTGGGCGGTCGCCGACCACTCGCGGGTGGATTGCGCATTCCGTTGGCGTAGCTCAGTGTCGCATAGGGCTTGCCCTTGCGGTCGAGGCAGGGCGTCTCGGGCCCATCGCCTTCGATCGACTCGCAGAGACCGGTAATCGGGCTGCCGCGCCGAGGATAGCCCTGGATGCTCAGGGTATGGGAGTGGTCGGCGGTGACGACGATGAGGGTCCGGTCGCCGGTGGCCTTGCGGGCGGCGCGGATTGCCTCGGAGAATGCGACGCCATCGACAAGCGCGCGGTAGGGGTTGGTTGCGTGATGTGCATGGTCGATCCGGCCTCCTTCCACCAAGAGAATCCAGCGCTTGCCACTTGCCTGGAGGTGGCGAATCGCGGCGAGCGTCATCTCGCTTAGAGAGGGTTGGTCTTTTCGGTCGGCCTCGAATTGCATATGACTCGCCCCGAAAAGGCCGAGCACGCTGGCGGCGCCGTCGCCGGGCAAGGCGGCAAAATCGGCCGGGTCCAGAAGCACCAGGCCGCCAGAGTCGCGAAACTCCACCAGCAGGTCGCGGCCATCACGGCGGCTACCGGGAAGGCCGTCGCTGGTAAGCTTTTCTTCTGGCAGGAAGGGCCTTTGTCCGCCGCCCATGGCGAAGTCCAGCCGGGCCGCGATCAGCTGCGCGGCAATATCCTTCTGCCCGCGACAATCGGCGGGCAGCGTCGCGTCGCTCTCGAAATTCCGATCCGCGCTCGCGGCGTATGCCGCCGCTGGAGTGGCATGCGTGAGGCGGGTAGTCGTGACGATGCCGCGGGCCCAGCCGCGCTCGCGGGCGAGGTCGAAGAGGCTGGGGACGCGATGGGCGGCGACGGCCGCGCAATCGCCTCGCTTGAGCCCGCTATCGACACCGATCACTCCGGCGCGCGTCTTCACGCCGGCCAGGAGTGCGGTGGCGGTGCCGGCCGAATCCGGCACCTGGGCGTCGGTATTGTAAGTCTTGACCAGGGCCGCCCAGGGCATCTTATCGTAGGCGAGGTCGAATTCCTCGCCACTGCCGCCGGCCTCTTGGCCGGCGAAGATTCGCGTGGCCGTCACCGAGTTTACTCCGTTGCCGTCGGCGATGAAAAGAATCAGGTTGCGGGCCTCGCGGCGGTCGGGCTTTTGTTGGCGACGCGAGGCGAGCTCGGCGGCTCCCGTTTGCCATGTCGGGTCGGCTGCGGGGGCGCGGGCGGCCGCATCGGGCGATGTTCCGATCAGCCCCAGAGCGGCCAGCATGCCGATGAAAATAGACGTCTGTCTCGTATGCATATGCGGAACTCCTTACTTTCCCCTTGCCCCGTGAAACGACCAGGTGCCGTCGAGGAAGAGCAGGACGGGTGCCGCTATGCCGTAGGTATAGGCCAGCAATTTCACCCAGCGCTCGGCGCGGCCCCAGCCGCGCCAGGAGATCCAGCGCCACGGCGCGTTTTTGTCGTAGGTGGCGGCATCGATCGGCCCGTGCAGGCTGCCCAGGAAACTATGTGTCACGCTTCTGCTCATTGGTCGTCTCCGCTGCGCCAATCGATCTGGCTGGCGCCCTGCATACTCGGCAAGTCCAGTGGCGTGAGAATCCCTGGCGGTGCCGCGCAAACAGCGGGGATCGCATTGATGATGCGGCCCGCGGCCGTGGCGTTGCCGCCCGCCGCGGCTCCGGTCTCGAAGCGATCCTCGGCATGCAAGGAGACGACGAGGTCCGGGCGGCCGTGGATCTGTACGATATGGACGCCCTGTCCTTCGGGCGGGGAGGGCCATTCGGGGGCGCATTGGTCGTCGATGCGGGTGATATGCTCGGCGACGATCCGTGCCCGGCCGCCGATCATGCCACGAACCTCGAAGCGAAACGCGCCCTGCGTGCCCTTTTCGAAGACCCCCATGCCGGGGACTTCGACCTCACGCTCCAGCGGCCGTTTCTCGATATGCGTCTCGATTGTGTCGAGTTCCTGGCCCAATGCCTCGGCGAGGATTCGCAACATCGGTCCCCAGACCATCTTCAATCCGAAGTCGAGAAGCATCGGTGGGGTCGCGTCCATCGAGGTGCCGAAGCCGGCGAGTTGCCTTACGGCATCGGGTTGGTGGTAGAGGGCGTAATTGAAAAGTTCCTGAATGCGAATCTCTTCGATATCGGCGACCACGCCGGTGAGCAAGAGGGGCAGGATGTCGAGAACCCAGCCGGGGTCCATGCCCGAGACGAAGATCGAGGCGTTGCCGGCGCGGCATGCCGCCTCGATGGACTCTCGAACCTTTGGCGGTGCGAGTGCGGGATGGAGCAGGGGGTAGAACGAGGTCGAGACAACATTGGAGCCGGCGCGCAGGCACGTTTCCATGTCGGCGAGTGCCTCGGCCGGGCGCATATCGCCACTGGCGGTATAGGCCATGGCGTCGAGGCCGGCGGCCAGGGCGGCTGCGGGATCACGCGAGGCGTGCACGCCGAGCGGTGGCAAGCCAACCAATTCGCCCGCGTCGCGGCCTTCTTTGGCCGCAGCCGACACCAATACGGCCCGCAACTCCAGCTCGCGATGGCTCGCGACGGCGCGCAGCGCGGGCCGTCCAACATTGCCGATTCCCCACACGCCGACTCGAAGACTCATGTCGTTCAATTCAGCAGAAATGGAAGCAGAAGTCGTGCGCTTGCCGGCCGGGCCTCCGGGAATCAGCTGCCTAGTGCTGCCGCAATGAGGTCGTCCATATTGAGTGCACCGGAATCGATCGCGCCGGCCCAACCGCCATCGACGTTCAGGTTATGCCCGCTGATGAAGCTGGCGGCATCGCTGTTGAGGAAAATCAGCGGTAGCGCCATCTCGACCGGCAGAGCACGGCGACCGATCGGTTGTGTCCAGACATCGATCAGCGCGGCCGGGGCCGTCTCCTCGAAATCGTTCATCATAGGCGACTCCGTCGGCGCCGGATTGAGGCAATTGAAGCGGATCTTCTTTGCAATCAATTCGGCGGCGACATGCATCGTGAAGAATTGCGTGCACATCTTCGAGAAGAGGTAGCCGTCGGAGACCACATCCTGGTGAGCCTCGCACCAGGCGAAGGCCGCGGCCGCGTCGTCGGTCGCAATCAATTCTTCGATCTCGGCGCGCCGCTCGGCCCAGCCATGGCCCGCCGTCGAAGCGATCACGGCCATGGCGCCGCCGCGCGGCATGCGTCGGGCAACCGCAAAGGTCCAATGGCGCATGCTGACGAAATTGACCCGCATCACCTCAAGCGGGGG
>JAYGCM010000073.1:0-90096 GCA_046583355.1 Deltaproteobacteria bacterium
GGGCCTGCGACGAGCACGGCCAGCAGCGTGGGCGCGAGCAATGCGATGCCCAGGCGTGTGCCGAGGGTCGGCATCAGCAGCCAGAGAAGCGCCGCGACCGCAGCGATCCGCAGTGACCAACCGAGGAGGCGCTGCGCAAGAGCCATGGGCTGCCAGGTGGCGGCGACGGCCAGCACCGCACCACCAAGCATGAAAATGCCGGTATTGGGTTTGAAGGCAAAGGCAATTCCGCTCGCTACACCAACCAGCAGAAGATCTACGCGCTCCCGGCGCGGCGAACGTCGCTCGCCCAGGCGAGCCAGCAGAGCAGCCGCGGCCAGGACCGCGGGCAGCGCCAGCCAGCCCGGATAGGGAATATTCGAAGGCGCTCCGGTCCCGAGCGAGACGGGCAGCGCAAAGGCAACCAGCATCGCCACCGCGCCGAGCGCCGTATACAGGCCCGCATTGACGCGCAGCAGAGCGTAGAGGGCCGCCGCGACGCCGGCCTGCAACAACACGCCGAAGGTGCGGATCGCCGCGAATGCACCGAACTGCAAAAGCCAGCCCTCAAGAGCAAAATAGCCCGGCGTATAGCCGGTCTCGAAATCCGTATAGGGCAGCGCTCCCCCAGCGGCCCGCGCAATCTGCAAGAGCTGCGTGCCCTCATCGACCAGGTCGAAGCCGTAGAGACGCCATAGCCAGAGGTAGGCGAGCACGGCCAGACCGGCCAGAGAGGCCTCGGCAAAGACCCGAAGACGCGCCGGCTCAGAAGGCTGCGGCACGGTAGACCTCCAGGGTGCGCGCCGCCGCGCGTGGCCAGGAGAGCTCGCGGGCGCGTGCCAGCGCGCGCACAGCCACCTGCGCGCGCCGCGTCTCGTCGCTCAGGAGTTCGCGCAGCGCCGCGGCTACCAGCCCGACCTCGGCACGCTCGACCAGCAGGCCCGCGTCGCCGACCACCTCCGGCACCGAGGTAGCCGCGATGCCCACGACGGGGCAGCCGCAGGCCATTGCCTCGACAAAAGTAAGCCCGAAGCCCTCAAAGCTCGACGGGCTCACCATCACGTCAGCAGCGCCGTAGAGTTCGACCAATTCGGTGGCATTCACCTCGCCGGCCAAGACGACAAAGGGCGGAGGGTTGCGCAGCCAATCGGGCGCAAAGCCGGGCCGGCGCCGGCCCGCGATGACCAGCCGGACGTTCCTTCCCTCCGCAACCAGCCGGCCTACGGCGTCGATCGCAACGTCGATTCGTTTACGCGGCTGGGCGGTGCCGACAAAGGCCACCAGCTGGCCCTCGCGTGCGCCATAGCGTGCGCGCACGGCCGCGCGTGCCGCGGCGTCCTTCGGCGGCTGGAACGACTCCGCCACGCCGTGGCCGACGACATCGATCTTCGCGCGCGACACGCCGAATTGCCGCACCACATCCGTGGCCGTGTATTCCGAGACCGCGATGATCCGCCGAGCCCGAAAAGCTGCATGACGCAGATGAAGATAGAGCTGCCAACGCTGCGGCAGCGAGAAAGTCTCGGGTTCGGCGTAGACGGCGAGGTCATGCAACGAGACCACCTGCGCGACCGCCCGCGGCACCCCAGCCAAAGGCAGCGCGTGCTTGGTGCCGTGATAGACATCCGGTCGCAGCCGGCGCAGCATCCGCGGCACGGCGATATTATCCCACCACGGCTGATACCAGGAACTCGGCAGGGGCAACTCATGCGTCGTTACGCCGCTTGCTTGGGCGAAGAGGTCGGGCCTATCGGTGAGGATATGCAGGTCAAGTTCCGGGTCGCCCAAGGCAGCCATCGCGTGCAATAGCTCCACGACATAGGTCGCCGGGCCACCCGTCACGCCGGCCACAGCCGAGACGGCCACGCGCAGACGCTTCATGAGCAACTCCGCAGCCGCTTCATGGCCGACCTCGAGCCAGCCAGACAATACCCTCGACAACCCCGCGCCATAGCGCGGCAACCGTGGCCCGCTCGCCCCGGCATGCGTAGATCAGGCTGCTGGCGGCTACAAGAACCAGATAGCTCGGCAGGAAAACAACCATGGCGGCCACACCACCATGATCCCAGGCCAGGCGCAGCTGGTTGCGGCATTTGAGGCGCGCCGCATAAGGCTGCAAGCCGGCCACAAAGCCCCGCATTCCGTCGTGCAGCACGACAGCCTGCGCGGCGATGCGCGGTTGGAAACCGGCCGCGCGCGCGCGTAGGCAATAATCGACCTCTTCATAATAAACCAGGAGATCTTCCCGGTAGGGCCCGAGCCGGCGAAAACATGGCGCCGTGACGAGAATGGCCGACCCCATGATGCCGCCAACCGGGTACGAAGAGCCCGCCGGACGCCGCACCTTGAGCAAGGCTCGCGGCAAGGCGAGCGACCAGGCAGCGTAATTCTCGCCCAACGAGAGCGGGCGGCGGTCGCTGAGGTCAAGCAGAATCGGTCCGACAATCCCCGCCTCGGGATGAGCCTTCGCCGCAGCGATGAGGTGCCCGATGCAGCCGGACTCGATCACGGTATCGTTGTTCAGGAACAAAAGGTGGGTGGCACCGCGCGCCAGTGCGCGCGCAGCACCCGCGTTCACGCCGCCGGCGAAATGGCGATTGTCCCCGAGAAGCAGCAACTCGACGTCTTCAGCACCGGCCCAATCGTCTCGCAGCCGCTGCCGCTCGGGTTCGGCCGAGGCGTTATCGACCACGAGGATCTCGACACCAGCGGACGCGTCCGCGCGCAACGAGGCCACGCAGGCATGCGTGGTATCTCCGCCATTATAGGTCACGACCACCGCGAAAGGCCGCGCGGCCGCGCTCATGCGCCGTCTCGCGGCGCGAGCCCCAACGTCTCGCGCCAGCGCCTGGCGCGCACCTCGGCTCCGGCATGCTGCAAGGCGGCCTCGCGCGCGCTCCGGCCCAGCGCGGCGCGGCGTTCCGGCTCGCCCGCAAGCTCGCGCAAGGCGGCGGCAAGCGCGGCGCCCTCCGCCGCCGTGGTCAGGATCGACTCGCCAGGAACGAAAGCCTCGCGGATAGCCGGGGAATCGGCCGTGAGGATCGCGCAACCGACCTGCGCGGCCTGCCAGACCTTGTTCGGGATCACCATTTTCGCCTTGATAGAAGAGCCGAAAATGCCCAGGACGATATCCGCCTCGCGCAGGTTCTGCACCAGCTCGTCCTGAGTCATCCAATCCTCGAGCGTGACATGCGGCAAGCCACCGAGTTCCTGCTCGACCCGTGCACGTTCGGGACCGCTCCCAACGAGAAGAAAGGCGATGCCCTCCTCGGGGCGCAGCTCGCGAGCAGCGGCCGCGACCACCGCCATGCCATGCAAAGGCAGGTAGCTGGCGTAGCCGAAAACACGCAGCCGCGGGCCAGGCTGCCATTGCATCGGGCTCCCCGTCGCGTGCGCGGCCGGACAATAGGCTGCCTCAGCGCCAAGGAGATGGACACGGATTTTCTGCGGCGCCACGCCGACCTGCGCGGCCAGCCAATCGGCATGCGCCTGGGTATCCATCACGACGGTATCGGCCGCCGCCATTGTCAGCCGGTCGAGTCCGCGCAGCAGGCGACCGATCAACGAGGTCTCGCGGTAGATCTGGCGGTCGTCGACCAAAGTCTCGCCCAATGTCACCAGGGGCGCAAAGACCACGCGGCGCCCGCCGGCGAGCAAACGAGCCAGCAAAACATCAAGCTGACCGTTGAAGCCGACGACGATAATATCGGCGCCCGCGGCGGCGTAGCGAAAGCGCAAGGCGAGGCGAAAGCTGACAACGAGCCAGCGCAGCGCAAGGCCCAAAAGCCGGCCCGGCGCAAAATACGCGTCGTGCTTATCGCGCGTCTCTTCCCATAGAGACTCGTGACAAACCCGCAATTCAATGCCGGCGGCGCGCAACTCCTCAGCCAGCAGAACATTCGCCGCATGACGGGAGTTGAAGGTTCCGAAAAGGACGGCTCTCACGCCGACTCCGATTCCCCCGACGCTTGCCGCTCCTGCTTCGGATGTTCGGTGGAGTGGTAGCCCGGCTCGAGGTCCGGCTCTTCGCCGAGGCGCAACTCAAGCTTGCGCAGTCGCAGCAGCGAGTCCTCGATCAGCGAACGGTTGGAGGCAATCAGGTCGGCGATCAGCCCCATGAGGATCGTCTGCACGCCGATGATGGAAAGCGCCGCGGCAAAGATCAAGGATTGGACCAGGCCCTGCGGCCCGAAAAGGAAGCTATAGAGCATGAAGCGAGCGAAGAGGACCGCGCCGCCACCGAGCATCAGCGCGCCGAGCGTCCAGAAGACGCGAATCGGCTCGTAGAGAGAGTAAATGCGCACCAGCGTGACAAAGGAGCGGCGCAGATAATTCGGGATGGAGGTGAAGAGCCGCGAGGGCCTGGTCGCGCGCGTGCGCACCGGCACATGCGTGACGGCGATCTGCTTCTTGCCGGCCTGCACCAGCGTCTCGAGCGTATAGGTGAACTCCGAGACTATGTTGAGGCGCAGCGCCGCGCGTCGGTCGATGGCGCGAAAACCGCTCGCGGCATCGGGGACATCGGTCCCCGAGAGCCCGCGTACAACCCAGCTGCCATAGTATTGGAGCAGCCGCTTGAGCGGCGAGAAATGCTCGATATTCGCGGGCCCGCGGTCGCCCACGACCATATCGGCCCGGCCGTCCAGGATCGGCTGGATCAGCGCCGGGATATCGTCGGCCTCGTACTGGTTGTCGGCGTCGGTATTGACGATGATATCAGCGCCAAGCTTCAAGGCGGCATCGAGCCCGGCCGAGAACGCTCGCGCCAAGCCTTGGTGCTGAGGGAAACGAACGATATGGTCGACACCGGCGCGCCGCGCGACCTCGACGGTTGCATCCTCAGACCCATCATCAATGATGAGAACTTCGATCGTATCCACGCCGGGAATTTCCCTCGGCAGGGCCGCGACGGTAACGCCCAAGGTATCGGCCTCATTAAGACACGGAATCTGGATGATCAACTTCGGCATGAAAAACTCGCAGCGCAGGTTTGCGAGGACTCCTCCTCGGCAACGTGAGCGCGCCCCCGGAGCTGCAACGCGCAGATCCTCCCGGTTGCATTCACGACCGGGCCGGCATTGTCAACGCGCGCTGCTGGCGGCGGCATTGGTCGCCGCCCTTCTCTTTGGCTGGCACGCACCCGCCACCGCGGCCCATCCGCTGCCCAAACAGCCGCGGGTGCTGGTTCTGCGCGTGGAATTCCCCGCGCACGAGGCCCTCGGGAAGAAGCGACGCTTCACCAACGAGGCCGGCAACGGCTTGGTCGACCGCCTGGTTTCGTATTTCGACGAGGTATCGCGGCGTCGCTTTCATATCGAGGCGCGGGTCAGCGACAAGGTCTACCAACTCCCCAAGGCCCGTCCGAAGTACGTCTCAAGACCGCGCGAGATGCTGCGCGACGCCCTGGCCGCGGCCTACCAGCCGGCACCAAAAGGCGAGAAGGCTCTGATCGACGCGCTCCAGCCCGATGTGCTGATCGTTTATTTTGCCGGCGCCGGTGCCGAATCGGATATGGCGCAAAAATACCGCTCGCGCCTGCCCTGGTCCAACGCCGTCACCTCGCGCAACTTTCTTCGCGCCGGCCGCCATCGCATCTCCTACGGCATGGTGGTCGGCGTCGACCCGATGATGAAACTCTCGGCCTTCGGCGTCAGCTGCCACGAATTCGGTCACCTGCTCGAGTGGCCCGAACTCTATGCCCCCAACAAGATCCATGAGGGCATCGGCGTCTGGGGACTGATGGGCCAAGGGACGTGGGTCGGCATGGGCCGCCAGCCGCCCCACCCCTCGGCCTATGCAAAGCTCAAGGCCGGCTGGACCAACACCCGCGTCGTCGAGAAAACCGAGCATATCGAACTCCCCTCAATCGAGCGCAGCGGTGAGGTCATCAAGATTTTCGCCCGCGGCGCCGAATATCCGCGCGAATATTTCCTCATCGAGAACCGCCAACGCGTCGGCTTCGACCGCTCGATCCGCGCCGAGGGGTTGCTGATCTGGCATATTGACGAACGCCAGACGAGCTTCCGTCGCTCACAAGATATTGTGAAACATAAACGAGTCGACCTGCTCACGGCCGACTCCTGGCCTTCGCACCTCGACCTCGGCTATTCGCGCGGCGGCAACCGCGGCGACGCCGGTGACCCTTGGGCCGCGCGAGCCGATGGCCCCGGCCCCGACACGCAGCCCGGCACCGGCAGCTACGACGGCACGCCGGGCCGGTTCGCGATCCGCAACATCAGCACCTCCGGACCGGTGATGAGCTTCGATATCGTCTTTGCCGACGACACGACGGCCGTGCCGCCCTCGGATGCTACGCTCAGCGCGTCAGAGGACGGTACTTGATGCGATGCGGCTGGTCGGCGTCGGCGCCGAGACGACGCTTCCGATCCACCTCGTATTGCTGGTAATTACCCTCGAAATACTCGACGTGACTATCGCCTTCAAAGGCCAGGATATGAGTCGCCACGCGGTCGAGAAACCAGCGATCATGGCTGATGACGACAGCGCAGCCGGCGAAATCAAGCAAGGCTTCCTCAAGCGAGCGCAGCGTCTCGACATCGAGGTCGTTGGTCGGCTCATCGAGGAGCAGAACATTGCCGCCACTCTTCACCAGCTTTGCCAGGTGCACGCGGTTGCGCTCGCCACCGGAGAGCTGGCCGACCTTCTTCTGCTGATCGGATCCCTTGAAGTTGAATTGCCCGACATAGGCGCGTGAGGCCATCTCGCGTTTGCCGACGAGGATCTGATCGGTTCCGCCAGTGATCTCCTCCCAGACGTTCTTCTGCGGATCGAGCGCATCGCGACTCTGGTCTACGTAGGAGAGCTGCACGGTCTCGCCGATGACGAGCGTCCCGGAGTCGGGCTTCTCAATGCCCGTGAGCATCTTGAAAAGCGTCGATTTGCCGGCGCCATTCGGCCCGATGACACCCACGATACCGCCCGGGGGAAGCGAGAAGGAGAGGTTGTCGATCAATAATTTGTCGCCGAAGCCCTTCGACAAACCTTCAATATCAATCACCTGGTGGCCGAGACGCTGGGAGACGGGGATGTAGATCTCGCCCCTTTGCTCGCGGGCAAGGCCTTCATCGGCAGCCAGCTGCTCGTAGGCGGCGATGCGCGCCTTGCTCTTCGCATGCCGCGCCTTGGGCGCCATGCGCACCCACTCAAGCTCGCGGGCCAGAGTCTGACGGCGGCTGCTCACATGTTTTTCCTCAAGCGCCAGGCGTTTCCCCTTCTGCTCGAGCCAGGAGGAATAATTCCCCTCCCAGGGAATGCCGCGGCCGCGGTCGAGTTCGAGGATCCAGCCGGCGCAATTGTCGAGAAAATACCGGTCGTGTGTGACGGCGACGACCGTACCTTTATAATCGGCCAAGAAGCGCTCGAGCCAGGCAACCGATTCCGCGTCGAGATGGTTGGTCGGTTCGTCGAGCAGGAGCATATCGGGCGATTGCAATAGCAACCGGCAAAGCGCCACGCGGCGTGCCTCACCACCCGAGAGATGCTCGGCCGAGGTATCGCCGTCGGGGCAGCGCAACGCCTCCATCGCCATCTCGACTTTCGAGTCGAGCTCCCAGGCACCGACGGCTTCGATCTGGTCTTGCACCTTGGCCTGCTCATCGAGCAGCTTCTGCATCTCGTCGTCACCCGTGACCTCGCCGAAGGCCATGGAGATCTCCTCGAAGCGCGTGAGCAGAGCGCGGGTCTCGGCGACGCCCTCCTCGACCAACTCGCGCACGGTCCTGGTCGGATCGAGCACCGGTTCCTGGGGCAGATAGCCGATTCGAATTCCTTCGGCCGGCTTCGCCTCGCCGAGGAATTCATCATCGAGCCCGGCCATGATGCGCAGCACCGTGCTCTTGCCGGAGCCATTCAGACCGAGAACTCCGATCTTGGCACCGTAGAAAAACGACAACGAAACACCATCGACGATGGTCTTGCCCGATGGCGTGACCTTCTTGAGGTCATGCATCGTGAAAATAAAATTCTGTGCCACGGGCAAACTCTCCAAACTGCGATTGTCGGGGACTTCCAGGCGCGATAGACTCAGCCTTGCAGCCGGCCCCGCACCACGGGTACGCCAAGATCACGCACCGCGCGCTGTCCTACCAGAAGGAAGAGAGACCCGCCCATGCCGATAGCCGAGGAGAGAGCCCAGCAACGCCTCCCGAACCACGCTGCGGCCCAGGCCGTCATGCAGCGCATCTTTGCGTCCACCACGCCCGGTATTCGCTACCGCCTCTGGGACGGCAGCGAGGCCGATATCGGCAAGCCCGACGGCTCGTTCACCATCATCATCCGCAGCCCCGGCGCGTTTCGCGCCGCGTTCGGCGCAGCCGATACCAAGGCGCTTGCCGAGGCCTACGCCGACAACCGGGTCGACGTCGATGGTGATCTTCTGGCCTGCCTGCGGATTGCCAACCAACTCGAAGAGCGCGAATTCAGCCTGGCCGAGAAGCTGCGCCTCTTCTTCGATTTGCGACGAGTCTGAGCAGCATGCAGGCATTTGACGCGATCATCATCGGCGGCGGCCCGGCAGGTTCGACGGCCGCCTTTCGCCTGGCAGCCGCCGGGCGCCGCGTCCTGCTGCTGGATGCCGCAACCTTTCCGCGGGTGAAACTCTGTGCCGGATGGGTCACGCCCGCCGTATGGCGCGACCTCGAACTCGACCCGGCCGACTACCCCCATACCCTGCAACCTTTCCGCGAGGTGAGCCTTGCGTTGGGCGCGACCAGGCATCCGACCCATTGGCCTGATACCGCGGGCTACGGCATCATCCGCCACGAATTCGATGATTTCCTGCTGCGGCGCGCTGCGGCGCGCGGGGCGATTATGCGCCTCGGGATGCGCGTCCGCGAGATCCACCAGGAGGCCGACGCCATGGTCGTCGTGGCAGGCGAGGAAACCTTTCGCGCGCCCTGGGTCGTGGGCGCCGGCGGCCACCATTGCCCGGTCGCGCGACGCTTCGGCGCGATCGATGCAGACGAGGTCGTCGTGGTGGCTCGCGAGAGTGAGACCCGTGTCGGCCGCAAGCGGCTGCAACGCCTGAGCGCCCACGCCGGCACACCAGAATTGATCACCGAAAGCGATTTTCGCGGCTACGGCTGGTATTTTATCAAAGGCGATTTTCTCAATATCGGGATCGGCTGCCTCACGGGCGGCCGCGACCTGAACAGGCGCTGCGACGCCATGCTCGGCCGCCTGCGCGCGGATGGCCGCCTACCGACCGATCTGGAACTCGAGCCTTTCCAAGGCCACGCCTACGCTGTGCAGATCGGCAAAAGCCGCCGACCGGGTGGTCCGGGGTGGATGCTGACCGGCGACGCCGCCGGCCTGGCGCGCGCCATCAGCGGCGAGGGCATCGGCCCCGCTGTGAACAGCGCCGCACTTGCCGCGCAATTGCTGCTGGAAGGTCGCGCAGCCGAATACCCCACCGCCCTCGCCTATCGGTACGGTCCGGAAGAACCCACCCGCGCGAGCCGGCTCGCCGGAACTCTACCGCAGCATGTCGCGGAATCCGTCGCGCGGACCATCTGCCGGATACCCGTCTTGCGCCGCCGCCTGATCTTTGAGCATGCCTTCGGCATGGGCCACGAGGCAGCCCGATGACCACAAATAGCCGGGTGGCCGGGCGCAGGCGCGACCGCGAAGCGATCCGCCACCATTACGATATCTCCAACGAATTCTACCAATTATTTCTTGACTCAAGGATGCTCTATACCTGCGCCTGGTTCCGCGACCCGAACGCCAGCCTGGAGCAGGCACAACGCGACAAACTCGACCTCGTCTGCCGCAAATTACGCCTGCGCCCCGGCGACCGCCTGCTCGATATCGGCTGCGGCTGGGGCAGCTTGGCCCTATGGGCCGCCGAGCATTACGGGGCCGAGGTGCTCGGCGTGACGCTGGCCGAGGAGCAGGTGAAATTTGCCCAGGCCCGCATCCGCGAGGCCGGGCTCGAGGATAGTTGCCGAGTCGAATATCGCGACTACCGCGACATCAAGCAAGAAACCAGCTTCGACAAAATCGCCGCCATCGGCATCATCGAGCATATTGGCCGCGAAAACTACTCGTCGTATTTCGCCAAGGTCCATTCCCTGCTCAAGCCAGACGGCCTCTTCCTGAACCACGGCATCACACGTATGCGCCATTGGAAGCATACGCCGCAATGGGACTACCTGATCGAGAACGTCTTTCCCGGCGGCGACCTGACCCATATTTCACACCTGATAGAAACCCTGGAAGACGAGCATTTCGACATTCTCGACGTCGAAAATCTGCGCCCCCATTACGCCCGCACCTGCGCCCTTTGGGCCGACCGCCTCAAGCAAAACGAAGCCGAGGCCACGGCCCTGGTCGGCGAGAAGACCTGCCGCATCTGGCGGCTCTACCTTGCCGCCTCCGCCGTCGCCTTCGAACAGGGCAGCATCCACCTGCACCAGACCCTGGTCGCCAAGGCCATGCAGAACGCCACCACCACCCCGACCAGCCGAGAGGAACTCTACCGCGATTGGCCCGAACGCCCCGATGCTACCAAGGGCCTCTAGGTGCGGCGGAAAAGTTCCGGGCCCTTCGCGCGCAAAGGCTCGAACTTCAGGCCGGCGCACCGCGAGCGACGATATCTTCGTCGTAATAATCGAGCTTATGCAGCGGCATCACAACGCTGGTCAAGACGTTGGTGGCGTGAGCACCTATGCGTTTGTAGTAGCGCGAGCCGAGCGCCACAGCGGTGGCCGAGCCGGCGTCGTAGTCACTATGGGCGATGCGGACGAGCAAGGCGTCGCAACGCTGGCCCGTACTGCGGCCCTGCTCGATCAGCGTCAGCGCGCTCTCACGGTCGGCCTTGGAGAAGGCCGCAGCGGTGGCCGAACCGGCGGCCTCGACACTACTGCGAATCTCACGTAGCTCGGCAACGATCGCATCGTCAGCCAACGGCTTGACGCGAAAATCGTGGGCTTCGGTCAGGTTCTTGGCGTAGTCGCCGATACGCTCGACATCCTTCACCAGGCTCATGAGGAGCAAGCAATAGGGCAGATCCGCATTATTGCCGCCCAGCGAGAGATGCTTGATCACCTGCTTGCGAATCTTGCGCTCGAGCTTGTTGACCTTCACGTCGCGGCGGTAGATCTCCGTGCGCTCCTCCGGACTGCGCTCCTCGCGGAAGTAGATCTCGCCGGCGGCCACCGTGAGCTCGTGGGAGATCTCCAGCATCTCGGTGAAGTTACGGCCCATCTCCTCAAGGGGCGCAGTTACGCGAAACAGACTCAATAATTCACGAAGCATAGAGGTCTCCCGGGCCTAGCCCAGCATCTGATCCAGCGCCGCAAAGAACGCCGGTACCAGGTAGAATAGCACGAGAACATAAAAAACCGCCCATTGCCGCGACTCGACGGCCGCCTCGCCCAACCAACGCGCCGCGCGCATCGGCAGCATGCGGATCCGCTTCACGGGGTAGATCATGGCGGTAGCCGTGACGTTGAAGAGCAGGTGCACCAAGGCAATCGTGATGCCGGCCTCGGCATTGACGCCGGTGACGGCCAACGCCGCGAGCAAGGCTGTGATGGTGGTACCGATATTGGCGCCGATGGTGATCGGGAAGGCCTGCTTCAAGGTGATCACGCCAGCACCGGCGAGCGGAATCAATAGCGAGGTGGTGATCGAACTCGATTGCACCATGACCGTCACCACGACACCGACAAACATAGAAAGAATCGCCGGCTGACCGAGACCACGCGAGACCAGAGACTCGACCCGGCTCTCGGTCGCGGCGCGCATCACGCGCACCAGCAGCATCAAGGCGACGAGGATCAGGCTGATCGAGAAGACGATCATCAGCACGGCCTGGATACGGCCGGGTGGGGCCACCGCGGCGAACAGATCCTGCACCGGCCGCAGCCCGGCTTTCAGCGCGCCCTTGACCGGGCTCTGATAATGCATACCGCCGAAATCGGTCACAAAGCCGGCGAGAAACTCGGCCGAATGGCGCAGGAAGCCGGTCATCATCTCCAGCGGCAGCAGAATGCCGACCGCCATGAAGTTGAAAAAGTCGTGGCAGATCGCCACCGGAAAGGCGCGGCGGAACTCTTCGGGCCGGGCAATATGCCCGATCGAGACGATGGTATTGGTCACAGTCGTGCCAATATTCGCGCCCATGATCATCGGCACGGCATTGGCGAGCGGCAGCGGATTCTCCGGCGCTGCGACGAGACCGACGATCAACGAAGTCGATACCGAGGAACTCTGCACCAGCGTGGTGGCCAGAATCCCGACCATCAAGGCCGTGAACGGATTCTCCGTAGCGGCGAAGAAAGTCTCCAGGACGCCATGCCCGAGCGATTTGAACCCGGCACCGAGGCCGTTCACGCCGAGCAGGAAGAAGAAAAGCAGCCCGAGCACCATCGCCGCCCGGACGAGCGGGTGCGGCCCGTCTCCGCGGGCCGGAGTCGCTGCTGCAGGCGATTGAATGCTCAATGAAAATTCCTCTTCGCAGGGCGGGACGGCGATTCGGCCAGCCAAGCCACCCGTGCGATACCGCAGGGAGCAAAGGTCGTGGCCGATAAGGGCATCGGCTGGGGTCGTACCCTTCGCGGCGAGACAGTCAAGCCTCGGGAGCCGATTTTGACAGGTGGCCGTCCGGATACTACCCATTGCCTGCATGAGCAACGAACCGAAGGCGAAGAATATTGTATGGCATCCTGGCGACGTTTCGCGTGAAGCGCGTCAGGCCAAGACAGGGCAGCGCGGCTGTACGATGTGGTTCACGGGCCTCTCGGGCTCGGGCAAATCCACCGTCGCCGTGGCGCTGGAGAAAGCATTATGGGACCGCGGCGTGGTCTCCTACATCCTTGATGGTGACAACGTCCGGCACGGCCTGAACAAGGACCTCGGCTTCTCGCCGGCCGACCGCACCGAGAATATCCGCCGTATCGGCGAGGTTGCGAACCTCTTCACCGACTCCGGCGTGGTCAACCTCACCGCCTTCATCTCCCCTTACCGCGCCGACCGCGACGTGGTCCGCGAAACGATGGAAGACGGCGACTTCATTGAAGTCCACGTCGATTGCCCCCTCGAAGAATGCGAGAAGCGCGACGTGAAGGGCCTCTACAAGAAGGCCCGCGCCGGCGAGATCCCCGAGTTCACCGGCATCTCGGCCCCCTATGAGGCGCCCGAGAACGCCGAGATCACCCTCAAAACGGGCGATCTGGCTATCGATGAGAGCGTCGCGGTCTGCCTCGAATACCTCGAGGCCAAGGGCTACATCGCCAAGGCTTGAGCTTTGGGACCGGCGGCGATGCCTGACGTAATCGACATCGCCACCATCGGCGAGGACGTCCCCCTTCTCGAAGGGATCCGGACGTCCTGCGCCGTCCGGCGCCTTTTGCCGGAGCCCGTACCCGCCGCGCTGATCCGCAAGGTCTGCGAAGCCGGGACTTTCGCGCCCAGCGGCGGCAACCGCCAGCCCTGGTCCTTCATCGCCGTGACTGAGCCCGCGCGCCGGGCGTGGGTGGCCGAGCGCTACCGCAAGGTCTTCGACGCCTATATCGCGCCGGGCATCGAAGCCTCCCGCAAGGGGGCCTTCGACGAGACCAAACGCAAAATCCTCGGCGGAGCCGTCCACTTGGCCGCGCATCTCCACGAAGCACCCGTCTTGCTCTTTGTCGCAGGCTGGAAGCGCCGGGGCCAAGAGCAAGAACAGGCGCTCTTTCCCGCCATCGAGAATATTCTACTCGCCTGCCGTGCGGTCGGATTGGGGGCGTCCCTGACCACCCTCACCCGCTCCTTCCGCGACGAACTCGACCCCTGGCTCGGGCTGCCGCCCGAACAGCCCAGCTGCGCCATGCTACCGATCGGCTGGCCGAAGGTGCCGCACCGCAAACCCATCCGCCGCAGCATCGACGATTGTCTGCATTTCGAAACATTCGACGTGGCTCGCGACGGCTCCCGCCGCGACCGCCCCGCCGCTCAGGAGACTTCATGATGTCCGAGACCCACAAGGTCGTGATCCTCGGTTCCGGCCCCGCCGGCCTCACCGCCGCGCTCTATGCCGCGCGAGCCGACCTCTCTCCCGTCATCGTTGACGGCGCCCAGCCGGGCGGCCAGTTGACGATCACCACGGATGTCGAGAACTACCCCGGCTTTCCCGAAGGCGTGATGGGCCCAGAGCTGGTCGAACTCTTCCGTAAACAAGCCGAACGCTTCGGAACGAAATTCATCAATGCCAGCGTGACCGAGGTCGACACCACCAACCGCCCCTTCGAGCTGACCGTCGAAGGCGGCGAGCCGATCTTCGCCGAAACACTCATTATTTCAACCGGCGCCACAGCCCGGCTGCTCGGCTTGCCCTCGGAGGATGAATTGATGGGCTTCGGCGTGTCGGCGTGTGCCACCTGCGACGGCTTCTTTTTCAAGGAGAAAGATGTCCTGATCGTGGGCGGGGGCGATACCGCGATGGAAGAAGCTTTGTTTCTGACAAAATTCGCCGCGAAGGTCCGGGTCGTCCACCGCCGCGACGAGCTGCGCGCCTCGCGCATCATGCAGGACAGGGCGCTGGCCAACGACAAAATCGAATTCGTCTGGAATGCCACCATCGAGAAGATCCTCGGCACGAGGCAAAGCGGTGTCACCGGCGTCATCCTCAAAGACACGCAAAGCGGCGAGACCCGCGAGACGCCGACCGATGGCGTCTTCATGGCGATCGGCCACAAGCCCAATACGCAGATCTTCGCCGGCAAACTCGATATGGACGATGTCGGCTACCTCAATACCGAGGGCAAGAGCACGAAGACCAACGTGCCCGGCATCTTTGCTGCCGGCGATGTGCAGGACTCGGTCTACCGCCAGGCCATCACGGCCGCCGGCTCGGGTTGCTCTGCTGCGATGGACGCCGAGCGCTTCCTCGAAGCACTCGGTCACGCAAAGGAAGGATGAAAGCATGGCAGGCTCAGAGATAGGCACCACGCTCACACATAAAATACTGATCGAAGAACGGGCTCATGCCAAGCGCACAGGAGAGTCGCCCACCGGCGTCTTCTCCGAGTTGCTCAACCAGATCGCGGTTGCCGGCAAGATCATCTCGGCCGAGGTGAATATGGCCGGGCTCGCCGATATCCTCGGACTCGCCGGGCGCACGAATATCCAGGGCGAAGCGGTGATGAAACTCGACCTCTTCGCCGACAATACCCTCATCGAATTGCTGCGCCGCTCCGGCCATGTCTGCATCATGGCCTCCGAAGAAGTCGACACGGCTATCGACGTGCCACCGCCGCATCTGCCGGGCGAATACGCACTTGCCTTCGACCCGCTTGACGGCTCATCCAATATCGACGTCAACGTCAGTATCGGGACGATTTTCTCGATCCACCGCCGCCGCTCCCCGGCCGGCACCATGGGCCAGGACTCCGACCTGCTGCGCCGCGGCGCGGAGCTCGCCGGCGCGGGCTATATCATCTACGGCTCGTCCACCATGCTGGTCTATACGACGGGCCATGGCGTGCATGGCTTCACCCTCGACCCTTCCATAGGAGAGTTCCTGCTCTCGCATGAGAATATCCGCATTCCGGAAAAATGCGGCATCTACAGCGTAAACGAAGGCAATGCGGCAACCTGGAGCGAGGGCACGCGCGGCTTCGTCGACCATGTGAAGAACAAGGGCGACGACGCCCTCTCGGGCATGAAGTCGCGCTATATCGGCTCGCTGGTCGCCGACTTCCATCGCAACCTGCTCAAGGGTGGCGTCTTCCTCTACCCCGCCGACCAGGCCACCGGAAATGGAAAACTTCGCTTGCTCTACGAGGCCTCGCCGCTCGCCTTCATCGCCGCGGCCGCCGGCGGCTACGCGTCCACCGGCAAACAGGCTATTCTCGATATCGACCCCGAAGACCTGCACCAGCGCGTGCCGCTCATCATCGGCAACCGCAACGCAGTCGAGAAATACGAGCGCGCCATCGCCGGCGAATAGCCGCCGCTTACAAGCATAGAAAAAATAAAGGAGCCCGATATCATGCTCGATGCAGATCGCGTCGCCCGTTTTCAATTTGCCGGCCAGGATATTCCGTGGCTTCTGCGCCATTGGGCCACCCATAAGCCCGACCACCCGGTGCTGATCTGGGAGCCCAAGGACGGTGCCGACAAGCGCTGGACCTACAAGGAGTTCGACGAGCAGACCTCACAACTCGCCGCCGGCCTGGCAGCCAAAGGCGTGCGGCTGGGCGACAAGGTGCTGATCCATTGCGACAACTCACCCGAGATGGTGCTGGCCTGGTATGCCTGCGCGAAGCTCGGCGCGGTCGGCGTGACGACCAATACGCGCTCGGTCGCGGCCGAGATCGAGTATTTCGCCGGCCATACGAATTGCGTCGGTGCGATCACCCAACCGCAATACGCCAAGCGAATTCAGACAAGCGCCAAGGGACTCGGCTGGATCGTCGTCACCGAAGACAATAGCGGCGTGGCGGCCAGCGCGGACGAAGCGGCACACGGCCTGCCCGCCTTTGCCACGCTCTACGGCAAGGCTGCCGACGCGCCCAAGCGCGACGCCGAACCGATGCTACCCGCCGGCATCCTGTTTACCTCGGGCACGACCTCGCGGCCCAAAGCCGTCGTGCATACCCACGCCAACGCACTCTGGGCCGGCCGCCAGGGCTCGGCCAATCTCGAGATGGAAACCGACGACACCTACCTCATCTACCTGCCCTTCTTTCATGTGAACGCGCAAAGTTGGTCGATGTGGACCACGCTCGGCGTCGGCGGCACGATCGTATTGCAACCGAAGTTCTCTGCCAGCCGCTTCTGGGAAGTGATCGCCAAGCATTCGGTCACGCATATCTCGCTGATCCCCTTTGTCTTCAAAGCCGTGGGAGGCCAGCCGGTGCCGGACCATACGGTGAAGGTCGGCGCCTTCGGCCTGGTGATGCCCGAGCTGGACGCCTGGTTGAAGATGCGGGTGGCACCCTTCTGGGGCATGACCGAGACGGTCATCCATTCTACCCGCACCGACACCAAACAGCATTTCCCCAACGGCACGATGGGCAAACCCACGCCGGGCTACGAATTCGCGATCGTCAACCCGGATACCGGCGAACTCTGTGACGACGGATCGATTGGTGAACTACTGGTGCGCGGCACCCGTGGCGTGCAGCTCTTCCTCGAATATTACGACAACGAAGAGGCCATGCAGAAGGCCTTCACGGAAGACGGCTGGTTCCGTACGGGCGATATGGTCCGCCTGGGCGAAGAGGGCTGCTTCTATTATTGCGACCGCGACAAGGACGCCCTCAAGGTCGGCGGCGAGAACGTCTCGGCCAAGGAAGTAGAAGATATCTGCCGCAGCGTGCCGGGCGTGAGCGATATCGCCATTGTCGGCCGCTCGCATGAGATGCTCGATATGGTCCCGGTCGCCTTCGTCATCAAGACACCCGACGCGCCGACCGACGAGGAACTGAGCGCGGCGATCCTGGCAGCCTGCAAAGAGAACCTGGCCGACTTCAAGGTTCCGCGCGCGGCCTGGTTTGTCGAAGAATTCCCCCGCGCCCTGCTCGACAAGGTTGCCAAGAACAAGCTGCGCGAGATGGCCGAAGAGCGCGAGATCTAGAGAAGCAAGAGAAGACCGATGGGCGCGGTTCAACTCGGAGCTGCGTCGTCGGTCGCCTCCTGCAAGGTCAGCGGGCGCAGCCCCTGGAATTCGGCCTCACGGACGGCACAATCTTCGAGGTCACATTCGGCGCAATAATGGCGCTCGCAGGGGTCGATATGCAACGCCACGTCGCCGTCAATCGCTGCTTCTTCCAGGAGTCGCTTCTCCAGAGCGTTGGCCCGGCCGTGCGCGTCTTCGACCGACCAGAACTCCGGCACGATGAGATGCGCATCAATATGCGTGACCGACCCGGCGCGAATCGCGCGCAGATGGTGCAGGCGGATCAATCCCGGGCGACGTGACGTGCTGAAGACATCGACAATACGGCCCAGCAGGGACGGGTCGATTTCATCGAGCAACGCACCCGCCCCCTCGCGCACCAACCGGTAGCCTGTCACGGCCAGATTGACTGCGACCAGCATCGCCGCGATGGGATCGGCCGCGGTAAAGCCCGTCAGCCGCACGATGCCAAGGCCGACCAAGACGCCAATGGTCGTCTTGAAATCGGCGAGCACGTGCCGACCGTCAGCGATCAGCGCGACCGAGCCATGCGTCTGGCCGGTGCGGATCAGAAAAGCACCGAGGAGCGCGTTGGCCGTGCCGGTGGCGACGGTCAGGGCGAGACCGAAATCGAGCGCTGCGACCTCCGGCCCGAGCCAGAGGTCGCGCGCGGCATAGGCGGCCGTGAGGATGGCGGCGATCGCAATCAGGCCGCCTTCGAAGACCGCACTGAGATGTTCGATCTTGCCGTGGCCATAGGGGTGCTCGCGGTCCGGGGGCTCGCGCGAGAAGAGGATCGCGCCGAGGCTGAAGCTGGCTGCGACCACATTGGTCAGCCCCTCGAAAGCATCGCTGAGAATCGCCGACGAGCCCGTTGCCTGGTAGGCGACTGCCTTGCCCAGCACGATCGCTGTGCCCGCCAAAACCGAGACGATCCCGGCAACCACCCGCGGGTCGCGGGGCTGGCCGACCTTCATTCGTCCACCGGACGCACCGCAATGCCGCGCCCGCGGAGGTATTCTTTGCAGGTTCCGATCTCAATCTCGCGATAATGAAAGATCGAGGCCGCGAGCACGGCGCTCGCATGTCCCTCGGCCAGCGCGTCGTAGAGATGCTCGACGGTGCCCGCACCGCCCGAGGCGATCACAGGGACGCTCACCGCATCGGCGACCGCCCGCGTGAGCGCGATATCATAACCCGCCTTGGTGCCGTCGCAGTCCATGCTGGTGAGCAGAATCTCGCCGGCACCACCTTCGGCAAGCCGGGTCGCCCACTCGACCGCATCGAGTCCTGTGCGGTTGCGGCCGCCGTGGGTGAAGACCTCCCAGCGACTGTTCTCGACGCGCTTGGCATCGATGGCGACAACGACGCATTGGGTACCGAATTTCTCGGCCGCGCGCGTCACCAGCTCCGGCTCCGAGACCGCCGCCGTATTCATCGAGACCTTGTCCGCACCCGCAGCCAGAAGAATCCGGATATCTTCGAGTGCGCGGACGCCGCCGCCAACCGTAAGCGGCATGAAGCAACGTTCGGCCGTCTCGCGCACCACGTCGAGCATGATTTCGCGCTCTTCATGCGAAGCCGTGATATCGAGAAAGGTGAGCTCGTCGGCACCTTCGGCGTCATAGCGCTCCGCTACCTCGACGGGGTCGCCGGCGTCACGCAGGCCGACAAATTCGACCCCTTTCACCACCCGCCCGCCCTTCACATCGAGGCAGGGGATAATTCTCTTCGCCAGCATCAGCGCTCGCCCGCGGCTATGCGCACGGCTTCGGCCAGGTCGATATGCCCCTCGTAGAGAGCGCGGCCGATGATGATACCGCAAAGGTTGGCGCCGGCGTCGAAAGCCGCGCGCGACAGGCGCACATCTTCCACAGTCGCGACACCACCCGAGACAATCACCGGCACTGCATGCTGCGCGGCGAAAGCCATGGTGCCGTCAATGCTCGCGCCCTCGCCGGTGCCATCACGGGAAATATCGGTGTAGATGATGGCCGTCGCGCCGGCGTGCTCGGCGACCTTGGCTACCTCAACCGAAGTCACCGTCTCTTCTTCGAGCCAGCCTTCGGTGGCGACCTTGCCGGCGCGCTCGTCGATACCCACCGCGATATGGCCCGGCCAGCGCGCACACGCAGTCGCCACCAGCTCGGGATCGCGTGCCGCAGCCGTGCCGAGGATCGCCCGGTCGGCGCCCGCATCGAGCACTGACGCGATCGCGTCGAGGTCGCGCAGGCCACCGCCGACCTGCACCGGAATGGAGAGAGCCTTGCAGATCGCGCCGATCACCGAGCCGTGCTGGCGCGATCCGCTCGCTGCGCCGTCCAGGTCGACCACATGCAGACGCGCCCCGCCGGCGGCCTCCCAACGCTGCGCCATCGCCACGGGGTCGTCGCCATATTGCTTCTCGCGGGCGAAATCGCCCTTGGTCAGGCGCACGCATCTGCCCCCGCGCAGATCGATCGCCGGCAAAACCTCGAAACTTCTCATGCTTGCTCCACATGCGGCGCGCGGCCGGCCACCCTGGCGACAAAGCCACGCAGCAGGTGGATGCCCGCCGCCTGGCTTTTCTCGGGATGGAATTGCGTAGCGAAAATATTTCCCCGCCCGACCGCCGCGACGATGGTCTCGCCGCCGTATTCAGTGGTTGCCGCAACCAGAGTATCCTCGGCTGGCTGCACGGCGTAAGAGTGAACAAAATAAAAATATTCGCCCGCACGCGTCTCGTCCAGAACCGGGAAGCCCGGCCGCGTCGCAATCGCGTTCCAGCCCATATGCGGGATCGGCACACCGCTCGCGCGCAGCTTCGCCACCCGACCCGGCAGGATGCCCAGCCCGGCCACCGGGCCGAACTCATCAGACTCCTCGAAGAGGATCTGCATGCCGACGCAGATGCCGAGAAAATGCCGCCCGGACCCCGCCGCATCCACTACCGCGGCCGCCAGCCCCGACTCCTCAAGGCTCTGCATGCAGGCCCCGAACGCACCGACGCCGGGCAAGACCACGGCTGCGGCCGACTCCAGATCGGCGAGCTGGCTGGTTACCCGAACCTCCAAGGAGAGCCCCTCTTCGGCGGCCGCGCGCTCGAGTCCCTTGGCCGCACTGCGCAGATTGCCGACTCCGTAGTCGACAATCGCGATCACAGGGCGCCTTTGGTGGACGGGACCCCCTCGACGCGCGGGTCGATCTGAATCGCGGCGTCCAAAGCGCGTGCCAGCGCCTTGAACATCGCCTCGATCATATGATGCGGGTTGCGGCCGCGCAGACAGTCAACGTGCAGATTCATCTTCGTCTCGTTGACGAAAGAGAGCAGGAAATCGTGCACCAATCCGGTATCGAAATCACCGACCCTTTCCTGGCCCGGCTCGAGCTCGTAGACCAGATAGGGCCGGCCACTGAGGTCGACGACGATGCGCACCAATGCCTCATCGAGCGGACAGGAGTACTCGCCGTAGCGGCGGATACCATGCTTGTCTCCGAGCGCCTCGGCAAAGGCCTGCCCAAGCGTCAGGCCGATATCCTCTACCGTATGGTGCTGGTCGACGGCGAGGTCGCCTTGGGCGGCGACTTCGAGGTCGAAGAGGCCATGTTTGGTGAAGAGCTCCAGCATATGGTCGAGGAAGGGGACCCCCGTGTCGATCTTCGATTTGCCGCGGCCATCGAGCTTGATCGAGAGCGAGATGCTGGTTTCACGCGTCGTCCGCACTACGCGCGCCGAACGACTGGATTTCCCTTTGCTCTTCGGGCGGGTCGAAACTGCCTTTTTGATCGCACGTGCCATGCTGCGCAGTGTCGCATACACCCCCGCCGACTTCGACCTGCCCGCAGCCGCGCCGTCTCCGCCAGCCTGCGCCCCGACCAAGACGGTGTGCACTTTGCCAGTGAACCTCTAGACTGCGCTCAGGCAGGAGCCCTGCCGCACCTGCCCGATACTACTTCTTATGAACGCGCTTCCCCTCGACACGACGACGCCCGCGGCTGCCGAGGCCGATGAGAGCCTGACTCTGGGGCGGATGCTCGCCTACGGTGCGCCGGGTTTTGCGGGCGCGGCGATGGCCATCCCCATCGGCATTCTCATGCCGCGTTTCTACAGCGATGTGGTGATGGCCCCGCTGGGCACAATCGCGCTGGCGATGGCCATCGCGCGCAGCCTGGACGCGCTCACCGACCCTGTGATGGGCTGGATCAGCGACCGCACGCGCTCGCGCTGGGGGCGCCGCAAGCCCTGGATCGCCCTGGGCGTGCCGCCGTGTGCGATCGTCTTCTACCTGCTCTTCGCCCCACCCGAATCCCTCTCGGGCCCGCCGGCCGGCATCTGGTTCGGCGTGACCTTCGCGCTCTATTATATCTTCCATACGATCTACCAGATCCCGCATGGTGCCCTCGGCGCAGAATTAGCGCTTGACTACAACGAGCGCTCGCGCCTCTTCGGCGTACAATCTCTTTTCATCCTGACCGGCATCATGGTCGCGGCGGTTGCCCCCGCCGTCCTGCAAGACGGCTTCGGCATGGAGAACGAGCGCCAGGTCTATGCGCTGATCGCGGCCTCCTTCGCGGCGGCGCTCGTCATCCTCTACAGCGTGCTGCTGCGCTACGTGCCGGAGCGCGCCGACTTCAAGCAGCGCGAGAGCAACCCACTGGTGCCAGGCGTGCGCCGCGCCCTGCGCAACCGCCCCTTCCGCGTCCTCTTCATCGCCGGAATGATCGCCTCGGTCCCGGCGGCTATCCCCGGCATTCTCGCGCCCTATTATACGACCTACGTGCTCGGCGTAGAGAACCCCGACAGCTGGCTCGGCCTGCTGCTCATCGTCTATTTCGGCACCGGCCTGCTGGCGGTGCCCATGTGGATGTGGCTGGCACGGCGCTACGGCAAGCTCTGGACCATCATCCTCAGCTCCAGCATCGGCATCGTCGGCGGCAGTACGCTCTTCTTCATCCCACCCGAGGCCGCCGAATTGGTGGTCGTGATCTTCTTTCTGATGGGCATCTCCTCGTCGACCGGCATGGTCATCCTCCCCTCGATGGGGGCTGATGTAATCGACTACGACGAGTTCCTCACCGGCAAGCGGCGCGAAGCGCAATTCGGCAGCTTCTGGGCCATCATGCCAAAATTCGTCGCCATCCCCGGCGCCGCCGTCCCCCTCGCGATTCTCGCCTGGGTCGGATACGTGCCCAACCAGGTGCAAAGCCCCGAGGTCGTTCTCTCGATCCGGCTGATGCTCGGCGTGTTCCCGGCCGCATTCAATATCGCCGCCATCTTCGTGCTCCTGCGCTACCCGATCTCACAAACCGTGCACGAGAAAATCCGCGCCGGCATCCGCGCCCATACCGCGGGCGAGGAGTTCCCCGACCCGATCACCGGCTCGCTTGTCGCCGCCCCGCAGCACCGCGCCGTCGATGATAAAATTGGTTGGTTCCTCGACTCCTTCTCCCCCCGCGAGCTCAGACGAGTCGTCGGCAAAGGCCTCGCCAACGCCCAATTCGATGTGCTTCTCGCCGCGGCCGTCTCCTTGGCCTTCACTGCCGGCGCCATCGCCACGGCCTTCGCCGCCGTTCCCGACCTCAGTCACGAACCCGGCCCCGCTGCGGTCTTTGCGGTGGTGGCCGCCGGCCTCGGCATCACCGCCACCGTCTTCCACCTGCTGCGCCTCGCCCCGGCGCGAAAACTCGCCGCCAGCGATATTCCGAACGAGAGAATCCGCGCCCACCTGGCCGATACAGCCGCCCACTGACTCGACGCACCAAGCCGCTCTCGCCGCGTTTGCACCAGCCTTTCTGCGGTCGCGGATCTTCATTTTTCCTGAATGCGAAGGCATGATAGCCGAACAGAGCCATGCCCGACCGCCGACCAACTCCCGGCGCTCCGAACCTCCCCTTCGAATCGCCCGCTGCACTCTGGGCCGAGCTGCGCGACAAACAGCCCGACACCCTGCGGCTGGCCTTCGAGCGCGCACATTCGCTGGGTCGGCGCGGTGGTGTGGCAATGGCGATCTGTGTCGGGCTCGTGCGCGATTATGATCCAAACGGCCCCAGAGCCCTCGCCGAGCTGGCCGCGACTTTCGGAATCCACCGCTCACGGATCGCACGCCTCACCCGGTCCTGGCTCGAGATCATCCGCCCGCGACTTGAGGTCGACAAGGAAGCCGCAGACTTCCCCCTGCTCGAGCAGATCTGGTACTCCACCGCCTGCGAAGCCGCGCCAATGGTTTCACGAGGCAACATAGGAAGAATTCCTTGGTATCATTATATCCGATACTACGTCTTCCCAAAATCTTGAAAAACAACCTTCCCCCGGGCCCACCACAGGGCGGCTGCGAACCTCTGGCCGTCCGCTGGGGTGTTTGCGTCAGCGCCCGCGCAGGCGGCGCGAAACCGCGGCGCCGTGGCCGCTCAGGCCTTCCATCTCGGCCAGCGTGACGACGGCGGCGCCGAGCTGGGCGAGTGCCTTCTTCGGGGCGTGGATGACGCTCGTGCGTTTGATGAAATCCTGCACGCCCAGCGGTGAGGAGAAGCGCGCCGTGCCGCCGGTCGGCAAGACATGGTTCGGGCCGGCCAGGTAGTCGCCCAGGGCCTCGGGGGAATAGTGGCCCACGAAGATTGCGCCAGCATGGCGGATCTCTTTGACGAAGCGCTCGGCGTGGCGGATGGCCAGCTCCAAGTGTTCGGGCGCGACCTCGTTGGCCAGCGCGATTGCCTCGCGGATATTTTTTGTCACGACGATGGCGCCGCCGGTGCGCATGGATTGGCGGGCCAGCTTCGCGCGCGGCAGCACGGCCAATTGCGCGACCACTTCCTGCTCGATGGCTTTCGCGAGACGCACGCTCGGCGTGAGGCAAATGGCCGTCGAGTCGGGCCCGTGTTCGGCCTGCGCAAGCAGATCGGCGGCGATATGCTCGGCGTCGGCCGAGGTATCGGCGATCACCAGAACCTCGCTGGGGCCCGCGACCATATCGATCGAGACGCGGCCCGAGACCAGGCGCTTGGCCGTCGCCACCCAACGGTTACCCGGGCCGACGATCTTGTCGACCTTGGCCACGCTGCGCGTGCCGAAGGCGAGCGCGGCGATGGCTTGTGCCCCACCGACGCGAACGATCCGGTCGACGCCGGCAATATGGGCTGCGGCCAATACGAAGTCCGGCTCGCCGCCGGCATGCGGCGGCGTCACGGCGATGATCTCGTCTACCCCGGCCACGCGCGCCGGGATTGCATTCATCAGAACCGAGGACGGATAGAAGGCTTCGCCGCCGGGGACATAGAGTCCGGCGCGCTCGACCGGGCGGATCTCCTGGCCCAGGGTGATGCCGAGTTCGTCTTTATAGCGAAATGATTTCTCTACCTGATGGCGGTGGAAGGAGCGGATCCGCCGGGCGGCGAGCTTCAACGCGCTATGCTCCCGGCGCGGAATCCGCTTGGCCGCCGCGGCCATCTCGTCCGGGTCGATCACGAGGTCTTGCGCGCGCAGCTTCACGCCGTCGAAGCGTTCGCTGAATTCGAGCAAGGCAGCGTCGCCGCGGCGCTCTACCTGTTCGAGAATCTCGCGCACCGCCGACTCGACCGAGGCGTCCTGGGTCTGGCCGCGGCTCAGCCATTTCTTCTTGATGCGTGCGAAACGGGGCTCGGTCGTACGGACGACGAGCTTCATTCGCCGCGGCTCCGGCTGGCACTGCGCGCCGCCGGCAGCAGATCGGCCGGACGCACAGCTATGCTAGCGGCGCGTGTCGCGCCTGCCGTAGCAGCCTGAGCCAGCTTGCGGCCTTCCGACACGCGGCCATCAACCCGCTCTACGTCGGCACCCAGGGCGCGCAGCTTCGCCTCCAGGCGCTCGTAGCCGCGGTCCAGGTGGTAGACGCGCTGCAGGCGGGTCCGCCCACTGGCGCCGAGCGCGGCAATGATCAACGAGACACTGGCACGCAGATCGGTTGCCATCACATCGGCGCCCGAGAGGGGACGCCCCCCATGAATGGTCGCGGCGCCACCGTCGATCACGATCTCGGCGCCGAGGCGGCCGAGTTCCTGGGCGTGCATGAAACGGTTCTCGAAGATCGTCTCGCGGATCCGGCTCTCGCCCTCGACCAGGCAAAGCAGGGCCATGAGCTGTGCCTGCAGATCGGTCGGGAAGCCCGGATACGGCGCCGTCACCGCATCGACGGGCCGTAGCGGGCCCTGCACGGAGGCCCGGATGGAGTCGCCGAAGACTTCCAGGCAAGCCCCCATCTCGCGCAATTTGTCCAGGAATGCGCCGAGGTGCTGCTCGCGCGCGCCCTTCACCAGAACCTCGCCGCCGGTAGCGAGCGCCGTGGCAAGCCAGGTGCCGGCTTCGATTCGGTCAGGGATGACCGTATGGCGCATCGCCGCCAGGCTCTCGCGGCCGCGGATGGTGATGGTCGCGCCGCCGGCACCCTCGATCTCGGCACCCATTGATTGCAGGGCGACGGCGAGGTCGACGATCTCCGGCTCGCGCGCGACGTTGTCGAGAATCGTGGTTCCTGCGGCCAGCGTTGCGGCCATCATCAGGTTTTCGGTCGCGCCCACCGAGGGCACTTCCAAGCGAATCTCCGCTCCCTGCAGACGCTCACAACGCGCCTCGACATAGCCCTCGGACATCGTGATCTCGGCACCCAAGGCGGCGAAACCGCGCAGGTGCTGATCGATCGGACGGCTGCCGATTGCGCAGCCACCCGGTGTCGCAACGCGGGCATGGCCGAAGCGCGCCAACAGGGGCCCCATCGCCAGGAAGGAAGCGCGCATCGTTTTCACGAGGTCGTAATTCGCCTCGCATTCCTCGATCCGGGCCGCAGCGACGGTGACGGTATCGCCCTCGACGCTTACCTCAGCACCGAGCTTTGCCAGCAGGCGCGCGGTCGTGCGGCAGTCAGCGACATCGGGAACGTTGGTAACGCGCGAGACTTCGGGCGTGAGCAGCGTCGCAAAGAGAATCGGCAAGGCTGCGTTCTTCGCGCCACTGACCTGCACTTCGCCACACAGCCTTCTGCCGCCACCAATGATGATCTCGTCCATGCCGCTGCCCCGTTCCTCTCAACCTTGCCGCGAGATTCCTCGCGGACCGCAACCGGCGCTACGACCGCTCCGCCTTGGGCGCCCTCGCCTGCAGCACACGATCGCGCCCGGCAAGATCCGGCAGCACCTCGACCGCGCCGAAGCCTTCCTCTTGAGCCACCCTTGCCGCCGCCTCACCCTGGGTTGCGCCGATCTCCACCAGCAGCCCCCCCTCCGGACAAAGCACCCGCCGCGCCGCGACTACCAAGTCCCGAAATACACCGAGACCGTCCAAATCGCCACCGAGCAGCGCCAGTTCCGGCTCGAAGGCCAGCTCTGGCGGTGCCGCGGCGAGTTCCGCGGCGGATAAATAGGGCGGATTCGAAACTACCAGGTCCAGCGAGGCGTGCCGCACGGCCTCGAGCAGGCTGCCGCGGAAAAACCCGACCGCCGCGCCAGCCGGCAGCAAACGCGCCGCATTGCGGCGCGCCACGCCGAGCGCTGCGGCTGAAAGGTCCACCGCCAGCAGACGCAATCCCGTGACTTCCGCGCACTCCGTCGCCAGCGAGATCGCGATCGCGCCGCTGCCGGTGCCGACATCGGCCACACGCCGCGCACCGGCGTCGATCTGTACAAGCGCGGCCTCGACCAGCAATTCCGTCTCCGGGCGCGGCGCCAGTACATCGGCATCAACCACGAAGCTCAGCGAGCGGAACTCGCGGCATCCGAGCAGCAGCGAGACCGGCTCGCGGCGCAGGCGCCGGGCTACCAATTCCGCGAAGGCGGCGGCGTGTTGCGGCCCGAGCGCATCGGGCCGCCGGGCGATCACGCCGGCGCGGCCGCGGCCCATCACATGACCGAGCAGGACCTCGGCATCGAGCTCAGGCGAGTCACTACCGGCCTCGCGCAAGCGTGCCGCCGCCACCGCGAGTGTCTCGCGGACGGTCAATCGATCGACCTCAGAGCCTCCGCCTGAGCATGCGTGATCAGCGGCTCGATCACCAGATCGGCCTCGCCCGCCATCACCCGATCCAGCGCATGCGTGGTCAGGCCGATGCGATGGTCGGTGACACGATTCTGCGGAAAATTATAGGTGCGGATGCGCTCGGAGCGGTCACCGCTGCCCACCATGGCCTTGCGGTCGGCCGCAACGAGGGCGTCTTGTTCGGCCTGAGCCTGCTCGAAGAGGCGAGCGCGCAGCACCTTCATCGCCTTGGCCTTGTTCTTGTGTTGCGATTTTTCGTCCTGACAGATCACGATCAGGCCGGTGGGCAGATGGGTGATGCGAATCGCCGAATCCGTGGTGTTGACGCTCTGCCCGCCCGGGCCCGAGGCGCGAAAGACATCGATGCGCAGATCGATATCGGCAATATTGAGTTCGACCTCGTCGGCCTCAGGCAGCACGGCCACGGTAACGGCGGAGGTATGAATCCGCCCCTGTGTCTCGGTCTGCGGTACGCGCTGGACGCGGTGGACGCCGCCCTCGAATTTCAGCCGACTAAAGGCGCCTGCGCCGTCAATCGAGGCGATGACTTCCTTGAAGCCGCCGATCCCCGTCGGGCTGGAGGCGAGGATATCGACCTTCCAGCCGCGCTCCTCGGCGTAGCGCGTGTACATGCGAAAGAGGTCGGAGGCGAAAAGCCCCGCCTCGTCGCCGCCCGTGCCAGCGCGGATCTCCAAGATGACGTTCTTTTCGTCGTTGGGGTCCTTGGGCAGCAAGAGGACCTTGAGACGCTGCTCGAGGTCTTCTTTTTTCGCGCGCAGAGCGGGAAGCTCCTCGCGCGCCATTTCCCGGACCTCGGCGTCGTCCTCGCCCATGAGCTTGAGGAGGTCGTTCTCTTCGGCCACAAGTGCCGTCCACTCGCGGTAGACGGCTACGACATCTATGAGGTTCGCGTGCTCACGCGAGACGGCAACAAAGCGCGTGCGGTTGCCGATGACACCGGGATCCCCCAGCATTTCCTCGAGTTCGCCAAAGCGCCTCTCGACCTCCGCGAGTTTGTCGAGCATCGTTCAGGCCAAGCAGTCGCGCGCACAAGCAGCTCGCGGAGCCGCTCAGGACTCCGCTTGCTCTTCTTGCTCTTCTTGCTCTTCGCCGACGAGCGCGATGCCCGGGCGCTTGCCGTAACGGCGCTGGAAGCGCTCTACGCGACCGGCGATGTCGATGATCTTCTGTTTGCCGGTGTAGAAGGGGTGGCACTCGGAGCAAAGCTCGACTTTAATTTCGGGTTCCGTAGAACGTGTCTCGAGCACGTGCCCGCAACTACAAACGATCTTGGACGCTCCGTACTTCGGATGAATTTCCGCTTTCATGACTCCCCATGCTTAGCAACCGACCCGGCCCGGCGAAAGGGCGTTCCTCCACCTTGTCGATGTCTTTCCGAGGAACCAGCCGCCGCAAGGGCAACCGTGCGAATTGGCTCCGGAAGGGCCGCAAAAAAGGGCGCCCCACCCTACCCGCAGCCGCGCGACCACAGGCCGGCTTCAGCGGAGGCGCGTGAGCAGGTGGCGTAGATTGCGGAAGAGCGGACTCGCCAGAGGGCCCAGCAGCCGCGCCACGAGGCGGCCGCCCGTCCCGAGCGGCTGCGTATTGCTCGCCGAGGCAAAGTCGTTGATGCCAAGCTCCTGCCGGATTCCTTCGGTCATCATCTGCATCGGCGGGTCAAGCGGGATGCCGGTGCCGTCGGCGATACGCACCATGCGCTGGAAATTGGCGATCACACCGGCGGCATCTACTGTGGCCGCATCACCCAACTCCGCGCGTACGCGGTCGCGGGCCACTGCAATGGCCCCGCTTTCGGCCGCAACCACGGCGTCAGCAAAGGCAATCAGGGCCTCCCCGCCAGGCAAACCAACACTCTCGACCTCGCCGGTCAGCGCTCCCAGATCCACCTTCTGCCCCTGATGATCGATGCTCGCACGGAGCATCATTGCGTGCGAAGACGTTCAATAGAAGCAGTCGTTCTTCGCCGACACCCTCCCCGCTACCAATTCGATCTGCGAGCGATCGATCGCTCGGCCGTGGTCAGCGGCGACATCAGGGACCATCAGCATCGGGACGTAATGCACGGCGCTCAGCGCCTTGAGGTCGCGCACGGCATCGGGTGCCAGGCTCATCGCCGTGATCACATTCGGCACGAAACTACTCACGTAGAGATCGGCTTCGGCGCCCTTGGCCGCATCGCCCGGAATGCGCGGTACGAAAGCCTCGCCCGGCCGCGCGCTCACAGGCCGGTAGCCACTCGGCTCGCCACCGGTGGGCACCGGCAGCGGCTCCAGCGCCAAGCCCATGGCGTAGTGAAAATTGTCGATACTGAAGGCCGCGACCACGACACCGAGAAGTTCCACATAGGCCAGGTCGGAGACGCCCTGCCCGGCCAGACTCTCAAGGTACTCGCGCGTGAGGCGCGCCGGGTCTGTAATGATCCGATGCACGGCGTCGACCGCCGGTGCCGGAAGCGTTCCATTGACCGCGTGCTCATCCGAGCCCGCATAGGGCGAAAGCGCGGCCTTGCGGCTGCGGCAGAGTTCGCAGCCGACCGCGCGGCGCGATTCCTCTACAATGGCGACACGCTGGGCGCCGCTCCAGGCAGCACCGGGCGCGGCGAGGCGCTGCCAGATACGCGCATGTTCCTGCGCGAGGTCGTCACGGACCCGGATCTCGGAGTCGCCATAATCGAAAGCAGCCATCGGACGACCTTTCCGGAGCCGGCAGACGGAGTCAAAACGAATGCCCGGCGGCGCCCCAGTCCCTCAAAGCACGCGCGCGACGGCCGCCTGCCAGCCGGCGAAGAGCGAGGCCCGCTCCGCGGCCGCCATCTTCGGGCGAAAAACCCGGTCGCGGACGCGCATTTTTTCCAACTGCGCGGGCTTCCATAGCCCCGCACCGATCCCGGCCAGAAACGCCGCCCCCATGGCGGTGGTCTCGACCACGCGCGGGCGGTTCACCGCCACGCCGAGTTGGTCGGCCTGGAAATGCATCAGGAAATCGTTGGCCGAGGCACCACCATCGACCCGCACCTCGCGCAAGCGTGCACCGGTATCGGCCGCCAATGCGTCGATCACCTCGCGCGATTGGTAGGCGATGGCCTCCAGCGCTGCGCGCGCCAGATGCGCGCGCCCGTTGCCGCGGGTGAGGCCGACGATCGCGCCGCGTGCCTCGGCATTCCAATAGGGCGTACCGAGTCCGGCGAAGGCCGGCACGAGATAGACACCATCGTTGCTGCGCAGGCTGCGCGCCAGCGCCTCGCTCTCGGACGCCGTCTTCAAGATGCCCAAACCGTCGCGCAACCATTGAAGAGCCGCACCTGCCACGAAGACCGAGCCTTCCAATGCGTAGATCGGATCTCCCGCGGAACCACAGGCCAAGGTCGTCAGCAGGCCATGCTTCGAGACCTTGGGGCGCTTGGCTACCGGCATCAAAGCAAAACAACCCGTACCATAGGTATTCTTGACCATTCCAGGCTTGACGCAGAGCTGGCCGAAAAGTGCGGCCTGCTGGTCGCCCGCGATGCCGGTAACCGGAATCCGAGTCTTGCCGAAGAGGCCCTTCGCGGTGCGGCAGAACTCGCCCGCCGAGGGTCGCACCTCGGGCAGCATCGACTCGGGCACATGCAGCATCGCGCAGAGTTCCGGGTCCCAGCGCCGGCGATGAATATCATAGAGCAGCGTACGCGAGGCGTTGGTATAATCCGTCGCGTGCACCTCGCCACCGGAGAGCTTCCAGACAAGCCAGGAATCGATTGTACCGAAGGCCAACTCGCCTTTCGCCGCGCGACGCAGCAGGCCGCGGTTCTTTTGCAGGATCCACTCGATTTTGGTGCCAGAGAAGTAGGGGTCGAGCACCAGCCCGGTGCGGTTCTTCACCATGCGCAACCGGCCCGCGCCGCGCAGCTCTTCGCAACGCGCCGCGGTTCGCCTATCCTGCCAGACAATCGCGCGCTGTACGGGCTTGCCGGTGCGGCGATCCCAGACCACTACCGTCTCGCGCTGGTTGGTGATGCCGATGGCGGCCACGCCCTCGGGCGCGACTGCCGCGCGCCGCAGGGCCAACCGCATGACTTTCAGAGAGACCTTCCAGATCTCCTCGGCATCATGTTCGACCCAGCCCGGCTTGGGGAAGAATTGCGTGAACTCGCTATAGGCGCGCGACACGACGCGACCGCGCCCATCCATGACGAGTGCGGTCGAGCCCGTCGTTCCCTGGTCGATTGTCAGAATATGCGCCATGGGACTCCTTCCCTGCTCCGGCCAGAATGCGCAAGCGTGGGCCGGACCTCATAGGATCGGGGTCAGCCGACGGCGAGCCGTGCAACCAGGCCCGCCGCGCCCAGCGTGATGGCGTCGGCGATCAACGCGCCCGCACCCAGCGAAACCGAACTCACGCCGCCACGGCGCGCATGGATGAAGATCCGCAGGACGATCGTCAGGCTCGCGACTGCAAAGAGCATCAGCGTGCCGAGCGCATTGAGGAAGATCAGCCCGATCACCATGGCGCTCGTACTCGCGGCCGCGAATTGCGTGAATTGCATCTCCTTGACGAAGACCGCGGCAAACCCGCCCGCGCGCGCCGGCAAGGAACCGTAGCCCTGCACCACATAGCCCCAGCGCCCCAGCATCGGCGTAAGCACCAGAGCAATCGCGCGAAAATTACCTTCCAGCCCGAGCAGCGCCCACCATTCGACGCCGAGAAGCGCCAGCAGAAGCAACCCGCCAACCAGCCCGCCGCCGCAGAACATGACGAAGTCGCGGACGAAGCGCCCGCCCGAAAGCAAGCAAAGAAGGAACACACCGAGAAAGGCCTGCAGAGCAGCGGGAGCGTCGGGAAAGAGTTCCAGCCCGGCCGAGACCAGCGACCCGAGGGCCGCTCCGAAGAGCGGGAAGAAGAGCGCGCCACGCGCCACCGCGCCGCGCTCGGCCACCGCACGGCGGCCCAGCAGGAAAAGCAGAGCCGCAAACCCGTCGCGGCCGAGCCCCAGGCCCAGGCTCAGCGCGCGCGCGCGCAGGGAAACCCGCGCTTCTGCGTCGTTTTCTTCCATGATCGGATCTGCCACCGCAGGGAAGCTCTCGCGATTCGCAGCCCAGCCTGCAACCTCGGAGGCCAGAGCCCTGCAAACAGACCTCCTCCGGCCCGATATCAGGAAGGGGATATCTTCCGTGCTCCGCACAACACGGGAAATCCGGCGTGGCCTGAAGGTGCGGGCGAAAAGCAGGGCCTCTGGAATGCGCGGGAGGAGATATTATGGATATCCTGAGTTTCCACGGTCGTCTTCGCCGAGATCGCAAACCGGAAAAGGGACCTCGTATGAAAACCTCTCATTGGACAATCGCTGCCTGGATCCGAATCGCCATCTTCTCTCTGCTCACAGCAATCGCGCTGCCCGCACCCATCGGGAACGCCGCCGCCGCTCCCTTCGCGGGCGCCCTGAGCATCAGCCCGATTCCGGGCTCGGACCCACTAGTGAGCTATTTCGCCAAACGCGTCGTGGTCTTCGGCGTCGACATCGTCGCCACCGGCACGGTTGCGGATGCGAAGCTCCTGCATGCGGCCAATATCATGGCCAAATATCTCGACGGCAACGAAGATGGCGTGGCTGACAACGCAGCCGTCGCGGATGCGATGGTCGCCAACCAGGCCCTCCTCGTCATGTTCCGCAATTCGAGCCAACTCGACGCCTCGGACTTCTGGGACTCGTCGCAGGCCCAGTTCGCGCAGGACCTCCAGGCCAATGAGACCAACCCCGCCGGCGGCTTCGATGCGAGTCTCGAAGAGGTGCTGCATCTGATCCAGACAGCCGGCTACTCGCCGGTCTATGCCGCCCTCCAAACCAGCAACGGCAGCGCTCTCAGCGACGCCATGGACCTCGCCCGCGGCGGCCATTTCAACAACGTCCCCAACCAATACCCCGCCAGCGCCTGGTATCATTACGATGACTCCACCTGCGATTATGAATGTCAGGGCAGCGAGTATTTCTATTGGGGTCTGACCACCTGGCTGGGCGCGCAATCCGGGCGCTGCGACGACATCATCGACGAGTGGGAGCCGTGCACGCCGGCCGCTCTGGCCGCACAAGACCCTGCGCTTTACGCGATCCTGACCAACCCGAGCTACGGACTCCCGACGGCTCTCCCCGACGGCTCCTACTTCGCGGTCGCCGGTGCCATCTGTGGTGACGGTATCACCGAGGGCAGCGAGCAATGCGACGCCGGCGAGGCGGCTGGCAACAAGGGAAGAAGCTGCTGCACCGAAGACTGCCAATACAAGCCCGACGGCGCGGCCAGTTGCGACAATAACCTGTGTACGATCGATACCTGCACCGCGGGCGTCTGCAGCACCGGCGCCTGCCGCGACGCCCAGGCCTGCTCGGTCTGCGGCGGCACCTGCTCCGCGGCCGGTGGCGACTGCGCCTGCGTCTTTTGAGTCCCGCCTTGCAGGGCTGGCTGAACCTCACAAGCCCGCCTCCTCGACCCCGGCAGCTACCTGTGACAGGTTCGCTACGCCCGGCCTTACAGCGGGCCTTCAAGGGGGTGTGAAATGACAACCGATCTTTATATGCTGGCGTACTCAGGCCTGCTCGCCATGCTGATCCCGGTGATTGCGATTGCCGGGCGCTTTCAGGCGGACCCGAAACTGAAATGGGGGCTGGGCAACCGCGAGACGGAATTGGCCGGCCAACCCGCATGGGCAGAGCGCACCGCACGGGCACACCGCAACCTGCTCGAGAACCTGCCGGTTTTTGCCATCTTCGTTCTCACCGCCCAGGTGGCCGGCCTCGCCAATGAGACGACGGCGCTGGGAGCGACGCTCTTTTTCTACGGGCGCATCGCCCACGTCATCACCTATATCGCGGGACTTGTGCCGTGGCGCACCCTGGCCTTCGCCGTCGCTGTGACGGGCGAGTTGATCATCCTGAGCGAAATCCTCGGCGGGCGCTGACGGCCTGCCTTGGCGCTGGCTTCGCGCCAGCAGCTCGTTATAGCTCGGCAACGCAGGGAGCGGGGAGAAGAGGATGGCAGCAGAGAAACAAGGCGGCCGCGGAGCCTTTGGCAGTGACCTCGGCTTCGTGCTGGCGGCCACCGGCAGCGCGGTCGGACTCGGGAATATCTGGAAGTTCCCGTATATCACCGGCGAATATGGTGGCGGTGCGTTCGTGCTTGTCTACCTGGGCTGCATTGCGCTGGTCGGCTTGCCGCTGCTCTACGCAGAGATGATCATCGGCCGGCGCGGCGGCCGTGACGTGCTCGGTAGCATGCGCCGCCTCACGGCAGACGCCGGCCTGACCGGCCAGGTGGTCAGCGTCGCCACCGGCACCCTTGCGGTCGCCTCGGGTTTCTTCATCCTCTCCTATTATTCGGTGGTGGCCGGGTGGGCGCTACATTTCCTTGCCATCGCCCTGGGTCTGGCCACTGCTGACCCCGCCGGCGCCGAAGCCACCTTCAACGGACTGGCCGGCAACGCGATGCTCTCCGGTTTCTGGCATAGCGTCTTCATGGTGCTGGTCGTGGCGGTCGTGGCCGGCGGCGTAAAAGGCGGAATCGAGCGCGCCTGCAAGGTTCTCATGCCCACGCTCATGGTGCTTCTGCTGGCGCTGCTCGTCTATGTCGCGTTCACGGGCGGGCTCGCCACCTCGGCGGCTTTTCTCTTCCGTCCGGATTTCTCGAAAATCACCGGTGAGGCAATCCTCGAAGCGCTCGGTCATGCCTTCTTCACCCTCTCGCTGGGTATGGGCGCGATGGTCACCTACGGCTCCTACCTCGACTCGGACAAACACGTAATCCGTGACGGCTTCTCGGTTGCCTTCCTCGACACCGCAATCGCTTTGGTCTCGGGCCTGGTCATCTTCGCCGTGGTCTTCTCGATGGGCGCCACGCCGGGTGCCGGGCCGGGACTGGTCTTCATCACCCTGCCCGACCTCTTCGCCGGCATCCCCGGCGGCGCCTTGGTGGCGATCGCCTTCTTCGCATTGCTGGTGCTGGCGGCCTGGTCCTCGGGGATTTCCTTGCTTGAGGTGGTGGTCGCACTGGCGGTCGACCGCTTCGGTATCGAGCGCCACAAGGCCGCCATCGGCATCGGCCTCGCGATCTGGGCTCTGGGCCTGCCCTCGGCAATGGACGGCGCGTGGCTCGATTTCATGGACAACCTCACGACCCGCTATATGCTGCCGATCGGTGGATTGCTGATCTCGATTGCCGCCGGCTGGCTGGTCGGCCGGGCCGACCGCGAAGCGGGCTTCGACGCGCTCGCCGGCGGTGGGCGCAGGCTCGCCCGCGCCTGGACCTTCGCGATCCGCTGGATCACGCCTGCAATGGTCGCCCTGGTCATTCTGCATGGCCTCGGGTTTTTCTAGAAGCCGCGCAAGCGGAGTGAGCGGCCTGATGTGCAGTTTGCGCTCGAATAAAATAGGATGGGGCCATGCACGTTGACGAGAAACTGCAAGCCAGAATCGATGAGGTCGGCCAGACTCTGGCCCGCGGACTGGGGAAGAACCTCGCCTGCCTGGCCGTATACGGCAGCGCCGCCGGTGAGGAGTTCTCGCCCGAGCACTCCGATGTAAACCTCCTGATCGTCCTTGAGGATGTGCATTTCGCCGACCTCGAGCTGATCGGCGAGACGCTCGCGCGCGAGGCCACCAGCGGACTCCGCCTGGCCACGCCGCTGGTGATCGCCCCTTCGTTCCTGCGCGATGCGCGCGACTCCTTCCCCATGGAGCTGGCCGATATTGCGCGCCGCCACCGCTTGCTTGCGGGCGAGGATATTCTCTCCGACATCCATGTGCAGAAAGACCGGCTGCGTGAGCAGGCCGAGCGCGAGGCGCGCAGCAAATTGCTGCGCCTGCGCGCGCTCATCCTGCACCGCCCCGAGGCCGCCGAGGTCCGCGAGGGCCTGATCGGCCTGGTGTCGAGCTTCACTGTGATCGAACGCGCGCTGCTCGGCGACGATGCCACCGGCGAGGCGCTCTTCGTCCACGTCGAGCGCGCCCAGGGGCTGCGCCTGCACACACTCGAGCGTATCTGCCGCATTCGCGAGGGCGCGGAGAGCTGGCCGGGCGACGCCGACCTGCGCGAACTCCTCATCGCCGCGGCCGGCGAAGTCGAAGCCCTGGTGCGATGGGTGGATCAACATGCGGGCTGAGCGTCTGCGGCCGGCCCTTTTCAGCCTGCTGCTTCTCGCAGCCCTTGCGAGCGCGCCCCTTGCGAGCGCGGCCACCGATATCCCCGGCCTGCCCCGGCCCACCGGCTTCGTCACCGATACCGCCGGCATCATCCCGGCCGATGTGCGTAAAAAAATTGAAGCTCTCGATACCGAATTGCGACAAAAGACCGGCGCCGAGATCGCCGTCATCACCGTGCGGACCACCGGCGAGGACGATATTTTCGATTATGCCATGGCAATCTCCGAGGCATGGCAGCCCGGCACCAAAGGCAAGGACAACGGCGTCGTCTTCCTGATCTCGGTGGACGATCGCAAGATGCAGATCCTCACCGGCTACGGCGTCGAAGGCGCCCTGCCCGACGGCCTGATCGGTGAGATCCGCGACCGCATTGTACGGCCGGCCTTCCGTGCCGGCGATTTCGGTGGCGGTATTCTAGAGGCGACGGTGGTGATGGCGCAGCGTATCGCGGCCGACTCCGGCGTCACCTTGACCGGCGTGCCCGAGATCCGCCGGCGCCGCGCGCGGCGCGGGGGTGCTCGTTCGCTCTTTCCGCTGATCCTGATGGCCGCCTTCATGATCATGCGCATGGTCGAGTCGCGCCGTGGCGGCCGTGGCGGGCGGCGCCGCGGTGGTGCCGGCTCGGCCCTGCTCCTGGGCGGTTTGCTCGGCCATAGCCTCGGACGACGCCACTCGGGCTACGGCTCTTTCGGGGGCGGCTTCGGCGGTGGCGGGGGTGGCTTTGGTGGCTTCGGCGGTGGCGGTTTTGGCGGCGGCGGTGCCGGCGGCGGCTGGTAGCCTCGGGCTCGTATTGGGATCCGCAACAGGAAAGAAGAGAGAATCATGAACTGGATGAGACGAAACCTTCGCACCAACCCGGCTTTCCCGGCCCTGGCAATTCTATTGGCGACGACGCTCTCGGGCTGCGGCTACAATACGATGGTCCGCGAGCGCGAGGCGATCGATGCCTCCTGGGCCCAGGTCGAGAACCAATTACAACGTCGCAACGACCTGATCCCCAACCTGGTCTCCACCACCAAGGGATATGCGTCGCATGAAAAAGAGATCTTCACGGCTGTCGCCGATGCACGCTCGCGCCTGATGGGAGCAAAGACACGCGACGAGAAAATCCAGGCCTCCAACCAGGTCTCCAGCGCCCTCTCGCGGCTGCTCATGATCTCCGAGGCCTACCCCCAGCTCAAGGCCGATACGCAATTCTCCCGGCTCTCCGACGAGCTGGCCGGCACCGAGAACCGCATTGCCACCGAGCGGCGCCGCTACAACGAGACCGTGCGCACCTTCAATACTACCGTGAAAAGCTTCCCGACCACGCTCTTCGCCGGCTGCTTCGGCTTCTCGAAGGCCGAATATTTCGAGGCACCAAAAGAAGCCCAGGCCGTCCCGAAGGTCGCATTCTAGAGAGCCGATGAACTTTTCGAATTGTGCCACAGAGATCCGGCCGGAAAGTTCGCCTCCAGTTGACAGCCGCCACGCGGCACGCGAGACCCGAATATGACGAAATTTGCCGATCTGGCCGAGGTGCGCCTCGCCTGGGAGACGCGCGGGGATTCCTCTGCTCTGCCTCTGGTTCTTGTTCGCGGCCTGGGCACGCAGATGATCGAGTGGAGCGAGGTGCTGCTCGACACGCTGGCCGACGCCGGTCATTTCGTGATTCTCTTTGATAACCGGGACGTCGGCCTCTCCAGCGGCTTTGAAGATGCCGGCACCGACGGCCCTGCCTACTCGCTGAAGGATATGGCCGGTGACGTCGCCGGCCTGCTCGACCATTTGGAGATCGAACGCGCACATATCGCCGGCATGTCGATGGGCGGGATGATCGCCCAACGCTTCGGCCTCGCCTTCCCCGAGCGCACCCTCTCGGTCACCTCCATCATGTCCTCGACGGGAAAGCAGGACCTGCCGCCACCCACCGAAGAGGCTCGGTATTACCTCACTGCCACACCCGAAAATGCCGACGACGAAGAAGAAGCCGTCGAGCTCATCGTCAAGGGCCGCCTCTGTTTCGACGGCGGAGCCTATCCAACCGATATCGAGATCCACCGCAAGGCCGTGCGCCGGGCCTATCGGCGCGCCAACCGCCCCGATGGCGTCGCCCGCCAGATGGCCGCGATCTTCTCGGACCCGACCCGCCGCGACGAACTCGCCGGGCTACAGGCGCCCCTCTTGGTCATCCACGGCACCGACGACAGCCTGCTGCCGCTCGGCCATGGCATGGATACCGCCAACGCGATTCCCGGTGCGCGCATGGAGGTCGTCGAAGGGATGGGACATGCCTTGCCCGACAGCCTCGCGCCGCTCATCGCCGATCTCATCACCTCGCATACCCGCGGCTCCGCATGATGGACGAATCGGCATCTCCGACCTGCCCGGCCTGCGACAAAACCGGCACCGACCGGGAGACCCGCGTCCCGGACCACGAATACGGCGTCGCCTTCATCGCGACCTACGCCCGCTGCGCGCATTGCGCCTCGGAGTTCCAGGTACCGATGCCTGACGGCGCGACCCTCGCCGGCTTCTACCCGGCCACCTACCACTCGATGCAAAGCGGCGGCCTGCTGGTGCGCTTGCGCAACGAGATGCGCTGGAAACGGCTGGCCGGTCTCCTCCAAGGCGACGGCGTGGTGCTCGACTACGGCTGCGGCGAGGGACAATTCCTGCTGCATGCCGCGCGGCGCACACCACAGCGACGCTTTTTCGGTTACGAAATCGCAGACAAGCGCGAAATTCGGCACCTCGAAAAGGGGCGGGTCACGATCGTCCGTGGCTCGGTGAACGACCTCCTCGGCGTCTTGCCCAGTTGCGCGCTCATTACGATGAACCATGTGATTGAGCACCTGCCCGATCCGTGCATGACCATCGGCCCTCTGACCGAGCGCTTGGCGACCGGCGGCGTCTTTGAGGGACAAACACCCGCGGCCGATTCGCTGGAACAGCGCATCTTTCAGACACGTTGGAGCGGCTACCATGCACCCCGCCATACAATCGTCTTCTCGCCCGACGGATTGCGTGCGCTCCTTTCGCGCCTGGGCCTCGCGGAGGCGGAAATCCGCGGCACCTTCAACCCGGCCGGATTGGCGCTCAGTCTGGCCTCCCTGCGCCACGGCGAAACCGGCGGAACGCTTACGCGCTCGGGCATGGCTTGGCTAATCGGGCTCGGCCTGGCCACCGGCCTCTCCGTGATCGACCTGCTCTCAGGCGCACCTGCAGTGGTCGATTTCTCAGCAAGGCGCGCGTAGGCTTGTTCCTGCGATGCTTGGAATCGACGAGAGCCGCATAGCCCTGCGCAAGCGCCCCGATATCATCTCTGCGCTGCGCGTCGCCGCCCACCTGATCTTCGTTTTCCTGCCTGTGTACCTGGCGGCCATGGTCGGCCCGAGCCTCTGGCTCTTGCCTCTTTGGCTCTGGTTCGGCCTCTCGATGCACGGGGTCCTCAACCTGATGCACGAGGCCTCGCATTTCCACGTCTTCCGCGCGCGCGCCGCCTCGGACCGGCTCGGGCATTGGCTGCTTGGCCCGCTTATCGCCTCCGACTTCGAGACCTATCGTCAGCGTCATTGGGACCACCACCGCTTTGTCGGCCAGGACAACGACACAAAAGATGCCTATCTCCTCGATCTGCGCGGCCCCCGCTTCGCCACTTTTGTCCTGCGCTGCCTGCTACTCCAGGAGGCGCTGAGGAAATTCCGCTCGACGCGCAGCGGGGACGGCCCCGGCAAGGGAAAGCGCAGCAACAGCAAGAACATCTGGATGCTGCGAACTCTGTTTGTACAAGCCCTCTTCGGCCTCTCGCTGCTGGCTACGGCAGCCGCGGCGCATGGCAGCAGCGGCTGGACGATGTGGCTTAGCGCCGCGCTCGCCTGGGGAGCCATCTACGCCTACGGCATGATGGGACTTACGCTGTGTATCGCCAGCCTGCGGACCCTGGCCGAGCATGGGCCGGGCACCGCAGGCGAAAAAGGCGCGGCCACCGCCGGACGGGCACGGCTGCGCAATATCCGCTGTGGGCCACTCGGCCGCTTCTTGATGGGGAGCTACGGCTTCGCCGAACATGCCACGCACCACCGCTACCCGGCCATCCCGGCCTACCGGCTGCCTGCGGAAACGACGCGCCTGGTCGCATCGGGAGACGCGGAATTCGCGACGTATTCCTCCTATCTCGGGCGGCTGCTTAGCAGCCTGCGCGGCGTCTGAACCAAAGCCCGGCCGCAAGGCAGGGCTGCATCCGAGCGCTACTTGCCGCCTGGGCTCTACTGCGGAGGCCGGTCGCGGCTGCCAATCACGCGCGCCGGTGCGCCGGCGACGATGGCATATTCCTCGGTCGAGCTGGTCACCACCGAGCCCGCACCAACCACCGTGCCGCGCCCGAGCGTCACGCCAGGCGTCACCACGGAATTTGCACCGATCCAGCAATCGTCGCCGATCACCACCGCAGCGCTGCGATGGCCCTGCTGGATAATCGGCAAAGACGGGTCGCCGTCCCAGCGATGCTGCGAGCTGACGATCACCACATTCGGCCCGACCAGAACATTGTCGCCCATGGTCAAGCCGCCGCGCCCGTCGAAGGTGCAGCCGGTATTGATGTGGTGGTTGCGACCAAAGCGGATGCCGTAGGAGTGGATGAATTGAACGCCGCGCGAGATATAGCCGAAGCCCGAAAGGCGCGCGAAGAGCAGGCGGTAGAAAAGATAGCGCAAGCCGAAGCCCAGCAGGCTCGGGATCGGGCGCAGGATCGAGCCGATCCATTCTTCCGCATAGAGCGTCACGGCCTGGCGCAAATCCAGCGTGCCGAGCAGCCGGCGCAACTGGCCGAATGCGGTAGTCGGGGTCGCTTCAGCCACCTGCGCGGCTCCGCATAGCGGTGACGAAGATCTCGCCTACCGGGATCGGCCAGGGATGGTCGGCGAGACGCCGCGGCAAGATGCGGCCAAGGCCGCGCGCGAGAGGCGCAAGCGCGGGGGTGAAATGCCCCAGCTGCTCGGCTGCGTAATCGATCGTCAGCGGCTTGTAGGCCGGACGGATCTTCACGCCGGTCAATGCCGACTCCTTGAGCAGAAGCTCGATGGTGGCGGGATTGAAATAATGCACATGGTCGGGCGGTGCATAATAGAACCAGCTGCGGCCAAGGATGCGGGCGGCGAAGCTCGCGATATTGGGCACCGTGATCGCCAGCAGGCCGCCGGGCATCAGCCACTCACCGATACGCCGGACGAAATCGCGCGGCTCGGCGAGATGTTCTACAACATCGAATGCAGTGATGACGGCATAGGAGCGCTCCGGGCGAAAATCCTCGACCGCGCCCTGGTGCACATTGAGCCCCTGCGCGCGGGCCTGCTCCACCGCGACGCTCGAGATCTCAAGCCCTTCGGCCGCAAGGCCGGCCGTCGATGCGGCCGCGACAAACGCACCCGTCGAGGCACCAACATCGAGCCAGGCTCCCGCAGGTGCCAATGGGCGCACCGCCGCGAGTCGGCTCTCGGCGATCGCCCGGCGGATCCCACCGGCCGAGGCGAAAGTCGCATAACCGCCTTCGGCGTAGCTGGTATCGTGATGCGCCTCGATTTCGGCCAACGTCGGCAGGGGCGCGATGGAGACCAGCCCACAAGCGCCGCAGCGCAGGAAATCCCAGCCCCCCTTGCGAAAAAGAAGCTCGGTCTGCGGCCCGCCACAGACTCTACAAATACTCTCGCCCATTTGGTTCAGCGTCGCCGACATTCCTCTACAGTGTACCGACCTTCGCTGCGAACCTCTACCTCATTGCGGACTCGCCCTTTCCGCTGCCGCTGGCGCTTGGCATACTGGATCTCCCGTGGCGCAGACTTTTTTCAGCAACCCCACCCGGGCAGCCGTTTTGGTTCTGCTCGCCACTCTCTTTGCCGTCACGCCTGCGATCGCCGCGGATATCACCCTGCGGATCCGCTTCGGGTTCGGTGACCGCGCGCCTGCTGATTGGAGTGGATCGATCCGCGTAGAGCCCGGACGCGTAGGCGCGATGCACGGCTGGAGCTTCCGTGGCCGAGACCGCATCCTGGCCGGCGGCCGCTTCACCCTCCGTACCCGCAAGCCCACACCGCCGAGGCTGGGCCAGGCGGTGGCGGGCGCGCAACTCAACGGGATCGGCGTCGCGCTGCACGATGTGGATGAGGATTCCCTGATCCGCATCGAGACCGCGCAGGGAATAGCCGAGTTCCGCCTCGGCGATTTGCCCGCACACGGCCCACAGGCGGCCCTGGGGGGACGCATGCGGATCGAGCGAATGCCGAATCATCGGCGTATTGCCGCCACCGAGGCCGATGAAGATTTCACCGCTCTCGCCACAGCGCCTGACGGAAGCCTCTGGGTCGGGTGGATCGCCTTCACACATGCCGACGCACGTAGCGGACGGATTTCGCGCTACCGCTACCCGCCGAAGGACTTCTCGGCCCTGGAGCGCCGCGAGGGCGCGGATCAGGCCTGGGTGCGACGACGCGACCCGGCCGGCGACTGGCAGGTGCCGATTGCCATCACCGCACCGGCGCGTGCCCTCTCTGGCCTCACACTCGCCGTCGACGGTGACGGGGTTCTCTGGGCCTTCTGGTCGGAGCGCCGCGGCGAGTCGATTGATCTATTGGGCAGGCCTCTGGGCGAGGACCCAGACGCCACAAAGCCGCGCCTGCTGGGCCGCCGCGGCGAAAACGACCTCGCCTGCGTCGCCGCGACCGACGCCTCGGGAAGAATCTGGCTCGCCTGGCAGGGAATACGAAACGGACGCTTGACAATCCTGCTGCGCCGCCAACAGGCGGACGGCAGCTTCCTCGCCGAACAAATCATCGACGATGGCGATGGCTCCTCCTGGGCGCCCGCCATCGCGGCCACTGCTTCGGGCGAGAACCCGGCGCGGGTGGCGATCGCATGGGATACCTACCGCAGCGGTGATTACGATGTGCGATTGCGCCTCTTCGACAGCGGCGGGAGCGCAGGTGAGGTTCGGGCCGTCGCGTCCAGTCCCGCCTTCGAGGCCCGCCCTCTCCTGGCCTGGGCGCCCGACGGGAATTTATGGGTCGCGTGGAGGTACGCGGCCGCGCATTGGGGCAAGGACCGCGGCTATCAGATCCCCGGCGACGGGGCCGGCCTCTACGAGAGCCGTAGCATTGCCGTCCGCGTCCTCGCGGCCGACGGTTCCTGGCAGGCTCCGCTCCAGCAGCCCATCCAGGCGCTCGGCGCCATCAACCCGCCCGACGCCCGGCGCGCCGAACCCGGCCGCGGCGCATTGCCGCCGCCGCCCGTACTCGGCCGGCCCCTGCCGGGCATCGGCTCGCCCTTTCATATTCTCGCAGCTCTCGTGATTGACGAGCACGCCCGTCCCTGGATCATCAGCCTGAGCCGCGATCCACACGAATTCAATGGCTCGGGGTTCATCTTCGATGCCTGGGCCACCGTCTACGACGAGCGCGCCTGGAGCACACCGATCCTGCTGCCACGCAGCGACGGGTACCGGTTTCCCCCGGTCCGCTCGGCAGCGCAGCCGAGCCGACGCCTGGTGGTCGCGACCTCCGGCGACAGCCGGCGCGAGCGTCAGCCCGCGTCCTTGCAGGCGCGTTCCGGTCCCGTTGCGTTGCACCTCACAGACACGCTCGATGCCGATATTCTCGTCTGGGAACTCGACGTTCCGCCCGCCACCGCAGCACCCTTCCTGCAGGCCGCCATCGCACCCGCCGAGACCAAATTACCGACCGCGGCGACTCTGGCCGAGCGCGAAGATGTACGCCGGCTACGCGCAGTGCGCATCGAATTTGCCGGCGAAGAGCTCCGCATCTCCCGCGGCGACCTGCACCGTCATACCGAGTTTTCCTCGGACGGCGGCCTCGACGGCACCCTGGACGATCTGATGCGCTACGCGATCGACGCCGGGCGGCTGGACTTCGTCGTCAATTCCGACCACAGCAACGGCAACCATCGGGAGTTCCCCTGGTGGCTGACACAGAAGGCCATCGACGATTATACGTTCTCTCCGTCGTTCACCGGCCTGCACGGCCATGAGCGTAGCGCCCCGTTTCCCGAGGGACACCGTAATATTCTCTTCCGCCAACGCGGCATCCGGCCGCTGCCTCGCCTGCCGATTGCGAAAATCAAGGACAAGGGTCCGGCGGCGGATACCGAGATGCTCTATTCCTACCTGCGCGCCTTCGACGGCCTGGCCTTCCCGCATACCACCGCCACGCGGATGGGCACGGATTGGCGCAACCATGACCCCGAGCGCGAACCGATGGTCGAGGTCTACCAGGGCGCACGCCAGAGCTCCGAGCGCGCCGGGGCGCCGCGTGCCGTATCGGCCCGGAATTCCGTCGGGCAGTTCCGCCCCAAAGGAATGATCAACCATGCGCTGAACCGGGGCTACCATTTCTCGTTTTACGCCAGCAGCGACCATCTCTCGACGCATGTGAGCTACGCAATGGTCTGGACACCGAGCCTTGCGCGCGGGGCCATCTTCGAGTCGATCCGCAAGGGCCGGGTCTACGGTGCGACCGATAATATTTTTGCCGATTTCCGTATCCACGCCGGCGAGACAGAAGGCTTCCTCGGCGAGGAGATCGAGGTGCGCAGCGACCCGACCTACCGCGTGCGATTGCATGGCACGGCACCCTTCGCGCGCGTCGTCTTTATCCACGACGACAAAATCGTGCATGAACTCAAACCGGGCACGGCCGTCGTCGATGCCTCCTGGACCGATACGGAACTCGCACCAGGCCAGACCAGCTGGACCTATGTACGCGGCGAGCAGGAAGACGGCGAACTCGTCTGGGCTTCGCCGATTTTCACCACCCGTGTCGAGTAGGGATTTTCAACTATAGCGAACGGCCTCACCGCGCGAGTCCCCATGCTTCTCGACAGCACGGCGCAGATCGGCCAGAAAGGGCTCGACTACCTTCTCGTGTTCGGGGGAGACCATCATATGCAACGCAGCGGGATCCTTCTGCCGGTCGAGGTGCCAGCCCAGATCGTCCATGACATCGCCGATTGCCATGATATCGAAGCGATCCGAGGCAAAAGCCTGCACGCTCGCCACCGGCGTCCCAACGATCTGTAGGCCTGGGATCGCCGCGATGCCCACGCGCAGGGCTTTTGCGGCCGCCAGCGTCTGCCCGGCCAGGCGCAGATAGCCCTCCTCGCCGAGAAAATTCATCACAGCCCACGCAGCCGCGATCGGTGCGGCCGGCCGCGCGCCCGCCAGAGCCGGTGAGCCATAGAGACCACCCGGCCATTTGTCGAACAAGAAAATCTGGTGGCGTAGGCTGGATTTCTCGCGATGCGAGATGATCGACGCACCCTTGGTGGCGAAGCCGTATTTATGAACATCGGCCGAGATCGTCGTCACGCCGGCGACGCGAAAATCCCACGGCGGAATCTCGACGCCAAGCTTCTCCAAAAAGGGCAAGAGAAAGCCGCCGACGCAGGCGTCGGTATGGAAAGAAGCGCCGGCCTCTTCTGCAATCGCCGCAAGCTCAGGAATCGGGTCGATCATCCCATGCGGATAATTCGGCGCCGAGCCGACAAGCAGCACGGTATTCGGCGTCACCAGCGCGCGTACCGCATCGACATCGACGCGCAGATCGGCGGCCAGCGGGGCCTGACGCAGTTCGAGGCCGAGGTACTCGGCCGCCTTGGCAAAGGCCGGATGGGCCGAGATGGGGACGATCATCTCGGGCTTCTCGATGCCACGTTCCTCGCGCGCACGGTTACGCGCCGTCTTGACCGACATCAGAATGCTCTCGGTGCCTCCCGAGGTCAGGGTGCCGCCGGCCCCCTCCGGGGCGTTCAGCAAGGAGCGCGTCATGCTGCAAATTTCCTGTTCCATGGTCGCCAGGCTGGGGAAGCGGAAAGGGTTGAGAGCGTTCTCGAAGACGTAGAGTTGGTTCGCCTCGCGCAGCAACGCATCGACCTCCTCGCCGGCCGGGTAAATCAGGCTCCAGGTCTTGCCGGCGCGCCAATCGGCATCTTTTTCCTTGGCCTCGCGCATACGGTCGAGGACCTCCTCGGCCGGCTGTCCCTTTTTCGGTAATTGCATCGTCTATCTCCCCTGCCGCTGCCCACAGACGAGAGATGCCTCGAATCGGTGCAACACGGCCGACACTACCACGGCGCCGTGCACCTCGAAAAAGCTTTCGGAAGAAGATAGCCAGATGCCATGCGTACGATTCTCTTCGTTCTCTTCTCGATGCTTCTGATTGCTCAGCCCACCATGGCCGCCGAACCTGATTTTGCGGCGGCCGCGAAGGCTAGCCGCGCTCTGCTTGCCGAACTCGTGGCCGCCGACACCTCCAACCCGCCGGGCAACGAGGCCCGCGCCGTGGCGATCGGCAAAAAGCATCTCGAAGCCGCCGGCATCGAGGTGCATACCAGCCGCTTCGCCCCTGGCCGCGAGAACCTGGTCGCGCGTCTGCGCGGCGACGGCTCGGCCCCGCCCATCCTGCTGCTCGCCCATATCGACGTCGTCGGCGCCGATGCGGCGGCGTGGGATACGCCGCCGCATGAGCTGATTGAGCGCGACGGCTACCTCTACGGCCGCGGCGCAAGCGACGACCTCGCCATGGCCTCGGTTGAACTGATCGTACTCGAAGAATTGAAGAAAAACGGAATTGCTCTGAAGCGCGATATCATTTTGGCGTGGACCGGCGACGAGGAGAGCGGCGGTGCCGGAATTCAATGGATCCTCGAGAACGAGCCCGAAACGATCCGGGCGGCTGTCGCGCTCAATGAAGGCGGCGGCGTGCGACTCGATGCGAGCGGCAAGCCCGTACGCATCGACCTGCAAACGGCCGAAAAAATCTACCAGGACTTCACCCTCCGGGCGCACGGACCAACCGGGCATTCTTCCGTGCCGCTGGATGACAATGCGATCTACCGGCTCGCGCGGGCTCTCTCGGCGATTGAGGGGCATCGCTTCCCGGCCCGCCTACTCCCCGTCACCCGCGCCTGGATGCAGGGCCGCGCGTCCCTGGAGACAGCCGAACTCGCGGCCACGATGAATGCGCTCACCGAGGCCAAAGGAGAGCTGCCCGCAGAAGCCCTCGCCAACGCACTCGCCGACCCCCTCTTGGCGGCAAGTCTGCGTACGACCTGCATCGCCACCCTGATCGAGGGCGGCACGCGGGTAAACGCATTGCCGGGCAGCGCCGAGGCCAACCTCAACTGCCGCATTCTCCCGGACTCCTCACCGGAAGCGGTCCGCCAGGTGTTGGTTCGCCTCATCGACGATCCGGCAATCGAGATCATCGCCTCGTCGGAATTCGGTTTCGGCGAGCCCTCCCCGATCGGCGGCGTCACACCGGCGGCCATTCGCACCATTGCCGAAGCCATGTGGCCCGGCATCAAAATCATCCCCTTCATGTCGCGAGGCGCAACCGATTCGCGCTTCCTGCGTGCCGCCGGAATCCCCGCCTACGGCATCAGTCCGGTCGCGATCGGCGAGGAAGACGGCCGCCGCGCCCACGGCATCAATGAACGCATCCCGGCCGCAAGCCTCGAGCCGGGCGTCGAATTTCTCTACCGCCTGATTGTCGAATTGGCGGGCTAAGCCGCCGCCGGGCGGCGGAAACGCGGGGCCGCCTGCTGGCCGCCTGGGCGGCGCGCCTCGGTGGCCGAACTCTCTTCAAGAAGCGCGCGGTATTGCTCAACCGTGCCCAGCGCCGAGTGGCGCCAGGTCCAGCGTTCCAGCACCCGTTTGCGGCCGGCGACGCTGATACGTTGGCGCAAATCATCATTGTCCAAGGCATCGGCGATGCGTCGTGCCAAGGCTTCGCCATTGCCCGGTTCGACCAGCAGCGCGGTCTCGCCATCGGGTCCGACGACTTCGGGCAAAGCACCGCCGGTGGTCGCCACCAGCGGCACACCACAGCACATCATCTCGACCGCAGGTAGCGAGAAGCCCTCATAGAGCGAGGGCACGACGCCGACCTCGGCCTCGTTGAAGATCTCGATCAGCCGCTGGTCCGATACGCCTGTGACGAATTGCACGGCATCCTCGATGCCCAGCTCGCGAATCGTCCGCGCCGCCTGACCGTCGGGGTTCAGCCGGCCGACCACCAGCAGATCCACATCCCGATCGCGGCGGAGGATCGCGAGCGCCTCAAGCAGAAATTTAAGACCCTTCATCGCCACATCCGCGCTCGCTGTCGTGACCAGCCGCCCCTTCTTCGTGGCGACCTCCGGCAGCGGACGGAAAAGCTCCTGGTCAACGCCAACCGGCACCACATGCAGCCGGTCCAGCGGGACTTGATGGTCGCGATGAATATCGCCCAAAGAGTTCTTCGATACGGTCAGAATTCGCGGCAAGCGACGCGCCACGCGTGTCTGCATCTTGGTAAACGAGTACCAACGCCCCTTGAAGAACCACTCGCGCCAGGTCTCGGCGGCCGCCAGCTCCAGGCGGAGATCCACAGTCGTCGGATGATGAATCGTACCGATGATCGGCAACCCCGCCCGCTCGATACCGCGCAACCCATAGCCAAGGCATTGGTTATCCTGCACCAGATCAAAATCGTTGATCCGCGATGCAAGTTCACGCCAAACGCGAATGCTGAAAGCCAGCGGCTCGGGAAAGGCCCCGGTCAGAAACTGCCCGAACTCCACCCAATCACCCACCGTCCGCAGCTGCTCCAGCCGCGGCAAGCGCAGCGGATGCTTCGGGTTGTAAAAATCGAGACTCGGCAGCTGATGCAGCTCCACCCGCGGATCCGTCTCCGGCCACTCCGGCCCCGAATAAACCTCGACATGGTGGCCCAGGTCGGCCAACGCCTTGGTCAGCTGCCGCGTATAAACACCCTGCCCCCCGACAGTCTTCTTGCCGCGGTAGGTAAGGAAAGCGATGCGAAGGGGCGAATCCGAACTCACCCGAACACCATCGGGGTTGACCCCGCCCCCAGCAACCCCGTCCCCTTCCCGGGGTGCGGGCGGGCGCGGACGGGTACTCAGCGTGCTCGGGTCAACCAAGCTACGACGAGGACGCCGGCGCCACCGATGCCGAGCAGTACGAGAAACCGTGGCCAGGGCCACGCGCGCGCGCCCGGCACGATCGGGATCTGCGGGGCTTCGATGGTATCGCCCACCAGCGTGGCGGTGGCCTGATCCTCCATTTCGGCGAGGCGAGCAAGCGACCATTCCAGCGCCTGACCCGACCCGAACCCGGCCAAAGAGGCGACCGGAATCCCCGCGGATACCGCCGCCGCCTGCAGGGGCGACTGGGTCGCCCCTGCAGGGACGAAAAGGCGGTCGAGCACCGGCGGCAACTCGGTAGCGCGCGCGAGAAGCGTCATGCCGAAGCGTGAGCGCAGAAACGTGCGCTGCGCCGAGAGCGTCGTCAGATCGAAAACCAACGAGCGCGGGAAGGTATCGAGGAGGGCTGCCAGATGTAATTCGTCGACCCCCTCCGCGACCGCCACACCAATCGGAACCGGTGCCGTGAGAAAGCCGCCGTTGAGCAGAAGAACGCCGATCTCACCATAAGAGATCTCCGGCGTCGCCCATTCCACCGGAAGCAGGCCAATGCCGAGCGCCTCTTTCGCGCGCGCCTCAGCCTCGTCTCCGGCCAGACGGCGCACGGCGGCAAACGCTCCATCAAGCGATGCCGTCACGCCTGCGGAAGTGATCACCTCTTCGTCCTCGACAAAGCGCGCTCCGAAGAGCCAGCGCGTATCCGGGTGGTGCTTGGCGAGATTGGAGACCGACCAGAAATGAGTGGTCGCGCGGCGATCGACCAACAATCCGGCCGCCGCTGCGGTACGCACCCCCTCACAAACCGCGAGCAGAGGCGTCCCCTCGCCCGCGTTAAGCGCGAGCCAATCCACCAGGACGCTTGCCGTCGCATCCAGAAAAAACGGAACTACGATCAGATCCGCACCAGCCGGATAGGCCTCGGCGAAGCTCGCAAAAGAATGGTCGGGTAGAAGATCGATACCACCGGTGACCGGCGAGAGCCGCCGCTCGGGCGCCACCACAACGACATCAAAGGCAAGGGAGGCACTCAATACCGCATAGGGATAGAGGAGATCCGTCACCTCCGTACCCCGATTGCTGGCGAGCAAAACCGCGACGGGCAGGCCCGTGGGGGCACGCGCCTCAGGCATCGCCAATGCCGGCGGGGCCGTCACCGGGTATTGCACCATACGCTGCATCGCGCCGAAGGTGCGCGCACCCGCAACGACAAATATCGGCATCAGGAAACCGAGAATCAAAAGGATCGGGCGGGCCAGAAGGCGCATGGTCGAAGCTTCGCGTTCCCCTGCCCCGCGCGCAAGGCAGCTGCCGCGCCTGGAGGCCCGGCCTCTGGCTCAGTCGGACTCGGAGTCCGCCGAGGCGCGGTGTTGGCGTGCGCGGGTATCGGCAGGGTCCTCGGCCAGCACAAAGCGGATCTTCCGCCTCTCGAGCGAGGCGTCCACCGCCTCGACCATCAGCGGGTCGCCCAGACGAAAGCGCCGGCCGCCGCGTGCGGCGATCAGTGATTTCGTTGCGCCATCGAAGCGAAAGCGTCCGGGCAGATCATCCAACGACACAAGGCCTTCGACGGGATAGGCATCCAACTCAACAAAGATCCCGAAACGCTCGATACCGACGATCGTTGCGGACTCTTCCTGCAGAAGGTGGCCCAGCATGAACTCGGCCTTTTTCAGGTCAAGCATCGCACGCTCGGCACCCATCGAGGTACGCTCCGCGGTGGAGTTCTTGGCCGACATTTCGGTAATAGCCGCGCCGAGTTCGCGGGCCTCGGGCAGGTGACCATCGAGGATTCGACCGATCTGTCGATGCACCATCAGGTCGGGGTAGCGCCGGATCGGCGAAGTGAAATGGCAATAGCACTCGAAGGCGAGACCGAAATGGCCGACATTTTCGGTTGCGTAACGCGCCTGTTTCAGACTGCGCAAAACCTGACGCGAGAGCACCCGCGCAAGCCTATGACCGCTGAGTTCATCGAGCGCGCGCTGTACATCGATCGGCTCGACCGTCCCCTTGTAGGCAACCCGGATACCGATCGGATAGAGCAGAAGATTCAATTCATCGACCGAGGTAGATTCCGGCGCCTCGTGGATTCGATAGGGAAGCGGCACCTTTTTCTTGGTGAGAAAGCCCGCCACTGCGCAATTCGCTGCGAGCATCATCTCTTCGACCATGCGATGTGCGTCGTTGCGCATGGTTGTGCGTAGGCCGATCGTGCGCCCCTCCTCCGAGAGGTCGACCAATGCCTCGGGGAGGTCCAGGTCGAGCGAGCCCTTGCGCATGCGACGTCGATGCAGGGAGCGCATCAGTTCGTGCATCATCTGCAGCATCGGCAGCACGTCGGCGAATTGTTCGCGGTCGGCATCAATGGCCGTACTATGGGCCTCGGAGAGAATGCCGGCGACCTGAGTATAGGTGAGTCGCGCGGCACTGCGGATCACCGCTCGATAGACCTCCACCCCGGAGCGCACGCCGCTTTTGTCATGGACCATTTCCGCGACGAGCACGAGGCGCTCGCGCTCGGGCATCAGCGAGCAGAGTTCAGTCGAGAGGCGTTCGGGCAGCATCGGGATCGCACGGTCAGGGAAATAGGTGCTTGTGCCGCGCAGCTGCGCTTCTTCGTCAAGGAGAGTTCCGGGGCGCACATAATGCGATACGTCGGCGATCGCGACGCGCAACCGCGTGCGGCCACCGCCCAGAGATTCGAGATAAACGGCATCATCGTAGTCACGCGCTGTGGCACCATCGATCGTGACGAAGGGCATCTCGCGCAGGTCCTGGCGCGAGGCGAAATCGGCCGGATCCGGATCATGCGGCAGGCGACGGGCGGCCCGCTTCACCTTCTCGGGGAACTCGATGCGCAGACCCGCCTCCAGCGAAATTTGCAGGACCTGGACCTCGGGATCGGCCAGGTCGCCCAGCAGGCGCTCGACCTCGCCACGCAAACCGTGCTGGCGGGTTGGCGGGTCCGTCAGACGCACCAAGGCGGTACGCCCCTCGGCGTTCGCATCCAATTTTTCGCCTCCGACGACTTCGACGGTCGGCAAACGCTCATCGTGCGGCACCACGCAGAACCGGGGCGCGGCCCCGCGGCCGCGACGCATCACGGCCTCCACGCGCCCGAGGATCTGCGTATGCGCGCGCGTGACCACGCCGACCACCTCACCGCTCGAACGCCCGGCGGCGGCGTCCCAACGCCGCACCTCGGCCGTTACTGTGTCGCCATGCAGCGCATCGGCTTCCCGGCCACGAGGGATGAACACATCACCGCCGATCTTCTCGCGGTCCTCGCCGAGGGTCGCGACGAAACCAAAACCACCGCGCGCGCGCGTGTAGCGGCCCTCGACCACCATCGGTCCCTGACCGCGGCGGCGCGGTGTGGCAGACCGCCGGCCCGGCTCCGCTGTAGCCCGCCAGCGGCCCTTCCCTACCCGAGCCACCTTGCCCGTCTCGGCCGCACGCCCCAGCAATTCCTCCAGCGCGCGTCGATCATAGGGTTTCGGCCCCATCCGCCGTGCAATCTCTTTGATAGAGAGCGGCTTCGGCGCCGCGCGCTCGAGAATATCGAGAAGAGTATGATTGGAATTTTCGGATTTGTCGCGACGGGCCACCCCATGGCTATAGCGGGCCGTAGCGGCCGACGCTCAACCGCCGATATCGAAAACCCCGCGGGCGAGCTCGCCCTTCTCCAGATCCGCAATCGCCGTATTGATATCATCCAACGCGTAATGCCGCGTAATGAGATCGTCGATATTCAGCCGACCGTCCAAGTAGAGATTCGCCAGCATCGGGAAATCGAATTGCGGCCGCGCCGTACCATAGCGGCAGCCCTGCACCTTTCGATCGAGGCGAAAATCCGTGACCGTGAATTCAACCTTGGCGCCCATCCTCGGAACCCCGACGATCGTCAGCGTGGCTCCGGGTGCCAGCATGGAGAAAGCTTGGTTGATCGCCGGGACCACGCCGACCGCCTCAAACGCATGGTCGACGCCACGCCCGCCGGTCAGGTCCTTTACCTTCTCGACCGGGTCGCCATCGTTGCCGTCAATGATATGTGTTGCGCCGAGCTTCTTCGCCCATTCCAGTTTCTGCGGCAGCAGGTCGACTGCAATAATTTTACTTGCGCCGGCAAGCACACCGCCTTGAATGATATTCAGGCCGATCCCGCCCGCGCCGACGACAACCATCGTCTGCCCGGCCTGCACATTGGCCGTATTCAAGACCGCACCGACCCCGGTGATGATGCCGCAGCCGATCAGCGCGGCCTGCGCCATCGGAAGCTCCTTGGGAACGGCAACCGCGCTGGACGCCGGAATCAGAGTGCGCTCGGCAAAGGTCGAGGCATTCGCAAAGTTGAAGGCCGGTTCTCCACGAAAGGTAAAGGGCCGCGAGGGCAGCGGCGCGCGGTGGCACATCGTCGGCCGGCCGGTGTCGCATTCCGGACAAATACCGCAATTGCCCAGGGTCGAGATGACAATCGGATCGCCCTCCTTGACGTTCGTAACGCCCTCCCCGACGGCCTCGACATAGCCGGCACCTTCATGGCCCATGACCATCGGCTTCGGCATATTATAGGTGCCGTTGATGGCACTCACATCGGAGTGGCAGAGCCCCGCGGAGTGGATCGCGATCCGCACCTCGCCGAAGCCCGGATCCCGGACCTCGACGTCATTATCCACCACAACCGGAGCGCCGACCTCTGTATAAACTGCTGCTTTCATCGAACCTTCTCCTCAGCTCGCCCAGCCGATATATTTCGTCTCGCTGTAGGTATCGAGCGCGAAGCGACCGCCGTCGCGACCGACACCGCTCATCTTGAAGCCGCCGAAGGGTGCCTGCGGGTTGGGTGGCGCGCCGTTGACCTGCACGGTGCCCGTTCGCATCGCGCGCGCCACACGCATGCCTTGGAGCGGGTCGCCGGTCCAGACATAGCCGTAGAGTCCGAAGTCGGAATCGTTCGCGATAGCGATGGCTTCTTCCTCGGTCTCGAAGGGAATCGCCACGACCACTGGTCCGAAGATCTCCTCACGGGCCACGCGCATGGAGTTGGTGGCATCGGTGATCAAGGTCGGCTCAAAATAGAAGCCCACGGGCATCGACTCGGGGCGCTTGCCGCCACAGGCGATCGTCGCCCCTTCGTCGCGCGCGGTCTGCACATAATCTTCGATCCGCCCAAGTTGGGCCTTGGAAATGATCGGCCCGACCTGCACGCCGTCTTCCAGCGGTGACCCGATTTTGAGCTTTTCTGTCGCCCCGGCCAGCTGCGCCGTGAACTCTTTGTAGATACTCTTCTGCACCAGCAGCCGCGTCGGGGCGATGCAGAACTGGCCCGCGTGAAAGGCGAATACGCTCATGGCGGAGCGCAAGGCGCCGGCACGATTGCAATCTTCAAAAACAATACTTGCCGACTTGCCTCCGAGCTCCTGGAGGGTCCGCTTCATCGTCTTGGCCGAGACCTCCTGGATACGGGCACCCACCGCGGTAGAGCCGGTAAACGAAACCATATCTACATCAGGCGAAGTCGTAAGCGCCTCGCCCAGCTCGGGTGCCGGGCCGGATATGAAATTGACGACTCCGGGCGGGAGCTCCTCATCAACAATACGTGCCAACTCCGTCATGCCCAAGGGATCCTGCGGCGGCGGCTTGATCACGACCGTATTGCCACAAGCGAGTGCCGGGCCGATTTTTCCCGCACAATTCGTCATCGGAAAATTATAGGGACTGATGCAAGCAACCACGCCCACCGGTTCGCGCACCACAATGCCGGCCGCCAGCGACGCACTCGATCCCGCCACAGGCGCGCGTGAGATCGGCGGCAGACCCGTGATCTCTCCCTCGCGTGCGTATTCGGCATACATCTCGAAGCGCTCGGCCACGTGCAAGATCTGCAGGCTCATCGCGTAACTCTTCAGCGCGCCAGTCTCCGCAATCGTCATCTCTTCGAGGGATGGTGCCGCTGCGCGAAAAGCTGCGGCCACCCGCACGAGCGCCGCGCTACGCTCAGCGCCACTCATCTGCGGCCACGGCCCCTCGTCAAATGCCTTGCGCGCCGCAGCAGCCGCCTCGCGAACCTGGGAGGCAGAACAATTGGCCGCATAACCGGCCACCTCTTCGGTCGCGGGGTTGATGATCTCGTAGGTGCCGCCTGCGGCAGCAACCCACTCGCCTCCGATGAGGATTTTCGTAAACGTCGGTCTGGACATAGCTCTCCCTTAACTTCGGACCTTTTTCCGAGCAAAGCGGACACCGGCCACATGGCTCCGAATGATTATTCGGAATAATGACTTGCGAATCAAGTTCTCGGTATTGTAGTCTACTTTGTCGAAGGCTCCTTCCATGGCGCAATCTTCCGTGCATAGCGGCATCGCCGCACCCAGCCCTCGCGAGGCCGCAAAAGAAGCCCGCGAAGCGCTCTATCGTGACCATATTCTTGCCGTCGCGGAGACCGTCTTCGGCCAAGAAGGCTACGAGGGCGCCAAGGTACAAGACATTTCGCGGCTCTCTGAACTCTCGATGGGTTCGATCTACGCGCTCTTCCCCGGCAAAGAACAGATCTTCGCGGCCATCATGGAGAAACGTCGCGCGGAGTTCCTGCACATCATCCAGGCCCATACCGCGCAATTTGCGGAACCCCTCGCCTGCCTGGAAGCGCTCTCGCGCGCCTTCATCGAGTATTTCCACTCACACCGCGACTTCCTCCGCATGCAACTGCGGCTCGGCGCGGCTTGGGCGAGTTCGCAGAACCCGGCGAATTCACCAGCCGGCTCGGAAGTCGCCCGAGAGATCCACCAATTGCAGGTCGGCATCTTCAAAAAAGGCGTCGAACTCGGCGTCTTCATAGACGAAGACCCGGCCTACCTCGAAACCCTGTTCAGCGGGATCGATCAGATCCATCTGGGCCATTGGCTGTCACACGGCGGCAACGAAAGCGCAGAGGAGCTCACGGCGAGCTTCCTGCGCATCATCCGTCGCACCTTCGTCCGCGACAGAAACCAGGAGAAAGAATAAATGGAGTTTGGAATCTTCATCCAGGGCTACGTCCCCGGAGCTGCAGCACACGATACCGAGAGCGAACACGCAGCGATCTTCAACGAGATCGAGTACACCCGTGTCGCCGATCAGAATAATTGGAAATATGTCTGGGTGACCGAGCACCATGCTCTCACCGAGTACAGCCACATCTCGGCCAACGATGTCTTTCTCGGACACCTGGCCGCCTTGACCGAGCAGATCCACATCTCGTCGGGCATCTTCAACCTGAGCCCACGTGCGAACCATCCGGTCCGCAACGTCGAACGCGCTGCGATGCTCGACCATCTGTCGAACCGCCGCTTCGAATTCGGCACTGGCCGCGGCGCCGGCTCACACGAGGTCGCCACCTTCAATATCAAGGATCCCTCCTCAACCAAGTCGGAATGGGATGAGGTCGCCCCCGAGATTCACCGCATGTTCAAGGAGACCGCCTACACCTTCCAAGGCAAGCATTTCTCCATCGACACGCCGCATAATATCCTGCCGAAGCCTTATAAGGGCACGCATCCGCCGATGTGGATGGCCTGCGGCAACCCGGCCACCTATGCCAAGGCTGGCGCACTCGGAATCGGCGCACTCGGCTTCAACTTCTCTGCGGTTTCCGCCATGAAGCCGCAGATCGAGGCCTACAAAGAAGCGGCGGCCAAATGCACCTCGCCGATGGGTGATTACCAGAACGATAATGTCATGATCACCAACGCCGTGATCTGCATGGCCGATCGCGAGCGCGCCATCGATGCGGCCTGCCGCCCGGACCGCGGCTACCTCACCAGCTTGGTCGGCCTCTACCACGACACCTTCCCCAAGCCTGCTGGCTTCCCCGTCTGGCCCGAAAAGCCGATGCAGATGGACCGCGCCCTGGCCGAAAAAGCCATGGCAAACGGCGATATGCTCTGCGGCACGCCCGAGGATATCTGCGAACAGCTCGAGAAGGGCTACACCAAGGTCGGCTTCGACCAATTGGTCTTCGGCATGCCGAACCACCTGAGCAAAGAAGAAACCCTTGAGGGGCTCGAACTCTTCGGTCAGAAGGTCATCCCCAACTTCGACAAGGACCCCATCCACCGCTCCACCCGCTTCCGCGAGGAAGCCGAGAAAAAAATCGCCGCCGCGTAACCACCCGCAGCGTCACAAAGAAAAGGGCCGCCGGATCTCCCGGCGGCCCTTTTTTGTCCCCTTCAGGGGACGCCCGGAAAGGGGCGGCTAGTGCAGGGCTTGGAAGGAGTCGCGGGCGAGGTTGAGGGCGGTGTCGGGGAAGATGCCGAAGAAGATGGTGCCGATGAGGGCTACGAAGATCGCGGCCATCAGGTAGGGCTTCGCTTCGGTCGTGGGTGCTTCTTTTACGGGGTCGCGCATGAACATTTCCATGATCAGGCGCAGGTAATAGTAGCCGGAGACGACACTCGTGAGGATCAGGATCAGAGCCAGGCCGAGGTAGTTCACATGCACCAGGGCTTCGAGGATGTAGAGCTTGCCGACGAAGCCGGCCAGCGGCGGGATGCCCATCAGCGAGAGCAGGAAGACGACCATGACGCCGGCGAGGATCGGGCGGCGGCTGGCGAGGCCGGAATAATCCGAGAACATTTCGTTGCGGTCGCCGCGTATGCCCATCGCCACCACGACGCCAAAAGCACCGAGGTTCATGAAGGCATAGGCCAGCAGGTAGAAGATGGCCGCGGCACCGCCGCGAGGCGTCCCCGAGACCAGGGCCGCGAGCACGTAGCCTGCATTCGCCACACTGGAATAGGCAAGCATCCGTTTCACGTTATTTTGTGAGATGGCAACCACATTGCCCAGAACCATCGTCGCGGCCGCCATGCCCCAGACCGCCACCGACCATTCCGCATGGAGCGGAGCGAGCGCGGTCAAAAGAAGACGCGCGGTACCAACAACAGCGGCGGCCTTGATGCCGACGGCCATCAGGGCGGTGATGGAGGTCGGGGCACCCTGGTAGACGTCGGGCGCCCAGAAATGGAAGGGCACGACCCCGATCTTGAAGCCGAGACCGACGAGCAAAAGAGCCAGGCCACCGAGGACCAATGCGCGATCGGCGCCGGGCAGCGCCGCCGCAATGCCGCTGTAGGAGAAGGTTCCGGTCGCACCGTAGAAGAGCGCAATGCCGTAGAGCAGAAACGAAGTCGCCAGCGCGCCGAGGATGAAATATTTGAGCGCGGCCTCGCCGGATTTCACGTCGCGGCGATGCAGGCCAGCGAGCACATAGGCGGGAATCGACATGACCTCGATCCCCATAAAGAGGACGATGAGATCACGCGCCGCGCCCATCACCATCATGCCGACGACGGTGAACAGAACCAGAGGGTAGACCTCGCGCGCCTTGATGCCGAGGTCTTCCAGGGAACTCAAGGCCATCGCCAGAGCCAGTGCGCCGGCCAGGCAGGCAATCAGATTCGTCAGCAGCGCGACGCCATCGGTCGAGTAGCCGCCGTCAAACGCAGCCGCACCATTATGCCAGACCAGAAGCGAGACTACGCTGGTCGAGGCAAGCCCGACCAATGAGAACCAGAAAGGCGTCTGCGCGTCGTGCTTCTTGCCCTCGAAAGCTTCATAGAGAAGGATCGCCATCGCGAAAAGCGAGAGCACGGCTACCGGCGCAATCGCCTGCCATTCGGCCACGCCAAAATTGATTTCGATCATCGACTTGCTACCTTCGCGGTGTCCACGAGGATGCCGGGTTTCGGCGCTTCGATGTATTTGGTTGCGCCGGCCGCATGCACGCGCGCGAGGAAGACGGCGACCGTCGGCTCGATTCGGTCAAGGAAGGGCTTCGGGTAGATGCCGATCCAGAAGATAAAGAGAAGAATCGGCGCGAGGCTCAAAACCTCACGCGCATTCAGGTCGGTAAGCGTTTCCTTGGCGTCGGTGACAACACGGCCGAGCGGTCCGAAGACCACGTTCTTGTACATCGTCAACATATAGACGGCCCCGAGCACGACGCCCGTGGTCGCCAGGGCCGCCGCCCAGGGATGCGTACGGAACGCGCCGAGAAGAATCAGGAACTCGCCCACAAAGCTATTCGTGCCCGGTAGACCAATCGAGGCGAATGTGAGGATGAGGAGAATCACGCAGAAGGTCGGCACAGCACTCCAGAGGCCGCCGTATTCGGGGATCTGGCGCGTATGAGTGCGGTCGTAGATGAAGCCGATGGCGAGGAAGAGCCCCCCCGTTACCAGGCCGTGGTTGACCATCTGGAGCACGCCACCCGTCACGCCGAGGGCGTCAAAGGAATAGAGCCCGAGGATCACGAAGCCCATATGGCTCACGGAGGAGTACGCCACCAGCCGCTTCATATCTTTTTGCGGATAGGCGACCATCGCGCCGTAAACGATGCCGAAAACCGCCAGTCCGATGACGATCGGAAAACCGTCTTCGGCGGCCAGCGGGAAGAGCGGAATCGCAAAGCGCACAAACGCATACGCGCCCATTTTCAGCAGGATGCCGGCAAGGTCGACCGAACCACCCGTAGGCGCTTCGGTATGCGCATCCGGCAACCAGGTATGCACCGGGAAAAGCGGCACCTTGATGAAGAATGCGATCGCGAAGGCCCAGAAGAGCCAGGTCTGCTCGGTATAGGTGAGCGGCGTCTCGTAGAGACTCAGAATATCGAATGTCATCTCCCCATTCTGGCCATGCGCGAGCACCAGATAGAGGATCGCGACCAGCATCAGAGCGCTGCCGGCCATCGTGAAGAGGACAAATTTCACCAGCGCATAATGGCGCCGCGGCCCACCCCAGATGCCGAGCACAAAGGCCATGGGGAAGAGCATCAACTCCCAGAAGAGGAAGAAAAGGAAGAGATCGATCGAGATCAAAGCGCCGAGCATGCCCCACTCGAGCACCAGCATGAAGAACATGAATTCTTTGGTGCGGTGGCGGATATCGGTCCACGACCCGAGCATGACAATCGGCGTGAGCATCGTTGTCAGCAGAACCAGCCAGATGGAGAAGCCATCGACGCCGACCGAATAGGTGATGCCGAGCGAAGGCATCCACTCGACGCTCTCTATCATTTGCAGGTGCCCGTTCGCAGCATCAAAATTCGCCAGGACCAGGAGCGAGAGCAGGAAGGGTACCAGCGAGAAGACCAATGCCACGCGCTGCGAGATCACCTTGGGCTCGCTGGGCAGCAAAAGCAGAACGAAGCCTAGAATCAGCGGCGAGAACGCCATCGCGGTAAGAATCGGGAATTCCATGATCATCAGCCCCCGAAACCCCAAACGGCTCCGAGCAGAACCACTGCGCCCAGCAACATGCCGAGCGCATAATGCTGCAGATTGCCGGTCTGCAGCCGGCGCACGATACCCGAGGTCAACTCCACCGTGGTCGCCACGCCGTTCACGACACCGTCAACAATGACGACATCAATCGCGCTCCAGAGCCAGCGCGACGTCCGTTTATAAGGCATGACAAATAGCGCATCGTAAATTTCATCGACCCAATAGCGGTTGCGCAGCATGGGATAGATGGGCCGCGTCACGGCATAGACCCGGTCGAGCATGCCCGGACTCTTCACATAGAGAAGCCAGGCCCAGAAGATGCCGAAGAAACCGACCGCAGTGGCCGTCAACATCAGGGTGACGATGAGTCCGGTATCGTGGTGGTCGCCATGCACGAAGGGGTTCGCCGCGACCACCGGTAAGAGATAATTGCCGATCGCGTCGCCCCAGAGCAGATGCAAGGGCATGCCGATCCAGCCGCCGGCGAATGCCAATACGGCGAGGATCGTCATGGGAATGGTCATCGAGCGCGGCATCTCGTGGACATGCGCTTCTACCTCCGGGTCGAGACGACTCTCACCCGTAAAGGTCAGGAAATAAGCGCGGAAGATATAGAACGCAGTGAAGCCCGCGGCGATCGTGCCGAGCGCCCAAGGGCCGTGGAAGCCGCCCATATAGGCGTTTTCCAGAACCATATCTTTGGAGAAGAAGGCGGCAAAACCCGGTACGCCGGCGATCGCCAGGCTGGCGACCAGGAAGGTCTTGGCCGTGATCGGCATCTTCTTTGCCAATCCGCCCAGATGCGAGAGGCGCAACTCGCCGTGCAGCGCATGCATGACCGCGCCGGCGCCGAGGAAGAGCAATCCCTTGAAGAAGGCATGCATTGTCAAGTGGAAGATGCCGGCGGCGAATGCGCCGACCCCGACACCCATCATCATATAGCCGATCTGCGAGATGGTGGAGTAGGCAAGGACTTTTTTCAGATCCTCCTGAACAATCGCCATCGTCGCCGCGAAAAGACAGGTGATCCCGCCGATCCAGGCGACAACGACCAGCGCATCGGGTGCTTCCACGAAAAGAAACGAAAGGCGTGCGATCATATACACGCCGGCCGTGACCATGGTGGCGGCATGGATCAGCGCCGAGACCGGCGTCGGGCCGGCCATGGCATCGGGCAGCCAAACAAAAAGCGGCACCTGGGCCGATTTGCCGGTCGCACCGAAGAGCAGCAGCAGGCAGACGGCGGTGGGCAGCCACGGGTTGGCGGCAGCCAATGCGCCGGCATTGGCATTGATCGCTTGCAGGTTCAGCGTCGGCACACCGATATCGTAGAGGCTCCAGAAGAGCAGGAAGATGCCGATCAGGAAGGCCGCGTCACCGATGCGGTTGACGATCATCGCCTTCTGGCCGGCGTCGGCATTCTCCATATCCTGATACCAGAAGCCGATCAGCAGATAGGAGCAGAGACCAACGCCCTCCCAGCCGATGAAGAGCACGGCCAGCGAGTCGCCAAGCACGAGAATCAGCATCGAGGCGACGAAAAGGTTCAGGTAGGCGAAGAAGCGCGAGATATCCGCGTCGTCTTCCATATAACCGACTGCGTAGAGGTGGATCAGCGAACCGACGCCGGTCACGAGAAAAAGCATCACGCTGGTCAGCGCGTCGAGTCGCAAAGTGAAGTCGAGATGCAGCGGCCCAACCGAAATCCAGGAGAAGACAGGGTCGACCAATGCGCCCTGGCCGATCTCCGAGACCGGCAAGCCCCAGAGCTTCGCTACACCCGTCATGGCGACCAGGAAGGCGCCGAAGAGCACTCCGGGTCCGATGAATTTCGAGAGCTGCGCCCGGTCTTGCCGTGCACAGATCACGTTGAGCAAAAAGCCCGCGAGCGGAAAGAGAATGATCCAGCGCAGGAGCGAGGTTTCGACTTCCGGAGCCATGCCCCTCCCCTATCCTTGCAGCACGCGGAGTTCGTCCGCGTTCAGGGTCTTGCGACCGGTGAAATTCACGAGGAAAATCGCGAGGCCGACAGCCGCCTCGGCCGCGGCAACCGTCATCACGAAGAAGACGACCACCTGCCCGTCGAGATCCCAGAGACGCCGTGCGAACGCGACGAAAGTGATATTGACGCCGTTGAGCATCAGCTCGACCGACATCAACATGACGATCACGTTGCGCCGGAAAAGCACGCCGAAAACGCCTATCGCGAAGAGGATCGCCGCGAGAACAAGATAATGATCGACCGGTACGTCCATTGTCAGGATGCCTTGCGCCGCGCCATGACAACCGCGCCGACCACGGCGGCGAGAAGCAGGACGCTGGTCAATTCGAAGGGGAGAAGATGCGCCGTAAAGAGGCGCTCGGCCACACTTGCCGTCTCGCCGAAGCCCTCAGGCATCGGCCCGTAATCGGCCTTGCCCGAGGCAAAGCCCAGAGCGCCGAGTTCGGCGGCCAATATGATGGACAATACGGCCCCGGTTGCCCGCAATGGCAGATGGCCGGCCAGCGGTTCTTCGGGCTCGAGCGCCAGCAGCATGATGACGAAGAGAAAAAGGACAACGATCGCGCCGGCGTAAACCAGCACCTGCAAGAAGGCGATCAGGTAGGCATCGAGCGCGAGGAAGATGATCGCCACCTGAAAGAGCGTGAAGACAAGCGCCAAGGCCGAATAGACGGGGTTGCGATGCAATACCGTCGTCAGCGCGCCCGCAATCGTGAGCGAAGCAAGAATCCAGAAGAGCGTCATCCGACTGTGAACCCTTCAAGCGCGAGCACCAGCACGGCCGTGATCGCGACATTGGCCAGCCCGATCGGAAGCAGACGCTTCCAGCCGAGGTCCATGAGTTGGTCATAGCGGATACGCGGCAACGACCAGCGCACCAGAATCTGCAACCAACAGAAGAAAAAGAGCTTGAGGAGGAAAGCGCCGACCTGCATCAGCGTAACCGCTAGCGCCGGCACATAGACATCGATTCCACCGGGGAATTGGAAGCCACCCTGGTAGAGCCAAGGCACCTGCCAGCCGCCGAAGAAGAAGGTCGTGACGAGAGCAGCGACAATCGCGATTTCAACGAAATCGGCCATCATGAAGACAAGCTGCTTGGAGCCCGAATATTCGGTGTAGAACCCGGCGACGAGCTCCGACTCGGCTTCGGGAAGATCGAAGGGCGCGCGCTTGGACTCCGCCATGCCCGCGATAAAGAGAAGGATCAGAGCAACCGGCTGGTAGAAGATGCCCCAGGCCGGGATCACGCCCCACATCAACTGGCCTTGTGCGCGCGCGATTTCCTGGAGATCGAGGGTACCGAAGGTCAAAACGACGGCGACCACGGAAAGCCCCATCGCGACCTCATACGAGATCATTTGCGCGGTACCGCGCACGCCACCCAGAAACGAGTAACGCGAATTCGAGGCCCAACCCGCGATGATGACGCCGTAGACACCCATCGAGACCATCGCGAGGACCAGAAGCACGCCCATGCCGGTCTCGGCCGCCTGCAAGCTGACGGTATAGTCGCCGACATGCAGCACATCGCCGAAGGGGATCACGGCAAAGGTCAGGAAAAGTGGCGCAATGCCGACGACCGGTGCAATCCAGTGGAGAAACTGATCGGCGTCGGCCGGGACGATATCTTCTTTATGGAAGCCCTTGAGAGGATCGGCCAGCCAGGTGTTCACGATGCCGAGGTTGAAGGGCAGGATACCGCCGAAAATATTGGCGCGGTTGGCGCCGACACGGTCTTGGATCAGAGCCGAACCCTTGCGCTCGACCCAGAGGAGGATCAGCACCAGTTGCAGCATGATGGCGAAAGCGACCACTACTTTAGCCACGGTGAAGAGCATTTCCATTGGTCTGCTCTCCGCTCAATCCCAGGCGAGCGCGCCGACGCGCCAGACGTAGGCGAGACCGACGCCAAGAATGCCGACGAAGGCGCTCATTTCGGCCAACCCCGCCCAGCCGAGGTCACGGAAAATGACCGCCCACGGGTACATGAAGACCACTTCGATATCGAAAATGATGAAGAGGATGGCGACCAGATAGAACTTCACGGGGAAGCGCATACCGCGCAGCGAACCCACCGGCGGGTTGCCGGCCTCGAAGATCTCAAGCTTGGTCTTGGTCGGATTGTGCGGACCGATGATACGGCTCGCGCCTACCATGATCACGGCAACCAGCGTGCACAGCGTGGCGCTGATCAGCAATGCGATATACGGGTTGATCAAAGGCCCCCTCCTGCCAGCCTGCCGTGCGGAAAACCCCTGCGATTCACGGCAAACACCGACGATCTAGCTAGGGATTGAGCCCGGTTCTGTCAACGTCGAGCACGGCCCTGGGCCTCCCCGCCAGGGTGAATTCGCTCGCCATCCGGGCTAGAAGCCCGGCCGTGGCTGACGAAGATATCGCCGAGATGGTCCGGGGCCGCTGGCCAGAGGCCCGCATCCGGGCGCTCGAACCCTTGGCCGGCGACGCCGGCGTCCGCAGCTATACCCGCCTGCACCTTGAGGGCGATGGCGCCCCGGCGCAAATCATGGCGATGCTTTTTGCCACCGATGGCTCGGCCCGGCGCCCCGAAGAAGACGGCAAGGCAGCCGCGCATGACGAGCTACCCTTCGTGAATCTGCAGCGGTTCTTGGCCAGCCACAAGATCCCGGTACCCGAAATCTTCGCGGTAGCGGAGGAAAAAGGCGTTCTTCTTCTGGAGGACCTCGGCGAGACCTCCCTGGCCGACGCAGCCACCCGCGCGGCTCCGGAGGAGCGCGAGCGCCTGCTGCACGAGGCCGTAGCGCTACTGGCCCGCATCTGTTCCCTCGGCTCGGCCGAGCCGGCCGGCTGTTACGCGTTTGACCAACTCTACGGCGCCGATGCGATCGCGCGCGAGCTGGAGGTGACGGTCATCTACGGCCTCGCACACGCGCGCGGTCTGGGCGTGACCGCTCCGGGCGAGGACCCGCAACTCGAACGGGCTCTGCAATCCCTCGGCGCGCGCATTGCCGCGTTGCCCCGTGGCCTGATGCACCGCGACTACCATGCCTGGAACCTGCACCTGGACGCCGCAGGAAAACTGCGCGTCATTGATTTTCAGGACGCCACCATCGGCCCCGCCCTCTACGATCTCGCCAGCCTGCTCACCGACCGCGACACCGACCGCTTCGTCGATCCCACCCTCGAGACCACCTTGGTCCAGGCATGGGGCGAAGAAATGAACCGCCTCGGCGCGGCGGCGACGGCTCCGAGCAGCGATCTGCAGGCGAATTATCTTGCCGCGGTCGCCTACCGCACGCTGCGGGTAATCGGCCGCTTCGGCGTTCTCGCATTGGAATTGGAGAAGCCAGGCTATTTCGAACGCTACGCGCCGCGCATGGCCAAACAAGCCATGCGCGCCCTCGACGCATTGGGCGAAGACGAATTGGCCGAGCTGCTCTTCGAGCGGAGCCCGATCTTCTTATGAGCCGGCCTCCTGCCCGAGCGATCATCCTGGCCGCGGGCCGCGGCTCAAGGCTGCGGCCACTCACCGACCATACGCCAAAGCCCCTGGTACGCGCGGGCGGCCGCCCCCTGATCGGCTGGGGCCTGGCCCTGCTGCGTGCGCACGGAATCGAAGATGTGGTGATCAATGTGCACCATCTGCGCGAGCAGATCGTGGCCGAGATCGGCGACGGCGCCTCCTTCGGATTGCGCATCCGATACTCGGTCGAGGAAGAACTCCTCGATACCGGCGGCGGTATTCGCCAGGCAGCCGAACTCTTCGGGGTCGGCCCGGGCGCAGAAGACGGCCCCCCGCTGCTGGTTCTCAACGCGGATGTTGTGACGGATATCGCACTCGACCAGCTGCTCGTCGCCCACCGGAACAATCCCGGCGGCATCACGCTGGTGCTGCGTGACGACCCGCGTGCGGCCGCCTACGGCCTCTTCGGGATCAATGAGAAGATGCAGATCCGCCGCTTTCTCGGCGCCGGTGCGCCGGCCAAAGGTTTGCGTGAATATATGTTCGCCTCGGTCCAAGTCCTCGACCCACGGCTAATTCGCACCATGCCGCAGTCCGGCCCCTTCAGCACGATGCACGGAATCTACCCGCGGTTTTTCCAAAAAGGCGTGAGTTTTCATGGCTTTGTCCATACGGGACGCTGGTACACCTCCGATACTGCCGAAGACTTGCAGCAGCTTACGGCCGCACTCGAAGCCAGCGGCGGCTTGGACCCCCAGCAACGCTGAGGGCGTCCGCCTATTGCCCGCCACGGCTCTATCCGTGAACCTGTAGAGACGGCGGGAGACACTCTTGCCAACCCGACCTATGGGCATCACGATCATCCAGAAGAGCACGCCGCGCACCCGCAAGCTCAACCCGAAACTCGCGTTGGTACTGGCCGGCGGTGCCGTTACCGGTGGCGCCTTCAAGCTCGGAGGGCTCGCGGCTCTCGATGATTTTCTGGTCACCCATAAAGTAGTCGATTTTGATATCTACGTGGGCCTCTCCGCCGGTGCCCTGCTGGCCGCACCGCTGGCCGCCGGTGTTCCGCCCTCCGAATTGATCGAGACCCTCGACGGCCACGACGACCTGGGCGAATTCCGCCTGCAGGATTTCTACCGCCCGAACCTGGGCGAGATCGTCTCGAAGCCGATCGATTTCATCACCGACCTTGCCACCTACGTCCCCGGCGCGATTGCCGAGATGTTGCGCAAAAGCCCGACCACCTGGCGCCGCCTCCAGGAGCCATTGCGCGCCTGCGTCGAGGCCCCCAGCGGCGATTCGCTACAGCTCCTGGTTGCAGAATTGGTGCGCGGCCTGCAAACGACGCGCAGCTTTCCCTTCGTACTGAACTACCTGCCTTCAGGAGCCTTCGATAACCGCGGTCTGGAGAGCTTTCTGCGGCGCGGCTTTGCCGCGCGCGGCGTCACCAATAATTTCCGAGCGCTCTACCGCGAACGCGGCAAGGAGCTCTACGTCGTCGCCGTAAACCTCGACACCGCCGAGCGTGTCGTCTTCGGCCACGACGAGGACTCGGCTCTGACCATCTCGGAATCGGTACAAGCCTCCACGGCCCTGCCCGGTTTCTACAAGCCGGCCCGCATCAAGGGCGTCGATTATATTGATGGTGCCGTGCGGCGCACCGTCAATATCGACGTTGCCATAGAGCACGGGGCCGATCTCGTCATCGCCTACAACCCCTTCCGGCCCTTCAATAATGAGCGCCTCCCCGGCGCCACCCGCGGCCAACGCGGCAGTCCCCTGGCCGACCACGGCCTCTTCGCCGTCGTCAACCAGGTGTTTCGGGCGCTCCTGCATTCCCGCCTGCATATCGGCCTCAACCAATACCGCGACGACCCCAGCTTCCAGGGCGATATCATCCTGATCGAGCCCACCGATAGCGACGAGACATTCTTCCAGATGTTCCCGCTGGATTTCTGGGCGCGCCGCCGCGCGGCCGAACATGGCTACCTCTCGGTGGCCGGATCCATCGAGGCGCACCATGATACCATCCAGACCATCCTGCGGCGCTACGGCATCCAGATGAACCCGGCGCCTACCCGCGAGGGCATCGAGCGCATCCGCGAGGCGCGGCCCTCCCCCAACGCAGCACGCGCCTGACGGGCCAGCCGCAGCTTACCTCTCGACAATAATGAAATCAGACAAATTGCCGCACTTCGGGACCTATGATACCCGAAGCCAATGGCGAACGAGGCCGGAATAGTGGATCTGAAGGCGCAAAACCAGCTCGCCGAGGAGCAAAAACCCGAGGAGATCCTCGCTTGGGTCACCTCCACCTGGGCCCCCGACGCCGTCCTGACCATGTCGTTTCAGCATGAAGGCGTGGTCATCGCCCATATGTTGCGCGAGATTGCCCCGGAGACACCGGTCCTCTTCATCGACACCGGCTACCATTTCCCCGAAACGCTGGCCTACCGCGACGAATTGGTCGAGCGTTTCGGCCTGCAGATCCGCAACCTCAGTTCGGCCATGCCGCGCGGGGAATTCCTCGCGCAATATGGCGACGCGCTCTACGAGAGCGACCCCGATCTCTGCTGCAAAATCAACAAAGTCGACCCCATGCAGCTGGCATTGAACGGCGTCGCCGCCTGGATCAACGGCCGGCGGCGCGACCAGGCGACGACGCGCTCGCAGATGAATATCCTGGAGCGCCTCGGCGGGGGAATCGTCAAGATCAACCCGCTCGCCAATTGGAAAGCCAAAGATACGTGGGAGTATATGCAGAAGCATGAAATCCCCACCCACCCGCTCTTCGACCAGGGCTATGCCAGCATCGGCTGCGCGCCGTGCACGCGTCCCGTCCTTGCCGGCGAAGACGAGCGTGCCGGACGTTGGGCTGGCAGCGGCAAGACGGAATGCGGCCTGCACACCATCGGCATGGCCACCGACGAAGACCCCGCAAGCGACGACGACGACGGCGCCAGCGAAGACCGCCCCGCCCGGTCCTGACCCGGGCAGCTCGGCCAAGAGGCGCGGCCACCCGTTCCCCGCAACGGTTCAGCATTTTTTACGCACGGCCAGTCGCCCGGCTTGTACAGGGTCTTGCCGGTTTCAGGGCCGCGCAGCGGCTCAGCGTTTTTTGCGCGCGGCCAGACCCGCGAGATAGGCCGCCGCCTTCTCGCGCCCCTCGGGATCGTGCAAGCCCGTGAGGAAGAGGTCGGCATCGAGGCGCGCGGCGCTCATCGAGATCATCTCGTCGGTGATCGCGTCGGTCTGCCGCTTGGTCGAGAGCAGTGCAAATCCGGCCTTGTCAGCCAATTGTGCGGCAAGCGTCTCGACTTCCTGCTCGAGTTTCGCGGCCGCTACCACCCGGTTCAGAAAGCCGATCTGTTTTGCTTCCAGCGCATCGAAGGGCCGGCAGGTCATCACCAACTCCTTGGTCATCGCCGGACCGATCTCGCGCACCAACCGCTGCACCCCGCCCCAGGCAAGCGGAATGCCGATATCGACCTCGGGGATACGAAAAACAGTATCTTCGGCGGCAACCCGCAGGTCACAGGCACTCGCCAAAACCACGCCGCCACCGATACAATGGCCGTGGATGCGCGCGATCGTCACGGCCTTCATCCGCTCGACGGCCTCCGCCATGCGACGTCCCTCGTCAGGCAGATCGCGCGGCGCAACATCGGGCCGCGCACTACCGGGGCCGAAAGCGCTCACATCGGCACCGGCCGAAAAGACCCGCCCGGCTCCGGCCACCACCACGACCTTCAGCCCAGGCTGCGCGTCGAAAAAGGCCGCCGCCTCGATGATCGCGTGCAAGGTCTCGCTACCGAGCGGATTAAGCCGCGCCGGCTCATCGAGCAGCAACTCGCCGCGGGCTCCGTCGACCGAGGCTGCCACATTTCCGAATCTGGTTTGCATGGTTAAGCCGATCTTTCGAGCAGAGCCAGGACCAGATCGCCTACCGCTTGCTCGGCGCTCTCGGCGCTGAGGCCCTGATTGTCGCGCAGGTGGTCCCAGGCCTCGGGGGCCGTCAATAGATCGACACCCGCGGCGAGAGCAGCTGGCGCGTTGTCCAATTCGGCCAGCGACCGCCGGGTATCGGCGCGAAGCTCGAGCAGGTTCTCGGTGTCGAATTTCTGCAGGACGGGAGAGCGCCAGATATGGACAGCATTGGCCCGACGGAAGGGGGCGAGGCCCTCGAAAAGAGCCGCGCGGCGCGCCACCAGATCGCGGATGCGTTTCGCAAGCGGGCCCGATACCGGATGCCCGCCCAGCTGTTCGCGCGCCTGCTCGCGGACCTGCGTGGCAAGTTCCGCAAAAAGGCTCTCGAGATCATCGAAATGGCGGAAGACCGTGCGACGACCAACGCCGGCGCGTTCGGCGACCTGGTCGGCAGTCGGGCGCCGGTGGCCCTCGCCGATCAGCTCGTAGAGTGCCTGGACGACCTTCTCGCGGTTGCGCACGCGCCGGCGCGTACGCCCGTCGCCTTGCGCGCTATCCGTTTCGACCTCGATTGTCAGAATTCTTGCCTCCCCGCCCGCGGCGGCTGCTTGCGATGATGGCAAATCGGCATGGTGAGTGCCAATTTTTTGCGCGCCGCTAGAGGTCCGGCCGAAGGATTCAAAACATGGCATCCGGGTCGAGGTCTTCGTCGCCTTCCAGTTGCACCAGGGCATCACCGCCGCGGCGGATGATCCAGCGCTGGATCTCGCTCATCCAGGCATCCCAAGGCTCCTCGAGCATCGCATAATGGCCCGCCTCGCGGGCGATGAAATCCGCACCGATCCCCTGCGCTGTGATCTCGACAAGGTGGCGCTTGGCGATCGAGTCTCTCGTATAGCCGACCAGCAGCGTCGGAACCTGCACCCGCCCGGGTCGGATCGCAGGGCCGGACACCGAGGCGACCAGGCGAGCCGGGTCGGGCACCAGAGCATGCGCCAGGCGCGCCTGCCCCTTGGCGGAGGCAACGGCCAGCATTTCATGGCCCGGCAAGGGCGGCGGCAGATCGGTGCCACGCAGCTTGGCTATCCAGACCGGCAAGCGCGGATGCACCCCACTGACGCCACTCAGCAGCGGCGCGCTCGCCACCACCGCGCGCGGCAGACCACGCATGCCCAACGCCAGCGCGACCAGGGCACCCGCATCGTGACCGATGAGGATGGCCGGGGCCGGTAGACTCTCAAGATGAGCGGCAACCGCGCCACACCAATCTTCCAAATTCGTAGCCGCGCCGTCGCAGCGCAGGTCGAGCAGATCGCAACGCCATCCCCGGTGTGCGAAGCCGAGCGCTGCGGGCCGCCAGATTTCCCTGGTGGTCCAGAGGCCATGCACGAAAACGAGATCGGCCGCATAGCGTCCGTTCTCGGGCTCAATGGACTCGACCCTCATGGCTTGGGCAAATTCTGCTCGTTACAGCGGCACGTCCCGTCTTCATGCAACTCGATCATATGACCCATCGGGTCGCGCAGGAAGATCTGGTCGGTACCGACACCGCGGGCCGCCGGCAGAAGCACGAAGGGAACGCCGCGCTGCTCAAGCTCGCGCTGCGCCTCGGCGAGATCCTCTACCGCCAGAGCCAGGTGCGTCTCAAGCGGATTGGCCGGCGCATCCGGACCACCCGGCACCTGCACGTCGACGGCAATGATATGTACCTGTGCGCGCCCCTGGGGGCCGACATGATACCAATTTCCATCAATCCCAAAATCCGGGCGCTCGACATCGTCGCGGAGCCCGAGCATCTCGGAATAAAAAGCGCGCGTCGCAGCCAGCTTCTCTCCGCTGGCGCCGGCCGCGACCGCATGATGATGCAATTCCGTTACCTTGATCGGCATTCCTGTCTCCTTCAGCTGACGGACTCGCCCAATGCCGCGGCCCCGACCTTGTAGATAGTCCCACAAAAATCACAGGTGACTTCTTCGAAGCGGCCGTCGCGCACCTCGGCGAGTTCCTCGGGCGAGAGCGTCCGCACGGCATCTGTCGCGCGCTCCAGCGAACAGCGGCAGCGGTAGAGCAGCGGATCCTCGCCGAGGATATGCAAATCGACACCCTCCAGGAGTTGGCGCGCGGCATCGGCCGGTTCCGCACCGGCAGCCACGATATCGGCAAACGAGGCCCTCTCGAGGCAGGCCGTGACCCGCTCGAGGTGTTCGCGTTCACAATCAGGCAAGGCCTGTACCATCATGCCGCCGGCGCGCTCCACCACACCCTCGGCAGAGACCGCCACGGCAAGCGAGAAAAGGGTCGCCGTCTGTTCGGATTCCCGACAAAAGGTCTGCAACGCGTCGGCCAGACTCGCGTCCGCTACCGCCACCTGACTCTGATAGAAGCTGCCGCTGCGAAAACCATGACGCGAGATCCGCAACTCGCCACTGCGAGCGACCAGCGGGTCTTGCGTCGCCTGCGGATGATCGACGCGGCCGCGCACCTGCGGCCCAGGCCAGATATCGGCCAGCATCTGGCCCGCACTGCCCTCATGCACAAAGGCGCATTGCACACGGTCCACAGGGCTTTGCGCCAGTTGCAGCAAGGCCACGCCGGTGAGCAAAGAGCCAAAGGCCTCGGTCACCGCGGCATTGCTGCCCGCAACACGCGCGGCTTCGGCCACCATCGCGGTCGAGGTTGCTGTCAGAATCCGGACGGTGCCATCACCCGTCATCCACCGATCGATCCGATCTGCCATACCCGAGGGTCTTCGCAAAGAGCCGCGCACTCTGCCACCGCGCAGCCCCAGTACCCCGAGTGCCGCTTGTGACTCCGGGGATCAATCGGCAGGGTCACTCCATGTCCGATATCTATCGTATTTTCGGTTCGGAAAATTCCCCCTACTCCATCAAGGTGCGCGCCTATTACCGCTACAAGGGCATCGCGCACGAATGGATCCTGCGCACCGGCGCGACCATGGAGGAGTACAAGAAGTACGCGCGCCTGCCGATTGTCCCGGCCGTCGCGACGCCCGAGGACAAGGCCCTGCAGGACTCCACGCCGATCATCGAAGAGATGGAACGACGCTTCCCGGAGCCCTCGATCCAGCCGGCCGACCCCGTCTTGCGCTTTCTCGCCGAATTGATCGAGGAATTCGGCGATGAATGGGCCAATAAATGGATGTTCCACTACCGCTGGGCGCGCGAGGTCGACCAGAAGACGGTGGCCCGTCGCCTTGTCACCGAAATGATGGGACCCGAGGCGTCCGAAGAACAGATCGCGCCGATGGCCGAGCAAATCCAGGCGCGCATGAGCGGCCGCGGCTTCGCGGTCGGCTCCAACGAGAAGACCGCCGGCCTCCTCGAAGACGGCTTCCGCGAAGGCATCGCGTTGCTCGAAGCGCATCTGACTGAACGACCGTGGCTTTTCGGCACCCGCCCGTCGATTGCTGATTTGAGCCTCGGCGCGCAGATCTACGAAGCCCTGATCGATCCGACCGCCGGCGCGATCCTGCGCGAGCAGGCGCCAAGGACCGCGGCCTGGTCCGAGCGCAGCCTGGAGCCGACGGCGAACGGCACCTACGAGAGCATGGCTGCGCTGGCGCCCACACTGGATCCACTACTTGCCGGTCCCGTGCGTTTCTTCCTCGCGTGGTCCAACCAGAATGCCCAAGCAATCGCGGACGGTGCCGAAGAGTTCAGCTTCTCCTTTGCCGGGCGCGATTGGTGGCAGACCGTCGGAGGCCCGCAGAAATACCACGCCAAATCGCTCAAAGTGCTGAAGCAGAAATACGCCGAAACCAGCAGCAATGCAGAGCTTGCTGCCGTGCTTGAGCGAAGCGGCCTACGCGAATTTCTCGTCAGCTGAGCGGACGCGCCTCGGCGATTGCCGCGCGGCGCATCTCTTCGGGAAAAACCGGCAGCAGCGCCTTGAGCAGGTTTTCCTCCTGCTTCGCGGGCGTCGATGCCGCGCGACTGCACGGCAAGAGTCCGGTGACCGGCGCCGCGCAGCGCGACGACCAACTCGTTGAAGTCCGCAGCGCCACGGCCAAAGCTCGGGAGAGCGACTTGCCCAACCGGGCGGGCGCTTGCGGACCGAGCGTGCCACCTTGTGATCAGCGCCATGAAATGGCACTCAAAGAGACAAAAGAAGGAGTACTCTGCTGATGAAACTGGGATTGAATGCGGCCGGCTTTGGTCGCGAAATCAAGATCGATATAGAACGGATACTCAAGGCCGAAGCGCTCGGCTTCGATTCCGTCTGGACCGCGGAGGCCTGGGGCAACGACGCGATCACGCCGCTGGCCTGGATCGCCTGCCAGACCAAGAAGATCAAACTCGGCACGGCCATCATGCAGATGCAGGCACGCACGCCGGCCATGTGCGCGATGCAATCGATGACCGTGGACCAACTCTCCGGTGGCCGCATGCTGGTCGGCATCGGCCCCTCCGGGCCGCAGGTAATCGAGGGCTGGCACGGCGTCCCCTACGGCAAGCCGCTCACGCGCACACGCGAGTATATCGCCATCATGCGCAAGATTTTCGCGCGCGAGGCACCGGTCGAATTCGACGGCGAGTTCTACCAGATGCCGTACACCGGCCCGGGCTCGTCAGGCGTCGGCAAAGCACTCAAAAGCATTCTGCATGGTCGCGCCGATATTCCCATCTATACGGCCACGATCTCTCCGCGCGGTGTCCAGACAGCAGCCGAAGTCGCCGATGGCTTCATCCCCATCTGGACCACGCCGGCGGGCCTCGATACCTTCACGGATAGAATCGAGAAGGGGCTCGCCAAAGCGGGCAATGGCAAAACGATCAAAGACCTGGACATCATGCCGTCCATCATTGCGATCGTGAACGACGATATCGAGCTCTGCCGCAATATGCTGAAACCTCAGCTCGCCCTCTATATCGGGGGCATGGGTGCGCGTGGCAAGAACTTTTACAATGACCATGCTTGCCGCCAGGGCTGGCCGGATGCGGCCAAGAAAATCCAGGATCTCTTCCTTGACGGCAAGAAGAAGGAAGCCACCGCCGCGGTCCCCGATGATCTGGTCGACAGCGTCGCCCTGCTCGGCCCCAAGGAGCGGATCAAGGATCGCCTCGACGAGTGGAAGAGCACGCACGCCTCGACGTTGATTCTCGGCGGCGACCCGAACGCGCTTGAGACGATCGCCGAACTCACCTTCTGACAATCCAGCCTGCTGCGGCGTCCCGGCTCGAATAGGGACGCCGCCTCTAGGGCCGTAGCTGAAAAAGGCTCTCGACCGGCAGGCCCAACGCGCGCGCCAAGCGCAATGCCGTAACGACATTCGGCACCACCCGACCGTTCTTGATTCGGTTCACATGACCCGCATCCATCTCGGTTACCGCGGCAAGCTCCCGGTCGGCTACGTCGCGTTCTGACAAAATTCGGCCCAGGCTGTTGTGAATCTGCATCAATTCCCCCCTGCTGAAGATGGCCCGCTTCGCCTCAAGGCGACATCGCGGACCCGGTTCTCACCAAGGGTGACATCTTGCGCTACCCGATAGACTCTGCGCAACCCGAAAAAGAGTATTCGCATCCTACCCCCGACATTATTCGCACTTTCACGCGAGATGAAATGCCAGCCGACACAGCAGACCCAAGCGGGCCGGGAGCCTGTGCCGCAGGGGGCCCAGCAGAAACGAAAAGGCCCCCGGTCCTGCGACCGGGGGCCTTTCTGCATCGAGTCCGAAGACTCGGACTCGCCTGAGAGAGAGTATCCAAACCGCCCCTCTTTCGAGAGGCAGGGGAGCCGGCATTCGACTCCCGCCCCGGGGTTACCGCCCCGAGTCGGTTAATCTTATTTCCTCTTCCGACTCGCTGCTTTTTTCTTGCGAGCCGGTGCTTTTTTCTTCTTGGCAGCAGCCTTTTTCTTGGGCGCAGCCTTTTTCTTCTTGGCTACAGCCTTCTTTTTAGGCGTAGCTTTTTTCTTTTTCGCGGCCGCCTTTTTCTTCGGCGCAGCCTTTTTCTTCTTCGCTACAGCCTTCTTCTTCTTCGGCGCAGCCTTTTTCTTCTTCGCTACAGCCTTTTTCCTGGGCGCAGCCTTTTTCTTCTTGGCTACAACCTTTTTCTTCTTCTTGGCTACGGCTTTTTTCTTACGAGCCGGAGCTTTTTTCTTCTTCGCCACGACTTTTTTCTTGCGAGCCGGCGCCTTCTTCTTCTTCTTCTTGGCAACTGCCATGAGATTCCTCCTTAAGGTTCCCCTGTGATCCACTCTCAGGCGAGTCGGGCATCACCACCCCACCTCACCGTAATACTAAACAGCATTTTACTCATGAACCGGCCCGTGTGTCAACAGGGAGAATGCCATTTTGAAATGGAAATCAGTCGCGTAGATATTGAACCTTGAGATCGGCAATCGGCGCCAACGGCAAGAACCTTGTTTTGCGAATGGTCCGTTTTGCCTGCTCCGTCCAATTTGCTAAGACGCTGGCGTGGGCCGATTTCTGCAAACGATGCGAGACTCCTGGGTCGCCCTGGCCATGACGGTGGTCACGGTGGCCCTTCTCGGTTCGGCCTTCACCGGCGAGCGCGGCTTCGGCCAGGCCCAGACCTTGGAGTCCGAACTCGACGGCATCAACCAGGCCAGCTTCCTTGAGGTCCAGGAAATCGACGAAATACGGGACGAATTGACCCGAATCGACACCGACGACCGCACCTTGGAGCATATCGCTCGGCGCCGCCTCCACCTCGTCCACAAGGGCGATACGCTCTACCGTCTAGCCCAGTAGCCGCTACACGGCTCCGGCCGGGAACAGAAGCGACCGAGAATCGGTTCAGCTCGTCCGTTTGACGGGAGCAGGGGAATCTTGAGAGGGTCGTTCCTTGGCCGCCGCCGGGGAAGCTGGATCTTCCCCCTCGCGTGCGATGGCATAATAGGAGACGGGGCGCCCCGAAAGGCGCCCCGTCCTACCACGATCCGGTCCACATCCACCCCACACCCCCCGGGAACCCCGCACCACAACAACCACCACAGCCACTTTGGTTCCCGATATCGCGAACGGACCCGGATCCGCCCGTCCGCAAAGACAACCCGCCCCTGGCGGGATCTTTCTTTATCTCTTCAGGAGCACCCGCTCGTCGCGCCACAATTCGCGCAGCGATAACACGACCCATTGCGGATCATGATCGAGCCACAATCCGAGCAGCTCGGTGCATCCAATTGCTGCTGGAAAGTCGCCGTTTCGGGCATCGCCCCAGGCACCACTGCCGGAGCTTCCGTCACCGCGGTCCCTGCCTCGGCCTCGGCCGCTGCCCCGCCACCGAGGAATCGCACACCGAGGAATCGGAAAATATAATCAGTGAGCGACTTCGCGAAAGGCACTTCCGGGTTCTTGGTGAAGCCGGAAGGCTCGTAGCGCACATGGCTGAATTTGCTCACCAATGCGTCAAGCGGCACTCCGTATTGCAAAGCCATCGAGGTCAGCGTCGCGATGGTGTCCATCAAGCCGGAGATCGTGCTCCCCTCTTTGGCCATCTTGATGAAGATCTCGCCGGGCGAGCCATCGTCGTAGAACCCGATATGAATGTAGCCCTCATGGCCGGCGACATCGAATTTATGTCGTACCGAGCGGCAATCGGCCGGGAGCCGGCGGCGCGCCGGACGCGCTTCGGCCTCGGCTAGTGCCTGCGCCGTCGGACCGGCCGCGGGCGTCGCCGTGGATTTGTGATCCTTCAGCGAAGTATTCAGCGGCTGGATGCGCTTGCAGCCATCGCGGTAGATCGCCAACGCCTTCACGCCGAGCTTCCAGGCCAGCATATAGGCCGACTCGACCTCCTCGACCGTGGTGTCGGTGGGCATATTCACCGTCTTCGAGATCGCACCCGAGATAAAGGGCTGTACAGCGCCCATCATGCGGATATGGCCTTCGGGAGCGATCGTGCGCACGCCCTTGGCTGCCTTGAAGGCACAATCGAAGACCGGGAGATGCTCGTCGGCCAGACCGGGCGCACCTTCGATGGTCGCCTCGCGGTCGATATATTCGACGATCGCCTGGACCTCGTGGGAGTCATAACCCAACCGGGCCAAGGCGCTCGGGACGGTGCGGTTGACCATCTTGAGCATGCCGCCGCCGACCAGCTTCTTGAATTTCACCAGCGCGATATCCGGCTCGACGCCGGTAGTATCGCAATCCATCATGAAAGCGATGGTGCCGGTCGGGGCCAGAACCGTAGCCTGCGAGTTGCGGTAGCCATGCTCGCGACCTTCCGCGAGAGCCTGATCCCAGGCCGTACGTGCTGCCTGCCGCAGTTCGAGCGGAACGTGCGTCGAGGAGAGCTTCATCGAAGCCGCGCGATGCTTTTCGATCACCTGGAGGTGCGGTTCGCGGTTCACCTCGTAGCCCTCGTAGGGCCCCCGCACCTTGGCCAGGCGGGTCGATTGGAGGTAGGCCTCGCCCGAGAGCAGCGCCGTCACCCCAGCCGAGAACGCGCGGCCCTTCTCGGAATCGTAAGGCAGGCCCATCTCCATCAGGAGAGCGCCGAGGTTCGCGTAGCCCAGCCCCAGTTGGCGGAAGCGATGTGCCGTCACGCCGATCTCCGGGGTCGGATAGCTCGAGGAGTCGATCAGGATATCCATCGCCGTGATCAGGACGTTCACCGCATGGCGGAAGCCTGCGGTATCGAACTCGCCGGCCTCGTTGGAGAACTTCAGCAGGTTGATCGAGGCGAGATTGCAGGCCGAATCGTCGAGGTGCATGTACTCGCTGCACGGATTCGAGGCATTGATCCGACCGGTATTGGAGCAGGTATGCCAGTCGTTGATGGTCGTATCGTATTGCATCCCCGGGTCACCGCAAAAATGCGCGGCGTCGGCGAGTTTGCGGAAAATCTCGCGGGCCTTATGGGTCTTGGCAATCGAGCCATCGGTGACATTGCGGGTATGGAACTCGCCGTCATCGGCGACCGCCTGCATGAACTCATCGGTCACGCGCACGGAGTTGTTGGCGTTCTGGAAGAAAATCGAACTATAGGCCGGTCCGTCGATCGAGCCGTCGTAGCCGGCATCGATCAGGGTCCAGGCTTTGCGCTCTTCGTCGGCCTTGCAGGTGATGAAGTCTTCAATATCCGGGTGCTCGATATCGAGCACGACCATCTTGGCAGCGCGGCGCGTTTTGCCACCGGATTTGATCACTCCGGCCGAGGCGTCGGCCGCGCGCATGAAGGAAACCGGGCCGGATGCCGTGCCGCCGCCGCCGAGCAATTCCTTGGAAGAGCGGATGCGCGAGAGGTTCACGCCCGAGCCGGACCCGCCTTTGAAGATCACGCCTTCGCGACGGTACCAGTCGAGGATCGACTCCATCGTATCATCGACGGAGAGGATGAAGCAGGCCGAGCATTGCGGATGCTCCTCTACTCCAACGTTGAACCAGACCGGTGAGTTGAAGGAGGCCTTCTGCTCGATGAGGATATGGCGCAGCTCGTCAGCAAAAATACCGGCGTCTTCCTTGGACTCGAAATAGCCCTGCTCGAGCCCCCAGGTGCGCACCGAGTCGACCACACGGCCGATCAGCTGCGCAACGCTGGTCTCGCGCTCGGGCGTACCCATCGCGCCGCGGAAGTATTTCGAGGCAACGACGTTGGTCGCGAGCTGCGACCAATGCGCCGGGACTTCGACATCCTTCTGCTCAAAGACGACCGAGCCGCCCTCGCCCGAGATCGTCGCGTCACGCTTTTCCCAGACGACGCTACCTTCCGGATCGATGCGTTGGCCGTCGGCCCCCAGCGTGAAGATGCGTTCGATCTTCACCCCGCCGCCGGGTTCGGCAAAGGTCGCTTCCTTCACGTCCACAGCGTTCTCTTCTTTCGGATTGCTGAGCGTCGATCTCTTCACTGGCTTCTCTCCCTCGTCATCGCGCCTTGCCGCCACACCCGGCCGGCCTCGTGCACTTCGCACTTCTGGTTTCTGATCTATTTTCGGGGTATTACCGGCCTTCAGCCGTCTTTCGGGAGCAATCCCGGAAGGCTGCCTTTCCCGGCAAAGCCCCGGATCTTGTGTGGGCCGCGCTTCTGCCATACTACATATGGTATTGTCAACGAAACGGCACGAGTTCTGATGCGATTTTCAAGAAAAAGTTTTCGCCCGGAGTTTTTTGCATGATTGACCGAGTAAGCGAGCTGCTCGGCAGAGCCTTGGCAGACCTGGGCCTGGGCCGAATGACCGACATCCGGCGGCTCATGGACAGCTGGCCGGAAATTGTCGGCGAACGCATCGCCGCGCAGGCAACTCCGCTCGCCCTGAAGGGTCCGGAGCTACTCATCGCCGTACCGGACTCCGTCTGGCGCCAGGAACTTTCGCTTATGCAGCGCGAAATCGTCGCCATGGTCAACGAGGCTCTCGGCAACCAGGCCGTCCGCAAACTCCGGCTGGTCGGCTACGGCACGATCGAGGCCGAGACCTCACCTTTCGCGCGCAGCACGCGCCGCCTGCGCCCGCCGCGCGAGGTGCCGGCGGAGTTCGAAGAAGAGGAGGGCGAGGCGCCCGAGGCCCCCGCCCTGCCCGGCGCCATCGCCGAGGCCTTCGACGCGCTGGCCCGCGCGCGCCGCCGCCGACTCGAGCGCGACCGAAACTGACGGCGCAGCCGGAGGGAAAAGCCCCTGCGGATTCGACGCTTTCGGCGAGCGCGGCAGAATCATGGTGAGATATCGTGGCCACCGTGTAAGCTCGCCCGCATGTCGGATTCACTCCTACGGCGCCGGGAGCGCCGCTCGCGCCGCCGCTCCCTTTACCTCGCACTTCTGACGCTTACGCTCGGCGCCAGCGGCTGGCTCTTCTGGATGGGAACCAGCAGCCCCCGTGCCGAGCTGCGGGGCGTCCCCGAGGTACTTGGCCGCGAGGGACACGTCAGCCTGCGGCTCGAAGCCCCACGCGCCGGCCTGCGCAGCTGGCAGGCCTACGTTCGCGATGCCGCCGGCAAGCGCATCGTCATCGCCGAGGAGAACCTCCCGGGCGGCGGCCTCTTCGCCCCGGGCATACAGCACCATAATGTAGAGCTCACGATAGACCCCGCGGCCCTGGGCCTGGCAGAAGGTCCGGCCGAGATCATCATCCAGGCAACCGGCCACGCACCGCTCTCGCGCCTGAGCTCCGCACTCGTGGCCGCCAGCGCGGGTTTCCGGATCGACCGCACACCACCCCGGCTGCGCCTGATCGGCGATGGCTGGCGCGTGCGCCAAGGCGGCACCGGGCTGATCCTCTACGAGGTCGACGCCGATGCCACCTCCTCCGGCGTGCAGGTGGGCGAGACGATCTTCCCCGGCGAAGCCGGCGGCTTCCCCAGAGACGAGCAGCACGCAGCACTCTATACCGTGCCCTGGAATGCCAGCGACGAGCATACCCCGCGGCTTTTCGCCCAGGATGCCGCCGGCAACCGCAGCGTGCTCGGCGTCCCCGCCACGATCCGTCCGCGCACGCCGCGGGCCGAGAAGATCCGGGTCTCCGACAGCTTCATCGAGCGCAAGATCCACCCGCTGCTGGAGAGCCAGGGAATTGAAATCCCCTCCTCCCGCGCCGAAGCCTACCTGGCCGTGAACCGCGATATGCGCGCGGCAAGCGAGGTCGAGCTACGCGGGCATGTGGGCCAAAGCGCCCCGATGCTTCTCGTCGAGGCGGGCCTGCGGCAGCAGCCCGGCACCCAAGTAGGTTCACGCTTCGCCGAGCATCGAACTTATATGTACGAGGGCCGCGCCATCGACGAGCAAACCCACCTCGGCTACGACCTCGCCTCGGTACGCCGCGCTCCGGTCGAGGCCTCCGGCGCCGGCCGCGTGCAATGGGTCGGCGACCTCGGCATCTACGGCAAGGTCGTCCTGATCGACCACGGCCTCGGCCTCGCCACCCTCTACGCCCACCTCAGCACCATCAGCGTCGCCAGCGGCGACGTGGTCGCACGCGGCACCGTTATCGGCCGCACCGGCGAGACCGGCCTGGCCGGCGGCGACCATCTGCATTTCAGCGTCACGATTCGCGGCCACCATGTCGACCCCATCGAGTGGTGGGATGCGCGATGGGTCGAACGCGAGATCCACGGCCCGCTGCGCGCCGCAACAGGGATCTCCCCATAGGCTCTCCGCCAAGGGCCGCCAAGCTTGCGCTTGGCGCGCCCGCCGCACCAGGCCCTACTCTGCGGCCGGAGCGCCGGGTTCGGGGAGGGCCAGATATTGGCGTAACTGGTGGCGCCGCGCCTCGGTGGCGACCACCTCGTAGAGCGCCACGCCGCGGGGTGCGCGCCGCGGGTCGGCATAGATCTCCAGGGCCCGCTGCGGCGGCAACAAGAGTACGCGCTCGATGCGCGCGATATTGGGCATGGAATCCGGCGCGATTCGCGCCCGGGCATCGACCAGGCGAAAGACGCGACGGCCGCTTGCCAGCGCCACGACAATCGCATCCTCCGCCGTCTTGTCGAAAAGCGAAAACTCCGCCGGATAGAAGGCCTCGACCCCCGAATAGACACGCAGATTCTCCGCCGGCCGGCCCAGAGAGGGCGAAGCCAGCACCAGCGAGCCCGGGGGAATATACTGCGCCACCAGAGCCTGTGCCTGGTGCGCCTGCGGTGCGCGGAAGGAACCCCAACTCGGCGTACCGGAGAAAAGCCGCAGCAGCGCCAAAATGGCCAGCGCAAGCGCCGGCGCCACCATCGTCACCGCACCCTGGTTGCGCAGCAGATGCGCCACCGATGCCACGCATGCACTTCCCGCCACCACCACGACAAAGGTCCCGCCGGGTGCCCAGGCTACAGTCCCTTGCCCGGCCGCCATCTGCCACGCCACCAGCAGAGCCGCGACCAGCAGCGCCAACCATCGACTATGCCGCCAGGCCCGATCGCTTTGCAGCGCGCGCGAAGCAGTAACAACGCCGACGCTGGTGAGTCCGATCAGACAAAGACTCGCACCGGCCAGATAGCGCGCATCGGGATGGGTCCAGCAACTATAGAAGACCACCGCGGCCAGCGGATACGGCAGCAGCGCCGCCGCGACCAGCGGCCGCCGGCGCAGCGACCACACCATACCGGCGCCGGTGAAGAGCAGCAGGCTGCCAAAGGCGCGACCGAGCACAATCAGGTTGCCGGGCAAGGTGGTGCGCAGGTTCGCCAGGCGAAAGCCGCCGCCCGAGGGTACGGCCACGCTACCGGCTGGCGCCGCATGCGCGCTGGGCGGCTGAAGCCAGCCGAGCAAATCGCGGAACTCGCCGCCCTGCGTGAAAGAGAGCGGATGTCCGAGGGTCACGAAATTGTAAGCGAGCAGCGGCGAAGCACCCACGCCGAGCGCAACCACCCAGAAAAGGATCCGGGATAGGGGTGGGCGTGATACCAGAACAATGGCCGCCACCGGCAGCCCATAGAGGATCGCATCCGGGCGCACGACGAGCGCAAAGCCGATCGTCAGGCCGGAGAGAATAGGCCGATTGCGCACCGCGAAGACCAACCCGAGCAGGCCGAGGAAATGCGCCGGCAGATCGCGCGCCACGGTGATCCCCCAGAGGTGAACGCCGGTCGGCACCAGCAGCACGAGCCACATCGCCAGCACTGCTGTCCCCGCGGCCAGCGCGCGGTCCTGCCCGCGCAAAAGCGTATAGAGCAACCCTGCAAGGACGAGCAGCGTCGCCAGGTAGAGCAACGGGTTCAGCCAATGCTCGCCTCTCTCCCCCGCCACGGCACCGGCCACCGCCAGCATCGCGGGAAAGCCCGGCGGGTAGCGGGAATAAAGCTTATCCTGCTGGAGAAAATAGGTTTGCTGAAAAGCGTCGTAGCGCTTCCAATCGGCGCGCCCCACGACGGTATCCGTAAAGATAGCGGTATCGTGAAAGACCGTGCCGGTCTGCATATCGCGCGCGATGGTCAGAAACGCAGCCTGATCGCTCGCCAGGTACCAGTTATTATGGCGGACCAGCCCGTAGCCCGAGACCAGCAACGCCAGCAGGCCGAGCCCGAGGGCCAGCCAGCGTGCCAGGCGGCTTTGCATTCGTCGCTGCATCGGATCCCCGGTCCTGGGCGCTCGCCGCAGGCGCCGCCTAATTCCCTTTGAAAACGGGTTTGCGACGCTCGCGGAACGACGCGATGCCCTCCTGGGCATCCTCGGAACCAATCACCAGAGCCTGGAAGGTTGCCTCGTCGTCGAGGCTGGTCTCGAGGTCGGCCTCGGTGCCGCGGTTGAGCAGCCGCTTCGACATTCCCAAGGCGAAGGTCGGACCGACAGCAAGCTTCTCGGCCCATTCGCGGGTCGCAGCCTCCAGTTCATCAGCCGGCACGACGCGGTTCACGACGCCCAGGTCACGTGCCTCTTCGGCGGTGAGTTGACCACCGAAGAAGACCAGTTCCTTTGCCTTGGCCAAGGGCATGATGCGCGGCAAAATAAACCCACCCATCGCGTCCAGGGCGATGCCGCGGCGGGCAAAGACCTCGATGAAACGAGCGCCTTCGGCCGCGATGATCAGATCGCTGACGAACGCGATATGCGCGCCCATGCCGGCCGCCGTGCCGTTGACCGCACAGATCACGGGTTTTTCGATCTCCCAGATCGCGCGCAGCAATTTCTGCGAGCCGGTGCGCATGGTGAAGCGGGTGCGCCCGATCCAGGGCGTCGGCGGTGCGCCGCCCGAGAGGTCGGCTCCGGTGCAGAAGCCCTTGCCCTTGCCGGTGATCACCAGCGCCCGCACCTCCAGGTCATCGCGCGCGGCCTGAATCTGGTCGACGATCGCGTCGCGCATATCCGAGGTCATCGCCCCCATCTGCTCGGGGCGGTTCAGCGTGATCCACAAAACCCCGTTCTCATTCTTGAACTCGACATCTGCCATGCCTCTCTCGTAGAGGATGAGGGTGGCCCGCGTAAAGGCCGGGTCGCAAACCCGCCAGGATTCCGGGCCGCGCGCAGACGCCGATCAGTCGCCGAGTTCTTGCACCCGTACGCAGGTTTCGCTGCCTTCGCCAGCGATTATGTAGCCGACAAAAGCAGCCTCGCCGGTGGCAGCCAGGGCGATTACGCTCGCAGGATCCAGCAGCGCAACGGTCGTCGGAGTTGGCGTGCCGATCGAGTCGGCCGGAAACTCGACCGACTTCAGGCGACGGATACCGCCGCTATCCTCGGTCCAGACGACAAGGAAACGGCCATCGCGCGCGGCGATACGCGGTTGCCCGAGAATGCCGTCGCCAGCGACCACGACACCGCCTTCCGGGTCGAGCCGCCCATCTGCGTAGGTGAAGCGCAGCAGCCGCAGCTCGGTCGGGTCATTGCCGCCGCTGGCGGGAGCTGAGGTCCAGGCGGCAAGGAAGGTTTGGTCGGCGGCGGCAAGCGCCGGTGAGTAGGATAGCGCGGATTCCACGGTGCTGAGCACAAAGGGTTCCTGGTTCGCCGCTTCGATCCAGCCGCCAGCCAGCGAGGTCGTGGTCACGCTGCCGCCCGGGCCATAGTCCTGCACAAAATAGATACCGGCGGATTCCGCGCTGCCAGTGGCAAGAGCAGCGGCACCACGGCTGCCGCTCACGGGCGCCGGGCCAGGGCCAGTCGGTGCGCCCGGAATTCCTACGATCCACTCGATCATATAGCCGGTGTCGCCGGCGCAGATCGCGCCCCAACTCAGGGCTGTGTGGACGTCATTCCCGGCCACGCTGGTGGCGAGTCCCACGTCTCCCGTCAGCACGCTGCGACACGCACCGATTGGGAAGTGCGAGGCGAGCGTTTCGGCGGCGGCGGTGATGAGGCCGGTGGTCGGCACGGCGAGACCTTCGACCCTCTGTTCCCAGGCACCGTTGTCGAACGAATGACTGCCGATCGACGCGAGGTAGAAGGCGTCGTCCCTGATCGCGGCTCCGCCGATTGTGAAGCTCGGGTTCTGCTCGCCCCCGGTGCCCTGAATCGTCAGTGGTTGGAGATCGAGCGCGCGTCCCTCCGCATCGAAGCGCACGGCTTCGACCGCGCTCGGGTTCGCGCCTGCCGCCCTCGCAAAGACGGCGATGAAGGTGCCGTCGATTCCTGCGAGGGCGATGCCATCGATGCCCTCCGCACAGCCCAGATCGCCCGGTTCCCGGGCCGGTGTCGGTTCCGGTGCGGCAGTCGGTGCCGGTGCGGCAGTCGGTGCCGGTGCCGGTGTCGCAGTCGGTGACAATCCGTCAGGTGGTCCAAGGCCGCCGCCGCCCCCGGAACTGCCTCCGCATGCGGATGCAGCCATGACGAGAAGCGCGCCTGCCACGAGAGGAAAAAGGACGAGGTCCGAGACCAAGCCGGATCTTTTATGCATTCACATAAATCGCGCCTTTGACGGTGGCTTGTCAAACGCAAACGTTCGACGGCTCACACTCCCCCAGGCGGCACTTCGCTCCGGTCCGATCCGCAACCGGATTGCGCTCCGCCGAGCAGACTCCTACTTTAGAGGTCCGGCCGAAAAGCCGGACCTCCAGGAAAGCAAAGGTGGGCGAATACGGCATCAATCCCGCGCGCGTCGTCGCGCTACTCGAAGGCCCGCGCTTCGCGCGCTGGCGCGACGCCGGACTCTGGTCGCATGAGACACTCAGCACACGCTTCCTCGCCACCGTAAAGCGTCAGCCGGATGCGACCATGCTGGTCGATGACGCATTGCATCTGAGCTTCATTACGGTCGCGCAGCGTAGCCGTGCTCTCGCCGAAGGCTTGGCTGCGCGCGGCATCGGTCGCGGCGACGCAATCGCTTACCAACTGCCCCATTGGTGGGAAGCCACAATCGTTTTCCTCGCGGCACAGCAACTCGGCGCGCATAGCGTTCCTATCCTCCCGATTCTGCGTGCGCGGGAATTCTCGCTGGTTCTGCGCGAGACGGCCCCCAAGGTGGTCTTCGCGCGTGGCGATGCGCAAAGCCTCGATCTCGCCGTCGAAGCCGCGGCCCTCGGCCACCCCGAGCTGCCTCTGCTCGTGGCCGTCCGGCCCGACACCATGCTTATGGCGCATATAAGGGCGCGACAGACGGGGCCGGAACTCCTCGGCTTCGAAGACCTACTGAGCACAAAGAGCCGGGGCGCGAAGCCAGCAGTCTGCGCGGTACAGCCCGAGGACCTCGCCGCAATGATCTATACCGCGGGCGCCACGACCGCGCCCAAGGGCATGCTGCATATCCAGCAGACTTTGCTCGCCGCGATCGACAGCCTGCGGGCAGCACACGACCTCGGTCCGCGAGATACCGTGCTCATGCCCTCCCCCCTGAGCGCACTCGCGGGAGTCCTACACGGCATTCTCGCGCCCGCCCTGCTCGGCACCAGCGCCGTTCTCCGGCCCCGCTGGGATCCCGGTGCGGCATTGGCGGCAATCGAGAAACACTCCGTCACCTATATGGTCGGAGAACCCATGTTTCTCCGCAAAATGCTGCAATATCCGACCTTCGCCGAACATGGCCTCGCCAGCCTGCGCCTCTTCTGCTGCGACCGTGCGCCGATACCGCCCGAGCTTCTCGCCGAGGCCCGCAAGCGCCTGCCCGGATTGGTGGTCCAGCGCAGCTACGGCTCCTCGGAGTTCCCCACCATTTCCACCACCGACGCCGGGGACACCCACGGCCGCGGACTCAACTCCGCAGGCAAGGCCCTGCACGGTGTGGAGATCCGCATCGTCACGGCCACTGGCGCGCAGGTAGCCGCAGGCGAGGAAGGCGAGGTTCGGGCCCGCGGTCCCGCATGCTTCCTCGGCTACGCCAACTCTGCACTGGACCGAGATGTTTTCGACTCGGACGATTTCCTCTGCACCGGCGACCTCGGCGTGCTCGACGCCACCGGCTACCTGCGCATCACCGGGCGGCTGCAGGATATCATCGTGCGCAAAGGCGCCAAGCGCGAACTGGTCCGACGCTTCGGGAAAAGCTAGAGGCGTACAATGTCCTTCCGCGACATTCCGAAGTCCGAGATCGGGCGCCAATACGATGACTTCACGCATGCTCCGGTCACCGCCGCGGCGCTCATCCGCTACGCGAAGACCCTGGCCGTCGAAGATCCGAATTATATTGACGAAGAAGCCGCCGCGAGCGGAAGGCACGGTGGTCTGATCGCGTTTCCGACCTATATCGTGAAGTTGCGCGGCGAGCACCATCTCCCGCCCGTAGTCGTCGAAGAAATGGACAGGAATACCTTCGACGGCGGCAAAGATATCGAGCTAGGCGCGCCACTGCGGCCCGGCGACGTGATCACCACCACCTCGCGCATCACCGAGCTCTTCGAGAAGACGGGCCGCAGCGGCTCGATGTTCTTCGTCAAATTCCGCAACGAATTGGTGAACCAACGCGGCGAAATGGTCGGGCTCGTCGACTGTCGCAGCCTGCAGAAGCTGCCTCTGCCCGAAGGGCAGGCTTGAGATGATCTTCGACGATCTTCTGGAAGGAGACGAGCTGCCCACCAGCGCAGTCGATCTCGCCGCAGAATTTGTCCGTGACCACGCCGCCGACCTAGGCATGGCGTCCGGCCGCTTCAGCAACGACAAAGCCGCGCGCGCCGAGGGCCTGCCGGGCCAGATCCTTCCCGGCGTCATGTCGATGGGCCTGCTTGCCCGCATGCTCCTCAAACACGCCCCCCATGCCCGCGTCACCCGCCTCGGCACCACCTTCCGCGGCCTCGTCCTGGCCGGACAAAAGGTCCAGCTGCACGCCATGATCACGGAAAAAGACCAAGCCGCCCAGACCTGCGAAATCGACCTCTGGCTCGAAACCGAAGCCGGCGACCGCAACGTCGTCGGTACTGCCACGCTGTCCTTTTAGAAGACCCGCCGGAGAGCAGGGCTTGGCACCGAGCGCGTCGGTTCTGCCCACGGGCAAGGCTGACGACCGAAGAGTGCCGTAAATTGTCGATCGCGACGTCGAAACTCGCCGAGATGGCACTCCGTCTGAACCAGCGCCCGCGGCCGGTGCCAGGGCGTTTTGGGCAATTATCCTCCTGCATAAGCAGAAAAAGCTTTCAGAAGATCTGTTTTCACTTGACGTACTGACGGGGGGGGGGGTGATAGGAGACTCTCAACTACATATTGACAAGGTACGAACCGGAAATTCGGGGAGGCGACCACATCGACGCAAATCCTACCGCCGTATGTCGTTTCACTCCGAATCATGCAATTTTGCCGGCAACTGACCGCCCTCGTCAGAAGCCACCGCACGCCGGAACTTTCCGGGGCGCGCCTTGCGCGACTGAGGCCTCCACCGGAGGCCTTGAGGGAGAGATTCTATGGTACTACTACGAATTCTGATCGGAATAATCACTGCGGGCGCCGTAGCCTGTGGTTCCAGCGATTCGACAGATGGGAGCGCGACCTGGTCCGACGCTTCACGAGAGCCTGGAGGTCCCGCCGAAAAGTCAGCCCGAAGGCACCATGTCGGGAGGGATCAGGCCGCGACGTCGCCAGCCGAGGCGCATCAGCCAACTGCGCGGCGGCGTGGCGGCGTGGCGGCGTGGCGGCGTGGCGGCCGTATGCGGCCGGTTGACGGGGCCGATCCAGCCGTCGAAAAATGCGGCCGTCGAATGCGGGTCCAGCCAGCGCCTCACCGCTCGCTCGCCGTGCTTGCGCGCGTTCAACAACACGTAGGCAAGGGCGTTGCGCATCTCTCGCGGCGTCTTGAGCACACGGTGGTGAAAACGGTCGGGGAAGAGGCGACCACGGCGGCCGAAGACACGGTTGAGGCCGCGTGCCAGGCGGACGCTCAGACCCTGCATGCCTCGGCTCAGGCAGTCGGCATTCTCGGCCTCGACCAGAAGGTGCATATGATTGGATTGCACGGA
>JAYGCM010000065.1:0-17959 GCA_046583355.1 Deltaproteobacteria bacterium
CCATGAAGACCGTTCCGATACAGACCCAGAGCAGGGCAGGGACCCAGCCCCAGATGACCGCGATCGCGGGACCGACGATGGGCGCGGCGCCCGCGATCGAGGCGAAATGATGTCCCCAGAGCACATGCAGTCGCGTCGGGACATAGTCGACGCCGTCTTCGAGTTCATGCGCTGGAACCGGCTCATCCGGGCGGAGGTCGAACACGCGATGCGCGAGGAAGCCACCGTAGAAGCGGTAGCCCAGCGCGAAGGCGACAAAAACGATGGCAGCGAGTGTTACGGCGTCCACAGACACCGTCTCCTACCCGTGTTGGCGCAGCACGTCCAAGGCGCAAACGAAAGAAGGGAAGGGCCGCAGCCCTTCCCCTCTGATTCTACGCCGCACCCGGGCCGGCTTTTCGATGGCGCCGAGTCTCAGTTGTTGCCGCAGGGGAAGGTCTGCTCGGGAATCTCCTCGGGGTTCGTGCTGCGCGTCGAGGCCTGCACGCATGCCGTGACGAAGCCTTGCTGGCGCAGCGTATAATCGATGCCCATATCCAGATAGTCGCCAGGCGCGCCGAAATCGCCCCAATCCGGACAGCAGACTTCATAATGCAGCCAGAAGCGGCGGCGGCCACGGCCGTTGATGACCTGCCCATCATCGAGAATGACCACACCGCCGGGCGTCGTCGCCTGGTTTACCTGGTGCATACTTGTCAGGGTCGCGGTTACCTTATTGCCCGGACACGGCACCGACGCCCCGGGCGCACAGGCCTTCACATTCGGGATACGGTAGCGCTCGCTGCAACCCGCCACCGTCACCGGAGCGGTACCGCAGACTTCCGGCGCATCTACCACTGACACCTGTTGGACGACCGCGGTACTCTCATTGGTCGTATTCCAGGTGATATGATCGACTTCCCAATCGGAACTCGGTTTGACAACGGCGAAACGTCCCAACGTATCGAGCTCACCCAATTTCCTCTTGCAGGGGCCGGCGAAACACAGCTTATGGGCCGGCTGATCTACGCATACAGTGGCCTCGTAACGCGTAATCGCAGACGCGGGCTCACAGGCCTGCGCCGGAGCCGCGACGAAGATGGCTGCGACAAGCGCAGCAAATGAGAGGAGAGGGAGGGGGCGGGTCGAAGAAATGAACATTGGTGGACCTCCAATTAAGCGTGTGTTCCGGGCCGGAAAGGTGAGTCGAATTCTGAGATCATTCGGTAGCACATTGCTGCCAGCCCATGCCACCCTGTTCTTGCCCGCGGCGAGGCCACCCGCCCGATCGCAACAAAGAGGGCCGCCACTGTTGTAAAGACTCTCCCTATATACTTCTCCATGATCTTCCTCCGAGGCACGGGCCAGCGCCCGCCAAGAAGGCGGGCATAGGGGATTACCCCTATGGTATATAGGTTAACCCCTAGGCATATGCGGAAGTCAACCAAAATCAGACTGGGATGCGTTTTGCTCGCAGCGGCCATGCTGCTGGTCAGTGGGGTGTACGCCCGCGCTCATCCCCTGAACGCGACCGCCCCCACCAACCTGACCACGCGACCGGCGGCCCTCGCCTCTGGCATCGGCCGCGAGACCATCGCCCTGCCCGCCTCCGGTAAAAGCCGCCGCGCACGCGAACTCTACGCTCAGGGGCTCGCGCAATTGCACGGCTACCGCTGGATCGAAGCCGCGCGCGCCTTTCATACCGCGCTGCGGATCGAGCCCGATTTTGCGCTGGCCGAGCTCGGCCTCGTGCGCTCCTACGAGGCCATGAAAGACCCCGAGCGAGCCGACCACCACCTGCGCGCCGCTGACCAGCTGCGCACCAAGGCGAGTCCACGCGATGCCGGCCTGATCGCCGCCATCGCATTACGTCGCGACGCCGCGACTATCGGCCCCGACGGCCCGCGTGCACACGCAGCCTACCGCGCCTCGCTCGACGGGCTGCTGCGCTCCTGGCCCGACGATATCGAGATCCTGCTCCTGCGCGGCAACGCCAGCGAGGCCGTCGCTTGGGGCAAGGGCATGGCCGGACGCGAAACCTCATTGCCTTTCTACGAGAAGGCCGTCCGCATTGCGCCGGAACACCCCGGCGCCCGCCATTACCTCGCCCATAGCTACGAGAATCTCGGCCGCTATTTTGACGCCGCAACCGAGGCCGCGTACTTCGCCCGCCTCGCGCCGCGCACCCCGCATGCGCGTCATATGTACGCCCATACCCTGCCGCGCCTCGGCAAATGGGATATGGCGATCGCCGAATTTGAAGCGGCCGCCCGCTTGGAGCAGGAGTATTTCCGCGACGAAGGAATCCCCGCCGAGGCCGAATGGCATCGCGTCCACAACTTGACGCTACTCGGCTTGGCCTACCTGCGCATCGGCCGCACCGAGGACGCCGAACGCGCCTTGCGCCGGGCCTTCGCCACGCCTGTTCCCGATCCGCAGACAGTGACCTGGCATACGGCATGGCCCGAGTTTCTCCTCGCGCACGGACGCAACCAGGAGGCCGGCGCGGCCGCGGCAACTCTGGCCGCGAGCGAGAACCCGATTGCTGCCATCGTCGGCACGGCGTTGCGCGGCGAGGCCGAACTTGGCTCCGGCGACAATATTGCTGCGCAAAAGAGCTTGCGCGAAGCGCGACGCCTCCTGGCTGCCTACCAACCCATTGCCGCCACACATCCGATGGGCCGACCGATGGGCTGGCTGGCGCAGGACGCCATCGCGCTGCTCCAGGAGCGCCTGGCCTTTGCGACCGCCGGCAGAGACGCGGCCGGCAAAGCGCTCGAAGCGCGCGCCACGGCGCTGGCCGCCTTGCCGACCTTCGACGGCTGGGGCAGTGGCTGGCTGCGCATCGTGCGCCTGGAACGCGCGGCGCGCGGCAGCGGAGAGGTGGCACTCGCCGATCGTCTCGCTACGCTGGCCGGTGGCACCCTGGCGCCACCGGCCGACAATGCGACAAGATAACCGACCTTATAATCTCGTGCGCCTGCTCGGTGCGATGAGTGATTGGTACGCCGCACGCTTCCTGCACCCGCAATTCGAGTCCATCGGGCGCGGCGCTGATTTCCGCAAACCGACCTGCTTCGAAGTCGTCGGGCCGCGGATCTCCGTCGGCGACCATTTCCACGCAATGGCAACCAAAGACGGGCGTATCCGTCTGATGACCTGGCCCGAAACCGAGGGCCGTATTACCATCGGCGACTTCGTCGCCCTCTCGCCAGGCGTACGGCTGAAAAGCGCGACCTCCGTGACCATCGGCGATGCCTGCGTCATCGCCGAGAATGTCTACATCACCGACGCCGACTGGCATGGCATCTACGAACGCATCTATCCGCCCGGCGAAATGGCCCCCGTGACGATTGGCAATAATGTCTGGATCAGCGACGGCGCTACCGTTCTCAAGGGCGTAACGATCGGCGATAATAGTATCGTGGCCGCCGGAGCCGTCGTCACCAGCGATGTGCCGCGCGACACGATTGTCGGCGGCATTCCGGCCAAGCCGATCCGCCAACTCGACCCCGACGCGCACTACTCCACGCGGCGCGATCTCTTCGAGTCGAAACAAAGTTACAGCGAAATGGAAGAGAAACTCGAGCGCCGCTTCCTCGGCCCGAATGGCTGGTTGAATTGGGCACGCTCGCTGTTTTTCCCCTCACCTGAAGATTGAAGATGATGCGATGAGCAACCAGACCATGCCCCCTGCCATGCTGGAGGTCGCGCGTGCGGCCAAGGGTTTTCTTGACGAAGTAGAGGGCCAGCGCCTCTTCGCGCTCGCCCGCGACCATGCGCCGCTTGGCCCCATAGTCGAGATCGGCAGCTATTGCGGCAAGTCTTCGGTTTACGTTGGCGCGGGCGCACAAGCGGGCGGCGGCGTCCTGGTCTGTGTCGACCACCACCGCGGCTCCGAAGAGCACCAACCGGGCGAGGGCTACCACGACCCCGACCTCCTCGACGCCGACCTCGGCAAAGTCGACAGCCTGCCGCAGCTGCGCCGCAACCTCCACGATGCCGGACTCGAGGACACAACCATCATCGCCGTGGCCGGCAGTTCCTTGGCCGCCAAGCTGGTCAGCGCACCGCTTGGCATGGTCTTCATTGACGGCGGCCACAGCATGGAGGCGGCGCAAAACGATTGGCGCCTATGGGCCGGCAAGGTGGCGCACGGCGGGATTCTCGCCATCCACGACCTTTTCCCCAATCCCGAAGAAGGCGGCCAGGCGCCGATCACAATCTACCGCCAGGCCGCCGCCTCCGGCCTCTTTGAAGAATTGCCGACCACCGCGACCCTCGGCGCCCTGCGCCGTCTCTAGGGGTCCGTGGCGTGCGAGGACGTGTCTGATAGGACACGACCATGAGCACAGCCAAAGGGATCGAAATCCGGCCGGTGGCCGCTGGCTTCGGTGCGGAGATCCGCGGCGTCGACCTCGCCGGCGACGTGAGCGACAGCACCATCGGTGAAATTCGCGATACGCTCGCGCGCTTCGGCGTGATTTTCCTGCACGAGCAATCTCTTTCACCGGAGCAACATATCGCGTTCGCCGAACGCTTCGGCACAATCAACGTGAACCGCTTCTTCCAATCCGTAGAGGGCCATCCGCAGATCGCCGAGGTGCGCAAGGAACCGGAGCAGAAGATCAATATCGGCGGCGGCTGGCATACCGACCACTCCTACGACCAGGTGCCGGCGATGGGCTCCGTGCTCTATGCCCTGGAGGTCCCGAGTGCCGGCGGCGACACGCTTTTCGCCAATATGGCGCTTGCCTACGAGAGCCTCTCGGATGGCCTCAAGAAGACTCTCGACGGTTTGAACGCCGTGCATTCCGGCCGTCATGTCTTCGGTGCGAAAGCCGTCACCCAAGCAAAAGAAAACAAGGACGATCTGGAGGGGCGCCTCGGCAACCCCGGAGCTGTGATCGAGGACGTCGTGCACCCCGTGGTCATTCGCCACCCCGAGAGCGGCCGCAGGACGCTCTATGTGAATCCGGGCTTTACGCTGCATTTCGAGGGCTGGTCGCCGGGCGAGTCGGCACCTCTGCTGCGCTTTCTCTACAAACACGCCACCCTCCCCGAGCGCACGATCCGCTTCCATTGGGGCAAGGGGTCGGTCGCCTTCTGGGACAACCGCGCGACCTGGCATTATGCCCTGAACGATTATGCCGGCGAGCGCCGCCTGCTGCACCGCATCACTCTCGAAGGGGTGCCGATCCATCGCGCCGCCGCATAAGCGCAAGCGGCGAGAAGACGAGAAGGGCAAGACTTCGGCCGGAGGCCGGCGCGGGGTTGCCGCGCGGCTCCAGTGCCAGTAGATAGCTCGGTTCGGAAGACGCGTGTCCAGCGTGGTTTCCCAAGGAGATCTCCATGAACGAATTCGCCGCCACCAATCTCGCCCCCCATTATTGGGGCATTCTCTTCTCATTGATCTGCATCGCCTGGGGCTTTGTCGTCGGCGGCCTGATGGGCGCGCTGGACAAGGGCTTCAAGGGGCGCATGCGCAAACGTGCGCTCAAGAATCTGGACGCCGCCTACGGCGGCGACGAAGCGAAGCTCGATAAATTCGTCGCCAAGGGATTCAAATATTGCATCCGTTCGCATATCCACGGTGGCGCGATCGGCAGCTCGGCGCTTGCCTGCATCCTGCTACTCGTGATGACCGGCGAGACCGGCCCGCTTGGCGTGTTCAGCTCGTTTGCCTTCGGCTTCGGCGGCCTGGCCTATTCGATCTACTGGATGCTGGCCGGCATCCACACGGCCGACATCGGCGACGCCACCCTGGCCAAGCACCATATGCGCTTCGTCGCGGTCCCCGGCGCCGGCCTGGCCATGCTCGGCCTCTTCGGCACGCTCTTCCTCTTCGCGTTCTAGAGGCCCGGCCTTTCCGTCAATCCGCCGCAGAAGCGGTGGCGGCCAGCTCGGTGTCTTCGTCGTCGGTACCGGTTGCCTGGGCGATGACGCGCTTCTCGCGCGGCTCGAATTCATCACCGGCAAGATCGCGGAAGAACGAGGCGGTCGCGGAGCGGGCCTCGAGCACGTCGGCCGCCATCAAGACCGTCGCGGCGGTCCACGGGGTCTGCTCGCCTTCGGGATAGAGCTCGCGGTCGGGGTGGGTCACGCCGGTCCAATAGCCGCCCTCGGCCGTGCGCAACGGATGCACCCAGGAGAGCACCTGGCGCGCCCGGCTGGTCAACCCGACGGCGTCCAGCGCCAGCACCAGCTCACAGGTCTCCGCGACCGTGAACCAGGGACGATCCACCACGCAGCGAATGCCCACGCCCTCTTCCATGAAATCTTCTGCGGTCTCGTCGTCCAGCAATCGCAGCCGGCCCTGTGCGCCGCGCAGCGCGCCGCCCAGCACAGGGTAGTACCAATCCATGGAGAAGCGACCGACCTCTTCGGGCAAATCGGTGTCTTCGAAGCGTGCGATATTGCGCCGCAGAACGAGCGCCAGACGCGCGCGTGCCTCATGCCAGAGCGGCTTCTCGCGGCCGAGACATTCGGCAATGCGCAAGGCACAGATCAGGCTGCCGTAGATTGACGACGAGCCCGTGAGCAGCGGCGCGTTCCAGAACTTCCCCTCGGCCGTCACAGCCCAGGCAAACCCGCCACAAGGCAGCTGGTGGCGCACGACGAAATCAATCGCGCGCTCTACACACGGCCACATCTCGGCGAGAAACGCGCCATCGGGCCTGGCCATTTCCAGATACCAGACGCCAGCGGCGATATAGGCCGCATGGTTGGTCTGGCGCGTCGGGTCAACGACCTCACGACCGCGCAATTCGGCGGGCCAGCCGCCATCGGTCTCCTGGGTACGGGCCGAGAAGCGCAGCGCCGTGCGCGCCGCCTCATGACGGCCCGCGACCGCAAGCCCCATGGCCGCGTGAATATGGTCCCATGGGTCCATTTTCCCGCCGCGCGCCCAGGGAATCATCCCATCTTCTTCCTGAAGCGACGCGATCCACGCAGCCGTCTCCTCGAAATGATCGTGTCCGATGGGGTTTCGCCCGCCACTTGCCATGGTTCCATTCATCCTTTGATTGCGTAAAAGACCACACTCTTGCCAATGAGCGGGTTCAAAAGCCGTTCCACAAACCCCGTCAACCAAGGTTTTTTCATGAGATCCCAGACCAGCAGGCGGTGATAAAGGGCCACCGGCCAGACGTCTTCTTTGTCCAACCCGAAGAAGCATTTCAGCCACCAATAAGGGGCATGCAGGGCATGGGCATAATGGGAGGCGACGACCCGGTAGCCGTTGCGCTCGAGCATCTCGGGCAATTGCTCGCCGCGGTAGATGCGCACGTGCCCGCCCACGCTCTTCGGTGCCGGATACTCATCCGAGAGTTTCCAGCAGATCTCCTCGGGGCCTTCACGGGGCACCGAAACCGCCAGAGTACCGCCCGGCTTGAGAACGCGCGAGATCTCAAGGAGCGCGCGCTCATCTTCTTCGAGATGCTCCATCACCTCGGAAATGATCACGCAATCGAATGTGCCATCACCGAAGGGAAGCTCGTAGCTGCTGCCGCGAATCGAGGCGCAGGGGCCCGGATTGCTGGCGGCGCCGCCCATCTCGAAATCGATCTCCTGCATCTCCTGCAGGCGCTTGCGCGTCGCGCGAACCTCGTCCTCGCCCAGGTCGAGACCAATCGCCATGACGCCCGGATAGCGCAGCGTATGCTGGATATGACGTCCTTCGCCGCAGCCAACATCGAGAACCTTGGCGCCAGGGCTGAGGTGCAACCGCTCCAACTCAATGGTCAACATGCCGCTTTCTCCTGCTGCAACGCGAGTGCCTCGCGGTAGACCTCGACCGTGCGCTCGGCCGCGCGCTCCCAGGTGAAATTCGCCAGCACGCGACGACGGCCGGCCTCGCCCATGGCGCGGCGGCGGTCTTCGTCCATCGCGAGCACGTCAGCAATGGCGCGCGCCAGGTCGGCGGCGTCGCCGGCTTCGGCCAGGAGGCCACAGCTACCATCGGTACCGACGACCTCGGGCAGCGCGCCGCCGCGGGTCGATACCAGAGGCACCTCACAGGCCATCGCCTCGCCGGCGGGAAACCCGAAACCCTCATAAAGAGACGGCACTACAGCCAGCGTCGCGCGCGAGTAGCGCTCGGCGATTTCATGGTCGGCGACCCGGCCAGTGAATTCAATGGCGTCGTCCAGGCCGAGTTCACGGATTCTTTCAGCCGTGCCGGTTCTCTGGCCGGGCTCGCCGATCACCGTGAGCTTGAGCGCCGGGCGCTCGCGGCGCAGGATCTCCAGGGCCTCAGCGAGATAGCGAAAGCCCTTGAGCGGCTGGTCTGCGGAGAGCGTCGTGATCAGCCTATCGGACGCGCGGCGCACGCCGGGAATCGGCTGAAAGACATCTATATGAATGCCGTTGCCAACCACCCGCATTCTCTCACGCGGGATGCGATACTCTTCCGCAATATCGTTGAGCGAACATTCCGAGACCGTCATGATGCGCTCCATCTGGCGCGCCACGCGGATCTGCTCGGGCAAGAAATTATAAAAACGGAAATGCCCCCACCATTGTTTGAAGCCGCGGCTCGCATCGAGCGCCAGGCGGCGGTCGCGTGTCACGGGGTGGTGGATCGTCGCTACCAGCGGCGCATGCGTGCGCAGGGGCAAAAGTGCGGCGCCCAGCGATTGGTTGTCATGGATAATATCGTAGGCGAAGGGCTTGCCCTTGGGCTGAATCCGCCGTGCCACGCGGCGACAAAAGGTGATCGGCTCTTTGAAGCCGCCGGTCACGGTACTCGCCCATTCCGCGAAATCGATCGAATCCTTGACGCTCTTCAGCGCCTCATGACGCGGCGCATCGGGGTTGCCCCAGAGATCGAGGCTGGGAATCTTGTGTAGCGCCACACCGTCGAGCAACTCCGGATAGGGCTGACCGCTCCAAACGTCGACCGAATGGCCGAGCTCAACCAGAGCACGAGAGAGCAGACGGACGTAGATCCCCTGCCCCCCTGAGCGCGGATTCCCGCGGTAGGTGAGCATTCCTATGCGTAATGGTGCAGCCAAAATGAAATCGATCCCGAGATAAATGGTGTAAAATCATGCGAGCCAAGATCGTTTCACGCAGAGAGACCCAAGGCCGCCCCACCCCCCACAGGTCGCCCAAGATATCTAAGGAACACGAGGGAAATTCGCAATACCGTGCGGAAACAGCGTTTGGACAATCACCCGATTGCGCGTTTTTTTTCGACCATCACTAGGTTTTTATCATGTCCAGGAGCAATCCGAGGAACAATCGGATCTTGATTGCACACGTGTCTTGCCAAGCGTAAAGAGCCACCCATGAACACGACCTTCAATCTGGCGGACCTTTTCGAGCGTGTCGTGGACCGCGTGCCGCAGCGTACGGCGCTCATCTGCGGCGACAAGCGTTCCACCTTCCAAGAACTTGAGGCGCGCGCCAACCAATTGGCCCACCACCTCGCCACCAGCGGCGTCGGTGCCGGCGACCAGGTCGGCCTCTACCTCTATAACGGCAACGAATTTCTCGAGGCGATGTGGGCCTGTTTCAAGATTCGCGCCGTACCAGTGAACGTCAACTATCGGTACGTCGACGAAGAATTGCTCTATCTCTTTGAGAACGCGGATATGGTCGGCTGCATCCACAACCGCGAGTTCGTTCCGCATATCGCGAAGATCCTCGGCTCGGCCCCGAAGATGAAGGTGCTGGTCTCGGTCGATGACGATACCGGCCACGACCTCAAAGCGATCGGTGCTGTCGAATACGAGGCGGCCTGCCAGGCGCAGAGCGAGGAACGTGATTTCGCGCAGCGCCAGGAAGACGACCTCTTCATTCTCTACACCGGCGGAACCACCGGCATGCCCAAGGGCGTGATGTGGCCGCAGAAGAACCTCTTCATGGCCGCGCTCGGCGGCGGAGGCTTCCTGACCGGCAACGGCCCGTGCACCAAGCCCGAAGATATCGATGAACGGATCATCGAGAACCCGATGGTCGGCATGGCGTTGGCGCCTTTGATGCACGGCGCTTGCTGGTGGTATGCGCTGATCCAGATGCTGGCCGGCTCGACCGTCACGCTGAACCCCCTGCGCACCTTCGATGGCGCCGAGATCTGGAATATCGTCGAGCGCGAAAGCGTGAACTCGATTGCCATCGTCGGGGATGCGATGGCCATTCCCCTGCTCGACGCACTCGATCAATACCCCAAGCGCTGGGACCTGAGTTCGATCTTCAACATCGGATCGGGCGGCGCCATCTTCTCACCGACCAGCCAGGACGCCTTCCGTGCTCATTTCCCGGACGTCTTCATCACCAACGCCTTCGGCTCCTCCGAGGCCGGCAATATGGGGTTTGACTCCGGCAAGAAAAAAACCTCGGCCGGACTAGGCAACGTCGTGCGCGACGACTTCATGGATGTGATCACAAGCGACGACGACGGCGCGACACACCGCCACGCCCAGCCCGGCGAGAACGGCATCTTCGCGCGTTCGGGCTATATTCCCCGAGGTTATTATGGCGACCCGGTAAAAACCGCCAAAACCTTCGTGCCAGTTGCGGGCAAGACCTGGCTGCTCACGGGCGACGAGGCGACGCTGGAGGACGACGGCTCGATCACGATCTTCGGCCGTGGCTCCAATTGCATCAACTCCGGCGGCGAGAAGATTTTTCCCGAAGAAGTCGAACAGGCGCTCAAGGCCCATCCGAGCGTCTTTGACGTATTGGTCGTTGCGACGCCCGACGAGCGCTGGGGCAGCAAGGTCACGGCCGTCGTGGCGCTCCGCGCTGGAGCCGAACTCTCGCTCGACTCCCTGCAGGAAGAAGCCCGCAAGCATATCTCGGGCTATAAACTCCCGCGCGAGATGCATCTCGTACCGGAGGTGCCGCGTGCGCCGAGCGGCAAGCCCAATTATGCCAAGGCCGAAGAGATCGCATTAAGCGGCGCGTTCCGCGCCTAGAGGAAGTCCGGCCCCAGCGCGACGGCGTACCGCACCGCCCAGGCCCAGATTATGCTGCAGGGCGACCTTCGCACCTTCGACCTGGCGGGCTTCGGCGAGTCCGCGCAGCTGCCAACTCAATTCGGCGCATTGCGCCAAGCCGGTCGCGCCGAGCGGATGGCCTTTCGAGATCAGTCCGCCCGAAGGATTCACCACGACGCGGCCACCGTAGGTATTCGCCCCGGAGTCCACGAAATCCCCGCCCTTCCCTTCCGGGCAAAGCCCCAATCCCTCATAGGTGATCATCTCGTTGGTCGAGAAACAATCGTGCAACTCCACGACGTCCACGTCCTCCGCGCCAAGCCCCGATTGCACGAAGACTTTCTCGGCCGCCTTGCGCGTCATATCCGCGCCGACCATTTTCATCATGCTCTTCGCATCGAAGCTGCTCGCCGTATCCGTGGTCATCGCCATCCCGAGAATCTCGACTGCCTGAGCTTCGAGGCCGTGTTGCCGCACAAAATCTTCGCTTGCCACGATCGCAGCGGCCGAACCATCTGAGGCAGGGCAGCATTGGAGTCGCGTAAGCGGACCAAAGACCTTCGGAGAAGCCAGGATTTCGTCCAGCGAGTATTCGTCCTGGAATTGCGAGTAGGGGTTGTTCACGGAATGGCGATGATTCTTCCAACCGATCTTGGCGAAATGTTCCGGCGTCGCCCCGAAGCGCTCCATATATTCGATGCCCGCGTTGCCGAAGAGCTGCGCCGCAATGGGATCCTTGGTTGTCCCTCGTTGGTCCCGCATCACATCGATATGTTGCCCCAAGGGATTCGTGCGATCGGGATATTTGAAGCCCAGAGAACCGCGCTCCATCTTCTCAAAGCCAAGCGCCATCACGCAATCCGCGAGGCCACCTTCGACGAATTGTTTCGCCATGAGCAACGCCGTCGAACCCGTGGAACAATTGTTGTTTACGTTGTAGATCGGGATTCCGGTCAGGCCCAATTCGTAGAAAGCACGCTCGCCGGCGGTCGAGTCGCCGTAGCAGTAGCCCACGCACGCCTGTTCGATCGGGTCGATCGAAACGCACGCATCCTCACACGGCTGGTTTTCCTGGATCAAGGTCTCGAAGCCAACCATTCCATCAGGCACCTCACCGTCATCGAGATACACGAGCGTCTCCACGGTATCCGACGCCGCCTGAATCGCGGGAACCATCGGCGCAAAAGCCGCATCGACGAAGAGGACCTTGGCACCGGAGTCACGCAGCGAGTACGCATTTTCCGTAGCCGACCAGCGCACATTCATCGGGACGACGACCGCCCCTGCCCACCAGACCGAAAAATAATATTCGGCATAGCGGTCGGAATTGAGCGCAAGAATCGCCGCGGCCAAGCCCGGCCACGCGCGCGCCTGCAAAAAAGACGAAGTCTGCATAGGCCGCAGCCTCGGCAAGGCCCTCGGCGCGCTCACCGAAGGCACCGGCAAGGTATCGATGCTCGTCCGCGTGCAATAGCTCCGCCAGCGCGTTGCGCAGCCCAAAAAGCCAGCCGGCACCTGCCCGGCGGTCGGCTGCCGTTGCACTTCGCGGCCGGACCTCTAGGCTGCCCGAATGCCTTTGACGGGAAAAGAGCGGCGGCGCCTGCGCGGCCTCGGCCACGGCCTCGCGCCAGTCGTATATATCGGGAAAGGCGGCTTGACCGACCCCGTAAAGACGGCCATCGACGAGCAGCTTGTCGCCCACGAACTGATCAAGATCCGCCGCAGCACGGAATGCCCGATCGACAAAAAGGCATTGGCTGCGGCCATCGAAGAAGCGCTCGGCGCCGATATCGCCCAAACGCTCGGCCACACCCTGCTGGTCTACCGCGCCAACCCCGACGACCCCACCGAACCGGTGCCCTCAAGCGACCAGTAGAGAGGCCGCTCGCGCCCAAGCCCGAAAGGCGATAGGACGCACGCTGGAGTCGGCCGCGAGCGCCGGCAGCTGCGGAGGATGGGATGGGGTTTTTTGCGAAGCTATTTGGACGGCGTCAGACCGACGACCTCCAAACACAGGAAATCGGTCGCGTGGATACCTATTTTGCCAAGGTCGGTGTCGTGGCAGTGAAGCTCAAGCGCAAGCTTGAGGTAGGCGAAGAGATCCTCGTGCGAGGCCATACAACGGATTTCGTCCAACGCGTGAAGTCGATCCAGATCCAGCATGAATCCGTCGACGTCGCGTGCCGCGGCGCCGAGGTCGGCATCAAAGTCCGCCGCCGCTGCCGCCGCGGCGACCGCGTCTTCCGCGTCCTCGAAGCCTGATCCCCGCGCGCCACACAAGCGGCGCGCTCGCTACAACCAGAGAGAATGCGAACCCGCACAAATCGTGCTGGCTGGCGTCACTTATGGCCATCGCCCAAGACTTCCCATCGCCCCCCCTTGCGCGGCCCCACGTACCGCAGGCACCCTTCCTTCGTGAGCTTTGCACTGGCACGCTCCACTGCGCTCAAAGACTTGCCGATGGTTGCGGCCACTTCAGCGAGAGTCATTTGAGGCTGGATCGCGAGCAGACGAAGAATCTCTCCCGGCGTTTTCACCGGCGTTTTCACCAAAGTATTTGGCGGCGTTTCACCCAAGGCTTCGGCAGAAATGCTCGCCCATCAACTTCTCAACCGACCAATCCGCTGGAAGCTCACCCGGATTCCAAATCACCAAGCGGTCCGCGTAAACGCGAATCTGAATCGGTGCGGGGACCGCGTAGTCACGATGGACGACAGCATTCAAAAGCACCTCGCGCAGCGCGCTCACGGACTCTTCCCGCTGGAGACCCTCGTAACCGATAGTCGCCTTCAGATACTTGGTCAGCAGAAGATCCATGGCCTTGTCGACCTGCGCAAACAGACCGCCCTGCACTTCATCGTGATAGCGCAGAGCGGAGCCACTCGCGAAATAACCAATCTTGATCGCAGCGCCCATGAAGAAACACTCGGGGTCGGGGTGAAACAGCAAGACCGCCGCGCCCTTGAGCACCTGTTTGGTGCTGCCGCTGCAAATAATGGTACTCGCCGCGGTAGCTGGTCGGCACAGGATACGACTCTACCGCGATCCGAAGATACAGCTTGCCGTCCTCCTCCAACAGGTTGATATCCCCGACGATACCGAGCAAGTCACGAAACTCTATGGGGCCGCGTACAAATGCCCCGGCACAGAGTTCGGCGCATATGCCGTGGAGACGCGGCCGCGAAGAGAGAGCCCAATGGGTCCTGAGAGAGAGCCCGGACGGAGGAGAAAGCCTAGCGGGGCCCCGGATGCCTCTCCTGCCGTGCTAGACCCGTGGGAACCATGCAGGAATTTGCGGGGAAAACGGCGGTGATTACGGGCGCGGGCAGCGGCATCGGGGCCGGGCTCGCGCGGCATGCGGCGAAGCTTGGCTGTCAGGTCGTGATTGCGGATATTGACGAAGATGGGCTCGCCGAGACGCTGGTCGATATCATGGAGGCGGGCGGCGATTGTCTCGCCTGGCGCACGGATGTCGCCAAGGCCGAGGACGTGGAAGCACTCGCCGAGCAGGCCTTTTCTGCCTTCGGCCATGTCGACCTGCTCTTCAACAACGCTGGCGTATTGGTCGACGGCGTCTGCTGGGAGCGCTCACTCGAAGATTGGCGCTGGAGCCTCGATGTCAACGTGATGGGCTGCGTGCATGGCCTCAAATTCTTCCTGCCACGGATGATCGCACAAGGAACCGAAGGCGCCGTGGTGAATACCGCGTCGGTCGCGGGACTCCTCGCGAGTGGCTTTCTCGGCCCCTATACCACCACCAAGCACGCTATTTTTGCGTTGAGCGAGGTGCTCTTCAACGACCTGCGGGCGCGCCGCACCGCGCTGAAAGCCCATGTGATCTGCCCCGGCGCCGTCGCTACGCGGATCTGGGAGTCGGGCAGACTCCGCCCTGAGGGCGAGGCGGCGGCAGACGGCCTGCAGACGCAAAGTGAAGAGGAGTTCCGCGCCAACGTCTCTGCCACGCTCGCCGATGGCATGAGCCCCGACGAGCTGGCCGGCATCGTTTTCACGGCGATCGCCGCCGAACGCTTTCATATCTTCCCCCACCCCGAGTTCCTCGAGCGCACTCGCGAGCGCTTCGCCCGCATCATCGCGCAGGAAAACCCCGGCGACGACTGAGGTCCGACGCGGCCATTTGGCGCAAGGGCGCATCAACAGCGAGAGAGAGACCGGACTGGATTCCACCGGCTCCGTCCTGTAAGGGCCAGCTTCGCCCTGCGCCCTCCCGCCTACCGCCGCCGCGATTCCGCGGCGCGCCCGTGTAGGCCGAGCAGCACAGGGATCGAGCCCTATCATGAATGAAACAAATGCCTTTGACGCCCTTGCGGCGCCCCTGCGCGCCACCATTGAGGCGCGCGGTTTCACTACCCTGACCGAGGTACAGCGTGCCGTGCTCTCCAGCGAATGTGCTGGGCGCGACCTGCGTATCTCGTCCCAGACGGGTTCCGGCAAGACCTTGGCATTGGGCCTGCGCCTGGCTGAGGATTTCCTCGCCGCCGCTGCCGCCAAAACAAAGCGCTCAGGGCCGCTGGCCTTGCTGATCGCGCCGACCCGCGAACTGGCCACTCAGGTCGCCGGCGAGTTGGGCTGGCTGCTGGCGAAAATTCCTGGCGCCAACGTCGAAGTGGTCACTGGTGGTTCCGATTTCCAACGCGAACGCCACGCCCTGGCCCGCCGGCCGGGCATGCTGGTGGGCACACCGGGCCGCCTGCTCGACCATCTGCGCCGCGGCACGCTCTCGTGCGAGTCGACCCAGCATGTGGTCCTCGACGAAGCCGACCAGATGCTCGATATGGGCTTTCGCGAAGAGCTCGAAGCGATTCTCGAACAGCTTCCCGCCGAGCGTCATAGCCACCTTGTTTCGGCAACTTTTCCGGCCGCCGTCAAGCGCCTGGCCGACCGCTTCCAGAACAATGCCCTGCACGTGCAGGGAACGCGCCTGGGTGCCGCGAACGAAGATATCCAGCATATCGTCCACCGCATCCGGCCCTTCGATACGCTGAATGCTCTGGTCAATGTGCTGCTGCGCTCGCGCGGCGCACGCACGCTGGTCTTCGTACGTCGCCGCACCGATACGATCGAACTCTCCGAGCGCCTCGGCGCCGATGGCTTCTCGGTTCGACCCTTCAGCGGCGAACTCTCGCAGAGCCAGCGCACGCAGACCCTGGACTCCTTCCGCAACGGTAGCGTCGATGTTCTGATCTCGACCGATGTCGCCGCACGCGGCATCGATATCCCGAATATCGAGATGGTGATCCACGCCGACCTGCCCACCGATGCCGACTCCTACACGCATCGTTCCGGGCGCACCGGGCGAGCCGGCCAAAGCGGGCGCAGCATCCTGCTGATGCCGGCCCACGCCGAGCGCCACCTGCGCCGCGTGCTCGACTCGGCCCGCGTTGAACCACAATTGCTACCCGTCCCCACCGGCCATCAGATCCAACGCGCCCTGACCAAACATACCCGGCGCGAGCTACATACCATCCTCGACAGCGAGGCCGGCCCGCCGGAGAAGCAACTCACCTACGCCGAGCAATTGCTCGAAGGCCACGACCCCAAGCTGGTGATCGCGGCATTACTTGAGTTGGCCGAGCCCAAGCCCGTACGCCCGCCCGCCGTCCTGGACGAGCCGCATCCGGCGAGCAGCCGGGACCGGCGCCCGCCGCGCCCGCGCCCGCAGGGCGGCTTCCAGCGCTTCGAGATCAATTGGGGCCGCGCCCGTGGCGCCACCCCGCCCCGCGTTCTCTCGCATGTTTGTCGCCGCGGCCAACTTACCCGCGACGACGTTGGTGCCATTCGCATCGGGCCCTTGAGTACGATGTTCGAGATCTCGGTCGACGCGGCCTCGGCCTTTGAGAGGCTCTCGCGTCGCCCGGACGCCCGCGATCCCGAGCTCTCGATCCGACGCTTCGCGGCCTAGAAGACCGGCTTACATCCCGCTCCAGCGCGCGGGCAAAGCGTTCGGCTTATCAGGGACTCTGATACGAACGCCCCGGCTGGAGTAGTTGCAATCATGACGCTGAGCGCTAAAACTCAAGGCGATCATGAGTAGTCCACGGTTCAACTTCTGGTCGTCGGTGGGCAAAAAGCTCCTGACCGGGGTGACGGGCATCGCGTTGATCGGCTTCATTATCGGCCATCTCGCAGGCAACCTCACCCTCATCGCAGGCGGCGGGGCATTCAATGCCTACGCCGAGGGCCTGCACCGACTCGGTTTTCTTCTCTATATCATCGAGGTCGGGCTGGTCGGCCTCTTCCTCCTGCATATCGTGCCCGCCCTGGCGGTCCACCTCGATAAGCGCCGCGCCCGCAGCGTGCATAATACGATGGTCCAGACCAAGGGCGCGCAAAGCAAAAATACTATCTTCTCGCGCTCGATGGCCGTAACCGGGCTCGTGCTGCTCGTCTTCCTGGTGATCCACATCATCCAGTTCCGCTTCGGTCCGAGCATCAATGAGGGCTACGTGACTCTGGTCGATGGCGAACCGGCGCGCGACCTCTACCGCCTCGTCGTCGAGGTCTTCAAGAATCCGCTCTGGGTATTCTTCTACGTCGGCTGCATGTTGCTCCTTGGGTCACATCTGCGCCACGGCTTCTGGAGCGCCTTCCAATCGCTCGGCCTCCTCGACGTCCGGCTGCGCCCGCTGGCCTACTCGGCCGCCGGCATCTTCGCCGTAACCGTCGCCGCCGGCTTCATCCTCCTGCCTCTCTGGCTCTGGCTGGTGGCGCCTCTGCCACTCCCCGACCCGGCCCTTCAGGCCTTGGTGACGAAGTGATTGATTTCGATATCGTCGATGGAACTCTCCACGATGGCGCCCCCGATGGCCCCATCGAGACCCGCTGGGACCGGCACCGCTTCGACCTCAAGCTGATCAACCCGGCCAACAAGCGCAAATACAAAATTATCGTGGTCGGCACCGGCCTCGGTGGCGGTGCGGCCGCGGCCACGCTCGCCGAGCTCGGCTATGATGTGCAGAGTTTCTGCATTCAGGACAGCCCGCGGCGCGCGCATTCGGTGGCAGCCCAGGGCGGCATCA
>JAYGCM010000074.1:0-50973 GCA_046583355.1 Deltaproteobacteria bacterium
CGACCTCCTTCACCAGACGCGAACTGGTGTAGAAATGCTGCTCTCCGGCCATCAGAAAGACGGTCTCGATATCGTCGTGCAGATGGCGATTCATGCTGGTCATCTGGAATTCGAATTCGAAGTCCGACACGGCGCGCAGGCCGCGGATCAGGACGCGTGCACCGATGGCGCGCGCATAGTCGACCAGCAGGCCATTGAACGAGTCCGCAACGACACGGTCGCCCACGTCGGCGACTGACTCGCGGATCATCTTGCAGCGCTCGGCGGGCGTGAACATTGCCGAGTCCTTGCTCGGGTTGAACGCCACCGCGACGATCACCTTGGGAAACACGCTCAAGGTGCGACGGATCAGATCGACATGGCCGTTCGTGATCGGGTCAAAGGAGCCGGCATAGACCGCGACCGGCGCGAGCCCACCATCTCCGCATAGCGCCGCCGCTCGTCCGGCCTTGGTTCCCTTTTTGGTTCCTGTCGATTTTTTCTTTGCCGGCATTTGCCCATCTCTAAGCTGATTTGCGGCGCAAGAGGGAGATTTCACTGCCTCCGTAGCGGCGCTCTAATTCGAGTTCCAGGCCCTCTGCTGAGGGACCATTGCCATGCGGGTGTTCGATCAACACAAAAGCCCCTTCCTCGAGCAGCTCGCGCGCAACCAATCCCACAAGGATGGCGTCGATATCTACTTTTCCGTAGGGCGGGTCAAGGAAAACGAGATCAAAAACGACACCTTCGGCCAGACCCGCCAACGCAGGTGTCACGGAACGGAGCTGCAACTCATGGCGATCGGCAAAACCGCAATGCCCGGCATTGGCGCGAATCACCTTGCCCGCCACGCGATCGTGCTCCAGCGCAACGACCGAGGCCGCGCCGCGCGAGAGGGCCTCGATGCCCAGAGCACCCGAGCCCGCGAAGAGATCCAGCACCCGCGCACCACGAATTGCGCCCCGATGCTCCAATATGCCAAAGGCAGACTCACGCAGGCGTGCACCGCTGGGACGAACGGCGAGACCGCGGGGCACGGAGAGCCGGCGGCCGCGTGCCTCACCGGCGATCACACGCATGGGTTGAATCTTCCGGACCGCACGCTTCGCGCTTTGGCATCCGGGAACAAAAGGCGCAAGGAATTCCGAGGCATGAAATGATCTGGGGGCTGGTGGCAGCAAGACTCGGCGAGGCCGCAAAAAAGCGGCTCGAGCCCGTACTCCCACCCGAGCTGCGCCAGCGCTTCTCGCACGCGATGCTCGAAGATGTCCTGGCGGCGCTCGGTGGCTCTCAAGCGCTCGGCGGCGTGGCTGTGCTCGCCGGCGACACCGAGGCCGAGGAGGTAGCGCACGCCTACGGTGCACTCTCGATCCGCGACGCGGAAGGCGGCGGGTTGAATCGCGCCGTCACGCGCGGTGCGGCGCTTCTCGCCCGCCAGGGCGCAACCGGCGTGCTGGTCGCCATGGGCGATCTACCCTGCCTGCAGCCCGACGATATCGACCGCGTGGCCGCCGCTCTCGGGACCCATGCGGTGGTTGCGGCACCCTCGCGGGACGGCACCGGCACGAACCTGCTGGCGCTGCGCCCCACCGATGCATTGGCGTTCAGCTTCGGACCGCAGAGTCTGGCGGCACACCGCGAAGCCGCGCGCGCAGCCTCCTTGGAATGGCAGGAAGTCGAGGCAGCCGGTGCCGCTCTTGATATCGATACGCCGGATGACCTCTACGAGCTGATCCGCAGCGAAGACGCGGGCAGGCGCCCGGGCCGAGCGCTACTTCTTCTGCGCGAGCGGCTGGCCGCAGCAGACGAGATCGCCAGTGCCGGCCTTGGTGACAATGAACTGCGAGTTGCAGCCAGTGCAGATGTAGATCTTTCCGAGTTGGGTCGCCATGCGCTTTCCTCTCTGCGCTTGAGGTAGCGTCCCCCCGCGCGGCCCGCAAACTCAGCGGCCTTGATAGCGCGGCGGACGCTTCGCGCGGAAGCTGGCGAGACCCTCGGCGTGGTCCTCGGTCGATTGCAGCAGCACGTAGAGGTCCCCTTCGAGACGTAATCCTTCGGCCAGCGGTAGGTCCGCCGCACTGCGCAAGGCTTCCTTCGCCAGCCGTTGCGCCGCCGGCCCGCGCGCCGCGAGTTCCCGGGCGCGCAGCCCACCGCGGCGCCGCAGCGCCTCGCGCGACACCACCTCCGTGACCAGACCGCTCGCCGCCGCGCGCCTGGCCGGGAGTATCTCGCCAAGCAACAACATCCGCGCCGCACAGGCCGGCCCGACTATCCGCGGCAGGCGCTGGGTGCCACCATGCGAGGGAAGGTCACCGCGTGCGAGCTGGGTCAAACCGAGCCGGGTGCCCTCGGCCGCAATGCGCAGGTCACAGGCAAGCGCCAATTCGAGGCCCTCGTCCAGCACCGAACCGTGCAGGAGTGCGAGCACGGGAACCCGCAAGGCCGCCACCGCCGCAATGCCGTCGGCGCGGCCACCCGGCTCACCGCCGCAGCAGAAGGCGCGGCCCGTACTGCGCAGGACCACCACCCGAACCTCATCGTCGAGGTCGATCTCGCCTACGGCCGCAACCAAGGCCGCGTGCAATTCCGGGCCCAGGCGGGCGTTGGCTGCCGCCAGCTCCAATGTCACGACCGGGCCCTTGCGCAATACGCGCAGGGGCGACGCCGCTTTGCCCTTGCGGCTCACTCGCCCCCTTCGCGGAAGGCAGCCTGCAGATCTTTGCGCAGAATCTTGCCAAGCGGGTTGCGTGGCAGCTCGGGCAGGAAACGCAGGGCTTCGGGCTTCTTGAAGCTCGCCAGGCGCGCCTGGCACCAGGTCACCAATTCCGCCTCGGTCGCCGTCTTGCCCTTTTTGAGCGCCACCGCCGCGCCCACGATCTGGCCCCATTCCTCGCTGGGCAGGCCGAAAATGGCGATTTCGTCGATAGCGGGATGCGCCTGTAGGCAGGCCTCGACCTCGGCCGGCGCGATATTCTCGCCACCACGGATGATCATATCGTCTTTGCGTCCGACCAGAAAAACATAGCCGTCGGCATCAACATAGCCGAGGTCGCGGGTATGCAGGTAGCCATCGTCGTCGCGATGCGCGCCGCCGGATTCACCACCGGCATAACCCTTCATGATGCGCGGCGTACGCACCAGAATTTCGCCCGTCTCGCCGTCGCGCAAAGCCTTGCCGGCTTCGTCCGCGATGCGGATCTCGACATCCGGCAAAGGCCGGCCGATCGAGCGCAGACGGCGAAGGGTATCCTCGTCGGCTGCGGCATCGCCACTGAGGCGATGGTCTTCGGGGCCGAGGATGGTCAGCGTCGATGTCGTCTCGGTCTGGCCGAAGGCGTTCACAAAACCACAACCTGCCGGGAAGGCCTCGATCGCTCGCCGAATCACCGGAAAGGGCATCGGCGCGCCACCATAGGAGAGGTTCTCCAGGCTGGAGAGGTCCGTAGCGTGGAATAGCTCGTGGTCGAGCAACTTTTTCATCATGGTCGGCACGATAAAGGCGTGCGTGACCTTCTCGCGCTCGACCGCCGCCAGCCATGCGCCGGCATCGAATTGGGGCAATAGCACCAGCCGCCGGCCAGCCCAGATCGAGCTCATGATGCCGGTCGCACCGGCAATATGATAAAGCGGCACGCAGAGCAGCGAGGTTCCGCGCGGCTCGCCATCGGCCATCTCGACCGTGCCGACGACATAGGCGGTGAAATCACCATGCGTCAACATGACGCCCTTGGGCAACGAGGTGGTGCCGCTGGTGTACATGAGAATCGAGGTATCGCTCTCCTCGACCTCGGCCTCCTCGGCCTCAGGATCGCCCTCGGCAAGCAAGGCGTCGAAGTCGGTCTCGCCCGGACGTGGATCGCCAAGCGGCACCAGCATGATATTTTTCGGCAGCGCGTCGCCGAGCTGGCCGAGGATCTCACGGTAGCGGTCCTCAAAGAAAAGCACGGCCGGCGCGGCCTTGCGGATCATATGCTCGAGCTCATGTGGCTTGGCGCGGTAGTTCAGCGGTACAAAGGTCGCCCCGGCCGCCGCCGCGCCGTAATAGGCGGCGATATAGCGATGCGAATTGGTCGCCAGCACGGCCACCGGCCGATCGAGTCCGGCACCGCGGGCCCGCAGCGCCGCGCCCAGGCTGCGCGCGCGGCGCGCCAGCGCGCCGTAGCTGAAGCGTTCGCCCCCATCGACGAGGATCTCCTGGTCGGGAAACATCAGGGCCGGCATCGTGAGGAAATTGGAGGTGTTCATCGCTCGACACCTCGTAGCTGGCGGGACAGTCGCTGCTCAAGTCGCAAGGCCTCGCCGAGCGGAAGATCGGCGCCGCGGCGCAAGGCGGCGCGTGCGGCGCGCAGCACCGGCTGCGGCACCGCGGCGACCTGGCGCGCGAGGCGCGCGGCCTCGCGACCGAGTTGCGCAGGCGCCACGGCCTTGCCGGCCAGGCCGATCCGCGCGGCCTCGGCACCGGAGACCTCGCGCCCCATCAGCAGCATCTCGGCCGCCCGGCCCTCGCCCACGGCCCGCGGCAGAGTTTGGGTGCCGCCGACTCCGGGAATCATGGCGAGCCCGGTCTCGGGCAGCAACAGACGGGCGTCGCGCGCGACAATCATCAAATCACAGAGCAGCGCCATCTCCAGCCCACCACCGGCGGCGACACCATGCACCGCGGCGATCGACACACACGGCAGCTCGGACCAGAGGCGCCAGACGTCACGCTGCTGACGGATATCGCGCGCTCCGAGCGGCGACGGCGCGGTACCGAACTCGCGCAAATCGCCGCCGCTGCCAAAGGCCCGCCCGGCGCCGCGCACCAGCAAGACCTTCACATCAGGCTCCTCCGTGACAAATTGCAGGGCTGCGAAAATCTCGTCACGCATGCGACGGTCGTAGGCGTTGAGCACCTCGGGACGGTGCAAGGTGAGCGTGATGATCGCCTCATCGCGGGTCAGCCGGATCGTCTCATGCACCGGCGGCATAGGCCTCCTCCCAATCGAGAACCACAGCGCGCAGGTCAAGCTCGGAAAATGCCGAGGGCCGTGGATCGGTGCCCAGAACACTGAAACGCGCCGGCGCGCCCGCCTGCCACCACTCCTGGGCCGGCGCGTCGCCGCGAATCAGAGCCGCGCTCGCATATTGCGCCGCGAAGGCCAGGCCGGGGGAGATGGCCTCCTCCGCACCGATCGCCGCACCCAACCCGGCACCACCGCCGCGCCCACAGGCCCCGGCAAACGCGGCCGCCGCACCGGGCGCCGCTACCGGCGCGACACTGCTGAAGGCGACCGGAATCCCCGCGTGCAACCAGGACGCCACCGGGTAGAGCCAGGGATGCAGCACTTCTTCGACCTCGCGGCGGTAGCGCGCACCACGCGCCACGAGAAAGGCCGGCTGCGTGACCACAGCGAGACCGGCCGCCGCGAGACGCGTGACGAGCTCGGGTGGGCAAAGCGAAGCATGTTCGATCCGGTCGAGCCCGCGCGGCCCGCCCAAAGCGCGCGACGGCGCGCTTTGCAGAACCTCGAGGATCGCCGCCAACGCATCGGCCTCGACCGCGTGAATCGCCAGCGGGAAGCCGGCGCGGCGCGCCCGCGCCACCGCCTCGGCAAAACCGGGCGCCAGCACATCGTCAGCCGTACGCGGCAGCAACTTGACGCCGGCGATCCGAATGCGGCGAGCCGCCCGCCGTGCCGCCGCCGGGTCGGCATCGGCACCGAGCCAGACATGGATCTGTTGCGGCAAGCCGGCCGCCTCCAACAACTCGATGCGCTCGGCATCGTTGGTGGCCGTCATCTCATCGAGCGAGAGCACGCCCAACCGGAGCAGCTCCGCGCCCAGCGAGCGCAAGCCGGTCAGCAATTCCGTCTCCGATAGGCGAGGCATCGCCTTTGCGACGGCGGCCTCCTGGCCGACCAATAAGGCATCCTGGACACCACTCGTATCGACGCCGTGCGCGCCCAACTCTTCAAGCGCCTTGGAGTTCAGCAAGGACGCGTGCCGGCTCGCGTGGCGGATACGCAGCGGTCGCGCGCCCGCCCAGCGATCCAACTCGGCGCGCGTCGGCATCCGCGCCTCGGCCAGCCCGGTCTCCTCGAAACCGCGCAGGCGAAGCCAGCCCGCCTCGGTCAAAGCAGCGGCAGCGCCGATCTGCCCAGCCAACGCCGGCAAATCGGCCGGTGGGGCGCCGGTAAGGCTACCATGACAGCGCTCGGTGGCCGCCGCCACGAGGTGCAGGTGGGCGTCGCTCAAGGCCGGCAGTAAAAAAGTCTCCGGCCCGCCGTGCGCGCCAGCGGGCGCGACTCCGCACGGGGAAGCGACACGGATCACCCCCGCCTCCACCTCAAGGAGGTGCGGCGGCAGCGCCGCGATCGCGTCGCCGGCAGCCACCAAAGGCCGACCGACAAGGCGCAGAGGCTTGCCGGAATTCAGTCGGACGAGGGAAGCGGCTTGGCTTCCTTCAATCCCATCTCTTGGTCGCAACAGTTGACTGCTCCCTCACCCGGCTTGTTGCACAGCGCCTCGGCGCCACAATTTCCGCAAACGTATCGCTTGCCCAAAGTATTGCTCATGACCCATTCACTCCTCAGGCGCAGCCGCGGCCATCGCCACGACAGCACCACGCACGGAACCGCCGTCCCAGACGACCTCCACGCTACTCTCTTCTTCTACGTTTTCCCGCCGCACGCGAGCCATGGCGGCGATCGTGCCGTCTTGCGCCGGCGCGGCCACGCTACTCAATGCGCCGACTTCCTTGCCTGCCACAAGCAAACGCGCCCCGACAGGAGCCGCCCCCGACAGCGTGACGCGCGTCACCAGCCAGCGTACCTTGCCGCGCGCCGCGACTCGCTCGACCACTTCCTGGCCAAGATAGCAGCCCTTGCGAAACGAGATCGCCGCGGCCAGAGAAGGCACCTCGGGAGCCAGCGTGGCGGTGTCAAAATCGACCCCCTCGCGCGCGACCCCGGTGCCGATGCGCCGCGCCTCGGCGGACTCCTCGCTCAGCACGCGTGCACCGGCGGCAACCAGAGCCGCGACCAGCAAATCGGCGCTGAGAGCGTCGTCGCAGAAGATTTTATATACATCCTTGACGAGACCATCGCCGCGCGCCAACCGCACCGACACATCGGCCAGCTGCACCTGCTGGTGCGCGCCCGGCGCAAGCGCCGGCATCGCCTCGACCACCTTGGCGAGCGTAGCGGCTGCGTCCTTGCCCTCGAGCCTGAGGAGAAAGACCGGGCGCTGCAGGAATTCGATATCGTCGGCGACGATGAAGCGCTCGAGCACCGCCAATAAGCGCTCGGCGGCCGCCGTGCTCAGGTCGAGCAGGATCTCTTCGGCATCGACCATCAACGCGAGCGACGCCGTGATCCGCCCCTGCTCGCTCAGCAGCAGAGCTGGCGCGCCGTGGCCCGGCGCGAGGCCTTCGACCGCGTTGGAGAGCATCCCGTGCAGAAAGCGCGTCCGGTCTTCCCCCGTCGCGACAAGCAGCATATGGTCGCGCGGCAACGAAACCATGGTGTCATCATCGCCTGCCATCGGGGCCACTCTAGCAAGCCCCCGAGCGCAGGCACGCCCCCTCTTCACCCGTGCGCGTAGGTCCGCTCCAGATACTCCACGATATCTGCCGACTCGAAGAGCTTTTGGCCGGTATTGGGGTCGAAGAGCCAGGGCACCTGCATCTTTCCTGAGCGTGCGACAAAGGCCTCGCGGCTGGGGCTGCCGGCGGCGACATTATGCAGAATATAGGGCAGCTCCAGCTCGGTCAGCGTCTCGCGGACCAGACGGCAGAAAGGGGAGGCCTCGAAGCTCCAGAGCTCGAGCGGCGTCTCCGGGCTGCGGCTCGGTCGCACGGAGGTACCGGCGCCCAGGCGTTGCAGCGAGGCCAACGAGCCCAGCAGGGTGAAGAGCAGGCTGGCGCGCAGCCAGGGCTCGAAGCGTCCGTCGCCGTATTGGCGCACGAGGTATTGGATGATTTCTTCGGACTCGTAGATCTCGACGCCGGTATTCGGGTCGAGGAGAAACGGAAATTGCATGCGGCCGCCGCGGCGCACGGCCTCGGGGCGAAAGCGCCCGCCGCCCTTGGGGCACGGTCGGACCTCGACCTCGAGGTCGAGGTCCGAGAGCACTTCACGTACCTTGCGGCAAAAAGGGCAGGACTCGAATTCGTAGAGCACGAGACGCTCGGCCGGGCGTGAGCCCAGCGTGCAGACCTTGCGGCCACCGGCGCCCGTGATCAGGGTGGCGCTGAAGGAACTCAGCAAATCGAAGGCGCGCAAGATCATCCCTCCCGAGGGACCGGCGTCAACCACTCCGAGCGCGACCCGGCGCCGCCGCGCACGGCGGCCTCGTAGCGACTCTGCACCAACTCGGTGACAGGCCCGCGTGCTCCGGGACCGATTTGTCGATCATCAAGTTCGCGAATCGTCGCGATCTCGGCGGCCGTGCCGCAATAAAAGGCCTCGTCGGCGACATAGATCTCGTCGCGCGTGATCCGATCTTGCTGGACCTCGTAGCCCTCCTCGCGCAGCAGACGGATGACCGTGTCGCGCGTGATGCCGGGCAGGATCGAATGACTCGCCGGAGTGCGCACGATGCCGTCGCGCACCAGGAAGAGGTTCTCTCCGGGCCCTTCAGCCGCAAAGCCCTCGGTGTCGAGAAGCAGCGCTTCGTCATATCCCCCGGCATGAGCCTCGTGGGCGGCAAGAATCGAGTTCACGTAGACACCGACGGCCTTGGATTTCGACATGAGGGTATTGCTGTGAATGCGTGCAAACGATGAGGTCTTCACCCGAATGCCCTGCTTGGCCGCCTCGGGGCCGAGGTAGGCGCCCCAGGGCCAGCACGAGATCGACAGGCGCACCTGGTTGATGACACCGAGGCCCATCTCGCCGTCGCCGTTGAAGACCAGCGGGCGAAGGTAGCCCTCGGCAAGCTTGTTGCGCGTCACCGTCTCGATGCAGGCAGCGAAGATTTCGCGCTGCTCGAACGGAATCTTCAGACCGAGGATATGCGCCGAGTCGAAGAGACGACGGTTATGCTCCTCGAGGCGGAAGATCGCGGTACTGCCGTCTTCCTGCTTGTAGCAACGGATTCCCTCAAAGACGCCCAGGCCGTAGTGGAGGGTGTGGGTGAGTACGTGGACCCGCGCCTCGTCCCAGGGAACGAAATCGCCATCCATCCAGATCCAAGTGCCCTTTTCCACGAACTTTCTCCCTCTGCATCGGGGCTCTTGGGTAGCGCCCCGACCGCAAAAACGTGCTTACGATTTCTGCTCCGACTTCGGAGCAAGATGCCCGAGCCGTTGCTCATAGACCCGCCGCACAGCATCGCGATGGCGGTCCCAAGTCTCTAACAGAAGTTTGCCCGCCCGCGCGCCTTCGGCCTCGATGCCCATGCGGCGCGCCACGCTCGCCAACTCGGCCGGCCGGCGCCCCACCCGCAAAACGGGCTGCTCACCTTCGATACGCAGGCGGTTCTCCAATCCGCGCAGGAAAGAATGGCCGGCGATCAGGATCGCGTGCTCCTCGCTTCCCAGCACACCAGCCTCAGCCGCAGCATCGAGCAGCGGCCGGGTGGCACGCTGGCGCAAGCGGACATCGGCATGACCATATTGCAGGGCCAGAACCTGGGCCAGAAACTCGATATCAACCAGCCCGCCACGGCCCGTTCGGAGGTTCAGATGCAGCGCATCTTCATTAGCCGTTTCACGCTCCATACGAGCCCGCATCATGACGATTTCGACAAGCTCACGCTCGTCCAGACCACGACCGTAGACAAATTCCGCGATCACCTCGCTCACCGCAAGCGCGAGATCCGGCGAGCCACAGACCACGCGGGCACGAATCAGCGCCTGACGCTCCCAGATCGCCGAGGACTCCCGATGGTAGCGCCGAAAGCCAGCCAGCGAGGAGACCAGCGCCCCTGAATTGCCCGAGGGGCGCAGCCGCGTATCGATCCGGTAGGCATAGCCTTCGCGGGTCCGCAGTTGCAGGTTGCCCATCAGGGTCTGGGCCAGGCGCGCAAAGAATTCCTGCTCCGAGAGGCCGCGCAAGCCCTCGCCCGGCGCGGCACCGGGATCGGCACCGTGCACGAACACCAGGTCGAGGTCGGAATGGTAGTTGAGTTCACGGCTGCCGAGTCGGCCCATCGCCACAACCACCAGACCGGCCCCCGCGGGCACGCCGTGGCGGCTCTCCCGCCAGCCACGCGCCAGATCGTAGGCCCCGATAATCGAGGTCTCCGCGAGGTCCGAGAGTTGCTCGGAGACTTCCGCCCAATGCAGCGATCCTTCGATATCATTGATACCGATGCGCAGGCTCTCGTCGTTATGGAAGCGGCGCAGCGCGTCCAGGGAAGCCTCGTCGCCTTGCGCGGCGGCCAGCCGGCCGGCCAGTTCGCGACGCAGATCTTCGCGCGTCTTTCTCGCCTTGGCGAGGTCCGAGCGAACCAGAACATCGAGAAGTTCGGGCTGCGCGAGCAGGCGCCGCGAAAGAAACTCGCTGGTCGCGAAGAGGCGAATCAGCAGCCGCAGGGTTGCCCGATTCTCCGCCAGCAAAGAAAGAAACGAGCGCCGCGCACCGACGCGGCGGAGGAATTCGGCCAGCAGACCAAGGGCCCGGTCAGGAGCCGAAGTGGCGAGCACGGCCTCGAGCAGAGCCGGCGAGAGTTCGCGCAACGCGCGCTCGGCACCCACCGAGCGCGCGGGGACCTCGCCCCCATCGCGCAACAGGCGCAGGGCGGCGACAGCAGCGTCTGGCTCGGCGAAGCCCAGGGTAGCGGCCCGTGTCGTGGCGTCGTCGCCGTCGAGCGAGGCGATCAGATCGCGGGCGCGTTCATCGGCAATCGAGAGCGCCTCGGCGCGGCGGTCGCGGAAGAGGTCGGCGAAGGCGTGGCGCACCGTCGCGGTATGATGCGCATGCAGCGTATCGAAGGTGCCAAGGGCGCCGCCCACCGGCATGCGGCGCCAGATCGGCCCCCGCCCCGTGAGGTGGCAGGCCAACCGGCGCGCCACCACGCGGCGCTCTTCGCTTGATGCCGGAAGGGAATGCACCTGGCGGTCATCCTGCAACTGCACGGCGTGCTCCACCCGTCGCAGCCAGCGGTAGGCGGCGGCCAGCGCGGCGGCTTCGGCCGCCGGCAGATGCCCGACCTCGGCCAAGACACCGAGGAGGTCGAGGCAGCCCGGCTCGCGCAGGCGTGGGTCCAGGCCACCATGCACCATCGAGAAGGATTGCGCGAAGAACTCAACCTCGCGGATACCACCCGGGCCTAGCTTCACGTTGCGGGTAACATCACCGCGCCCACGCGCCTCGCGCTCCACTTCGGCCTTCATGCTTTCGAGGTCGGCAATCATCGAATAGTCGAGAGTGCGGCGGTAGATGAAGCTCGCAAGCTCGGTGAGCAATTCGTCACCCAGGTCAAGGTCGCCGCCGACCGGGCGCGCCTTGAAGAAGGCCGCGCGCTCCCAGGTCTGGCCGTACGTCGCATAATATTGGAGGGTCGCCTCGCGCGAGGTGGTCAGGGCCCCGTTGCGGCCGTCGGGCCGAAGCCGCAGATCAACCCGGAAGACGAAGCCTTCATCCTGGACCTCGGAGAGGAGCCGGGTGATGCGCTCGGCCATCCGGGTAAAGAAGACACGCGCCTCCAGCCCGCCCTTCGGGCCACCGCGGCTTTCCTGATCGCCGCCGTCATGCACGAAGACCAAGTCGACATCCGAGCTATAATTCAACTCGCGTGCGCCGAGCTTCCCCAGCCCGAGAACGACAAAACGCGCCGGCCGACCCTGGGCATCGAAAATCAAGCCATGCTCACGCTCAACCTCGGCTCGGGCAAGCCGAGTCGCCAGCGTGATGGCGCACTCGGCCATCTCGCTCAGAGCGACCAGGGTCTCGCGCACCGAGGCCATGCCCCATAAATCGCGACTGCCGATGCGCAGCATCGAGCGCTGCCGCCAACGCCGCAGCAATGCCGCACTCTGCTCCGGCGCGGCGAGCAATTTCTCTGCATCGAGCTGCGGCATGGGCTCGCGACCAGCCATATTCCGTGCGAGCCATTGTGCCCAATCCGGGTTGCCGATCAGAACGCGGCTGAGATGCGCGCTGCCGCCGAGGACCGCAAAAAGAGCGATCTGCGCATCGCGCGTGAGCGCCGCGACTCTCGGAATGCCACCGTCCAGATCGGCCGCTCGCGCGACGGCAAGCTCCGGATCGGCGGCAAAATGGGTCGCGATGCCGACCAGGCCGGCCGATCCGGATATTTCCGCCATCGCGAGGAAGACCCGGCTCGCTACGCCGCTGCCGCCGGAACGTCGGCCGTGGCCTCGCGGCAAAAGCTCTCGATTTCCAGCAATGCTCGCTCGGCCTGCTTGAGGCGCCGCTCGCGTCCCTTCCGGGTGCGTCCCGGAAGCGGCGGGAAAAGACCATAATTCGCATTGACGGGCTGGAATTCCTTGCGCCCCTCCGCCGTCACATAAGCGACCAACGAACCGAGACAGGTCGTCTCCGGTGGCACCAGCGCTTGCGCGCCGCGCAAATGCCGCGCCGCATTCACTCCGGCAAGCCACCCCATCGAGGTCGATTCCAGGTAGCCCTCGACGCCGATCAACTGGCCGGCAAGAAAGAGATCGTCACGCACGCGAGTCTGCAATGTCGGAAGCAGAATCCGCGGCGAGTCGATGAACGTATTTCGGTGGAGACTCCCGAGCCGCACGAACTCGGCGTTCTCGAGGCCGGGGATCTTGCGGAAGACGCGCCGCTGCTCGCCATAGGTCATCTTGGTCTGAAAGCCGACCATATTGAAAAGCTGCGCGTTGCGATCGTCCTGGCGCAATTGCACCACGGCATGCGCCCGCTGGCCGGTTTTGGGATCGCGCAAACCGACCGGCTTGAGCGGCCCGAAGGAAAGCGTCTTGCGGCCGCGGCGCGCCATCTCCTCGATCGGCAGGCAGCCTTCAAAATGCACGCAACGTTCGAAGTCGCGCGCCTCGATCTTGTCCGCCGCGAGCACATCGTCGATCAACGTCTCGTACTCGGCTTCGTTCAGCGGGCAATTGACGTAATCGTCGCCGCCTTTGTCATAGCGCGATGCCTTCCACGCCTTGGAGAAATCGATCGAGTCGGCCACGATGATCGGCGCGATCGCGTCGTAGAAATAGAGCTGCTGCTCGCCGAAAAGAGTCGCCAGCGAATCGGCCATTGATTGCGAGGTAAGCGGTCCCGAGGCAAGAATCGTGAGGCCCTGCGGCAGCGCTTCTACCTCGCCGCGCACCAGCCGGATCTCGCTACAGCTCTCGATGGCTGCGGTCACTCCGGCCGAAAAGCCCTCGCGATCCACCGCCAACGACCCGCCCGCCGGCACCCGATGCTCGTCGGCAATCTGCAAGATCAGCGAACCGAGCTGGCGCATCTCATCTTTCAGGAGACCGACGGCGGCCGTATGCTCGGCGCTACGAAAACTATTCGAGCAGACCAACTCGGCGAGCTTGTCGGTCTGGTGCGCCTCGGTGCCGCGCTCGGGCCGCATCTCATGCAGATCGACCGCAACGCCGCGGCGCGCGAGCTGCCAAGCCGCCTCGCATCCTGCCAGACCACCACCAATCACCTTTACGCGTGCATCCACACAGGCGAGCTTAACGGCTGCCGCACCTGCGAGCTATGCGAAGGACTCCATCCAACCGCATCCCGCAGCGGCCGTGGCCAAAAGAGCCGGAAGTGGGCCCGTTCAGGCCACGAAAATCCGCCCATCGGCGCCGCGGTGCACCCGCCCGCCGAGTTCCAAGTCCAGCAATAGCCGCTGGATTTCGTCGACTCGGCGACCGCTCAGGCGCGCCAGATCATCGACTGTCTCCGCACCCTCGCGAATCCAGCCAAGGAGTGCGACGCCCTGCGTCAGGGGACCGTCATCTTCCGGCGCGGCGCGTTTGTCGAGCACCTGCGAGAGCCAGGGCAGAGCCTGGAGAATATCGTCGAGATTCTCCACCAATCCGGCGCCGGCTTTGAGCAAACCATTGGTGCCTGCGGCGCGCGGCAGTAGCGGCGCCGACGGCACGGCAAAAACCTCGCGGCCCTGCTCCAGCGCCAGGCGCGCGGTAATCAGCGAACCGCTTCGCTTGCGTGCCTCGACCACCACGACGCCGGCCGAGAGGCCGCTGATCAACCGGTTGCGGGCCGGGAAATTCTGCTTCAGCGGAGGCGTACCGGGCTTCTGCTCGCCGAGCAGGAGGCCCTGCTTCAGGATGGCGCGACGCAGCCGTGCATTGGCCTGCGGATAGACGATATCGGGGCCGCAGCCGATCACGGCTACCGTGCGACCCTTGGCTTCGAGCGCGCCGCGATGCGCGGCGGCGTCAATTCCCCTGGCCAGTCCGCTCACCACCACAAAGCCTGCGCTCGCGATCTCGTAGCCAAGCCGGCGTGCGGTCGCCTCGCCCTGGGCGGTACAATCCCGCCCACCGACGATGCCGATGGCCGGCAGACAGAGCAGCTCGCGCAGCCGGTTCAGGCAGCCGCGAACCCAAATTGCCTCGGGCGGGTCGTGAATCTGGAGGAGAGAGGGCGGGAAATCTTCCTCTCCGCAACCGACCAGGCGCGCATAGGGTTCGCATTGTCCATCATTCCAAGCCATCAAAGGAAGATCCTAGATTCCCTCGCGCGGGCGGCAATGTCAGGAAGACCATATCGTGCTAGTTGACAAACCCTATGTGGTTCATGAATAGAGCGGCACCATGACCAATGTGCGGGAAATCATGAACGGCCTACCGGAGCGCTTCGATCCGAAGGTCGCGGCCGGCATGAATGCCGTGATTCAATTCGACCTCTCGAATGCGCAAAGCAGCGAGCATTACCACGCCCTGATCCACGACGGGCAATGCGAAGTCGTCGAAGGAGAGCACTCCTCGCCAAGCATGACCCTGCGCATGACGGCAAGCGATTACGTCGACCTTGCCACCGGCAAGCTCGGCCATCAGCTCGCCTTCATGACCGGGCGCCTGCGCGTAAACGGCGACCTCACGTTGGCAATGAAGCTACGCACGCTGCTCCGCCTCGGCTGAGACGCTCCCACCCGACCACGCTCAAGGTCCGGCCGAAAAGCAGGGCCTCTAGAGGTCGTAGCGAAAGGCGCGGACACGGGCGCGACGCGTGGCATCGTAGCCCTGCCATTTCGCCGGCGGCAGCGACTCGCTCGCTACTTCGACGAATTTTTCGCGCAGGAAGAAGGCGGCGGCCCGCTCGGCCGTGGTCACCGAAAAGACGAACGCAATGCCATCTTCGCCCGCGTCGTGCAGCATCCGCCGCACCAGCTTCATGCCGATCCCCTCGCCCTTGAATCGCGTGATTGCGTAGAGTCCGGCGATCTCGGCTGCGCCGACGTCGCGGTAGGCCGCGCGGCGCAACGAACCCACGCCGCCAAGATGGTGCGCCCCGATCCAGGCACCATATCCATCAAATAGCAATTCGCCGACCTCGGCCGCGCCACGCGGCTTGAGGAGCCCCTCTGCCTGTCCGCGTGCGAGTAGGCGTTCCACCTCGGCGAAGTCGTCGATCGACAAACGTCCGATATGAAGATGATCGTCACGCGAGAAGAAGGTTCCGGCGCCCTCGTAGGTAAACAGCTCGCGTGCCAGATCTTCCGCCCGACAGAGATTTACACTGCCGACGCCCGCATCCAACATTTCTGCAATTGCGGCCAGGCCGTCGCGGTGCTGACCCAGGCCATGCAACTCGGCCGTGCCAGCCGCCAGGAGCATTTCGAGGCGCGGACCGTCGAGATACGAAAGCGAAGCCCCGTCGCCGGCCTCGCGCAGGCCGCCCTGGGCGTCCACAAGCACGAGCTTGAGCGCCCGCAGGCGGCTCGCAATCCGGCCGGCCACCGGAAGCGAGGCTCCCCGTGTCACCACCAGGCAGAGGTCGCGGCCGCGCAGGACCTGCCAGACCCGGCCGAGGGAATCGTCCTGCTGCCCGATCGCCCATTGGACGATATCGCTCTGCGGCGCCCGACCGCCCAGCGGCGAACGCCGCGCCCGCACGCGCTCAGGGAGTTCCAACCAACGGCGCACGGCGGCCCCATCCGTCCGGCTCTCCGCGCCCAGCACAAGGACGACGCGCGTGCGATTCCGCACCAATTCCGCGACCGCCGCAGCCAGCCGCCGCCGCGGGCCAACCCGCGCCACTGCGCTGCGGTCCAGAGCCAGCACCAATGTCCTTTGCCGAAACTCGTCGAGGTAAAATTCTTTTTCGCCAGGCGACCGCACCTGCGACGGGTACCATAGCTTCGCCATAAAGTCGTTCCCCAACGGCGCCTCCGTGCCTCTTCGGATTGCCTTCCTCTTTCTCCGGCAGTAGAAAACAAGCACCTTGCGAATCCCGTCAAAGATTGTGGTGCTCGTTCTACTCTCCTTGGTCGCGGCGCGCCCCGCGCTCGCGGCCCCCGCGGACGCGAAGATGGCCGAAGGCGTAGTCGCCACCGAAAGTCCGCTTGCTGCGGCTGCCGGCGCCGGCATTCTCGCGGCAGGCGGCAGTGCCGTCGACGCCGTGATCGCAACGGCGCTGGCCGTCTGCACCGTGCACCCCTCTTCGTGCGGCATCGGCGGCGGCGGTTTTCTGGTCGTCTGGGATGCCGCGAAGGCCGAGGCCTATGCGCTGGACTTCCGCGAACGCGCACCGGCGGCGACGCGCGAGGCCCTCTACGAAGAAGACGGCACCTACCTTCCAGCGCGCAGCCGCCGCGGTGGGCTGGCCATCGGCATACCCGGCGAAATCCGCGGCTATGCCGCCGCGCACGCGCGCTTCGGCAGGCTTCCCTGGGCCGATCTCTTCGCACCCGCAATCGCCTTGGCGCGCGACGGCTTTCCGGTCTCCGAGCATCTCGCCAAACGAATCGCGGCGGTCCAAGAGGCGCTTGCGGCCGACCCTTCTTTGGCCGCAGTCTTCCTCGACAAGGACGGTGCCGCCCTGCCCGCCGGCACAACCCTCAAGCGTCCCGCGCTCGCCCGCACCTTCGCGAGAATCGCAACCGAGGGAGATTCCGCTTTTTATGACGGACCGATTGCGGACGCCATCGTAGCGGCCGCCGGCGCACGCGGCAGCGTGCTCACCAAGGCCGACCTCGCCGACTACGAACCGCTTTGGCGTGCACCGCTGCGCACCAAATACCGCAGCGCCGAGATCGCAACCATGCCACCGCCGAGCAGCGGCGGCATCGCCCTCATCACGGCACTCGATACCCTGCGCGGCTACGATATGGCCGCGGTCGGCGCGGCTTCGCCCAGCCGCTGGCATCTCCTCGCCGAAATCCTCAAGCATTCCTTTGCCTACCGCGCCCAGGCCGCCGGCGATCCCGGCTGGGACATGCCGGTATGGCCGCCGCGCGGCCGCGCCCTGCGCGATCGGATCCGCAGCTACGAGACTCTGCCGGCCGACGCCTACAAGCCGGTCGCGCCGCCACCCAACGACAGCGGCACCGCGCACGTCTCCATCATCGCCGGAGACGGCTCGGGCGCCGCCCTTACCTCAACGATCAATACTACTTTCGGCAGCCTGGTCGGCGTCCCCGGAACCGGCATCATCCTGAACAACGAGATGGACGATTTCACCTTCGATGCGCCCAACCTCTTCGGCCTCGCACCCGGCCCGACCAACCGTATAGCCCCCGGCAAACGCCCCGCCAGCAGCATGACGCCCACCCTGGCGATCCGCGACGGCCGCGCCGTCGTCGCGGTGGGCGCCTCCGGCGGCCCGCTGATCATCAGCGCCACGATTCAGACTTTGACCAATATCCTCGACCATAATATGTCGCCCGAGGCAGCCGTCGCCGCGCCCCGCGTACACCACCAATGGATGCCCAATCTGCTTCTGGTCGAGCCGGGCATCAGCGAGGCCGACCGCGATGCGCTGCGGATCCTCGGCCACAAAATCCGCCAGATCAAGGCCATCGCAGCCGTCTCCCTGGCGACCGCCCATTCAGACGGAAGCGCATCGGGCGCCGGCGATGCCCGCAAGGGCGGTGCGGCCATGACGGTTCCCGCACGAGCGGCGCCATGACCCCGACCGTCCCGCGCCTCTCGGTCATCATCCCTACGCGCAACCGCGCCGCCCATCTCGCCAAGCTGCTGCATAGCCTCGACCAGGTGACCGAACCGGCGATTGCCTGGGAAATTGTTGTAGCCGACAACGGCTCGAGCGACGGCACCTCACGCTTGCTTGCTGACTGGCGACGCTCCGGCGGCGGTCGCGCGGTTGTGCGAGTCGACCAACCGGGGAAATCCCGTGCCGTCAACGCCGCCATTGCCACCTCCAGCGGCGAGGTGCTCTGCTTTCTCGACGACGATATCACCGTCGAGCCGGCTTGGCTTTGTGCCGTCTGGGAGCATTTCGAGAGGCGCCCGAATGCCGTCGCCGCGCAAGGCGCCATCCTCTGGCCCGCCGAGGTCGAAGAAGATCCCGAACTGCGCGCCTCGATCGAAGGCCACGGCACAATCGTGCGCCACGTACTCCCCCAAGGCACCCTCGCCAGCCAACTCATCGGCTTCAATATGGCCCTGCGCCGCCACACCATGGGAGTGCTTGGCGGCTTCGATGAGAGACTCGGCCCCGGCGCATCCGGGCTCAGCGACGAACGCGAACTCGCCGACCGCCTACGCAAGCTCGGTGGCGCGGTCGATTATATGGCCGATGCCCGCGTCATCCATGAAATTGACGACGCCCACCTGACCGAAGAATTCTTCCGCGAACACCACCGAAAACAAGGCCGCAGCCGCTTCGCCTACAAGCAAAACGGCCTCTTCTCCAGCATCCTGCCCAACCTCGCCAAGGCCGCCCTCACCTACATACTCTGGACCATCACCGGCAACATCCGACGCCGCTACCGCGCCCGCGGCCGCCTCTACCACTACCGCGAAATGCTCCGCCTCCGCGGGCGCCGGGACATGAATGCAGGTACCAAGGCAGCACGGAAGCCGTAATTTTGTCTTCGCGGGCATGACATTATCTGTCTTTTTGCGGATGCCACAGCACCTGCATCTTGCCCACTTCAACGACTCGGCATACATGCCGTAGAGTACTCTGATCGGTGCATTTGAGCTCGAGGGCAGATTTCCATGAAGATTCCGTCATTTCACACCCCGGCCCAGCAGGCGCGCTTGGCTTTTTTCGTCGCGTTCACACTTGCGGCGTCGTCTCTTCCCGCGGCAGCGAACCGCCTGGAGAACCCCGCCGACGGTGCCACCTATAGTGGAATCGGGCTCTTCTCCGGCTTTCATTGTGGCACCAACAATCTGAGCATCGTTGTCGATGAGGACACGGCCAAGGAGCAGATCCTGCGGCCCTCCTACGGGACCGAGCGCAACGACACGATCATCGAATGCGGCCACGCCGATACCGGCTTCGGCCTCCTTTGGAATTACAGCCTCTTCAGCGGCGGCAGCCATACGGCTCAGGCCTACGCGAACGGCCATGCATTCGGCGCGAAAAGCACCTTCCAGGTGGTCCGCATTGATCCCGACAAAGCGTTCGTGACCGGCCTTGAGGCCGAGTACAATATCAACTTCCAGGGCGGGCTCCGGCTCGTCTGGCAGCAAAGCCAGCAGAGTTTTGTCATCGCCGGCATCGGCAGCGGCGACACCGCGAGCACCACGGCCACCCCAACCGATCCAGCGAAAACCGCAGCCACCCAGGGCGCCTTTGAGGTTCCGGGGGACCTTTCCTCCCAAAGCGGCATCATCGTGATTTCGGGCTGGGCCTGCGAAGCCGAAACCGTAACCATCGAGATCGATGGCGGCGCCCACACTTTTGCCGCCGCCTACGGTACCGAGCGCGGTGACACGCAGACGGTCTGCGGCCATAAGAAGACCGGCTTCGGTGTACTTTGGAACATGAACCTTCTGGGCCCGGGCCAGCATATTGCGGTCGCCAGGGTCGATGGCGAGGTTCTCGGCTCGGCCACCTTCACGGTCACCGAGATCGACGGCAACGACGATGAAGAAAATGACCAGGACTTTCTCACCGGCCTGATCGGCAGCTTCCCCTTGACCGGATTTCCGGAGGGCGAAACAACCTCGACCATCACCTGGACACAATCAACGCAGAATTTTGTCATCACCCAGGTAGGCCCCGCCAGCACGCCTACGCCGACCCCAACTCCGACACCGTCCGGGCCTCATTGCGGTGACGGCATCGTTGATTATTTCCTTGACGAGGAATGCGATGGCGGCGACCTGGACGAGGAAACCTGCGCCAGCATCTATGGCGGTAGCCAGGACGATGAATGCGGTGGCCAACTCGCCTGTACAAGCGAATGCAAACTCGATGGCACGGCATGCAGTTGCGATTGCACGGAGGACTTTGATTGCCTCCTCGGCAGCCCGGACTCCACCATCGTCGAATGCGGCCCGACCTATTGCGTGGACGAGATCTGCTCCGAGGACGACCTGGAGGACTGCGAATGCCAACTCGACTTCGACGGGGTGTGCTATAATGGGACCTGCCTGACCACGCCGGTCGACCCCGGGCTCCTCGAGACAGTCTGCTTCGGCGTTGACGACGACGGCTACGCGCGCTGCGATTGGTGCGAAGCCTTCTGAACCCTCGGCTGGCACATTCCAGGTGAAGCAAAATTCAACCTTCGCTATCGCGGGGCTGATCCTCGCCGGCGGCGCCTCGCGCCGGATGGAGCAGCCCAAGGCGTCGTTGCGGGCGCACGGCGATACCTTCGTCGGGCATGTGGCCCGCGCGCTTTCGGCGGCCGGCACCGCGCCGAATCTGGTTGTCGCGGGCGTGCACCTCGAAGCAACCCGTGCCGCGTTGGCCGACGCCACAGACCTCATCTTGTTGACTAATCCCGCACCGCTGCGGGGGCCCATCTCGTCGATTGCCATCGGCCTGGCCTGGTTGCAACGCGACGCTGCCATCCGTGGCTGCATCATCGCCCCTGTAGACCACCCCGCCATAGAAGCGTCGACAATCACGGCATTGATCCGAGCCGCCCGCCAGGCGACCCACCCGATCGTGGCGCCCTTGTTCCGAGGCCAGCGCGGCCACCCCACCTATTTTGCGCGTGAGGTCTGGGAGGAACTCCTGGACCCGCAGCTCGCCGGTGGTGCCCGCGTGGTGGTACGACGCGACCCGGCCCGTGTGCAGGAACTCGTGGTTACCGACGCGGGAGTCGTCCGCAATATCGACACACCGGAGCACCTCGCCGCATGGCGCTCTACTCAGCGGCCGGCGCGGCGCAGCTGAATGATTTCGGCGAGAATAGCGACGGCAATCTCGCCCGGCGTCTCGGCGCCGATATCGAGACCAATCGGCGCGTGCAAGGCATCGAGGACGCCCGCCGCCACACCCTGCTCGCTCAAATACTCGCGAATCCGGCGGACGCGGCGGCGGCTGCCGATCATGCCACGGTAGACGGCCGGCTGTGCGGCGCTGGCGGCCAGGCAATCGGCGTCGAGCCGGTGGCCACGCGTAACGAAAACAAAGGCACGGTCGGCATGTGGCGGCAACGCAAGCAGATTCGCCACAGGATCGCCCACCTGAATCCGCGCCACACCGGGCAAGCGCTCGGGGTTGGCAAAGCTCTCGCGGTCTTCGAGGACGCGAACCAAAAACCCGGCCTCCGTCGCCATCCGCGCGAGGCTTGCGCCAACATGGCCCGCGCCGACAACCACGAGTTCGGGAGGCAAGGCGAGGCTCTCGATCCAGAAGCGCCCGGATTCAGGAGCACCGACAAGCGCCGCACCACCGGCAGGAGTCTCCGGGGCCTCGGTGAGGGCGCGCTGCAGGGCCGCGTCCTGGGCCGAGCCCAGCGAGAGTCGCATTTCTCCCGGCGGTATATAGAGACCGCGCTGCCCGCCGTCCATCGCCGTCACCGCAAAGACGGGCGCCTGCGCCTCCCTCGCAGCCTTGGCAGCCGCCAGAAAGGCGGCGCTGGCAGCGGTGGAAAAGCGCTCAATCCACACATCCAGAACGCCGCCACAGACCGACCCGCTCTCCCAGCCCTGATCTTCCAGCAGCCGGATCTCGGCCAGCACGGGCACGCCTGTCGCGAGCACCTTCTGTGCCCGCGAGAAAACCTCGGCTTCGCCACAGCCGCCACCAATCGTTCCCAACGACCCGCCGCCCGGATCGATCAACATGCGTGCACCCGGCTTACGCGGCGTAGACCCTCGCGTGCGAATGACAGTCGCCAACACAAGCCGTCCACTCGCCTCAAGACGCTGCTCGATTTCGAGCAATAGAGAGCCAAAATTCTCCATCCCTCCCCCGGCTACCATCTCGGCGGCCCGAACGTCACGTCGCACAACTCGTTTCCCCCTCCGTGAAGGTTCCTCCTCGCTTCTCCGGCATCCGCTTCTCCAGCGTCTTTGCCCTTGCGCCCGGACGGGCTAGAGGGTCTGGGAGCTTGGTGTCGGGGCCTTTGCGGGGAGCTTGGGGATTTTGCAGGAATTTGATTATGCCGCGCCGCGGTCGGTGGATGAGGCTGTGGAACTTCTTGCCAAGGCCGGGACGAGCGGGCGAGTGTTCGCCGGAGGCACCGATCTTCTGGTGCAGATGAAGAACGGGCCGACCGAGATTCGACATCTGATCGATGTGAAACGAATCGAAGAATTGGGTGTCCTCGCCGTGGAGGCGGACGGCGGCCTGCGCATCGGTGCAGCCGTGCCCTGTGCCCTGCTCGGCGAAGATGCGGCCGTAGCCGCGCGCTTCCCCGGACTGCGGGAGGCCGCCATGCTGATCGGCTCCGATCAGATCCAGAGCCGCGCCACCATAGCGGGGAACCTCTGCAACGCGTCACCGGCCGCCGATGTCGTCCCCGCATTGGTTGCCCTCGGCGCCAAGTGCCGAATCGCCGGACCAGCCGGAAGCCGCTCGGTACCGGTGGTGGAGTTCACGACCGGGCCGGGCAGCAATATATTGGTCGCCGGCGAGTTGCTCGTCTCTCTCCATATCCCGCCGTCCCCTCCCGGCGCGGCCGATGCCTACCAGCGCTTCATCCCGCGTGCCGAGATGGATATCGCCGTGGTCGGAGTCGCCGCACAGATCGTCCTGGACCGCGACGGTCGTTGTACGGCAGCTCGGATCGCACTCGGTGCCGTCGGACCGCGGGTCATTGCCGCCCAAGCGGCGAGCGACGCATTGGTCGGCACGATGCTCGACGAAGCCGCTCTGCAGGGGGCCGCCGAACTCGCCCGCGAGGCCGCCTCGCCGATCTCGGATAGGCGCGCCCCGGCCGACTACCGCCGCTCACTTGTCGGCACCCTTACCCGCCGCGTTGCCGGCCTCGCCGCGACACGCGCCCGCGCCGCATAGGACCGAGAATAATGGCGAAGAAAAATCATATCACGACGACGCTCAACGGCGTCGCCACCGAATTCCTCTGCGAGAGCCGACAAACCTTGCTTGATATTTTGCGCGACGAGCTTCGGCTCACCGGCACCAAAGAAGGCTGCGGCACAGGCGATTGCGGTGCCTGCAGCGTAGTCCTCGACGGTCGCATCACCTGCTCCTGCCTGGTCCTCGCGGTCGAAACCGAAGACCGCACCATCGAGACCATCGAAGGGATGGCCGATGGCGATACCCTGCACCCCTTGCAGCGCAAATTTCTCGAGCACGCGGCTCTGCAATGTGGCATCTGCACACCCGGCATTCTGGTCGCGGCCAAGACCCTGCTGGAGCGCAAGCCGGACGCAGGCGAAGGCGAGATTCGTCTCGCGCTGGCCGGCAATCTCTGCCGCTGCACGGGCTACGATAAAATCATTCGGGCCGTCCTCGATGCGGCCGAGGAGATGCGGGCATCATGAGCGACGAGGAAGTAAAATTTCGGGTCATCGGCACGCGTCCAATCCGCCACGACGGCATCGACAAGGTGACAGGCCGCGCCCTCTACGGAGCCGATTATTCCTTGCCCGGCATGCTGCATGGCCGCGTATTGCGCAGCCCGCATGCGCACGCACGCATCCTCGGCATCGATACCAGCGCGGCCGAGGCGCTGCCCGGCGTACACGCTGTGCTTGTCGGCAGCGACCTGCCCGCGGCCGAGGACCGGACCCAGGCCATGGGCGAAGGAACCAGTAACGCCAGGCATCTATCCGACAATATTCTGGCCAAAGACAAGGTACTTTATGACGGCCACGCGCTTGCGGCGGTCGCGGCGTCCAGCCCGGCCATCGCCGAGGACGCGCTGGCCCTCATCGAGGTTCGCTACGAGGAATTGCCGCCTGTCCTTACCGTGGGCGCCGCGCTCGCGCCCGGCGCGGAGATCCTGCACGGCGAGCTGCGCACGAAGGGAATTGAGGGCGATAGCGGCCCGACCAACCTCGCCAGCGTGATCGAGTTTTCCGGCGGCGACCTCGACGCCGGGTTCCAAGCGGCCAGCGTGATTGTCGAGCGTGAATTCAACACAGCCATGGTACACCAGGGCTATATCGAGCCGCATAATGCATTGGCCAAGGTCGACGCCGACGGCCAGACGACACTCTGGTGCAGCACACAGGGTTCGTTCGATATCCGCCAACTCTGCACCAAACTCCTGCGGATGCCGCTCTCGCAGCTGAAGGTCATCCCCACCGAAATCGGTGGCGGCTTCGGTGGCAAAACAACTATTTACCTGGAACCACTGGCGATCCTGCTGGCGCGACGCACCGGGCTGCCGGTGAAAATGGTGATGTCCCGCAACGAAGTCCTGCGCGCTACGGGGCCCACCTCCGGCTCGGTGATCCGCCTGCGCATGGGCGCCGATGCCGAAGGCCGGATTGTCGCCGTCGATGCCCGGCTCGATTACGAGGCCGGGGCCTTTCCGGGCTCGCCGGTACTGATGGGCGCGGTGGTACTCTTTGCGCCCTATGCGCTTGCGAACTTCCGCATCGTCGGACGCGATATCGTCGTGAACCGCCCACGCACAGCCGCCTACCGCGCACCCGGCGGTACCAACGCGGCGTTTGCCTCCGAAACTCTGATCGATGAGTTGGCGGGCAAACTCGGCCTCGACCCAGTCGAGATGCGGCTACGCAACGCCGCCAAAGAAGGGACAGCCGCCCCCTGGGGGCCACGAATGAAGCGCATCGGCTATGTCGAGCTGCTCGAATCCGTCCGTGACCATGAGCATTACGCCAGCCCGCTGGGCACAGCTGAGGCAAAACGGCTGCGCGGCCGCGGCTTCGCCAGCGGCGGTTGGGGCAACGCCGGGCTCCAATCCAGCGCCATCCTCAGCCTCAACGGCGACGGCACGGCCACCCTGGTCACCGGCTCGCCCGATATCGGCGGCAGCCGCACCTCATGTGCCATGATTGCCGCCGAAGAGCTCGGCCTCGAGGCCCACCAGGTGCGCCCCTCGGTGGCCGATACGGACTCGATCGGCCACACCGATGTCACCGGCGGCAGCCGCGTCACAATGGCTACCGGCCTTGCCGTCTACGAGGCGGCCCAGGACATCAAGCGCCAACTACGCGAGCGCGCCGCGAAGATGTGGGAGACGCCGGAGAGCGAGATTCGCTTCCAAGAGGGCAGCGCCGTGCGCGAAGACGGCGAGAAGCTCACGCTCGCCGCTATCAGCCGCAAGGCCGGCCACACGGGCGGCCCTATCGTTGGTCGCGCGACCGTCAATGCCAATCGCGCCAACGGCCCTTCCTTCGCAGGGTTTCTCTGCGATATCGAACTCGACCCCGAGACCGGCAAGGTCGAAATTCTGCGCGCCACGGTCTTTCAGGATGCCGGCCGCGCGATCCACCCGGCCTACGTCGAGGGACAGATGCAGGGCGGCAGTGCGCAGGGGATCGGCTGGGCGCTCGGCGAAGAATATGTGTATGACGAGAAAGGTCGGCTCGCGAATGCGAGCTTCCTCGACTACCGCATCCCGACCGCACTCGACCTACCGATGATTGAAAGCGTGATCCTCGAGGTTCCGAACCCCGCCCATCCGCTCGGCATACGCGGGGTCGGCGAAGCCTCGATCGTGCCGCCGCCGGCAGCCATCGCGAATGCCTTGGCTGCCGCGACCGGCATGCGCTTTACTACCCTGCCCCTCTCGCCGCCGCGTGTCTTTGCGACGCTCGAAGAGAGCAAGGGCTGAGGCCGCGCCCCAAGGCCCATGCCGACCCTCTACATTCCTGCTGCGCTGCGCCGCCGCATAGCCGGCGCAGCCCAGGTCGATGTCCCGGGGGCTACCGTGCGGGAAGCACTCCATGCAGCCGACAGGCAATTCCCCGGCCTATGGCGCGCACTCACGACCGAGGACGGCGAGCTACGCCCGGAATTGGTGATCGCCGTCGATGATGAAATGACCGACGACGGCCTGCAAGCGCCCTTGCAGCCGGGCAGCGAGATCCACATCATCCCCGCTCTCGGCGGCGGCTCCTAGAGGTCCGGCCGAGAAGTAGGGCTTTGCACAGAGAGCGTCGATTGCGGCTGCTGGCAAGGAAGGCGACCGAGCAATGGCCGTAGCCATTGGGAGAGAGCGTGGCGCAGACCAGCGGCCGCAAGCGGCGCTCGGATGCAGGCCTGCTTTTCGGCCGGGCCTCTAGAGCCGCGGCGCGCGGCGGCTCAATGCAGCGTGAGCGCGACGCCGGAAACCAGCAACACGCCCACCAACGCCGCCAGCGGCAGCGTGCGCGAGTCCGTCGCCGCGTAGGCCGCCGGCAAAAGACTGGTCGTGCCCAGATAGAGAAAGATTCCGGCAAACCAAGCCAACGCCGTACCGAGCCAAAGCGGCGGCACGACGACAAAGCTCTGCAAAAGCAGACCCGCCAGCGGTGCCACTGCCGTGAGCACGACCATCACGCGCGCCGCGTTCAGGCTATGCTGCGTTCCGCGCATCACCCCGGCGACGCTCACGCCATCGGCCAGTTTATGAACCAGGATCGCCGAGGCGATCCCCCAGCCGAAACTCTCGCTCAGCAGAAAAGCCTGGCCGATCGCAACCCCGTCAATAAAGCCGTGCAAGGCGATGCCAGCAGCGCCCCAGATTCCTGTCTGGTGTGCGTGCGCGTGGTGTGAGGCCGGGCCACTCGCCCCTGGCTCGGCATTCTCAAGCAAGAAGAAGGAGAAGAAGCCTGCGATCACCGCAAAATAGGCAAGCTTGTCACTATGGTCGTCGCCGGCCCTCTGAATGAGCTCGATGGCATCGGGCAGCAACAAAAGCAGCGCCGCGCTGATCAGCGCACCGGCACAAAAAGCAACGATCCACGCCCGCCAGGCCTCCAGCCGCAAGGCCAGCAAGCCCCCTGCCAGCGCAATCAGGCCAGCAGTCGTAGTGAGAAGAAACGCGGCCATCGACAGCAGAAGCCGTACCCACCAGAGCCCCTGCTGTCACGCCATCGCGATCTGAATTCTCAGAACGCCAGCCGTATCGAGCCGAGCAGTCCCCTCTCTACCGGCCGGGGTAGTTCGGGCGTTGCACAGAACCACCCTGGCATGCGACAAGAACCCGGTGCCACTCGGCCCGGCCGCTGCATCCCAAGGCAGCGAAAGAAGCCGTATTCCCTTCCATGCATCCATTCCCCCAGCCTACCAAGGGTCGCCCGTGAGCGTCCCTCTCATCATCATTCCGGCGTTCAACGAGCAACGGTCGATTGCCGCGGTGGTGCGCCGGGTACTGGACTGCGGCCTGAGCAATGTCCTGGTGATCAACGACGGCTCGCGCGACGCGACTGCGGCCTTGGCGGCCGAGGCCGGAGCGGCCGTCATCTCGCATCCCTTCAACCTCGGCTACGGCGCCGCCCTGCAAACCGGCTACAAATACGCTGCCACCTCTGGCTACGATCATATTGTCCAGATGGACGCCGACGGCCAGCACGACCCCGCCTTCATCCCTGCCCTGCTAGCGCCTCTGCGAGCCGGCGAGGCCGACCTCGTGATCGGGTCGCGCTTCAAGGAAGCCTCCGGCTACGAGATGGGGTCGGCGCGCTCGGCCGGGCGCCTCTTCTTCCAACGTGTTCTGGTTTTCTTCGGTGGCCCGGATATTCAGGACCCGACCTCGGGCCTTCAGGCCCTCTCACGGCCCGTCTTCGAATTTTGTTGTTCCGATTTCTTTCCTTTCGACTTTCCGGACATTGACGTACTGCTCCTCTTGCACCGCAACGGCTTCCGCACCCTCGAGGTCCCGGTGAAGATGGCGCCAAGCCCCGATGGCCGCCGCCCCATGCATGCCGGCCTCACGACTCTTTATTATCCCTACAAGATGCTGCTCTCGACCTTCCGCAACTGGCGCGTCCGACCGAAAGAGGGCAAGACCGCATGAACGCAACGAAGACCGAAGCACCGGCCCTCGACATCGAAGCCCTGCGTCAACTCGCACTGTCGCAGCCCGAAGAGACCTCAACACGGATCCTCGGGCTCCTGCTCTGCCTGGCCCTCCTCATCTCGGTCCTCACGCTGGTCCAACGCGGCCGATTGCGCGAGGAATATACGCCGATCTGGGTGGCCGTCTCGCTCGGCATGATGGTCGTCATCGGCTCCTTCGATATCCTGCGCAGCCTGACGCGCCTTGTAGGCGCCTGGACGCCGAGCTCCACGATCTTCTTCTTCGGCCTGATCTTCCTCGTCGTTCTCTCGCTGAACTATGCCGTGCGCCTCTCGGGTATGAGCTTGCAGCTCAAGCTCCTGGCCCAGGAAGTCGCGCTGCTGCGCCAACGGCTGCACGATATCGGCGACAAACCTTCCCCACCCTCTGCCAACAACGATTGATGGCGCAGGAAGACGAATTCTGGGAGGGCGGCGGGCTCTACCGAGCGACCGACCATCCTGTCGTCGAGATTTTCGCGCGTCAACGAGTCCGCTATCTGGCCGAGCACGGGGCCTTGCAGGATGCCGATTCCCTGCTCGATGTAGGCGCCGGCAGCGGCTTCTCCAGCCGCTATTACCCCGAGTCTCTTCACGTCGTCGCCAGTGATTTCGCCGGCGGCATGCTGCGCGCCAATCCGCTCACCGACCGTGCCCGCTGCTCGGCCGATACCCTGCCCTTTGCGGATGCCAGCTTCGATATCGTCACCTGCTGGGAACTACTGCACCACCTCGACGACCCGGTAGCCGCGATCCGCGATATGTGGCGGGTCGCGCGACGCCGCATCATTCTCTTCGAGCCGAACAGGATCCACCCCGGCCATATCGTGCTCGGGCTCACACGCCCCGAAGAGCGACGCTCGCTGCGTTTCTCGCCCGGCCATATGCGTCGGCTGCTGCAGACGGCCACCGGCCGACGTGCCGAGCGCCACGAACGCTGTGGCCTGCTCTTTCCCAACGTGACGCCATTGCCACTGGCTCGGCTCATGAACCGGCTACCCTACCGCGTACCTCTGGTCGGGATCTCGCAACTCCTGGTATTGGAAAAATGAGTCTGCGCTCGCGAACTCCCGGCCAGGTTGCGTTTCGAGACCGCCGTCACGGTGGTAGGGAAGGCCCAATGCTCCGCGTTCTTGGCGCTTTTTTCACCACGCTCCTGCTGGCCGCGGCGCCTGCCCACGCGGCCGCACCAGCCTTCGATCTGGTTGTTCTCGTGGCACGCGACAACGCGCGCCCCGAAGGCGTCGATGCCGTACTCCGCGGGGCGCACGGGCAGACTCGTGCGGGAATCCGCATGAATATTCCCGCCGCCGTGAGCTACCCGCTCACGATCCCGGCCGCCGCGACCTTGCGTTTCGGAGTCACCGCATCGGCCAATGCCTTCATGGTCGAATCGCCGGATCTCGCCCGTCCGGTCACCGTACGCGTGGTCTTCACAGACGAGGCCGGAGAGCACGAACTCTACCGCCGCGCATTCGACCTCAAAGAGCGCCCCGCCGACCGCCGCTGGTTTGAGGAGAGCATCGACCTTGCCGCTTTGGCCGGCCATACGGGCACTATCCGTTTCGAGACCTCGAGCAAGGCCGAGGACAAATCCAAAATCACTCTGGTCTATTGGAGCACACCGCGCATCAAGGCCAGGCAGAGCGGTCCCGCAGCCCCCAATCTCCTCTTCGTGACGATCGATTGCTTGCGCGCCGACCACGTCGGTTCGTATGGCTACGCAAGCCCGACCACACCGGCGCTCGACAAACTCGCCAGCGAAGGCCTGCTCTTTGAAAACGCATTTGCCAATGCACCGATGACATTGCCCTCGGTGCCGCAGATCTTCACTTCGCAGCTTTTCCCGAGCCGGGAAGAACCGCTGCTCACTGCCCCCATCAGCGAGGCCGGGATCGCCAGCGCGGCTTTCGTGAACAATGCCTGGATCCCATTATGGTTGAGCCAGGGCACGCATGCCGATCCGCCGGGAACTTTCGACCGCCTCGTCTCGGGGGAATTCAATGCCCGAAAAATCACCGAGCACGCACTGGCCTGGCTCGACGAGAATAGCGGCGAGCGCTTCGCCCTCTACCTCCATTATCTGGACGCCCATACGCCCTATCGTCCACCCGCGAAATGGGTCGAACTCTTTGCCGACCCGACCTACCAGGGCCCGATCGGCTCCGAGTTCCGTGACGAAAAAGGTGCGGCCAGCGGTAAATATAATAAATCAGATCAAAAGAAAATCCTCGCCCTCTACGACGCGGGCATCCGCTATATCGATGAGCAACTCGGCCGCGTGCTCGACGAGTTGCGTGCAAGCGGCCGTCTCGACGAGACTCTCGTCGTCATCACGGCCGACCATGGTGAAGAGTTCTGGGACCACGGCAGCTTCTTCCACGGCCAGAGCCTCTACGACGAATTGCTGCATATTCCCCTGATTGTCCGTCTGCCCGGCAAGAACCAGAGCAGCATGCGGGTGGGGCGCCTGGCCCGCGGGATTGATATCGCGCCTTCCATTCTCGATTGGATGAATCTGCCAGCACCGCCGAGCTTTACCGGCGAGAAACTCGGCCGCAGACTGAACGCCGCGCCGGCCGACCTGATTGCCACAGCCACGCAGGCGCAATTCCCCACGCGCTTTGCGATTCGCCGCGGCGAACGCAAGATCATCGAGAGCCTCGACCAAGAAGCTCCATTGAGCTTCGCCCTGGGCCGCGACCCCGGCGAAAGGCAGGGGGCGGCGCCGCAAAGCGAGGAAGAGTTGCAGCTTCTACAGGAGCTGCGTGAGGCGCGCCGCATTCTGCGCGAGCGCGGCTTTCAGGCGGATATCCGCTCCGCGGGCAAGGCCCCGGTCACCCTCGAAATCCAGGCGCACCCACGCTCGGGCACTTTCCTCACGCTCGACCGGCGTGGCAGCACGGGACAGGCTGTGGCGTCGAGCGATGGCCGCCGCCTCACCGCCACCGGGCCGGCCGCCGGCTTCGGCTTTCGTTTCGACCGACTCAAAGACCCGACCAACCTGGGCCGACGCGACCTGGTGACGATCGAGGCCCGCGGCGCCGAAGGCAATCCGCTGCCCTTGGAAATCCTCCTCGGCGCGCAGGCCGAGCATCCCGACCAGAATAGTTTCGACCTCAATGCGGCCAGCCTCAAGACCCAGGCCGCCCCCGCATGCCCACCGCCCCAGGGTGGCGTGCGTCTCTGCCTCTGGAATTTCCCGGGCGACAAGCCCTCCGCCCTGCCCGAGATCCACAGCCCCGCCCTGCGCGAGCGCCTGCGCGCGCTAGGGTATATCCAATGAGCCGCGACGAAAGTCCCGAGCGAGGCCGTATTCACGGCCCGACCGCTCGCCTGCCGCGCTATCTCGCGGCCGCAATCGGCCTCCTCCTCGCCATTTCCATTCTCGACCTCAGCCTGCGCATCGAAGGCCCGCGCCTCTGCGCCGATGGAGGCATAGCCCTGCTCGCCGCCGACGCTGAATTGGGTTGGACCTTCGCGCCGGGCCGCACACTGACGCTCGACCCCTGCGCGGGCACCGCCTGGAGTGCACCCGTCACGATCAACCAGGCCGGCCTTGCCGACCAGGAATGGCCGCTGGCCAAGCGTCCCGGAGAAGTCCGCGTCCTGCTGCTCGGCGGCGCTCTCGCCGACGGGGTCGGCGTCGCACGCGGCGACCGTCTCTCCGTGCGTCTTGCACACCTGGCCGACCAACGCCGCGGCGCGCGCCTTTCCGTCATCAACGGGCAGATCCCCGGCTACGACACCGCTCGTCAATTGCTTTTTCTTGAAAAGCGCGGCCTGCCCTACCAACCCGATATCGTCGTGCTCGTCCTCGACCCGGCCCGCGCGCCACTGGCGCATTCGACCTTGGCGATCGAAGACACTCTGCCGCCAGCATCCGGGCTACTCGCGCGCGGCAGTCTCGGCGGCACAAGCGACGCCAGCAGCGGCGCGAGCGCCGTGCGGCTGATGGAACGCTCGGGCCCTTTGCCCGACGCCGAGACAGACGCCGCCTGGCAGAAGACCCGAGTGGGTATCCGCCGACTGGCCGCCGCCGCCCGCGCCTCGGGTGCCGGCTTCGCGATTCTGGTCGCGCCGCCCTGCCCGGAGCAACCCTACCCGGCCGATCTTTGTGCGGAGCTTACATCCATCGCCCCGTGTGCGGATGTCGGCAGCTCTTTCCGCAGCATCCGCGAAGCCGCCGCCAAACCCCTGGAACTCTGCATCGACGAACTCGGCCGCTGGGGCCGTGACGGCCATTTTCTCGCCAGCCATTCGCTCTGGGACCTGATTGCCCAGGGTGGCCTATGGCCGGATTCCGTGGTGCGAGGGTACCGCCTATGAGCGAGGCCGGCCTCATGGCCTGGCTCGGCTGGCAAGCCGAGGACCTGCTCCTCGGCAGCTGGGAAGCGCGCCACAGCCTTTTTGCGCATTTTGCTCTTTATGGCGCCGTCCTGGCGGGCCTCGGCATCGCCATGGCGCCGCTCGGCGCGCGGGCCCGCGAATGGGGGATCGTCGCGCTCTCGGTCGCTGCCCTGGCGCTCTTCGGCTCTGTCACGATGACCTTCTGGGCGGTGGGCTTCTCGGTCGCCCTCTGGGCCGTAGTGGAGCGCGTCCCCGGCCGGGTCGGCACCGTGCTGGCGTGGCTGCTGATCCTCGCCCTGGGCGCCTATCCCTGGCTCCTGCCCGAGGCCATCCTCACGGGCAATACCAGCCAGATGCGTGAATTTTGGGCTTTTGCCAGCAATGTCTGGCTGCTGCGCTGCGCCGCCTATATCGTCGACCGGCGCGCGCGTGGCGTGGCCGGGCGCAGCTTGCGGGAATTCCTGCTGGCGACACTCTTCTTCCCCACCTTCGTCAATGGCCCGATCGAGACAACCGAACAAATGGCCGAGGCACGCCGCGACGGCCCTGCCGTGCGCGACTGGCCGGAGTTCCGCGCCTGGCTGCTTCTGCTCGGCCGCAACTCGCGGCGCTTCGGCCTCGGCGTTGCCAAGGTGCTTTTCGCCACACTCTATCTGGGCGTCGACAACGCGACGATTTTCGCCACCAGCGGCTCGGCCCTGAGCCACCCGCGCCTATGGCTCTGGCCCTTCGAGCTCTATTTCATGTTCTACATCACCTTCTCGGGCTGGACCGATGTCTCAGTAGCGCTGGCGCGCGTACTCGGCTGGAACGTGATGGAAAATTTCGACCGCCCCTGGCAAGCCCGTTCGGTCGCCGAGTTCTGGCGTCGTTGGCATATTTCCTTCGGGGTCTGGCTACGCAATTATATCTACATCCCGCTGGGCGGGAACCGCAGCAACGCCACCCGCAACGTCTTGGTGACTTTCGCGGCGAGCGGTCTCTGGCATGTCTGGGGCGCGCTCAAGGCAATCGGCATCACCGGCTACCCGCCCGAGGCATGGCTGGGGTTCCTGCTCTGGGGCCTGCTCAACGGTTCGGCCATTGCGATGGCGCGCTATTGGAATGATGCACCTATATTCGAACCCTTCCATCTACGGCTGCGCCGGAGCCTTCCCGCCAGCCTGCGGCTGCGCGCCGCGCAGATCATGACCTTCGTTTTCGTCGCGCTGGCCTGGATGCCATTCTTTCTGCCGCCCTGGATCGGACTCGAGAACTGCTGGCAGATTCTCCGTCGCATGGCCTTTCTCTCATGAACCGCAAGAGCCGTACCGAATTCCTTGCCGAGCAGCGTACGCATTTCGCGGCTGCTGACGTCACGCATTTCGCGTGGCAGACGCGCGGGGCGGGGTTTGCCGAGCGCGAGCGGGCCTTCCTCAAGGAGATGCTTGCAGGAACCAAGGCACCCCTACTCGAAATCGGCGCCGGTGAAGGCAGCAACCTCTTCCACCTCGCCGGCGATGCCGCACGGCCCGGCCTCCACGTCGGACTCGATGCCTTTGTGCCGAAGCTGCATTTTGCCGCCGCGCATGTCGAAGGAATCGCTTGCCTGGCAGCCGACGCCGGGGCGCTGCCCTTTCGCGACGGCAGCTTCGCCACCGTGCTGATCCGCGACGTCTTGCACCACCTGACCGACCCGCGGCGCACACTCGAAGAAGCGGTGCGCGTGCTGCGGCCCGGCGGCCAATTCATTTTGATCGAGCCCAATGCGCGCAATCCGCTGATCCGCCTGCAGATGGCCCTGGTCGAAGCCGAACGTGGCGCCGTGCGCTCGCGCAAGCCCTGGTTGCGCAGCCTTCTGGACGGCCTCGCTCTGCGCGAGTTGAATTTCGAGGCTGCTGCGCCCTTCCCGCTCGACCGGGTCGTCCTGCATCCCGAGTTCGGTCTTCCCTCGCTGGGCCGCTCGCGTGCCATGCTGCGCCTGCTGGCTGGCATCGAATCGTTGGTCGGGCGCCTGCTGGGCCGCGAGCGCTGGTCCTATTGGGTCGCCCGCGCACGAAAGAACGCCTGATTGTCGGTGGCTCTCGAAGCCCCGATATGCAAAAAAGCGACTGCTGCCATGCGAACCCTTGTCGTCACCCCCACCTACAACGAGCGCGAGAATCTCGCAGCGCTCGCCGAGGCCGTGCTAGCGCTGCCGGGCGAGCTGGAATACCTGGTCGTCGACGATAATTCGCCCGATGGCACAGGCGATCTGGCCGACCAGATCGCCGCACGTGAGCCGCGCTTCCATGTCCTGCACCGCGCCGGCAAGCTGGGCCTCGGCTCGGCCTACCGCGAGGCCTTCCAACTTGCCCTCAAAGAGGGCTACGACGCCGTCATCTCGATGGACGGCGATTGGTCGCATGAGCCAAAATACCTGCCCGGATTGGTCGCAGCCGCCGAGGAGGCCGACCTGGTCATCGGCTCGCGCTATCTCAACGGGATCAGCGTGGTGAATTGGGAACTCTCGCGGCTCATTTTGAGCAAATTCGCCAATGCTTACGTGCGCACCATCACCGGACTGCCCTTCCAGGACTCCACCGCCGGCTTCCAATGCATCACGCGCCGGGCGCTGGAGGCAATCGATCTGGACCGGATTCAAACGGATGGGTGGTCCTTCCTGGTCGAGCTGAAATACCGCATCCATCAGGCCGGGATGCGCTGCCGCGAGGTGCCCATCGTCTTCACACAGCGCCGCGCCGGCGCCTCCAAGATCTCCAAGGCCGAAATCCTGCGCTCCATGATCACGCCATGGCGCATGCGCCTTGGCTTTTGGACCTGAAGACGCGGCAAAACATCGTTCTTGAATTCCTTGGCGTATTGACAGGGACGCCTCAGTCCCGGATCCTATCGGGACCATGCGTGTTCTTTTCTATTATCGCGGCATCGAAAATATGGGCGTCGGCTATTGCATGTCGATGCTCAAAGCCGGCGGCCACGACGTCGACCTGATTTTCGATCCCGGCCTCGACGACAACCTCTTCATCAAATTCCCGCACCTGGCCTGGATGAACCGCCACCAGGAACTGCTCGACCGCGCCAAGGGCTTCAAGCCCGACCTGATCGCGATGGGCTGTCTCACCAACCTCTACCCCTTCGCGAAAGTGATGGCGGCCAAGCTCAAGGAGACCATGCCCGATGTGCCCATTTTGATGGGCGGGCACCACGCCCAGGCGCTCCCCGGTTGGCTGCTCGAGAACGACCCCAATATCGACATGGTCTGCCTCGGCGAAGGCGAGATCGCCATGCTCGAACTCGCCGACCGCATGCAACGCGGCGAGGACTACACCGACGTCCCGACGCTCTGGGTCAAGCAAAACGGGCTCATCCACAAAAACGCGATGGGGCCGCTCGAGAACGACCTCGACAAATTCCCCTTCCCGGAAAAACAACTCTGGCACGAATACGGCTGCTTCAAGGACAACCTCGAGGTCTTCACCGGCCGCGGCTGCCCTTTCAAATGCACATTCTGCAACATTCATTATCAGTGCGAGATCTTCAAAGACGCGGGAGATTTCCTGCGCAAGCGTTCCATCCCGAATGTGATCGCCGAACTCAAGCAGAATATGGAGAAATACGACGTCAAGTACGTCTCCATCCACGACGATAATTTCACCACCAACCCGAAATGGGTTGAAGAGTTCTGCCAGGCCTACCGCGAGGAAATCAACCTCCCCTGGTATTGCTTCGGCTACCCGACAACGCTTCGCCCGAAGCTCGTTCAGGCCATGAAGGCGGCAAATTGCCACACTATCTTCATGGGGGTCGACTCCGGTGACCCCGACATCCGCCGCCATCTGATGGAGCGGCCGATGACCGACGAACTCATCAAAAACGCGGCCAAGAATGTCCTCGACGCGGGTATCGGACTGCAAGCCTCCTGCATCTACGGCAACCCGGGCGAGACGCCCGAGCAGATGTTCAAGACACTCTCGATGATTGACGAAATTCAGCCCTCGCAATCCTCCGCCTATGTCTTCTACCCTTTTCCGAAAACCAAAATGTATGATGCCTGTGTCGAGATGGGCTACCTCGATGCGGAGGGCGAAGAGAACGTCCGCCAAGGCATCTCCGGCTATCACCACGAGTCGGTGCTGATTCACCCGCATAAGGAACTGGCCGAGACGCTGGCCAAGATCACGCCGGTCTACGCGCGTGCGCCGAAGTTCCTGAAGCCTGCTATCCGCTGGATCATCGAACGCCGCATGAAGCGTCTCGCCGCCCTGCTCTACCTGGTCCTGATCCCCATCACCTTCCCCTACCTTGGGGTTGAGGGCATCAAGGTCACCCTGCGCATGGCCGGCAAGGCAATCAGCGGCGCGACCCGCCGCAAGCCCGCCCCCAGCGAGCAACCCACAGAGACGCAGCAGGCGGCTTAAGGCCCGGCCGCAGCAGCGCATTCCAGCCGCCTGGTTTTTCGGCCGCACCTCCAAGGGGCGCGGCCGAAAAACCAACGCGACTCAGTCGACACGATAGAGTACAAGCCGGGCGCTGCGCTCGGCAAGGCGCTCGGGGGCACGGCCGAAGGACGCCTCCAGCATCAGCTGGTCGATGGGGAAAGTGGCGACCCTCTCGAGCGCGAAACCGGCGACCGACGACGGGATTCGATCGTCCGGCGAAGCACCGAACTCCCCGATCAGAATATGGAAGGAACCCTCTTCCTCCAACATCGCACGAACCGCCGCTGCGTGCCCCGCTACGCCCGACTCACGCAGGACATAAGTCTGCGGAGCGCCCTCGCCGAGCCAGATGGCGGCGGCCAGATGGCTCCAATCGAGCCGCTGGTCGATCACCAGAAGAGAGCCGGCGGGGACCGCCGCGGCGATTCGTGCCGCAATCGCCTGACCGCCGGCCTGAAGCGGCGCACCCGTGGTCAGGCGCAATCCGGGGATTGCCAACAAAAGCGCCAACGCAATGGCGCCGCGCGCAAGCCAGACGACCATGCGGCGCCTCGAGACCAATGCGGCCGTTGCCATGAGCGCCAGCATGGGCAGCACAACCGGAACCAGACGCCGCGATGCCCAGATTTGCTCGGGCGAAACCCGGCCTGAGATGATCTGATCGAGCGCCTGGAAGAGGATCGCCAATTCGAGACCGCCGGCCCCCAAAAAGGCAAAAGCGCCGGCCAGCACCGGTGCCCAAACGACACCCGGCAGATAATAACCAAGCGCGTCCATCACCGGGAAGCCGGTATAAGAAGTGGCAAAGGCCAGCAACCCGAGCCAGAGGGCGGCGACCAACCCGCAAGCCCGGCGGATGCCACGGCCCCGCATACGACGCTCCGCCATCACGACCATCACGCCCAGCCCCACCGAGGCCAGTACAATGAAAATTGGCAAGCCATATTTCAAAATCGGCCCCGCGCAATAGCCGTCGCCGCGACAAACCCAGATCACGCCGTAGGCGATCTGCGAATGCACCTTGATCAAAGTGAATAAAATACGGTTGCCGTAATCCGTCGGTATAGCGACCAGATGATAGAGCGCCTGGCCGACCATCGGGATGAAAACTACCCAGGTCGCGCCGGGCAGAATCCGATGCCGTATCGGCAAAAGAGCGCGTGCCGCCAGCAACGCCGGCACAAAAACAAAGACCTGTTCGAGACGGGCAAAGGCCGAGGCACCCAGAGCCAACCCGCCGACCAGAGCAGCAATCGTGGCTTGCCGCGAGTCGCGCAAGGCGGTGCGGATAGCGAAGACGCCGCCCCAGACCAGCGCCTGGGTGATGATCTCGGGCATCAGAAAGCGAGCGAAGAAATGCTGCGGCAGCCAACTCGCGAGCAAGGCGACAGCTAGCCCCGCCGCGAGCGCGCCGCCGGCCTCGCCGGCCAGAAGAGCGACGGCCCAAAAAGAAAAGAATGCGGCAGCAGGTCCCAGCCAGGAAATGGCCTCCGGGCCAGCCAGCGTCTCCGTCAGCGCAATCCAGACGGCCAGGAGATGGGAGAAACTCGGGTAGGCAACCGTTTCTCCCACATCGGGAACGACGATCCCGCCCGGCAAGCGCGACCAGGAGACTCGCTGCGGAGATAGGCTACCGATCGCGTAGAGCCCCGTACGGGCTGCCACACCCTGCCCCTCCAGACGGGAATCGGCGAGCCCGAGCGAGCCCGTGCGGGCGAGCAGGCGACCACTGGCGCGGTGCAGACTCGCGTCCTGCGAGAGTAAGGTCGTATCGATCGGCGGCACCAGAGTCAGCACGGCCAGCAAGGCGAACAAGGGCGCCCAGGGCGTGGCGACTGGCGCGCCAAGAGATGCGCCAGCACGCGATAATGCCGTAAGCACCGCGGCGAACGCAGCGACGAAGGCCAGCACCATGGGGGTGGCGGACCAGGCGTGAAGCTCGACCAGAGTGATGCCCACCCAGGAGGCCGTGGCGAAACCGGCGAGAAGAGCGAGAAAGAGCCGGCTCATCGCGTAGCCACGCTGGCGACTGTGGGTTTTAGCCACGCCGAAACCATCGCGGCGCCATCGCCCTTCCCTGCACCCACCACAGGGGGTGTTTATCGCGAGGCGGCCGTCTCGTCGAGTCCTTCGGGCACGGGCGCTGCTACGGGCTCGACCACGCGGGTGCGTTTGGCAATCGCGATCACCGAAAGGCCGAAGGGCAAGCTCAGCTTCTGTTCCAAGCGAAAGAGCGGCACCAAGCGATTTGCCACCCGCGCCTGCACACCGGGGACCGTTTTGCGCTTGAGGATTTTCCCATTCAGGTACCAGCCGGGCATGGAGAGCGCGTTCACCCGTTTCTCTTGCTCCAGGGTGAAGCCGACTTCTTCAAGCAGGCTGCGCAGCCCGGGCCCTTCGTAGCGTCGAAAATGCCCGATGGCCTTGTCCATTGCCCCGTAGAGCACCTGATGGGCCGGCACCAGAAGCACCAGCCGGCCGCCCTCTTCCAGCACATCGTGCAGGCGCACGAGGGCCTCGCGATCCTTCTCGATATGCTCGAGAACATTCAGGCAGATGATCGTATCGTAGCGCTCGGCCGCGACCGCCGCCGGCACCTCTTGGGTGAGGTCGAAGGCCGCCGTGCGAATATTGATATTGTTCTCGAACCGGCGCTCGAGCAGGTGCAGGTATTGCTCGTCATATTCGGTCGCCAGGACGCGGTCCCGATCGCGCAAGAATTGCGTGATCGTGCCCGTACCGGAACCGACCTCAAGTACGCGCTGGCCCACGAAGGGCGCGATCAGCTCAAAGAGAAAAGCATTATAGCGGTCGAGTACGGCCATGCGGCGCAAGGTTGCATGCAGCGGATCATTGGCCTCGCGGTCATCGATCAGGGCGCAACGCAGCATCGTATAGACGGCCGCAACAGCATCTTTCCAGCCGATCTTTTTACCCTCGGCGTAGGAGCGCCCACTATAAGAGATCGGCACCTCGTAGATCCGCGCCTGCAAACGCGCCAGCTTCGCCGTGATCTCGGGCTCGATGCCGAAACGGTTCGAGCGCAATACCATTGCCTGAACCAACTCACGACGGATGGCCTTATAGCCCGTTTCCATATCCGTGAGGTTCAGGTTGCAGAGCATATTCGAGAGCAATGTGAGCATGCGGTTCCCGACCGTATGCCAGAACATATGGACGCGCCGCGGATAGCCGGCAAAACGCGAGCCATAGACCGCGTCTGCCCGCCCGTCGCGCAGCGGCACGAGCATTGTCGCATAATCATTCGGGTCGTATTCGAGGTCCGCGTCCTGGGTCAGGAAGATATCGCTGGTCGCGGCGGCAAAGCCGGTACGCAAAGCCGCGCCCTTCCCCTGGTTAACCTCATGCTGCAGGAAGACGACGCGCGGCAACGCGCGCGGCGAGTCCTTGTGCAAAGCCGGCCAACCCTCGGCCGCCTGCTCGCGCAGCACATCTGTCGTCCCGTCGCTCGAACGGTCGTCGATGATAATCATCTCATCGACGTCGCCATGGTGCGCCACACGACGCAGAAGCTCCAGGATCGTCGCCCGCTCATTGTAAACGGGGATGATCACACTCAGCGTCATCCTGGCCTCGGTCGCATTCATCATTCGGTTGATCTCCCTGCCTGGCCCCGCAGACTCAATCTGCCGGACCGCCGTCATCCGCTTTGCGCCAGGCGATCGCGAGCAGATCGATCCATTGCGGCGGCTCGGACTCGCCGATCTCGAAATCGGACATGCTCAGATCGACCAATTCGGCGCTTTGTGCTGCAACGCGCGAGCGCACCAGCAAGGCGAGCCGCGAAAAAAGAAACTTGACAACGACGTCGGGCAAAAGGTTGCGCAAGCCGAGAGGGTCGAGGCGCAAGAGCTTCTGCGCCTGTGCACCGCGGGCCCGCTCAAAGGCATAGACCGCCTCGTTGCCGATGACGCCCTTGACCTCGACCTTGTCGAAGAAGGGAGCCAGCGTATCGCGCAATTCGTCGGCCACATATTCGTGTACGTGGTAGGGATTCTCCGACACGCTGGCGGGCCGATTGGGCGTGGTCAGAATCAGACAACCACCTGGCTTGAGGCAGGCCGCGGCCGCCCGGAGAAAAGGCGCCGGATCGTCGAGATGCTCGAGCACCTGGAAATTCGTCACCGCATCAAAGGTGCCCGGATCGGTCTCGGCCAGTTCCAGCAGGTTGACCTCGCGAAACTCGACATTCGGTCGAGAATACTTCGCGCGAGCGATGCCTAGCGCGACGCCGTTGTAGTCGATGCCAACCACACGCGCGGCATGTTCAGCCATCATCGAGGCACCGTAGCCCTCGCCACAACCCGCCTCCAGAACCTCTTTGCCGGCCACCATCGGGCCGACCAGATGATAGGCGGCGAGATGCCGTGCCATATCCGGTGCAAACCGAACGTCGTCGGCGGCAAGCCGCTCGCCGGTATAGCCCTCGGGGGCCGAGAATCCACCGGCTGCTGCGGCGGCTGCCGCCTTGTCTTTGGCTTCGCTCACGAATTATCTCCTTTTGCGGGGCGACTTATGCCCTCCACAGCCTGAATCGTTGCTCTTTTCGCCCGCGCCCACGCTGCGGCATGCCGCACGCGCGGGTCGGGATCCTGCAAGGCGCTCTCCAACGCGCGGCCTACCACCGCCTGGGGCAACCAGGCGGCCATCCAAGCTGCTGTTTCTCTCTCTTCTTCCGTGCCTTCGTGCAACTCGCGGACGACTCCCGCCGCCACCTGCGCCGACGGAACCAGATCCGCGTCGAGCAGAAGCGAAGGCAGATATTGTGCCGCCAGGGTGCCCATCGTCAAGGAATCGAAGAGTGTCTCCAGATGCTCGGTATGACCCATCTCCAGAAGCGAGAAGGCCGCGATCATCCGCCACCAGGTGGTCTCATCTTCATCTGAAAAATACTCGAATTGATCGGCCAGATCCTCACGCCCGGCATGCGCCATGGTAATCGCCGCGAAGGGGCCGATGCGTTGGCGCTCGACGAAATCGTCAATCATCGCGACCATTTCTTCGTTGTCGAGCTCTTCGGAAAGGCCCCATAGGGCACCACCGCGGTCGCCGGCCATATCGAAGCGGCCCGCGAGTTGGCGGGCCATGACGAAGTTGATCGAACGTGCCGCCTCCCAGCGCAAACGGCCGCCGGAGTCGAGGAAGATGCGCTGCAGCCAAGGCAGCGCCTGGGGCCCGGCGTATTCACCCAGAGCGCGAACAAAGAGCAGCTGCTGCCGACGGCCCTGGGCCAACTCCGCCTCGACCGCGGCAAGCCCGCGCGCATCGCGGCCGGCCACCTCGAGTGCGGCATCGATCAGAAGGCCACGAATACCGCGGTCGACATCGGCCAGCCGCCCGCCCCATCCGCGAAAATCCTCAGCCCGACCGGAGCCACCGATCTCCTGCATCTTTTGCCGAACGTCGCGATAATCGCCGGCAGTGAACTGCAAAGATTCGGGGTCGCCAAAGGCGGGAATGGCCCAATCCGGCTCAGCAGCACGCCGCGAGCGACGCGCAAGAATATCGAAGCGCCCGACCTGCCGCACCAATTCGTAATGCTCCTGAACATAATCGCGCAAAATAAAATAATAAGCAGGCGAAGCCGAGAAGTAGCCGAGTCGGTCGTTGAGCGTAACCACCAGAGGCGGTGCCGCGGCTTCGATCTGCGCGACCATCTCGGCTTCGTCGGCATGCGAGGGACGGCCGGGAAAGAAATAATCATGGGCGACCGGCGTGATGCGGTCGGTCACGAAGGGCACGATCGCAAGCGCCGGAAAGGCAAAGATGGGCTCGCCCGGCTCGGTGAGTTCCGAGACGATCGTCGCCACCTCGCGAAGCTCGCGCAGATCATGGTCGCGGTCTTCTTCGAGCACGACCGGAAGTGCGGCATGTGTAAACGAAGTCGTCGTGCGCCATTGCGGCCACGGATCAAAGGCGATGCGCGCATCGACAAAAGGCGCCGCACGCGCGAGCAGGCCGACGGCTACCGGCAAGAGCACCAGCACGCGAATGTTCCGGGCAAGGACGGCGGGGTCATGCGCGACCGAGGAAAGCGCCCGCCCCACCCAGATCTCGAAGCGCCATAGCGCGGCGGCGGCGACCACCAAAGCCGACGGCATGCTGATCACGACATGCATGAAATCAATACGTGGATAGAGTTGCAGGAAGAGCAACAAGCCGAAGACCAAGGCGGCGGTCATACGAGCGAGTCGCAGGGGCAAACCGTCGCCGAGCAGCGCAAAGGGCGCACCCGCCTGCCTGAGCCAAAACACGACGCCCGTAGCGAGCACAGCGGGAATCAGGAAAAACGCCAGGTTCTCCAGCTGCATCGCAATCGAGAGAAGCAAGCCCTCCGGCGCCAGACCGAAGAGGCCCAGCGCGGCCAATGCAGCCACCGCGACCGCACCCACCAGCAGGCTCAGCCGACGCCCGCGCAATACTCCGGCACCCGCAAGAAAGATGACCGCCCCGAGACCGAGGATTCCTGCGATCAGCGCCCCGCTCCAAGCGGAGATATCCGGGTAGTAGATGAGATAGATTCGCTCGACGCCCGCACCGAGCAGAAGAATTTCCTCGGCGAAACGAGCCACGCCGAGACGCGGTAGAAAATAGGCCAGCCAGAGAGCCGAGACGAGGCTGAAGCCAGCGAGAATCGCGCCGACATCGGCGAAGCCCGCATGCACCGGACGAAAAGCCGCGCCCGGCAACTCGGCGCGTGCGCGCCGCCGCGCCAGCAGGCCACCGCCACATACGACAAGCAAAGGAAGTCCGAGGAGGAAAAATTGCTCGGTCCAGATATCGAAAGTCAGCACCGCAAACACGGCCAGGAAGGCGATGCTGAGCACGACGCCCTCCAGCAGCGCGCCGAGGCGGCCTACCAGTGGCGCGCTTACCAAGAGCTGGGTGAGGACCACCGCACCCAAGCCGAGCAGACCCGTATTGGGTTTGAAAGAAAAGGCCACGCCGGCCAGCATGCCGGCCATCGCAAGCCAGCCACGCGACTTCTTCTCAATTGCCTTGAACGAGGCCAGCTCAGTCGCCAGCCACGCGCAGACGCCGTACCAGGCCGGATAGGGAATATTGAAGGACGCAAATTGGCCCGCGAAGAACGGCAGGTAAATGGCGTAAACCAACGCAGCGACCGCCGCCTCGAGCACCGGCGCGAAGCGCAGCGCAAGGCGGAAGATCAGCACGACAGACGCCGCATTCACCGCAACCAACGAGATTCGGATCGGCATCACGGAGACACCGAAGATGTCGAAAATCGCCGCGTTCAGATAGAAAACCGCCGGCGTATAGCCGGTGTGGAAATCGAGATAGGGTCGCTCGCCGCGGAAGGTCCGCAGGATCTGGTAGAGCACCGTCCCTTCGTCGTCGAGATTGAACCCGTAGCCGACAAACGAGGCGTAGAGCGCCGCCACGAGGGTGAAGAGCAGCGCCGTCTGGGGCCAGGCGCGCGGCGCGACGTCCCTCATGCTGCCGTCTCCTCGGCGTGTTCGGCGAGGAAATCGGGGACCTTCGGCAAGGGCTCGTTCGCGGCCGCCGCATGGAGAACCTGAGCGAAGGCATCGGCGACCGCCTCCCAGTGAAAGCGCGCAGCCCAACTCCGTGCGCCCTCGGCCAGGTGCCCACGCAAATCAGGGTCGCCGAGGACACGCCCCAGCGCCGCAGCCAAGGCAGCGGCATCGCCACGCGGCACCAATAAACCGTTGCCACCGTCGCGCACGGAATCGCGCAGGCCGGGAACATCGGTCGCCACCACCGGCGTGCCACACGCATTCGCCTCGACGACGGTCAGCCCCCACCCCTCTTTATGCGAGGGCTGCACCACGACGGTCGCGCGCCGCATCCAGTCGATTTTCTCTTCTTCGGAAACAAAGCCGACAAAGCGAATCGACTCGCGGCCGCCACCCGCCGCGGCCTGGGCGCGCAATGCCTCTTCTGCGGTGCCCGCACCAACCAGAACCAAACGAGCCGAGGGCCTGCTGGCGGCAAGCCGCGGCCAAGCGTCCAGAAGCACGTCGACACCTTTGTAATATTCGAGGCGGCCAACGAAGACGACCAGGTCTTCTTCCGGTGGCGTAGCCGCGTCAGGCACGAAGCGCTGGTGGTCGAGACCGTTGGGAATGACGCGAATCTGCTCACGGCGCAGACGGCGCTTGATCAGATCATCACGCGTGCTCGGCGACACCGCGACAAAAGGCCAGCGCCGATACGCGAGCGGCATCAGAGCCTCGCTCGCAGCCACGAAAAGTGCGATCGGAATCGACACCTGACGAAAAGCCGAGAGGCCGAAAAGATGGTGTACCAGGCCCAGCTTGGGGGCCTGCGGCAAGTAGAGCTGGGAGAAAAAAATCAGCTTGCAAAGATTCTCGACGACAATATCATATTCGCCGGTCGCCCACTCGGCGCGCGCGCGCGCGGGCAACTGCGCGTAGTACGAAAAGCGGTTACCGAAGCGGAGGTAACGAATCCCGTGGCGCGTCTCGTCGCCAACGGCGCCATCGAATGCCGCGCAGAGCACCGTCATTTCGATTCCGTGCTGCGAGACCAGGCGACGCGCGAGCTCCTCAAGATGGACCTCGACGCCTCCCGCGAGCGGATGACTCAGGTCCCGCTCGTTGAGCATCAGCACGCGCATGCAATCAGAGCCGGCCGAAGAGCTTGCGGAACTTCAACTCCCAGACGATCCAAAGAGCTTCGAGGCCGATACGTTTGCTCATTTTCGAAGTGCCGACGGTGCGGTCCATGAAGATGATCGGAACCTCGCTGATGCTGAAGCCCTTGCACCAGGCGCGGTAGCTCATCTCGATCTGGAAGGAATAGCCATTGGAGCGAACCCGATCGAGGTCGATCGCCTCCAGCGTGCGACGACGCCAGCATTTGAAGCCGCCCGTAGTATCGCTGACCGGCATGCGCGTGAGCTTGCGGACATAATAGTTGCCGAAGTAGCTCAGCAGCAGCCGCTCGATCGGCCAGTTCACCACCGTAATGCCCTCAAAATAGCGCGAACCGAGAACGAGATCGTTGGTCTTGGCACGCTCGAAGAGTGTCGGCAGGGAGTCGGGGGAATGGGAAAAATCCGCATCCATCTGCACGATATATTCGGCGCCCAGCTCGAGCGCCTTTTTGAAGCCGGCGCGGTAGGCGGGCCCGAGGCCCTCCTTGGCGCCGCGGCGGACCAAGTGGATGCGACCGAGTTCAGCCGCGATCGCCTCTACGGCATCGCCGGTGCCATCAGGGGATTGGTCATCGACCACGACGACATCGATCTCCGGCGCGATGGCAAGCAGCGCGGGCAGGAGCTTCTCGATATTGCCGCGTTCATTGTAGGTGGGAACAACGATTACTTTTTCGGACACGGGGGACTCTCGTTCGGGAATGGGTGAAAAGGGGAAACCTCAGCAGCATCTCGGCGCAGCCGGAGGAGCGAAACAATGCGGTATCTCTAGCAGATCTGAGCAGCGCGAAGAACCGAAGAAATCAGGCCTCCTCGTCGGCCGCCGAAACCCCCAAAAGCCGTCGCAACTCAACAAGGTCGCCCATCGAGAGCAGCCCCGTCGCGAAGAGCACGGAGGGAAAGAGGAGAGCCAACCAGAGAGCCCGTCCCATTCCATCGGCAAACGCGGAAACGGCCATTAGCGACGCCAGAGCGGACGCGAGGATCGGCAGCATCGCCCGGAACGAAGGCCCGATCCAGCGGCGGGTCGGCGGCGCGGCGGCGAGAAGAAGATGCCCGCAGGACATGCCCACAACGACGCCGATCGCCGCGCCCTCAATCCCCAGGCGCGGCACCAAAACGAGTTGCAGCGCAATCAGCACTACCGCCACTACGGCATTCACCGCCAGCAATGCGCGCTGGCGCCCGGCGACGATCAGAAGATTCGCATAAAGGCTGCCCACCGCCGCCAAGGGCGCCGCCCAAAGCAGGATCGCCAGCGGCGCGCCGGCTGCGGCAAAGGATGCCCCAAAGACCGCCGCCATGAACTCCTCGGCCAGCGCGCCCACCACCAATGCCACCAGACAAAGCGACGCCGTGAGCCCCTTGGTGACCAGCCGGGAGAGCCGCGCCATCTGCTCGGCACGCCCGGCACCGAGGCGCGCCAATACCGGGAAGACCACCAGGAGCACTCCCTCGCCGATCAGATTGGTCGCCTCGCCCAGGCGTGCTGCCGATGCATAATAGCCGACGGCTACGGGGCCGGCCTCGCGCATCAAGACGAGCGCCGCAGCACGCAGGCCGAGCATGATAAGAAAAAGATTCAGACCAACCGGCCAAGACTCCGCCAACAGGCCGCGCCAGAGGGCGAGTTGTACGCGCGGACGAAAGCGCAGGTCGCGGCGCACCAGCACCGCGGCCAAAGCGAGACCGGCCCAAACCGCCGCCGCGTAGGCGACCAACACGGCCTCAAGCCCGCCACCCCGCCAGACCGTCAAAAAGACCAAGGCGAGCACAGTAGCCGCCGTAGCGCTCGCCACCGTGAGCACAGCACCCAGGCGCAGTTCGGCGCGCAAGAGCGCGCGAAAGCCCGGCTGGGCCAAAAAGAGCATGCCGGCTGCACCGAGCCCAACCACCGGAAGAATGCTGGCGCCCTCCCCCGAAGCCCAAGGCGCCAGCACCATAGCGAGACTGCCGCTGGCTAGAGCCAACCCCAGGCGAAGGCCGAGGCCGGCCGAGAGGATCTCCTCGCGTTCGCCCTCACCAGCGGAGAGTCGATGCACCAGCACGGGCTCCAAGCCGAAATCGGCCAAAACCTGAAAGAGCGTCAGGTAGGCCACAACAAAGCTGTAGATGCCGTAGGTCTCCGGCGGCAGCGTGCGGGCGAGGAGGACGATGAGCAAAAACGCCGCGCCCTTCTCGACCACCAGCGTGGCAATGCCCAGCGCGCCGCCACGGGCGAATTGGCGCAGCTTCAAGAGCCATCCTCCCGGCGATGGTCGAGGTCGAGCATGCGGCGCGGCAGCGGCCGACCGGCAAGCGTATCCCACGCCCCTCGCATTTTGAGCACTACACCATGCGACTCGCCGCTCGCCAGGCGGCGCAGCCATTGCAACGGGATCGTGCCAAGAAAGAACATCCAGAATTGTAGCGCTTGCCGCAGGTCCGCGTGACGGCGCACGAAACGCACCATATTGCGCCCGACAAAATATTGCTTGCGGCTGACATAGCCACCGCCCGAGCTCCCCTCGCCGCGGTGCCGAACGCGCGCCGCACCGGCATAAACGACCCGCAAACCTGCTTTGCGCGCGCGCGCGCAAAGGTCGACCTCCTCGTGGTAGGCGAAGAAGGTCTCGTCAAAGAGTCCTACCTCGTCAAGCCTGTCGAGACAGAGCAGCAGCGCACAGCCTGAGACCCAATCGACATCGCGCTCGACGGCCCAGCGCGGGCCGTCAGGGCCGCCGCGCCCGGGCAAGCCGACGAGGCTCTGCCGCCAATTCACCTCACCCCAGGCCATGGCAAGCGTCGTGGGGGCCCGGGCGTCGAGAATCCGCGCGCCGACAATGGCGACATGCGGGTTTGCCGCGGCGACTCCGAGCAGGACGTCGAGCGCACCCGGCTCGAGCGTCGCATCGTTGTTCAGGACCAAGGCGCGGGTGCACCCGGCCGCGCGGGCCGCCGCCAGGCCGGCGTTGTTGCCGCCGGCGTAGCCGAGGTTGTTCGTGTTCTCGATGACCAAGGCGGCAGGAAAGCGCGCACGCACCTCGGCCAGGACCGGCACGCGCGAGGCATTGTCGACAAAAATCAGGCGGGCCGCCGGAGCTGTCTCGGCCACGCTGGCCAACGCCGCGAGGCTTTCCTCGCCGCCATCCCAATCCAGCACGACCACCGCGACCGCCGGCGTAGTATCCCCACCCACGCGCCCGAGTTACGCCGGAGCCCGCCCCCCGTCAAACGACGCCGCTTGGGCCACCCAGAAAAACCAGACGCGCCGCGCCCGGATCAGCGTTTCCGTGCCAGCTGAATATGCGCTACATGCCCGGCAACCCGGCCATGCCGGGCAGATCCTATGACAGACATCCCTTGCCCGATCTGCGACAGCTGGAATCACCGGGTTTTCAGCCGGCGAGGCAAGAATAGGGTCGTCATCTGCCGCGATTGCGATCTCTATTTCGTCAACCCGATCACGACGGATACTTCCTCTTCGGACGCCATAGCGACATCCACAAAATACACAGATGACCAGCTCGCGAAGCAGGATTTTTTCCAACATCGCGCCGACGTGCTCCTTGCGCGGATCGAGCGGCGTCGGCCGCCGGGGAGTCTGCTGGATATTGGCTGTGCAATCGGCACCGAATTGGTCGCAGCAAAGGCAAGGGGCTGGGCATGCCGCGGCGTCGAGTTGTCTGCGGCCTCGTTGGCGATCGCACAAAGCAGAGGGCTGGACGTTCTATCCGAGCCACTTGAGGATTGTAATTTCGCCGAGGAGAGCTTTGATCTCGTCACGTTGAACCACGTTCTGGAGCACGTTCCTCGTGTCGAACTTTTTTTGCGCGAGGTCCGGCGCGTACTCAAGAAAGATGGTCTCCTCTTCATCGCGGTCCCCAACGTCCATACGTGGTGGTTTTACCTAAAGCGTCAGCGATACAACTGGGCGTTCAATGACGACCACTACACGCATTTCTCGGTCCGTACACTTCCGAAATTACTGACCACGGCCGGATTCAACACAGTTGAAATATCGACTTCCCGGTGGATGGACTTCCACCGCCCAGCCCATCTCTACCCGGCGCCCTTCCGCTCTTTGAATCGCCTCGTCGAGCGAGCCGACCTCGGCATCGAACTCTTCTGCCTGGCGACTCGCTCGGCGGATTCTTGCCCAGACCAATTTGCCGCGACCTGACGGCTAAGGCCGTGCCGGGCGCAGCGCGACGCCCCAGCTCTCCGGCCCGGCAGTGGTTCGTTCATCGACAAAGGCGAGGAGCTCGACAAAATATTCACTCGACGCCGCGAAGGCCGGTACCCGTGGGGCGCCGATCAATGCCAACGCGGGCCGCAACCGTCGCCACTCCTCGCGAATGCGGGCGGCCTGCGCGTGGTCGGGCCGACCGGGTACGAAATAAATGTAATAGAAGGGCGACGGACGCTGCGCGAGGAAAGCCAGACCACCGAGATCGGGAAAGGTGAAGAGAGTCTCTTCCGGCCCGGTCAACGCGCGAATCTCGGCAACCAGACGGCCGAGCGCCTGGTAATCGGAAGCTTTCGTCTCCAGCACCTGCACCTCTACCCCCGGCCCCAGCTCCAGCGTGGCGAGTGGCTCTAGCAGCCGCGGCAGTAGAGTCGGTGCCATACGACCGCAGGCGAGCAGCAGAAAAAAGCCCAGCACCAGCTGCGGTGCGATACCATGGGCCGCGCGACCGCCCGGAAGCGCGCGATGCCAGGCGTCCACCGCCCGTCGCCAGGTCGCCAACCCGGCCAGCAAAAGCACCGGGGCGATCTGCGCAATATGGATCAGATCCGGCCGCGGGTAAATCGTCAATACAGTAAATGCAGTGAAAATCAGGAGAATTCGCTCACGCAGGCACCCCGCCGCTGGGCCGACCGATACCAGCCCGAACACCAGCGCGGCCGGGCCGGACCAGAAAAGCAGATTCTCGGCCAGCGGAAGAATCCCCCCCACCACCGCCGAGCCGGCAGCGAGGACCGCACCAAGGCCGAGGGCTACCGGAGCCAGGCGCGCGGCAGAAGTCCGGGCGAGCCCCATGGCTCCTGCGGCGGCACAGAGCAGAACCAGCGTGCCCGGATGCCAGGGAGGCGCTTCGAGCAAGTAGGCATCGACCACAGTACGCGCACCGGCGCCGAAAAAGAACACTTTCTCCGCCACGCCAGCCGCGCCAATGCGGGCGGCCAGAGGCACCAGCCAGGGCAAGCTCACAAGCAGAAAACCGCCGCCCAGGCAGAGCAGATCCGCCACGGCGCCCTTGCGGCCCGCCTCACGCACAGGGCCTGCGACGAGCACGGCCAGCAG
>JAYGCM010000010.1:0-87155 GCA_046583355.1 Deltaproteobacteria bacterium
CCCCCGCCAATCCGTGGTGCTGCGCGCGCTTCTCGCAGGTGCGGTCAGCCTGCATCGTCCGAGCGGACGTGTGGTTCTCCTCTCGTCTACTGCCGGAAAGACCGAGGTCATTGATGCCGCGAGCGGAGCGGCAATCGAAGAGGTCGACCCTGGCGATTTGAAACGCATCATCACCAACAACCGGATGCGCTCGGAGCTGCGCCTGATTCTGGCGCGCCTCGATCTCGACGCCGAGGATCCCGCGATCCGTGCGGCTGCGGCCAAGCGGCTGATGGCAAAACCTTCCGACGCAGTGGCGCAGATTTTCGCCGCGGCGCTCGGGCGCGAGCGCGACTCCGCGGTGGCCGACGTGCTGCACACGGGGATCGCCATCCACGAGCTTGACTCGGTAGACCGGGCCCGTCGCCTCTCGGCAATAGAGGGGCTTCGCGGCAGCACGCATGCCGAAGCGCACCCGGCCCTGGAAGCCGTCGTGGCCAGGAGCGCGCCAGACGGTGCAGAGCCCGATGCCGAACTCCATGCTGCGGCGACGGAGTCGATTGCCTCGATCGACAGGCAGCGAATGTTCTTCGGGATGTTGCAGACGACCTTCTTCGGCATCAGCCTCGGCATGGTCCTCGTCCTGGCGGCTGCCGGACTCGCGATCACTTTCGGCGTCATGGGCGTGATCAATATGGCGCATGGCGAATTCATGATGCTCGGTGCCTACGCGACCTGGGTCGTACAAGAGGCGCTACCGGCTTATCCCGAAGCATTTCTCCTGATCGCAATTCCCGTGGCCTTCCTCACCTCAGGAACGGCAGGGCTTGTACTCGAGCGTGGAGTCGTGCGCTTCCTGTACGGTCGGCCGCTTGAGACCCTGCTGGCGACGTTCGGCGTCAGCCTGCTCCTGCAGCAGGTGGTGCGCAGCATCTTCTCTCCTTTGAACCGCGCCGTTTCGACCCCGGAGTGGATGAGCGGCCAGCTCGTCATCAACGATTATTTCGCGCTCACCTGGACGCGAATCTACATCATCCTTTTCGGCCTTCTGGTCTTTCTTCTTCTGGTTTTCATCCTGCAAGCCACCCGGCTCGGCTTGCAGATCCGCGCCGTTGCGCAGGACCGTGAGACGGCCCGCGCATTGGGTGTGCGCGCAGACTGGATCGACGCCGCGACATTCGGGCTCGGTTCGGGCATCGCCGGACTCGCTGGCGTGGCACTCACGCAGCTCACCAACGTCGGTCCGAATCTCGGTCAGAGCTTCATCGTGGATTCGTTCATGGTCGTGGTTTTCGGCGGCGTAGGAAGTCTCTGGGGGACGTTGGTCTCCGGCCTGACTCTGGGCATTGGCAATAAATTTCTCGAACCCTGGGTGGGTGCCGTGCTCGCGAAAGTGATTGTGTTGGTCTTTTTGATTCTCTTCATCCAGAAACGCCCGCGCGGGCTCTTCCCGCAGCAAGGCCGTGCAGTCGAATGAAGGACGTCCTCGCACAGCTCTCCCGTCCCGATCGCGCCGTACTCGGCGCGCTGGCGCTGGTGGCGCTCTTCGGACCGATCGCCAACCTGGCACTTCCCCCGGACTCCATGTTCCACTTCTCGACCTTCGGGCTTACTCTTGTCGGCAAGTATCTATGCTTTGCGATGGTCGCGCTGGCGGTCGATCTCGTCTGGGGTTATTGCGGCATTCTCACGCTCGGCCATAGCGCCTTCTTCGCGCTCGGCGGCTACGCGATGGGCATGTACCTGATGCGCCAGATCGGCACGCGCGGGGTTTACGGCGACCCGCTGTTGCCCGATTTCATGGTCTTCCTGGATTGGCAGGAATTGCCCTGGTTCTGGTCGGGTTTCGACCACTTCGGCTACGCCCTGGCGATGGTGGTTCTGGTCCCGGGTGCGCTCGCCTTCGTCTTCGGCTGGTTTGCCTTCCGCTCGCGCGTCTCGGGCGTCTATCTCTCGATCATTACGCAGGCTCTGACATACGCGCTCTTGCTCGCGTTTTTTCGCAACGAGATGGGCCTCGGTGGCAACAACGGATTGACCGATTTCAAGGATATTCTCGGCTTCAGCCTGCAGGCGGATACGACGCGAGCCGCGCTCTTTGCGGTGGTCGCCGTCGTGCTCGGGTTGGTCTATTTCGTGTCGCGACTCCTCTGCGCGTCGCGCTACGGTCGCGTCGTCGTCGCGGTGCGCGATGCCGAAGACCGGGTGCGTTTCCTCGGATACCGCGTCGAATCCTACAAGCTGCTGATCTGGGTCTTTTCGGCAGTCGTCGCGGGCATTGCCGGCGCACTCTATGTTCCGCTTGTCGGGATCATCAATCCCAGTGAATTTGCGCCCCTGCGTGCAATCGAGTTCGTCGTTTGGGTTGCGATCGGCGGGCGCGGCACGCTCTATGGCGCGCTCGTGGGCGCGATCCTGGTGAACTTCACCAAGACGCAATTCACCAGTATCTTGCCCGAGGCATGGCTTTATATCCTCGGTGCCATCTTCGTGCTCGGCACCTTGCTCCTACCGCGCGGGATCGTCGGCGTGTTCCGCTCGAGGTCACAATGAGCGGAGGGCCGACAGAGGTGGCTGCGGCCGACGCCCACGATCCGCTCCACGGAGCGGTGCTCTACGTCGAGGGCCTCACGGTGAGCTTTGACGGGTTCAAGGCGCTCAACGATCTCAGCCTTTATGTAGATCGCGGCGAGTTGCGTTGTATCATCGGACCCAACGGCGCGGGCAAGAGTACGCTGATGGATGTCGTCACCGGCAAGACTCGCCCGGATAGGGGGACGGCTCTTTTTGATCGCTCGCTCGATCTCCTGAAGATGAGCGAGGCGGAGATCGCGACGGCGGGCATCGGCCGAAAGTTTCAGAAACCGACCGTTTTCGAGGAGTTGCCGGTCTTTCTGAACCTGGAACTGGCGCTCTGTGGGCCCCGTAGCGTTTGGCCGAATCTGGTCGCGAAGCTCAGCGGCGCACAGCGCGACCGCATTGACGAGGTGCTCGAAACCATCGGGCTCGCAGAGCGGCGCGGCACCCATGCCCGCGTGCTCTCGCACGGGGAAAAACAATGGCTCGAAATCGGCATGCTTCTCATGCAGGAGCCCAAGCTGATGCTTGTCGATGAGCCGGTGGCCGGCATGTCGCAGCAAGAGACTGAACGCACGGCCGAGCTTCTTGTCTCGCTGGCCGGCGAGCGCTCGGTCGTCGTCGTGGAACACGATATGGAATTCGTTCGCTCGATCGCTCGCCGCGTGACGGTTCTGCACGAGGGGAGCGTCCTTGCCGAGGGAACGATGGAAGCCATTCAGAACGATCCCAAGGTGATCGAAGTCTATCTGGGGACGGAATGCTGAGTCTTCGCGGCATCAACCAGTTCTACGGGGGGAGCCACACGCTATGGGATCTCGATCTGGACCTGGCCGAGGGCTCGTGCACCTGCCTGATGGGGCGCAATGGCGTGGGCAAGACGACGACCCTGAAATGCATCATGGGCCTGCTGCCGCTGCGCTCGGGCGAGATCCGCCTGGACGAGATCGACCTGGCAGCGCTTCCGGCGCATGCACGGGCACCCAGGGGGATCGGCTATGTCCCGCAGGGGAGGCATATCTTTCCGCGTTTGACAGTAGAGGAAAACCTCAAAATCGGGTTCTCGGTCAACGGCGGTGCGCGTGGCCGGCGCGCCTATGATCGTGTTCTCAAGGCGTTTCCGGTGCTGCGCGACATGCTGGGCCGCCGTGGTGGTGACCTCTCGGGGGGCCAGCAGCAGCAGCTCGCGGTCGGGCGTGCGCTCATCCTCGAACCCCGCCTGCTCATCCTGGACGAGCCCACCGAGGGGATCCAGCCGAGCATCGTGCAGGAGATAGGCGACATGATCCGTCGGCTCAATGACGACGGCATCACGATCCTGTTGGTCGAGCAGAAGTTGCCGATTGCCCGCCGGGTTGCGGATCAGTTCTGTATCCTCGACAAGGGGCAGGTGGTGGCGGAAGGTTCGATTGCCGAGCTCAGTGACGATATCGTTCGTAGTCATCTCACAGTCTGAGGATCATGCACGCAGCGTCGGCAAGTAAAGAGGATCTCGCGTTGGGCGCAAGGGCGGCAACGTCCGGCTGGCAGGCCGAACTCGCGCTGCGCTTTGCGCGCAATGGCCGGGGTACGCGGCTGGTCGGCAGGCAGCATCGTGGCCCCTTGCTGGTGCAGCGGCCCTTCTATCCAGAGGGGCCCGATATCTGTCATACGGTGATTCTGCACCCACCGGCCGGGATCGTCGGCGGCGACGAATTGCGTGTTCAAGTGCAACTCGATGCGGATGCCCACACGCTGATCACCACGCCGGCGGCGACGCGCTGGTATTTCAGCCGCGGGATTCCGGCCCGCCTCGAACAGCATGCTCGCGTCGCCGACGGAGCCATACTCGAATGGCTGCCCCAGGAAACGCTGGTCTTCGACGGCGCCTACGCCGCGATGCAAACCCGCATCGACCTGGCCCGGGGTGCGCGCTTTCTGGCCTGGGAGATGCTGGGCCTTGGTCGGCCCGCCTGCGGCGAGGTATTGCGCTCGGGGCGAACGGATTTCCGCTTCGAGATCTTCCGCGACGCGCAGCCTCTGCTGCTGGAGCGCTGGAGTTTCGACGGCGGTGAGCCGGCAGGGCTGATGGGCCATACGGCCTGGGCGACGCTCTTGGCATCGCCCGCAGGCGACGCTGAACTCAAAGCTGCCCGGACGGCGCTGGCGGCCGCCGGTGCGGGTATTCGCGCGGCGACCTTGCAGCGCGACGTGCTGGTGGTGCGCGCACTCGCCGCCGGAACCGGGGCGCTGCGCGGGTTGATGGCCTCTTTGTGGGAGGCACTCCGGCCGCTCATCATAGGGCGCCCGGCGGTACGTCCACGCATCTGGGATACCTGAGAAGAGTCAACACAGGGAGGAATGAATCGTGCAATTATCACCTCGAGAGAAGGACAAGCTCTTGCTCTTCACGGCCGCTTTGGTGGCGGAGCGGCGGCGCGAGCGCGGGCTCAAGCTCAACTATCCCGAGGCCATCGCGCTGATCAGCGCGGCGGTCGTCGAAGGCGCGCGCGATGGGCGGACGGTCGCCGAATTGATGGACTACGGCACCACGATCCTGGGTCCGGATGACGTGATGGACGGGATCGCCGAGATGATTGACGAGGTGCAGGTGGAGGCAACTTTCCCCGACGGCACCAAGCTGGTCACGGTGCACGACCCGATCGCATGAGCAAGGAGCAAGAACAATGAAGCCGGGTGAAATTCTGGTCGCAGAAGGTGAGATCGTGCTCAACGAGGGGCGTGAAACCTGCAAGGTGGAGGTTGCGAATACCGGTGACCGCCCCGTGCAGGTCGGCTCCCATTACCATTTCTTTGAAACCAATACGGCCCTGCGGTTCGATCGCCCGGCCGCGCGTGGATTCCGGCTGAACATTCCGGCCGGCACGGCCGTTCGCTTCGAGCCGGGGCAGGTGCGCGAGGTCGAGTTGGTGGCGATCGGCGGAGATCGACGCATCTTCGGCTTCCGCGGGCAGATCATGGGCGATCTCGAGGAGCCCTCATGAGGAAAATTTCGCGTCAGGCATATGCCGAGCTCTACGGTCCGACGGTTGGCGATCGTGTCCGTCTGGCGGATACCGAACTCTTCGTCGAGGTCGAAAAGGACCATACCTCCTACGGCGACGAGGTGAGCTTCGGAGGCGGCAAGGTGATCCGCGACGGGATGGGCCAGAGCCAGAGAATCAGCGCGGATGCCGTCGACCTGGTTCTGACCAATGCCCTGATCATCGACCATTGGGGTATCGTCAAGGCCGATATCGGCGTGAAAGATGGGCGGATCGCCGCAATCGGCAAGGCGGGCAACCCCGATACGCAAGATGGTGTCGATATCGTCCTGGGACCATGCACCGAGGTTCTGGCGGCCGAAGGCAAGATCGTGACAGCAGGGGCCCTCGATGCGCATATCCACTTCATCTGCCCACAGCAGGTCGAGGAGGCACTTGCCTCGGGCGTCACCACGATGCTCGGTGGTGGTACGGGGCCGGCCACGGGCACCAACGCGACGACCTGTACGCCGGGGCCGTGGAATATCCACCGAATGCTCGAAGCGGCCGATGCCCTGCCGATGAATCTCGGTTTTCTCGGCAAGGGAAATGCGAGCCTGCCGGCGGCGCTCGAGGAGCAACTCGAAGCCGGCGCGATGGGACTCAAGCTGCACGAGGATTGGGGTACGACACCGTCGGCGATCGACAATTGCCTCTCGGTTGCCGAGCGCTACGACGTGCAGGTGGCGATCCATACCGACACGCTCAACGAGTCGGGCTTCGTGGAGGATACCCTGGCGGCGATCGGTGATCGGGCGATCCATACCTACCACACTGAAGGCGCCGGCGGCGGTCATGCGCCGGACATCATCCGTGCCTGCGGCGAGGCGAATATCCTGCCGTCCAGTACCAACCCGACGCGACCCTATACCGTGAACACGATCGATGAACATCTCGATATGCTCATGGTCTGCCACCATCTCTCTCCTTCGATTCCCGAAGACGTGGCGTTCGCCGAGTCGCGTATCCGGCGCGAGACAATTGCGGCCGAGGATATTCTGCATGACCTCGGCGCTTTTTCGATGATTGCTTCGGACTCGCAGGCGATGGGGCGCGTGGGCGAGGTGATCTGCCGTACCTGGCAGACGGCGCATAAGATGAAGGTGCAGCGCGGCAGCCTGGATGGCGATCCGGCTCGCCATGACAACGGCCGTGTCAAGCGCTATATAGCGAAATATACGATCAACCCGGCGCTCACCCACGGGATTGCGCATGAGGTCGGATCGATCGAGAAGGGGAAGCTGGCCGACCTGGTTCTGTGGGACCCTGCCTTTTTCGGCGTGAAGCCGAGTGTGATCGTCAAAGGGGGCTTGATCATCGCAGCCACGATGGGAGATCCGAATGCATCGATTCCCACGCCGCAGCCGGTGCATTTTCGACCGATGTTCGGCTCCCTCGGCCGCGCGCGCAACTCGACCTGTACCACCTTTGTCTCCGCGGCGGCGCGCCGGGCTGGTGTCCCGGAGGCATTGCGGCTGCAGAACCGTATTGTCGAGGTCCGCGACACGCGCGCCATTCGCAAGAAGGATCTGATCCACAACAGCTGGCAGCCGCGGATCGAGGTCGACTCGCGGACCTACGAGGTGCGCGCCGATGGCGAGCTGCTCACCTGTGAACCGGCAACCGAGCTGCCCCTGGCGCAGCGCTACTTTCTTTTCTGAGATTGAGGATTGATGCTGAACCTGACGGAAAAATGTGCCGCGACGAAGGCGTTCGACAGGACGCTTACCTTGTCGTTCGAGCGCAGGCAGAAGAGCCGGCAACGTGTCCGCCTCGATGACGGCGGCGAGGCCGCGATCGTACTCGCTCCGGGCTTGTCGCTGGCCGAAGGTGACCATCTGCGCGCGAGTGACGGCACGATCGTTCGGGTGCATGCCGGCCCCGAGGCGGTGACGGTTGCCTGTGCGGGGGATCCTCTTTTGCTTGCGCGTGCCTGCTACCATCTCGGCAACCGCCACGTCGCTTTGCAGGTCGGCGAGGGCTGGGTGCGCTATCAGCCTGATCACGTCCTGGATGCGATGGTCGTGGGGCTCGGGCTCGCGGTGACGCATGAGAATCTGCCCTTCGAGCCCGAGGGGGGTGCCTACGGTGGACAGCGCTTGGGCGGCAACGAGGGGCATAACCATGCGCACGGCCATGGGTGACCCCGGGACACCGCTGGTGCGGATGTTGCAACTTGCCAGTGCCGCTCTCCCGGTCGGTTCGTTCGCGTATTCGCAGGGGCTCGAATTTGCTGTCGAGGCACAGTGGGTGGTCGATGAGGCGAGTCTCGAGCGCTGGCTTGCCGAGCAGATGCGCTACGGGGTCGCCCGCGTCGATCTGCCGATGCTGGCGCGATTGATCGCGGCGACGCGCCGCGGAGATCGCCCGGAGCAAGCCCGGCTCGGCGCGACGCTGATTGCGATGCGTGAGACGAGTGAGCTGGTCGCCGACGATTGCGCACGCGGGCGCGCGCTTGCGCGCCTGCTCGGTGATCTCGATGTGGCCGGCGCCCGCTTCTGGCTGGACCAGGCGGAGATCCCCTATGCCGGGCCGATGGCCGCCGCTTTTGTCGCCTTCGATATCGCTTTGTCGCCCGCGCTCGAGATCTACGCTTGGAGTTGGCTGGAGAATCAGATCCTGGCCGGCGTGAAACTGGTCCCGCTCGGTCAGGTGGCCGGCCAGCGACTCCTCCTTGAACTGGGCGGCGGGATCGCGGAATTATGCACCGAGGCGCTGGGGCGCGGCGACGAAGAATTGGGTGGCACGTTGCCGATCGTGGCGCTCGCGAGCAGCCTGCATGAGACGCAATACACGCGCCTCTTTCGTTCGTGACGGTTGAACAAGAAGGAGAATCATCGAATGGCTGAGTTGGCAATCAAAGAAAAACCCGTCTTGCGGGTCGGTGTTGGTGGGCCCGTGGGGTCGGGCAAGACGGCTCTGCTCGATGCGCTCTGCAAGCGACTGCGCGACGAATACAACGTGGCGGTCATCACGAACGATATCTACACGCGTGAAGACGCAGAGTTTCTCGTTCGCAGCGGCGCGCTGACGCCCGATCGGATTCTCGGTGTCGAGACCGGCGGGTGCCCGCATACCGCGATCCGCGAGGATGCTTCGATGAACCTCGCGGCAATCGACGAGATGTGCGCGCGCCATCCCGGCCTCGACCTGGTTCTGGTGGAGAGCGGTGGGGATAATCTGGCGGCGACGTTCAGCCCCGAGCTGGCCGATCTGACAATTTACGTGATCGATGTAGCCGCGGGCGACAAGATCCCGCGCAAGGGCGGGCCGGGCATCACCCGATCCGACCTTCTGGTGATCAACAAAACCGACCTGGCGCCGCATGTCGGCGCTGATCTCGGCGTGATGGATCGAGACGCGCGTCGGATGCGCGGCGAGCGCCCCTTCGTCTTCACGAATCTGCGCGCGGGTGACGGCGTACACGAAATCGCAGCCTTCATCGTGCGGGAAGGAGTTCTCTGATGAAGAGGCTTCTGCTGGTTCTGGCCTGCCGCGAGGCGACCGGAACCCACGCGGCCTATCTGGAATGTCTCGAAGCGCGCGGTACCTGGGTTCTCGAAACGGACGAGGCGGCTGCGCGCGCGGGCCTCGATGTGTGGTAGCAGGGATCGCGTAGAGGTATCTCAAGGCGATTTTCAGCCTGCGGATGCGGCGCTATGAATTCCAGATGGTCCCGCCCTTTTCTCGGACGCGTGTTCTGGTGTAGTTCATCTCAAGAGGAGCGAGGTGCGGAATGGAGTCCAACGATCATCGACCATTGGCGGCGCTTGGGCATGCGTTGATGACGGCCTCCGCGGTGTCGGCTGCGGCGAAGCGTCTTGAGGCGGTCGGTCTGCGAGCAATCGAGGTTCGCGGAGATTTTGCGGTGCTGGAGCTGCGCGGGGGGACGCATATCATCATTACGACGGACGATTCCGGGGCGATCTGCGAGGCCCCCTTCGATCTGATGTACGACGATATCGACGCGGCCCACAGGCTATTTGCTGCCAGCGGCTTTGTCGTGGAGGCAGTCTCACGGGCCAGATTTCATGATTCATTTTCGGCCTCTGCTCCCGAGGGCTTCCGCGTCAAGGTGAACTCCTCACACGCAAGCGGCCAGCCGGTTTGAATTTTTGGTAGATCCGCGTGCCGGGCGGAAGCTGGCCGGGGATTGATTTCCGGCCGGTTTCGCGGGAGATGAAGAGGGAGCGGCGCCCGCCAGGTGGGGGTGCGAAGGAGGGGTGGTTGCGGGTTCTGGGAATTGATCCGGGTTCGAGGCTTACGGGGTTTGGTGTGGTCGAGCAGCAGGGGCGCGCTTTGCGCGCGCTTGCGCATGGGGTCGTTCGGCCCGGCGCCGGCGATCTGGCTGCGCGGCTGGCTTCCCTGGTCAGCGGAATCGAGGCGGTTGTCGAGGAATGGCAGCCCGAGGTGATTGCGCTTGAATGTGCCTTTGTCGGCAAGAGTATGTCGAGCGCGCTGCGGCTGGGCGAGGTGCGCGGTGCGTTTCTCGCTTTTGCCGGTGGGCGTGGCCTGCCGGTTTTCGACTATCCGCCTGCCACCGTGAAGCTCACGGTGGCGGGTATCGGCAATGCCACCAAGGCAGTCGTGGCCCGGGCGGTTGCGGGAACGCTCGGTGGTAGCCACGATCCTGGGGATGCCGCCGATGCCCTCGCTGTCGCCCTTTGCCATCTTCAGCAGGGGAGCTTTCGCTCTCGCGTCGTTGAGGTCGGGCCGCGCCGCGGCCGGATCCAACAAGCCGCCTCGCGCCTGCCGCCCGGAGCCCGCTTTGTCCGCGTGTCGCGCTGAGTCGGGAGGCCCCTCTTGATCGGCGGCCTGCGCGGCAAGGTCGCGCGCAAAAGCCCGGGGCTTGTGCTGGTCGATTGCGGCGGCGTGCTCTACGAGGTCACGGTCTCTTTGCAGGCCTTCGCGGCTTTGCCGGCGGCGGGCGAGGCAGTCGAGATCGATATCATCACGCATGTGCGCGAAGACGTCCTGCAACTCTTCGGCTTTCTCGACGCGGCTGAGAAGACGGTTTTTCATTGGCTGCGCTCGGTCAGCGGGGTCGGGCCGAAGCTCGCGATGAATATCCTCTCCGGCATGCCGGCGGCCGAAATCTGTGCGGCGCTTGCTGAGGGCGAGGCCGCGCGTCTGGTCAAGATTCCCGGGGTCGGCAAGAAGGTCTCCGAGCGTCTCGTGATGGAGCTGCGCGAGCGAGCGGCCAAGAGCGACCTGGCGGCCGAGGTCGGCGTTGCTGGAGATGCCGACGGGCGGGGGCCGGCGGATGAAGAGGCTCTCTCGGTTTTGGTGAATCTCGGCTACAAGAAGGCCGAGGCAGAGCGCGTCCTCCGGGCCGTGCCCAAGGGGCTCCCCCTCGAGGAGCTGCTGCGGGAGGCGCTGCGTGGTTTCGCGAAATGAGCGAAGATTCGGAAGAAAGAGCGGTAGCGCCTGAAGAAGGCGATGCGGAGGTCTCCTTTGAGGCCTCGTTGCGGCCCGAGACTCTGCGCGATTATGTCGGCCAGGATCCCATCTGCGAGCGGCTCGGGGTGGCGATCGAGGCGGCGCGCAAACGCGGGGACGCGCTCGACCATATCCTTCTGGCCGGGCCACCGGGGCTGGGCAAGACCTCGCTGGCGCAGATCATCGCGCGCGAGATGGGGGTTGCGTGCCGGCGCACGCAGGGGCCGGCCATTGAGCGCGGCGGCGATCTCGCGGCATTGCTCTCGGACCTGCAGGCGGGCGACGTTCTTTTTATTGATGAGATTCACGGTCTGTCGAGCAAGATCGAAGAGATTCTCTACCCGGCCATGGAAGATTTCGAGCTCGACCTGATCGTCGGGCAGGGGCCTTCGGCGCGCAGTATGCGGCTCAAGCTGCAGCCCTTCACGCTGGTGGGTGCGACGACGCGCTCGGGTAGCCTGAATGCGCCGCTGCGCGATCGCTTCGGTACGAGCTTTCGGCTCGAGTTCTACGATACCGACTCGCTGGCGAAGATCGTCCAGCGTTCGGCCGGGATTCTGCGCCTGGATCTTGCGCCCGACGGTGCCTATGAAATCGCGCGGCGCTCGCGCGGTACGCCGCGCATCGCCAATAGGCACCTCAAATGGGTGCGGGATTTTTCTCAGGTACACCACGATGGCGCGAAGGTCTCGGCGCAGATCGCCTCGGACGCACTCTTGCTGCACCAGGTCGATGCCTCCGGGCTCGACACGATGGATCATGCCATCCTGCGCGTGATCGTCGAGCGTTTCGATGGCGGGCCGGTGGGCATCGAGAGCCTCGCCGCGATGCTGGCCGAGGCGCGCGAGACGATCGAATACGTCTATGAGCCATTTCTTGTGCAACGCGGCTATCTCGCGCGGACGCCGCGCGGTCGGGTCGCCACGGCGATGGCCTACGAGCTGCTGGGGCTGGATGCGCCACCGCCGGGGCAGGGGCGGCTGCTTTGAGCGAAGAGCCCGAAGACGAAGAAGAGGGCAAAGGGAGTGGTCGCTCCTGGCGCCGTCGCGAGGCCTCGTTGCTGGTCGCGGCCATTCTCGCGGCCTTCTTCGTTCTGATCTACGAGACGCGTCTGCCGCCCTTTACCTCGAGCCAGACGCTGTCGCAGAATGTCGTCTTCTTTCTCCTTATCAATCTCAATATTGTGCTGATTTTGCTGGTCAGCTTTCTGCTCGGTCGCAATATTGTGAAGCTGGTGATCGAACGGCGCCAGCGCGTATTGGGCTCGCACCTGCGTACGCGGATCGTACTCGGCTTTGTCGGGGTGGCGATCACGCCTGCCGTGCTGCTTTTCATCGTGGCGTTGGGTTTTATTCGCTCTTCGGTCGAGACCTGGTTCTCGGTGCAGGTCGAGAGTGCGCTCGAAGCCTCGCTGGATATGGCCGACACCTATTACCGGGAATCGATGTCGACCGCCGTGCACGAGGCGCGGCTGATCGCCATTGGCATAGAGAAACGTGGCGGCGTGGCCGGCACCGAAGATAGCTGGCTCGCGGCCCGCGAAAAGGAAATGCAGGCCGCTTCTATCCGCGTCTATGGCAGCGAGGCCAACCTGCTCGGCAAGGCGGAGACGGCCGGGCTCACCGGGCCCTTGGCGGTCGGGCCGGAGGTGCTCTTTCTCGAGAACGCGATTGCCGGAAACGAAAGGACGCAGGTGGTCGAGCGCGGCGGGACGACCTTGCTGCGCGCGGCTGCGGAGATTCGTACCGCGGAAGGGGCGGTCAGCGGCATTGTCGTGGTCGATGCCATCATTCCCCGCAGCGTTGCGCGGCGCCGCGACGAGATTCAGCAAAGTTATCGCCAATACAAGCAGTTGAGCCTGATGCGCCGCCCCCTGATCAATAATTATATATTGACTCTGGTCCTGGTCTCGATGGTCGTGGTCTTCGGTGGTACCTGGCTTGGCTTTGCGATCGCTCGCAGCATTACCACGCCGATCCAGCGCCTTGCCGAAGGTACGCGTCGGGTTGCCGAGGGCCACCTCGACGAGAAGCTTGAGCTGGAATCGGGTAGCGACGAGATCGCGACGCTTTTGAGTTCGTTCAACCGCATGACGGCGAATCTCCGCAGTTCGCATTCTGCTCTGGCCGAGCGCCGGCGCGCCCTTGAGACGATCCTGGGCAATATCGCGGGTGGCGTTGTTTCGATTGACCGGCAGGCGCGCATCGAGACCGTGAACGAGGCCGCGCGCTCGATGCTCGGCATCGGCGACGAAGCTCTTGGCGTGCCGTTCCGGGATTGGTTCTCGAGTCCGCGTTATCTTGCAGTGCGCGAGATTCTCGCCGAACTCGACAAGCGGGCACAACGTGGCGAGTGGGATAAATTGCCGCCGCAACGCCTCTCGATCGAACACGAAGGCGCCGCGGTGCAGGTGGTGGCGACCGGGGTGGTGCTGAAAAGCGAGGACGGCAAATCCATCGGTGCCTTGCTCTTCTTTGAAGACGTGACGGAAATCTTGAAGGTCCAACGGATGGAGGCCTGGCGCGAGGTCGCACGCCGCATCGCCCATGAGATCAAAAACCCGCTGACGCCGATTCAGCTCTCGGCGCAGCGCCTGCGCAAGCGCTATGCCGCGGATCTCTCAGGGTCGGTGCTCGATGAATGTACGCGGACCATCATCTCGGAGGTCGAGGTGCTGAAGAACCTCGTCAGCGAGTTCTCGAATTTTGCCCGCATGCCGGCCGGGCCGCATCTGCCGACGGACCTGAATGAATTGCTGGGCGACTCACTCACGCTCTTTCGGGCGGCGCACCGAGGCGTGCAATTCCATTTCTCTGCCGATGCGAAAATTCCCGATCTGGATCTCGATCCGGGTGGGATGCGCCGGGTGATGATGAACCTCCTGGACAACGCGGTGGCTGCGTTGCCTCTGGGTTCCGATACGGAAGCCAAATCTGATGTGCCGGGAAGTGCATCGGAGAGCCGTGCTTCCGGCCAGGTCTGGGTGGCCACTCGGCTGGACGAGGCCAACGGGCATGTGCGCCTGGAGATCGCCGACAATGGCTCGGGCATGACAAGCGAGGTCAAAGAGCGGCTCTTCGAGCCCTATTTCTCGACCAAGGCCCAGGGCACCGGCCTGGGGTTGGCCATCGTGCAGACGGTGCTGGCCGACCACCGGGCCTATATCCGAGTTCGCGACAACCAACCGCGCGGCTCGCGTTTCGTGATCGAGTTTCCCGTGCGCGATACGGGCCCGGCGGGCGTGTAGGGGCGAGATCAGGTAAAGAAGGCGGACAATGGGCAAGAAGATCCTGGTCGTTGATGACGAAGAGAAAATCCGTCAGAGCCTGCGCGGCGTGCTCTCCGATGAGGGCCATGTGGTCGTGGAGGCCGGTGACGGCCGACAGGCCTTGGAAGTCCTGGACGCAGAGCAGCCGGATCTGGTGATTCTCGACGTCTGGCTCCCCGAGGTCGATGGCCTGACGTTGCTGGAGAAGATCAAGGGCGAGCACCCGGAACTGCCCGTCATCATCATCTGTGGGCATGCCAATATCGAGGCGGCCGTACGCGCCACCCGGTTGGGTGCCTCGGATTTCATCGAGAAGCCTTTCTCGATCGAGGCCATCCTCGCCTCGATCACGCGCGCGCTGGGAGACGCGGCCAGTGCCGATTCGGGCGAGCCTGCATGGAGTGGGGCGGTGGTCTCGGACAACGCGGACCTCGTCGTGCCGCAGAAAACCATCGGCCGTAGCGTGACGGCGAGTGGCCGCGGGCTACATACGGGCATCAAGACCGGAATCATTCTGCATCCCGTTCCGGCCGGCACCGGCATCCTCTTCCAGAGTCTGGCCACCGAGAAGTCCGTACCGGCACACGTCGATTTCGCCGACTCCACGGGCTACGCGACCACGCTTTTTCGCGGTGGCTTCGGCGCAAAAACCGTCGAGCACCTTCTCGCCACCCTGCAGGGCTACGGCATCACCAATCTCATGGTGAAAATGGAGGGCGAGGTGCCGATTCTCGACGGCTCGGCTGCGGTCTTCTGCGATCTGATCGAAGAGGCCGGTATTATCGAGCAACCCGGTCCGGGGGTTACGCCCTTCATCGTGCGCGAGCGCCATGCGGTCGAGATCGGTGGCAATACGATTGTCGTCGAGCCCCATGACGGTCTTCTGATCGACTATACGCTGGACTACCCGGCTCCTGTGGGCATGCAACACTTTGTCTTCGACTTCACGGGTGTGGAATCCTTCAAGAAGGAAATCGCACCTGCACGGACCTTCGGCTTCGTGCATGAGTTCCGTCAATTAGTCGAAAATGGTCTCGCCGCGGGCGGGCAGCTCGACAATTGCGTACTCATCGGTGAGGACGGCGTGATCAATGGCGAATTGCGTTTTGAAGACGAGTTCGTACGGCATAAAATTCTCGATATCATCGGGGACTTCGCGCTTCTCGGCCAACCGCTGCGGGCCCGGATTACCGCACGCGCTACCGGCCATCGTCATAATGTCGCGATGGTGCGCGAACTCCTTGCCGCCGCGTAGAGGCCCGGCCTCCGACTAAGAGAGTTTCGGCCGGCGCAGCGTGCCCTTCAATTTGTAGAAGGCATCGCCCTGCGTGCGTTTGGGCAGCAGCAGGGGGAGTGCGCGCAATCCGGCGGGGGCGTCTGCGTGGATCTGCAGCTCGAAGCGGATATCGAGTATGCTGGATTCGAGCGGTTGCGCCAGCTGAATGCGGCCGGTCGCGCGCAGCGTAAGCTCGGCGCCACGGGCACTGAATTCCGAGATCTCGAGGCGTTTGCCGTCGAGCCTCGCCCGCAGCTGCACGCTCTCGAACGTAAGGTTCGGTACCTTGAAGCCTGCCGCCAGCAGGTCGCGCAGGCCGACCGCTGCGGCGTCCAGGCTCAGGGCACCGACCAATTCGCGACCACGGGGATCGCCTTCGAGATCGAGGGCAATCCGCGCCGTACCCAGTAGCGCTCCGCCGCCAGGGAAGAGGCCGCGCGTGGCTTCGGCCAGTTCGAGATTTTCGCCTTCGAGCGCGAGCAGGAAGCCACGCGGATCACCGGCCAGTCGGGCTTCGAGCACGCCGCCCCAGAGCCGGGCTTCGAGGTCGATAGCAGCGGGCGCGCCAGGCAGCAGCAGGCTGGTAAGGACCGGGGCTGCGTCGAGCGAATCGATGTGGATCGTCGGGCCGTCTTTGCCCTCGGGCAGGATCTGCAGGTCGCGGACGGTGTAGCCGAGCAGCGGGCGCAGCGAGAGTTCGCGGAATTCGATGCCGACCGCGCTGCTACGAGTGGCGCGCTCGATCAGCTGACGCGCGATTTTCTCATGCGGCAAAGTGGCGACCACGCCCACCACGAAGACGGCGAGTGTGAAGCAGGTATAGCCGATCGCCAGGCGGTGGCGGCCGAGCGCGTCGCGCAGGCCGGCAAAGGAGATAGAGCGTCGTGGCGATTTCATCGTGGCTGCAGGCGTGTCACGACGATCGTTGCGTCGAGAAGAGTCGGATCTTTATATTGTCTCTTGAAGCTCGTGCGGTCGACCTTCATGCCGGCCTGGCGGACCTCGATGGCATGCAGGAGCCGGATCAGGCGATGGCTCGAGATTCCCTCGAGGCGCATATCGATCGCTTCCTGGCGAAAGCCATCGTCGAGGTCGCGCGTGGTCGGGTTCATCGAGGAGATATGTTCGCGGCCGACCACGGGCACAGTGAGCGACTCCAGCTGCGCGAAGAGCGAGTGGGCGGTCCCTTTGCCGGCCTTCTTTTGTAGCTTGCCTACTTCGGCTTCCAGGACCGCGTGACGTTGCGCGAGTTCGGCGATGGCGGTGGCGTCGCGCCGCGCGATGCGCAGGTCGCGGTCGAGGCGCGCGAGCGAGTCCGTGAGTGGTTCGTAGATGCCGAGCCAGAGCAGCAGCACCAGGCTGATAGCGCCGGCGCCTTGGACCAAGCGGCGCTCGCGTACGGCCAGGCCATCAAGCCAGGTGCGGGCTTCTTCCAGGAGTAGGCGCAGGCGATCGCCCATTTCAGCGATCCTCCGGGGCGAGGGTGGCGCGGAACTCGATACGGCCATCGACGCCGGACTTCACGTCCTGCACGCGTGCGGCGGCGAAGGCAGGCAGCGCCTCCAGACCGCGCGTGACGATATCGACCGACTCGAAGGTGTCGGTGCGGCCGCGGAAATGGATGCCGGTGTCGTCGATGGTGAGTTCCACGATTTCGAGGGGGATCTCGCCGGGAATGGCTTGGTGGATCGCGAAGAGGTGGTCGAGAGTTCGGGCGCTGGCGGACCCGGCCCCACCCAGCATGGCGCTGCGTTTCTCCAATGCCTCCAATTTGGCCCGGACCCGGCGGACCTCCGTGCCGGGCACGGCCTTGGGTGCGATCTTCCGTGTCGCGCGGCTGATATCCTGGCGCAGCGCGCTGAGTTCCGCGCGGCGCTCGGCCACAACGACACCCCAGCTGCCGAGCAGGATCAACAGAGTGGCTGCCGCAATATAGAGCGTGCGACGCAATTGGCGCTGCGCTTCCTCGCTGGGTGCGTGGTAGGCGAACGCGCCATTGCGGAAATTCGGCAGCGCAGGATTGCTCTCCGCGGCCGCTGAGGCCAAGGCAAAGGCGCGCAGCGCCTCTGCCGGAACTGCTGCGGCCGGGCCGGAGAGTCCTTCGGCAAGCGGGCGTATGGGGTTGGCAATTTTTTTTGCCAGCGATTCGCAGAGTGCGTCGTCGCCCGTGAGCAGGATGTCGCGGGTCTCGTCATTCTGGAAGGCCGCCCCGGCCCAGGCAATCTCGCGCGCCAACTCGCTCGCGCCGCTGGCGCCGAAGCCATGCAGGCGAGTGATATGGCCGTCGTCGAATATAACGAGGCCGCCATTGTCCCGTGCCTCGAGCAAGAGAGTCGGCTTGGTCGGGGCGAGCAGGGCGGCCAAGGCGAGCGGGCCGATGGTGACCAGGGCCGGGTCGATGCCCGCCTCGCGCAGGAAGTCGATATGCGCTGCCATCGCGCTGCGCGAGGTGATGGCGGCGAGTACTGTGGTTTTCGGCCCGTTACGGTGGAGCACATTCCATGCGACGACGGAATCTTCCAGGTCGAAGGGGACCTCGGATTCGAGCTCGAAGGGGATGGTCGCGCGAAGCTTGGCCGCATCAGGGAAGGGGAGCTGCAGGATCCGGTGGCTGACGCTGGCACCGGGCAATGCCGTGGCGACCGCACCTGGACCCTCGGGGCATTCGCGCGCCAGGCTTTCGCGCAGCGCGGCGGCCAACTCGCCGCCGACCTTGCCCTCGACGCGCCAATTTTTACGCAGCGCAAGCGTCCTGCCGGTACGCGCCACCAAGGAGAGCACGGCATGGTCCGAGCGGATATCGATCCCCAGCGAGAGCACGTTTCTCAACCTACCGGATTCCGCTGAAAGTCCCAATTGCCGCGCAGGCATCTGGTTTTCGGCCGTACCTCCGGGTCAGCGGGGGCGCTCGGACCAGTAGATGCGTTCGAGTTTGTCGCCGCGGCGCCGCACCAGGGTCTCGAGGCGCTCGAGGGTATCGCCGATGCGGCCGGTAGCGTGGATACGGAAATACTCGCTGCGCCGCCCGTATTCGACGCCAACCGAGTCGGCGATATCCTCCTTGGCGCATACGTCCTCGAGCGGTAATTCCTCGCCGAAGCCTTCCAGGGGGAGGGGGTAATCTGCCTCGATCGCGCAGCCGATCACCTTGAGGACCAGCGCCGGAGCGGTATCGGCGTTCACGCCCTTATGGCCTTTCTTGCCGTCTGATCGGCGGTAGGCGGTTACAAAGGGGCGCAGCCGGGCGATGGTCTTTTCGTCGAAGCCGCGGATCAGACGCAATTCGTCCAGACTGCGCAGCGGGCCGCCGCGCGGCCGGCACGGCATGGCGAGCGCGCAGGCGCCGCTGGCAATGGCGCGCATACCCGCGTCCTGGTCGGCCGAGATCCAGGCATGGACGAGTTCGAGTAGGCCGATGTCGATATCGAGTTCCTCGAAGAGAGCCTCCAGAGTGTGGCGGTGCTTCTCGTCACCGACCTGATTGAGGTTCAGCTTCCCTTCCTCGTCCTCGATGCGGATCGAGATATCCCCGTCGCCCAGCGGCAAGACGACAAAGGAGAGTGGCAGCAAGGTGAGGCGGGTGGTCGGCTTGCGCTTGCGCAGGATCTGGCCGAGGTAGGCCGAGCCGCCTTCTTCGGCCGCGCGCGCAAGCAGGCGTGCGCCCGCCGAGTTGCCGCTATTGCGGGCGAGGTGACTATGCAGCATGGCCGATTCGGTGGTCTCGAGGACGATCAGGGTGAGCAATGCAACCGAGAGCAGCGCCGCCAGCAGCGCGACGCCGCGCTCGCTTTTGCCGATTCGCTGCGGCAGCAGCCGCCGCACGAAACCTGCCATGTCGAGCCTTTTCATCGGGTCGGCCCCATCGGCAGGGTAACCAGGAGGCGGTAGACCTCGGGGGAATCGCTGCCGTCGTCGAGGGCGAGCGAGAGTCGCACGGCCCGCGGCAGGTCGTCGCGGCTGTCCGCCGCACTCCAGGTACGGACCCATTCGCGTGAGCGGCCGGGAAGAAGCTCGGCCGAGAAGCTGTGCACGCCGTCCAGGATGACGGCCGAGACGGGCTCAACGCCGGGTGCGGCGACCGAGGGAAGTTGTTCCTTGATGAGGACGCGCGCCCCCGGCACCCAGGGGTCATCATCCAGCCGGTAGTGGACGAAGGCGACCGGATCGACCAGATCCCCTCGCATCCGGCGGGCGGCTGTGGTGGCGAAGCGCAGCTCGCTTGCGGGAACCTCGAAGCTCCGATCGACGAGGAGGAAGCCGCCTTCCTCGCCGGCAATGGGAACGGCACCGGTCAGCTCCTCGGCCAGGCGCGCCAGCGTCGTGCGCGCCGCGGCCGTATTCTCCATGCGTCGCTCGGCGTAGTCGCGTGACTCGAGGGTCTGCTGGAAGGGCCCGACCTGCGCGGCGAAGAGGATGCCGATGATGGTGAAGGAGACCAGAAGCTCCAGCAGCGTGAAGCCACGCTCGTCGCCAGCTACCGTCATCGCAGATTCCTCGAGACGAAGACGGTGAGTTCGACCGCGGCCTCTTCACCAAAAGATGGAGTGACGCGGATGCGGACCTCGCGGGTGCCGGGGAGGATCCACTCGCTCACCTCGCGCTGCCACACGAAGCCTTTTGCCTCGCCCGGCGTTGCGGCCTCGAAATCACCCTTGCTGGTGCCGAGGTCGGGCCAGCCCTCCAGTTGGGATTCGGCGGCCAGCGTCTCGGCCAGAAGGAGGGCGCGGCTATAGGCTTCTTCACGGCCCAGGGTGCGAAGGTTCTCGACGTGCAGACTCAGCAATGCCGTGAATGCCGTCGCGATCACGGCGAGCGCGACCATGACCTCCAGCAAGGTGAAGCCACGCTGGCTGAAACGCCGCACCACGAAGGCTACCTCATCCCCGCGACCGGGCCGTCGATCACACGCGGACGCGTGCGGGCCGGTTCGATGAGGATCGAGACGATGCGCCCGGAGTCGTCGGCGATCTGGACGACCGTCGGGTCGACATAGCCGTCGGCGGCAAAGAGGACGCCGAGGCGACCGTCGGCGGTGGGTCGTGCGCCGGGTCCACCGAGTTGCAGAGTAAGCGAGTCGGGTAGCTTGAGTGGGCGGTAGAGCGGGCCTTCGCCGGAAACGAAAACCCATCCCTCCGGCGTCTCCACACCTTCTTCGGTGAGCAGCAGCTTCTCTTCGGGCAGGGCGACCAGGCGGATCCAGATGCCGCGGCGCGCGGCTTCTTCGCGCAGGTAGCGCACGCGATTGGAGATGCGGCGGCTTGCCGTATCCAACTCGGCACCTGTCAGTACATCGAGACGCGGCAGCACCAAAGTGGCGAGCAGGCCGACCAGGGCCAGCACCAGCATCAGCTCCAGGAGGGTGAAACCCCGCGCGCGGTTTTTGTCACGAATGGGCAGACGTCCCCACCTTCACCCCAAATCGCGGGAGTCGATATCGGCGTCCACGCCCTGGCCGCCCTCGATGCCATCGGCACCGAAGGAGAGCAGGAGGTAGTCGCGCCCGTCGCTCTCGTAGATGAAGGGCATATCCCAGGGGTCGGTCGGGACATTGTCGAGGTAGGCACGCCAGCGCCGCGCCTGTGGGCCACTACTCGGCTGGCGCACGAGCGCTTCGATGCCCTGGTCGGTCGTGGGGAAATGCCCGTTATCGAGTTTGTAGAGGCTGAGCGCCTGCTCGACCGAGCGAATATCGGCGGCTGCCTTGGTCGCGCGGGCGTCGTCTGTGCGGCCCAGAATTTTTGGTGCGACCAGGGTGACCAGCAGGCCCATGATGAAGACCACGACCATGATCTCGATCAGGGTGAACCCGGCTTCTTTGCGCTGCTTCCAATTCATGAGATTCATCCTATCCGACAAGGGAATTGATTTCGAAAATGGGCAGGAGCACGGCCAGCACGATGAAGAGCACCAGGCCGCCCATCACTACGATCATGGCAGGCTCCAATATACTGGTGAGTGTGGCCAGGGCACCCTCGACTTCTTGCTCGTAGGCATCGGCCACGCGAATGAGCATGGGCTCGAGCTCGCCCGAGCGCTCGCCGACCGCGATCATGCGCACCAGGAGAGGCGGGAAGAGGCCGGTATCGCGTAGCAATTCACTCAGATTGCCGCCCTCACGTACGCCGATGCGGGCCAACTCAACCGCCGCGCCCAGGGCCGTATTGCCGGAGGTATTGCTCGCCAATTCCAGTGCTTCGAGCAGCGGGATGCCGCCTGAGAGCAGGGTCGCCAGCGTCCGCGAGAAGCGGCCGACCGCGATGCGTGTGAAAAGCGGGCCGAGTACGGGCAAGGTCAGGAGTTTATGGTCGAGCCAGAGGCGCCCGCCGGGTCGCCGCAGGGCTGTCATGGCCGCGATGATAGCCGAGGCGAGCAGCGCGACGACCAGCCACCACCATTCGGCGAGCGAATTGGATATGGCGAGCAGGAAGCGTGTCGGCAGCGGCAGCGACTCGTGCTGGTTGGCGAAAATCTTCGTGACTTTGGGCACCACGAAGCTCAGCAGGAAGAAGACGATCCCGCCGGCGACTGTGAACATCAGCACGGGGTAGGCCAGCGCATTGCGCACCCGCGCTTGCAATTGCACCTGTGACTCGGAGTAGAGCGCGAGGCGCTCCAATACGAGGTCGAGTGCGCCCGCGGCCTCGCCGGCGCGGACCATGCCGACAAAAAGTGGCGGGAAGGAGGCCGGATGCTCGGCCATGGCGTCGCCCAGGGCGCTGCCCTGGGTCACGGCGTCGCGAATATGGGAGAGGATGCGCTCGACCCCGGGGCGGTCGGTTTGCTCGCCAACGGCCTCGAGGCATTCGACCACCGGGATGCGCGCGGCCATCAGCGTGGCGAGTTGGCGCGAGACCAGGGCCAATTCGGTTGGCGTGATACGCGCCTCGCCGCTGCGCGCGCGCTTGGCTTCGGTCTCGCCTTCTTCGACCTCGGTCGGAAAAACGCCCTGCAGGCGCAGCTTCGTCCGGGCGCCTTTGGCCGAATCCGCCTCGACGATTCCGTTCACCTTATGGCCGGAGTCGTTCAGGCCCTGATACGCGAAAACGGGCATCGAGAGATTACGCTACCTGTTCCTTGTCTCGCGGTCGATTTCCATGGAATAGAAAAGCATGTCCGCTGAAAATCCTTCATTCGTATGGTCGCTTCTGCTGGTTCTTCCGGCGCTGGCTCTTTTCTCCTGTGCCGGAACGCAGCCGGTCGGCCTCGGTGTGCACGACGGGCGGCTGCGCCCCTGTCCCGCCAGTCCGAATTGCGTCTGCAGCGAGGATGGGGATCAAGGCCACGCGATCGCCCCGCTGCATTTCACCGGCGACCCGCAGGCGGCTTTTGCCCGCGCCAAGGCGGCCGCTCTCACCTTGCCGGGGACGAAGCTGGCGGGCGAGACGAAGGACTTCCTGCACTTCGAGTCGACCTCGGCCCTGATGGGCTTCGTGGATGACCTCGAATTGCAGTTGGTCCCTGGAAAGGACGAAATTGCTGTGCGCTCGGCCTCGCGGCTGGGCTACGGCGATATGGGAGTGAACCGCAAACGGGTCGAGGCATTGCGCGCCGCCTTTGCGGCCGCCGCATGAGGGGATCGATCCGGGTCGCATCCCGCCCGCGAATCCAGCAAGATGGTTGGATGCTGACCGCCAGATTCCTCCGTGCATTGTCCCTCTCTTCGCTGCTCTTCTTCGCCGCCTGCGGGGGCAGCGATGCGCCTGTACCAAGCGGGGAGATTTCCTGGATCGAGATCGAGGCCAACGGCTTTGTCTTCGACGCTCGCGCGGCCGGCCCCGAAGACGGCGAGCCGGTCATCCTTTTGCACGGCTTTCCCGAGACCTCGGCCGAATGGAAACACCAGCTCAGCGCCCTCGGCCTTGCCGGCTACCGCGCCATCGCACCCGACCAGCGCGGCTACTCGGCTGGGGCCAGACCGGCGGAAGAGAGCGCGTACTTCATGCCCAACCTTGGGAGCGACGTCACGGCAATCGCGGACGCGCTCGGCTTCGAGCGTTTCCATCTGGTCGGCCACGATTGGGGAGCAGCGGTTGCGTGGTTCGTTGGCGTGGCCAGCCCGGAGCGGCTTCTTTCGCTTAACCCGATCTCCGTGCCGCATCTCGATGCGTTCTCGAAAACGCGCAATGATCCGGAGTCCTGCCAGTATTCGGCTTCGGGCTATATCGATTTCTTCATCCAACCGAACTCACACGAGGTGATGCTGGCCGATGACGCGCGCTTCCTGCGGGGCATCTGGGACGTCTCGGCGGCCGCGAATGTGGATGAGTATCTCGAGGTCTTCCAGGAACCCGGCGCGCTCAAAGCGGCTCTCGATTGGTACCGCGCCAATAGTCTGAGCGGTCCTTCGCCAGAGATCGGCCCGGTGACGGTACGCACGATGTACATCTGGAGCACCGGCGATACCGCGCTCTGCGAGGACGGCGCCTACCTGACGGGCGATTACGTGGACGCACCCTATCGCTTCGAGATCCTCGAAGGCGTGAACCATTGGGTGCCCGAGGCCGCTGCGGAGCAGGTCTCCGCCTTGCTGCTCTCGCACCTCGCTGAATAACTCGGCGGTCCTGGCGCTGCCTGGCCGGCCGCGCCCGGACTCCGGGCGCGCGACCCTCAGTCGGCGCTTTGTTGCTGATTTTCGAGTGGCTTCCAATGGAAGAGGCCGTAGATCATGGTCTGGACGAAATGGCCGCCCATCGAGCCGCCGGCCTTTTCCATCACGCTGCGTTTCACAAAGAATTCGATGAAATGCGCGGTGAATGTGAGGCCGAGTACCCAGCGCGCCGCTGTCACCATCCAGCCGTCGGCGAAAAGCATCGCGAGGGCGGAGACCAGATAGAGAACCCAGACACTGTTTTTAGCGTTGCTCATGGGTCGACTCTAGCGGCTCTACGAGCCGATCCGCAACGCGCTCTATACGAGGGCGCGACCGGCGACCAGCGGCAGGTCGAGATACGAACGCAAGCCGGCCTCGGCGCGGCAGACATAGGGAATCGCGCTGACGCAATGGTTGGCGGTCGCGACCATGCCGGGGTTGCGTCGCTGCAATTCTTCCAGCGCGATCCCGGCGCTCGGGTGGATGCCGTGGATCTGGACACGCAGGGGCGGGTCGCCGAGGATCTCCAGCTCGTAGCGTTCCCCGTCGCCGTCGGCCGCCCAGCCGCCGCCGATATTCGCGGTCCCCATATACCAATTGACGATCGCCTGGATGACCGGCTTGTCGTCGACCACACCTTCCCAGCAGAGGCGCTGGGCGGCCAATTGGCCTTCCTGAATGGTGCCGATGGGGCTCTCGATCGGCCCGGTGGCGGGGAAGATCGCCACCTGGGCGCGCTTCTCGTCGAGCTTCCAGCCCAGCTCGTCGGCGATCATATCGATGGATTGGTAGAAACCCTCGGCCATGATGCTGAGCAGGGGGCTCTCGCGCGCCTCGTCGACCGGCTTGCCGAAATTCATCCAATCGCGCAGAACGTCGACCGCTCCATAGGTGCGGCAATCGGAGAACTCCTCAGCGCGTATGCCCGTGATCTTCTGCGAGAAAGAAGAAAGCATCAAGGGAATGCGTTCGGTCATGCCGCCGGGGTGGATGCCCGTGCCGTGCAGAGTGGTACCGCCCTTGGCGCAGGCCGCGCGCAATCCCTTCGCCTCGATATGCTTGGGGTAGTACCAATTCAGCGGCGTGACGACGTTGATGCCCGCGGCGAGGAGTCGCTCGATCTCGGCCACGTTGGCGAAGAGGGGGGAGTAGAGAACGCAATCGGGTTGCAGCCCGATCACATCCTCAAGCGAGGTGGTGGCCCGCACCCCGATCGGCGCGATTCCCGCCAGCTCACCGGCGTCCTTGCCGGCCTTGGCATCGGAGTGGACCCAGACACCGACCAGTTCCAGATCGGGATGCGCCACAATTCCTTCGATGGCAGCACGACCCAGATTCCCGGTAGCCCATTGTACGACACGGTAGTTCATGGCGGCTCGTTTATCAGGAGTTCGGGCTCGGCGAAACGACTGGAGTCTTGAAAATCCTTGGGAGTCAGGCCGGGTGGACGGCCTCGAAGAGGCCGGTGGCGGATCGGCCATCGTCGAAGAGAAATCGTGCAGGGCCGAACTCGCATCGCCAGGCGCGGCCGGCTTCATGGCGCAGCAGAGCCGCCGTCTGCACGCGCTCGTGGCGCAGCACGCGGCCGTCGCACAGGCTCTGGCGGCTACCGGCCGAAAGATCGCCCGCGATTTGCTCGGTCGTGCCATCTTCATGGGCGAGCAGGAAGCGCAGCCCGGGTGCGAGGCCTGTGGGGCGTCCGGCGAGAGGCTGTGGCAGCGCGCGCGCATCGAGGGCGAAGCTCTGGTTCCCGGTGCCGGCGCCCGAGACTACGAGTTCGCCGCGGACCCGTCCGCCGCTTTCTTCCAGCTCGGCGCGGATCTGAACAATTTCGGCCCGCTGCTGCACGGCCTCGAAGCGGAAATAGCCGATAGGGTCGTCGGTGAGCTGCACCGGGCTGGCCAGGGAGAGGGCGAGGCCGGTTGCGTGCTGGCGGAAGGAAAAGCCGTGTACGGCAAGCCGACCACGCGGGCGGCCGTGGCCGGTGAAGATGCCGACGCGCCCATCGGGAAGAAAGAAGAGGAAGCGGCAGCCGATGCTGCCGTCGGGCAGGCATGCCATGCCGGCCAGGATCAGGAGGTTCGCTGCCCGGTCGGTGCATTGCAGGGCGGCCCGCCTGAGTTCGGGCAACGCGTCGGGCGCCGGCGCGGGTATCGGGTCGGCGGCCGCCCGCGCGGTAGAGAGAGCGCTTTGCAGCGATGCGATGAAATTGCGCCGCGGCGTCCCCGGCCAGCGCAGCGGCACGGAGAGTTCGAGCTGTACGGCATCGATCCGGCCCGTCGCGGCCGCGCGCCGTAGCGGGGCGAGGGCTTCGGGCACGGGCGCACCGCCGTGTGCGCGGAAGGCCTGCAGCAGGTTGTTGCGATGCGCTCCGGGCCAGCGCTCGCCGAAGGTTGACTCGATGCCGCGTCCGCCCAGTTGGCCGCGGAGTTCCTCCAGAGGCCCGGCGATGAAATCGGGCGTACAGGTCAGCCGCTCCGGATCGGCGTATGCCGCAGCGGCGTGAGGTAGAGTAGCGCCGACACCGAAATCGGCCTTGTCTTGTTGGATATGCCAACCGTGCAGGATCAGTACACGGCACCGCGCATGCTCTGCGAGGATGGCGCCGAGTGCGTCGGCAATCGCCGCGGCAAAAAAAGGCGCATGCGTCGCGATCTGCTCGATCCGGTTCAGGTCGATCCGGTTGCGGTCGAGGCCGGTGTTGATCACGAAGGAAGCATCGAGGGCGCGCGCGATCTCAGCAGCCAATTCGGCCGTATGGAGGTCGTTTCCCTTGCGCGGCCAGGACGCAGGCAAGAGGAGGTCGTCGTGCGAGAGTCCGCCGTGCGGTGCGAGCACCAGCACGTCACTCTTGCCGCCCCCCCGGTGCAGCCATTCCGGCAGCTCACTCTCCACGCCATGGGCGTCGGCCCGCCAATTCATGCGTGCAAATCCGGACAAAAGATCATGTGTAGCGGTGCGCAGCGCAAGGGGCGCCTATTCTTCCTGGGTGACCCGCAGGACCTCTTCGACCGAGGTGATGCCGGCCTTGATCTTGCGGGCGCCGTCCTCGCGCAGCAGGGCCACGCCGCGTGAGGTCGCCAACCGGCGCAGGGCGCTGGCGTCGGCGCGCTCCATGATCAGTTGGCGCATCTCGTCATCGAGGACCAGTAGTTCATGAATGCCGGTACGTCCCTGGTAGCCGGTTTCCTTGCAACTCGCGCAGCCGGGGCCGGCGCGGAAAACAGGGCATTCGGCGTCGAGGCGGAGCTCGGCACGGGCCTTGGCATCGACCTGGCCGGGGACGCGGCAATCGGTACAGAGGCGCCGCACGAGGCGCTGTGCCATCACGCCGACCACCGAAGAGGAGACCAGGAAGGGCTCGATGCCCATATCGACCAGACGTGTGATGGCGCCGAAGGAGTCGTTGGTATGCAGGGTGGAGAAGACCAGGTGGCCCGTCAGCGCCGATTGGATGGCGATCTCGGCCGTCTCGCTATCGCGGATCTCGCCGACCATCACGACATCGGGGTCCTGGCGCAGGATCGAGCGCAGCCCGGCCGCGAAGGTGAGGTTGATTTTAGGGTTGACCTGGATCTGGCCGACGCCCTGCATCTGGTATTCGATCGGATCTTCGATCGTGATGATATTTCGTTCCGTCGCGTTGAGGCGGGTCAGGGCGGCATAAAGCGTCGTGGTCTTGCCGCTGCCGGTTGGCCCGGTGATCAGGACGATGCCGTGGCTGGCGTGGATCAAGTTCTCGATGCCGGTGAGGGTTTCGCCGCCGAGTCCCAATTCCTCGAGCGAGAGCAGGCCGCCGGCGCGGTCGAGTAAGCGCAGGACTACGCGCTCGCCGAATTGTGTGGGGACGGTTGAGACACGGACATCGACGTCGCGCCCTGCGGCGCGGAAGCGGAAGCGGCCGTCCTGCGGCAGGCGCTTCTCGGCGATATCGAGTCCGGCCAGGATCTTGATGCGCGCGACCGTGGTCGGATGGTAGCGCCGCGGTGGCTTGAGAATATCGTAGAGAACGCCATCGATGCGGAAACGGATGGCGAGTTCGCGCTCGAAGGGTTCGATATGAATATCGGAGGCACGGTCCTTGAGCGCCTGGAAAAGGAGCGAGTTGACCAGGCGGATGATCGGCGCCTCGTCGTCGGCATCGAGTAGGTCGCGGGGCTCTTCGAGGTCCTGGGCTACATCGTCAAGGGTTTCGGTCTGGATATCGTCCATGACGGCCTCGGCGCTGCCCTGAACCTGGTCATAAGCGGCATTGATTGCCTCGAGGATGGCGCCAGCCGGCACCACGATCGGGTGGACTTCCCGGCCGAAGAGAGCGCGTAGGTCGGCCGCGAGTTCGAGGGCGCGCGGGTCGCCGAGCGCGACATCCAGACCGCCGTCGGCGGTTTCCGCCAGCGGCAGGCAGGCCGAGCGTCGCGCCCAGGCGATCGGCACGCGTGCGACCAACGCCGGGTCGATATCGTCCTTGGTCAGGCTCGCCCGAAAGGGCAATCCGCAATCCTGTGCGAGTCGCTCCGCTTCGGCTGCATCGGGCAGGCCCGGCGCAAGTCCGGATTCCAGGATCATATGCCCGCCGGCGGGTCGGCGATGGCCTCGGCTTCGGCGGTGCCGGGCACGGCGCGCAAGAGGATGCCGCCGGCCACAGCCGGTTCGCGGCGCGGCCGCTGTCCGGGCAGCAGGCGGCTCGAGGTGCCACGGAACTGACCGCCTTCCTTCATCGATCTATGGAAGCGATGACGCTGCTCGTCGCTGACCTCCATCATGTCTTCGGCGTTGTTGATGATATGCGGCGTGAGCAAAATGATGAGATTGACTTTTTCCATGCGCTTCGACTCGTAGCGGAAGAGCCAGCCGAGCACGGGGATATCCATCAGCCAGGGGATGCCGGATTCGGTGGAGATGAGCCGGTCGGAGATCAGTCCGCCGATCGCGATGGTCTTGCCGTGGTCGACCACGACGGTCGTGGTGGCCGAGCGCACGGTCGTGGTGGGGCCGAGTTGCAGCACCTGCGTTTCGCTCGTCTCAACAAGCGCCGAGACTTCCTGGAAGACGAAGAGGCGAACCGAGTTTCCCTCGGTGATCTGCGGCGTGATGCGCAGCGTGATGCCGACATCATGCCGGTCGATCTGCGAGAAAGTGTTCGAGAGATTGGTCTCGTTGGTCGAGCGGCTGGTCACGAAGGGAACATTCTGACCGACGATGATCTCGGCCTCTTCGTTGTCGGTGGTCAGGATATTCGGCGCCGAGAGAACATTGATATCGCTATTGCCTTCCAATGCCGTCACCAGGGCCACGCCGGCCGGGATCTCGGTGCCGTCGGCCAGTTCGATCATCTGCTGGCTGACCAATGCGCCGAGCGCGCCGCTGATCGCGCCGAGCCCGCTCACATCGCCGGTGGCGATGGCCTGACTGAAGGCGCCGAGATTCTTGAAATTCGTGCGCCCGATCGCCACGGCATTGTCGCCAAAGGTGTTCGCGCCACCTTGTAGCTCGACGCCCATCTCTTTTACCCGGTTGAGGGTGACCTCGAAGAGCACGACTTCGACCAGAACCTGCTTGCGCGGGATATCGAGCTCCTCGATGACCGCGGCGAGCGCTTCGTAATCGCGCGGCAGGGCGCTTACCACCAGCGCATTGGTGGCCGAGTCGGCCGTGATACGGATATCGCCCTCGAATTCGAAGCCGCCCTGACTCGTTCCGGCGCTTGCCGAAGTGCTCGGGCCGCCACCGCGGCCGGCCGAGGAGCGGGATTGGCCGGTCCGGCTGCCGGCGCGCTGGCCGCCGAACATATTGTTACCGAAACCATTCTGGTTGCTGCCTCGGCTATTGCCGAAACCGCTGTTGCTCCGGGTGCCCGAGCGGGCCGAGGGACGGCCGCGTATCGGGGTGGAGGTGGAGACGCCGATCAGGTCGGCGAGGACTTGCACTAATTCGACCGAGTCGGCGTGTTTGAGAAAATAGACATGAATGCGACCGGCTCCGCGTGGCAGCTTGATATCGATCTTGCGAAGTAGCGCCTTGACGTGGCGGATCTCATAGGGACTGCCGATCACGAGAAGGGAATTGGAGCGGAGTTCGGGAATGATTTTCAACTCGGCAGTGCCGACACTTTTGGTCGTGGCCCGGTTCTTGACGGTGGTGGTTCTTTTCTTCGTCGCATTGCCGCTTTCGGGTTCGACGGCTTCGAGGAGAATCCTGGCGGCGTCGGGCGCGAATGCATGTTTGAGAGTGAGAACTTCGATGGTCCTTTCCTGGCCGGCTATGTCGAGACTGGCGAGGATTTGCGTGAGCCGTAAAAGGTTTGCCTGGGTGTCGACGATGACCAGCGAATTGGTCGGGCCGTAGGCGCTGATCAAGCCCTCCTTGGCGACCAAGGGGGCCAATAATGTGGCCGCCGCATCGGCCTCGAGGTGTTTCAAGGGAAGAATCTGGGTGACGAAGCGGTCGGTGCCGGGCAGGCCGATGGCGGCCAGCGGCAGTCCGGCCTGACGTGCGTTCTTGATCTGGATGATCTTCGTCACGGGCCCCGCCTGGACCGTGGTGAAGCCTTTCACCTGCAGAGCCGATTGGAACATCTGGTAGGCTTCGGCGACCGTGATTTTTGCCGGCGAGATCAGCGAGAGGCGGCCTTTGATTTTCTCATCCAGGACGAAATTTCGGCCGGTGATCTCGCTGATGAATTTCACCAGAGTCGGGATCTCGACGTTCTGGAAGTCCATGCGGACCAGATCGTCGGGGCCGAGCGGTGCCGGCGCTTCCTCCTCGGCCTCCGCAGCGGCGACCGTCTGCGGGAGCATCAGGGCCGGAAAGAGAAGGGACGCGAAGATAATGAGGGAAAGGAATCGTTTCATCGGATCTCGTAGGTGAGGGTTCGGGGCTCGCCGCCACGCAGAACGTCGACGCTGAGTTGGCTCTCGCCCTTCAATTCTTCCAGCAGGCCCAGGGCGCGTGCGGGATCGTTCAGGTCCATGCCGTTCACTCTTTGTACCACATCGTTGTTCTTCAAACCCAGTTTCTGAAAGAGGCTGTTGCGCCGGATGGCGAAGATGCGAAACCCGTCAGCGACACCGTCGGTCATATTCGGCACCGCGCGCATCTGGGTGAAGAGGTTGGAGAGGTTGTTCAATTGGTTCTCGACCTCGGCCTCGGCGATCATCCAGCGGTCGTCGCCCAACTCACGGATATTTTCGTCGCGCACCGAGCCAGTGGCTCTGGTGGCGGTTTTCCTGGCGGCTTCTACAGCCATATCGGCAGGAACCAAGAGCAATTCTTCGTTGCCGTCGCGTATCAGGATGGCGCGCCGCCAGCCGACCTCCTTGAGCTTGGCGCCGTCGATCTCCTCGCCGATGCCCAGGACGATCTGCTCCTTGCCGTTCTTTTTCTCGACGATGGCGTAGCCGGCCGCACCGGCGCCACCCGTCCCGAGTAGCTTGAGGTTGCTCGGGCCCCGTTGCAGCACGCCACCGACGTGCAGGCTTTCGCTCTCGTCGCCGGGCGCGGCGAAGAGGTCGCGCCGGGCCATCGCGAGATAATCCGTTACCGGTCGGACCTGGGCGGTCTCGGCTTTACGGGTGGTAGCGGCAGCGGCTGCTCCGGTTTCCCGGCTGAGCCTGCGCGCGACCACGCTGGTCACGCTGGTTGCGAGAGCCCAGGCGGCGATGGCAAGCAGGGCCAGTTGGCCAGCGACCCACCAGGGGCGACGGATCCGTGTCATCACGAGTATCCACGAATATGCCAACGCCGCTGAGGGTGCAACGTGTCCGTCGGCTGGCGGGGCGGCCTGATGGAGTATAGTAGACGCTTGGATGTCTGCTTCCCGTTGGGAGTAGTGAAACTGAAGTACGAGGCACCGTGAGCGAAGACGATCTGACCCAAGCGCGGCGCGCCAAGCTCGATGAGCTGCGCGTGGCAGGTAACGCCTACCCGAATTCCTTCCGCCCCGAGCATAAGGCGGGCCTTCTGCAGACCGAAGCCGAGGCCGATACGGCCGAGACGCTGGAGGCCGCGGCCCGCCAGGTCTGCGTGGCGGGCCGGGTGATGGCAAAGCGCAGCTTCGGCAAGGCGCTTTTCCTCGTCCTGGAAGACGAAAGTGGTCGGATTCAGGCCTATTTGCGCAAGAACGACCTACCGGAAGAGGTCTTCGCTCTGGCCAAGGCAACCGATGTGGGCGACCGCATCGGCGTGCGCGGCCGTCTCATGCGTACCCGTACGGGTGAGCTGACAGTGGCTGCCGCCGAGATGGAGTTGATTGCCAAATGCCTCCATCCGCTGCCCGAGAAATGGCATGGCCTCACCGATGTCGAGGTGCGCTACCGGCAGCGTTATCTGGACCTGATCGCCACGCCGGGTGGGCGCGACGCGTTCCGCAAGCGCGCCAAGGTGATGGCGGGCATCCGCGATTTTCTGAACCAACGTGATTTTGTCGAGGTGGAAACCCCGATTCTCCAGACCGTGGCGGGCGGGGCGGCGGCCCGACCTTTTCTGACCAAGCACAATACGCTCGATATGGACCTGCAATTGCGGATCGCACCCGAGCTCTTCCTCAAGCGCCTGCTGGTCGGTGGCTTTGAGCGTGTCTACGAGATCGGGCGGAATTTCCGCAACGAGGGCATCTCGACGCGGCATAACCCCGAGTTCACGATGCTGGAGTTCTACCAGGCCTATGCGACCTGCGACGACCTTCTACCGATGGTCGAGACTCTGGTGGCGGGCCTGGCCGAGGCCGTGGCCGGGGGCACTCGCATTCCCTGCGGCGAGGGCGAGCTTGACCTGACGCCGCCCTGGACCCGCTTGGACCTGCTCACGGCTACCGCCGAGAAGGCCGGCTGTTCGACCGACGACCTGCGCGACGACGCCAAGGCCGTCGCGGTGGCCGCGCGCCATCATGTGAAGCCGCCTCCGGGGGCGCATGCCGGTGGGATCGCGACCGCACTCTTCGAGGAGCTGGTCGAACCGACCTTGATGGAGCCCACCTTCGTTACGGGTTTTCCCGCCGAAGTCTCGCCGCTGGCGCGCCCGAACGACGACGACCCGTTTCTGGTCGACCGCTTCGAGCTCTATTGCCAGCAGCGCGAGATCGCCAACGGCTTCTCCGAGTTGAACGACCCGGATCTGCAACGCGAGCGTTTCGAGGCCCAGCTGGAGAGTCGGGCCTCGGGCGATGACGAGGCGCATCCGATGGACGAAGATTATGTCCATGCGCTGGAATACGCGATGCCGCATGCGGCCGGTTGCGGAATCGGTATTGACCGGCTGGTGATGCTGCTCTGCGGTCTGCCGTCGATTCGCGATGTCATCCTTTTCCCCTTGCTGCGCAAGGCTGCGACGGAGTAGGCGGTTTTATGGAGCGAGGCTTTATTCCTTGGCCCTTGCGCGTAGGCTGGCGCTTTTTGCGCGCCCGGCGTCGCGAGCGCTTCGTCTCGGTGATCGCCCTGATTGCCGGCGGTGGTGTGGCGATCGGCGTCATGACGCTTTGTATCGTCCTCGCCGTCATGACGGGTTTTGAGGAGGATCTGCGCGAGCGCATTCTCGGCTTCAATCCGCAGATCGTGCTGATGAGCCACGGCGGTATGGTGCAGGACAGCGCCGCACTCGAAGCGCTGGTCGAGACCGTGCCGGGTGTCGCCGCGGCCGCACCCTTTATCTACGGCCAGGTCATGCTCACCAGCGATACTGGCGTGGTCGGGGGCATCGTGCGTGGCGTCGAGCAGGCGCAACTCGACGATGTGGTCAAGATCCGTCGCCATATCACCCAGGGTACGATCGATACGCTCGGCGAACGCACGTCGGTGGAGGTTTATATCGACGGCGAGGCCGAACGCATCGAGGTCTCGCAGATCGTCCTGGGCTTCGAGTTGGCCGCCACGCTGGGCGTGCGCGTGGGCGATTGGGTGAATGTGATGTCGCCGGCCGCCACCGCCACCGCATTGGGTGCCGTGCCGCGCGTGAAACGTTTTGCCGTTGCCGGTCTCTTCGATTCCGGGATGTACGATTACGACTCGACCGTGCTTTTCCTCTCGCTGGGCGACGCACAGCGTTTTCTCAAGATGGGCGGGAACGTCACGGGCCTTGAGGTGCGGGTCGAGGATATCGACGAGACCCGTGCCGTGGCACGCTCGATCGAGGAGGCCGCCGGCTTCCCGATCTATGCGCGCGATTGGATGGAGGTGAACCGCAACCTCTTTATGGCCTTCGAGTTGGAGAAGCTGGTGCAATTCATCGTCCTGCTCCTGATTGTGCTGGTGGCGGCTTTCAATATTGCCGCCACGCTCATCATGGTGGTGATGGAGAAGCGCAAGGATATCGCGGTACTCAAAGCCATGGGCGCGACCAATGCGGCCGTCGCCGCGATCTTCATCTTCAAAGGAGCCCTGATCGGCGTGACCGGGACGCTGGTGGGCGTGGTCGGTGGCCTGGTCGGGTCGCTGTTGTTGGAGCGTTATGAGTTCATTGAGCTGCCCAAAGATGTCTTCTATGTCTCGACCGTGCCGATCCGCCTGGAACTCGAGAATTTCCTCGCCGTAGCCGGCGCCAGTATCCTGATTTGTATCCTCGCAACTATTTATCCCGCCCGGCAGGCCGCGCGTCTCGCTCCTGTCGAAGTGATTCGCTACGAGTGACCAGCGATTCGTGGGGGAGGGCATGCATATCGAGGCGCGGGGGCTCGTCAAAGAGTTTCGCGATGGCTCGCGCGAGGTTCGGGTTCTCTCGGACGTGACGTTCAGCGTGGCGCCGGGCGAGCGTATTGCCGTGGTCGGTGATTCCGGCGTGGGCAAGAGCACTTTGCTGCATATCCTGGGCGGCCTGGACCGCCCGACCCGCGGTGAGGTTCGGATTGGTGATATCGATCTGGCCGCCTGCGATGAGAAGGAACTCGCCCGTATGCGCAACGAGCGCATCGGATTTGTCTTTCAATTCCACCATCTTCTGCCGGATTTCACGGCACTCGAAAATGTCATGATGCCGAGTCTGATTGCCGGCCTGTCGCCGGCCGAAGCCCGCGAACTTGCCGTCGGGCTGCTCGATCGGGTCGGTTTGCACTCGCGTCTGACGCACCGTCCCGGCGAGTTGAGTGGTGGCGAGCAGCAACGCGTTGCGGTGGCACGCGCAATCGTGCGCGGCCCGGCGCTTGTGCTGGCCGACGAGCCCACCGGCAATCTCGATCCGGGGACGGCGGAAGAAATCGAAGCGTTGCTGGTAGAACTCAACCGCGACGACGGAATCACATTCGTGATCGTGACCCATAGTGAACGGCTCGCTGCATCGATGGACCGCCGGCTGGTTCTCCGGGACGGAAGGCTGGAGGCCACATGATCCGCAATTTCCGAGGGTGCCTTGAGGGGCTCTTTTTCTGTCTCGGTGCGTTCTTGCTCGTGGCCGCCACGCCGGTGCATGCGGCGGGACCGATCATCTCGAAGATCGAAGTGCGCGGCAATGACCGGGTCGATATGCACGCGATTCTGCTCAACGCGCGTACCCGTGCCGGCGATACCTACGAGGCTGCCGCCATGGACCGCGACCTGCGCTCGGTCTGGCGGATGGGCTTCTTTGAAGACATCCTCATCCACCTCGAGCGGACGCCGGGACGTACAGGCTATGTGACGATGGTCGTCGAGGTGGTGGAGCGGCCGCTGATCGACGCCGTCGTGCTCGAAGGCGACCACGAGATCGATGAGCAGAAGCTCGACCACGCCCTCGGCGTGCGCGCGCGAACGATCTATGACCCCGAGAAGGTCCGCCAGGGAATTCTTCGTGCCGACAAGCTCTTCGAGGAGGAGGGCTACCTCGACGCGAAGATCACGACGCGGCTCGATCCCGGCGCGAAGCTCGGCGAAGTCGAACTGGTCTATGAGCTCGATCCGGGGAACCCGGTGCGGGTCGGCGATATCATCTTTGAAGGCAATGAGGAGTTCAGCGGGCGCCAATTGCGCGGCGTGATGGAGACCAAGGAGGCCTGGTTCCTCTCTTGGCTCTTCGACTCCGGGATGCTCAAAAACGAGATCCTCGAGACGGACCTCGAGCGCATCAAGGCATATTATTACGATAACGGTTACGTCAACGTTCGAATTGACAAGCCGGAGATCGACCGCAAAGAAGACGCCATCGATATTCGGATCAAGATCGATGAGGGCGAGCAATTCCACTTCGGCCAGATCCGCTTCGTCGGCGACACGCAGACCGACAAGCCCATGGAAGAGTCCGAACTCTTCGAGCATATCCAGAGCGAATCGGGCGGCGTCTTCCGCGCCAGCCACCTGCGCAAGGATGTGGAATCGCTGACGGATTTCTTCGGCGACCAAGGCTACGCCTTTGCCAACGTCGAGCCCGAGACGACGATTCTGGCCGAGGAGAAGGCCGTTGATGTTCGTTTCCGGATCGACACGGGCAAGCCGGTGAAGATCGGCCGCATCGAAATCACCGGCAATACCAAGACCCGTGACAAGGTGATCCGCCGCGAGTTGAAGGTCGACGAGCAGGAGACCTTCTCGGCCACCAAGCTCAAGAAGAGCAAAGATGCGCTCAACCGCATGGGCTTCTTCCAGGGCGTGAATGTCACCACCCGGCAATCGGGCAACCCCGACGAGATCAATCTCCTTGTCGATGTGAAGGAGGGCTCGACCGGCACCTTCAGCGCCGGCGCGGGCTTCAGTTCCGACGATCGCTTCCTCTTCAATATCCGGATCTCCGAGAACAATCTTCTCGGGCGCGGCCTGCGCGTCGTCCTGAACGCCGACGTCGGCACGATCCGGCGCAATATCTACATCTCAGCGACCGACCCCTATTTCCTCGATACGCAATTATTCACCTCGGTGACGCTCTTTGATTACCGCCTTGAGTTCCCGGATTTCTCGCGCGAGGCAATCGGCCTCTCGGTGCGGGCGCTCTATCCCTTCGAGGCATTGGGCATCAGCCATGTCGGCTGGTTCGACCTCTCGGATAGTCGCATCGGACTCGAATACCGTTTGGAGCAGGCGCAGATCGGCAATGTCTCGATCTTTGCACCGCCCAGCGTCTATGCCTCGCGCGGCCGCGAGGTGATCTCCTCGATCGCTCCGTCGTTCCTGCGCAATACTCTGAATCACGCCTTTGATCCGACCGAGGGCTCCTACCAGGATATCTCGTTCGAGTTTGCCGGGATCGGCGGCAATACGACTTATTTCCGAGCCGAAATGCGGGCGCGTTGGTTTATTCCCTTGCTGCAGGTCGGTTCGCTGGGGCCCCTGGTCTTCTCGACCGGCGGGCGCTTCGGTTGGGGCATCGGCGAAGACGGCCTCTCGGGCCGCGAAATTCCGCTGATCGAGCGCTATTTCCCCGGCGGCATCAATAGTGTGCGCGGCTTTGAGGTCCGGACTCTCGGGCCGCGCGAAAATGTCTACGGTACGCAGGGCGGATATCTCGGCAGCGAGCCTATCGGCGGCACCAACCAGCTGATCGTGCAAAGCGAGTTCATCATCCCCTTGGTGCCGCAGCTCGGACTGCGTGGCGTCATCTTCTTCGATATGGGCAACGCATGGTTGCAGCGCGACGGTATCGATTTCGGGAACCTCCGCTATTCGGTGGGTGGCGGCGTCCGTTGGCTCTCGCCCTTCGGACCGTTACGGATTGAGTTGGGTGTTCCCCTGAACCTCGGGCCGAATGAAGAATCGGAAGGAATCCTCTTCTCGTTCGGCGCACCTCTTTAAGTTGGAAGGAATGAAACAAATGAATCGTATTCAGACACTCGTCGCTGTCCTCGTGGCAGGACTCATCAGCACCGCCGGTATCGCTTCGGCTCAGTCGAAGGTCGGCTTTGTGAACCTGCAGCGCGCCGTGGCGGAGTCCGCCACCGGCAAGGCCGAGATGGGCAAATTCCAAAAAGAGGTCGAGAAGCTCCGCGCCGAGATCGAGGCCGAGCAAAAGGAACTCGAAGCCCTCAAGCTCGAAATCGAGCGCAAGGCTGTCGTGATGAAGGAAGATGAGCGTCGCAAGCTCATCACCGACTTCGAGCATAAGCAAATCGATTTCAAGCGCAAAGTCGAAGAGACCCAGGTTGATCTTCAGGCGAAGAATCAGACCGTCGTGAGCGCGCTCCTGCAGAAGCTCCAGCAGATCATCATCAAGGTGGGCACAGAGGGTGGCTATACCGGCATCTTCGATTCGGGCGGCGCGCAGGTGCTCTTTGCCGACCCCGCGAGCGAGCTGACCGATGAGGTCATCAAGGCGTTCGACGCGGACTTGAAATAGGCGCAACCGGCCTTGTCGGATATAAAGATCTCGCCGGTCCAGCTCCTGCCGCACCGCTATCCGTTTCTTCTGATTGATCGGGTAGTCGAGATCGAGCCGGGCAAACGGATCGTCGCGATCAAGAATATCACGCGTAACGAGCCGCAATTCACCGGGCATTTCCCGGAACGGCCGATCATGCCGGGTGTGCTGCTTTGCGAGGCGATGGCGCAGGCCGGTGGGTTGCTGGTTTCGGCGACGGTCAACGGCAGCCTCGAATTGGCGGCGGCGGCCGAAGAACTCTTTTTGGTTCTGACCACATTGGACCAGGTCCGTTTTCGGCGCCAGGTGGTGCCGGGCGATCAGGTCGAGATCGAGGTCGAGTTGGTGCGCAAGCATCGGCCGCTGTGGAAGCTCAAGGGCCGCGCGATGGTCGAGGGCCAACTCGCTGCGCAGGCTGAGTTCTCTGCGGTCGAGGTCGACCCCGACGAGGGCCCGGCGCGCAAGGAAATACGGACCGTGCCCTCGGCCGATGTGCACCCGACGGCTGTCGTCGCGCGTGGCGCAAAGCTCGAAGAAGGGGTGGTCGTCGGTCCCTATTCGATCATCGGCGAGCATGTCCACCTCGGTCGCGGCACGCAGGTCGGGCCGCATGCGACCATCGAGGGCAATACGACGCTGGGTGAAGATTGTGTGATCTCGCCGTATGCCAGCGTTGGCTCGGTGCCGCAGGACAAGAAATTCCACGGCGAGAATAGCCGTCTGGTGGTTGGCGCACGCAACCGTATTCGCGAATACGCGACGCTCAGCGTGGGCACCGAAGATGGCGGCATGGTCACGACGGTCGGCGACGATAACCTCTTCATGAACTTCAGCCACGTCGCGCATGATTGCGTGATCGGCAACCATTGCATTCTCGCCAACGGCGCCCAATTGGCCGGTCATGTGACGGTCGAGAATCACGCGATCATCTCCGGTCTGGCTGCGATCGCGCAATTCTCGCGGATCGGTGAGTCGGCCTTTCTCGGCGGTGGCACCATGGTGGTAAAAGATGTGCCGCCCTTCTGCCTGGCCAACGGGGACCGCGCGAAGCTCACCGGCCTCAATGTCGTCGGCCTGGAGAGGCGCGGCTTCTCGGCCGAACAGGTGCTCGAGCTGAAACAGGCATATCGTTCGCTTTTCCGCTCCGGCGCATTGGCTAAAGATGCGATTGCGGAGATCCGCCGGGATCTGCCGGACTCGGCGCGTGCCGGCCAGTTGGCGGATTTCGTGGCCGCGAGCGAACGCGGCGTGACGCGCCCGTAGGTGTCGGAATTGGCCGAGAAGAAGCTCGCCTTAATCGCCGGCAACGGGGTATTTCCCGTGCTGGTGGCTCGTGGTGCGAAAGCCGCCGGGGTTGAGGTCGTGGCGGTTGCGCACCGAGGCGAGACCGACCCGTCCATCGAAGACGAGGTTGCCGAGGTGACCTGGGTGAAGGTCGGCGAGCTTGGCCGCACCATTCGTACCTTCGTTGCTGCGGGCTGCGACCACGCCGTTTTGGCAGGAGGGATCGGCAAGGTGCGCGCTTTGAGCGATGTGCGGCCGGATCTCCGCGGTGCGGCGTTACTCCTGAAGACGCGCACGCTCAAGGACGATCGGCTGCTGCGCGGCATTGCGGACGAATTGAGCAAGGACGGGCTCCCCGTGGTCTCCTCGACGCGCTACCTGCCCGAGTTGGTGCCCCAGCCAGGTGCCTTGACGCGCAAGGCACCGGGGCGCGCTGCGCTGGAAGATATCGCGCTCGGTCGTCGCGTGCTGGCGGCCACCGGCGCCTTCGAGATCGGCCAGAGCGTGGTGGTCAAGGGTGGGTTGGTCTACGCCCTGGAAGCTGTGGAGGGCACGGATGCAGCGATCCGTCGCGGCGGCGAGGCGGCCCATGGCGGCGCCATCGTCGTGAAAGCTGCCAAGCCCGAGCAGGATCTACGCTTCGATGTCCCGGCCATCGGGCCTGGCACCATCGTGCAGATGCAGGAAGTCGGCGCTGTGGTTCTGGCCATCGAGGCCGGGCGTACCATCGTTCTGGACAGGCCGGCGGTAGTGGCCGCGGCCGAAGCGGCGGGGATTCGCGTCTTCGCCTTCGACCCCGAGGAGAAACCATGAGCGCCAAACCTACACGTGTCGCGGTGGTCGGAACCGGCCATCTCGGAACCTACCATGCTGAGAAATACGCAGCGATCGAAGGCGTCGATCTGGTCGCGGTGGTGGACGTCGATATCGAGCGTGCCCGCGCTCTCGGCGAGCGCCTCTCGTGCGGCGCCAAGAGCGATTATCTCGAACTCATCGGCGAGGTCGATTGTGTCAGCGTTGCGGTGCCGACAAGTCTGCACCGCCTGGTCGCGGGCCAATTGCTCGAAGCTGGCATCGATTGCTTGGTCGAGAAACCGCTGGCGGCCAGTAGTGCCGAGGCCGAAGAGTTGGTCGGCTTGGCCCGCGCAAACGATTGTATCCTTCAGGTCGGGCACCTGGAGCGCTTCAACCCGGCCTTGATCCGCTTGGCCGGCATGATCCGCCGACCGCGTTTCGTCGAATGCCATCGCCTCGCCCCGTTTACGCCGCGCGGGGCCGATGTGGACGTGGTGCGCGACCTGATGATCCACGACCTCGATCTGATCGCGCTTCTGCAGCCGGCCGAGATCGTCAGCATCGATAGCGTCGGAATCAAAGTATTGACGCAAAACGTCGACCTCGCCAATGTCCGCCTGCGTTTTGCCGACCGCTGTGTCGCCAACCTGACGGCGAGTCGGGTTTCGGCCAAACGCGAGCGCAAGCTACGGCTGTTTCAATCCGACCTTTATATTACGATTGACCTGGGCGAGCGTAAGGCAGGGGTCGCGCACCGTCGCGTCGCCGAGGATGGAACTCTCTCGATTGAATGGGAGGACCTGGATCTGGGTGAGGGCGATGCGCTCGAAGCACAGATCCGTGCGTTTGTGGCCTCGGTGCAGACGCGCGCGCGTGCGGCGACGACCGGCGAAGATGGCACCCGCGCGCTGCATCTTTGCGAGCGCATCCTCGCCTCGATGGAGACCGAATGAGCTCTGGCCCGCGCGTTTTGATGGTCGCGGGGGAGGCCTCGGGGGATCTGCGCGGCGCCGAATTGATTGAGGAATTGCGCCGCCGGGTACCCGATCTGCAACTCTCGGGCGTAGGTGGTGAGCGTCTGCGCGCCGCCGGCATGGAGATTCTCGTAAGCGCCGAGGAACTCTCGATCATGGGGATCACCGAGGTCTTTGCCCAGGCCGGGACGATTCTGCGCTCCTATGCCAAGATCCGGCGCGCCATCCGCGGCCAGAACGGCGCGCGCCCGGACCTCGTGATTCTGATCGATTTTCCGGATTATAATCTGCGTCTGGCCCGGGTGGCCAAGCGCGTGGGCGTCCCGGTTTTCTATTATATCAGCCCGCAGGTCTGGGCGTGGCGTCGCTACCGAATCAAAACTCTGGCGCGCCGGGTCGATCGCCTCGCCGTCGTCTTCCCCTTCGAAGCCGAACTTTTCACGGGGCTGACGCAGGTCGATTTCGTCGGCCATCCGGCGCTGGAAACCGTACGTGCCGAACGCTCCCGCGAAGAAGTGCGTGCTGATCTGGGCATCCCTGAAGGCAAACGATTGGTCGCGCTTTTGCCGGGCAGTCGCAATGCCGAAGTCGCCTCGCTGCTGCCGTCCATGTTGGGTGCCCTGGAGCAGCAGGATAACGTCGCCGGTGTGATTGCCCTGGCCGGCGAGAGGCTGCGCCCGGCGGTCAGCGAGGCCGGCGGTGGGTCTCTTCCCATGGTGGTCGGCTCTACCTGGGACCTGGTGGCCGCCGCCGATCTTGTGCTCCTTGCCTCGGGGACTGCCACGCTCGAGACGGCGCTTCTGGGTACGCCCATGGTGGTCTCCTACCGTCTTTCGGCTTTGACCTATGCCATCGTGCGTATGCTCGTGCGGGTCGACCATATCGCCATGCCGAATCTCATCCTCGAGCGCCGTGCGGTGCCTGAGTTGGTGCAAGCCGAGGTGAGCGCCGAGCGCATGGCGGCTGAGGCGCGAGCGATCCTCGACGACCCGGGCCGGGCAGCGGCCATGCGGGCCGATCTGGCACAGGTGCGCGAGCGTCTGGGCGAGGCGGGCGCGGCTGGGCGGGCGGCGGCGATCGCAGCTGGGATGCTCGGTCTTTGAACCTCGCCCTTGGCTGCCATGCGGCGGCTTTGGACCGGGTGGCGGGAATCCGTTAGGCAAATGCTTCGATGGCGGAGCCTTCCAATTACCGACGCCTGCTGAACTATCTTCGTCCCCATATCTGGCCGCGCTTTGCCGTTGCCATCATGGCGACCATCATTTTCAGCGCAACCAATGGTGTCTTGCCCTTCCTGATTCGCTTCATCTTTCAGGACATCTTTGACGACAAGGATGTCCAGAAGCTGGCGATCATGCCCTTTGCCGTGCTCGGCCTCTTTCTTTTTCGTGGGGTCGCGAATTTCGCCAGCAGTTACCTTACGGAATGGGTCGGCCAGCGCGTCATTGCGGACCTGCGGGCGGACCTGAATCGCGCCATCCAGCATCTGCCGCTTTCGTTCTTCAACCGCACGCCCAGCGGCACGATCGTATCGCGCATGACCAGCGATGTCTCGCAGGTCAGCGCCTCGGTCACCCAGGCGTCGATCATCATCCTGCGTGACTCGGCCTCGCTGATCGCTACCATCACGGCGGCCTTTGTGATGGATTGGGTCCTGGCCCTGATCGCCTTCGTCGCCTTCCCCGTGGCGGTTTTGCCGGTATTGGGCATTTCGAAGAAGTTGCGAGGCTATTGGAAGAAGGGCCAGGAGACGCTGGGCGGGCTGGCCTCTTTGGTGCAGGAGACGGTCCAAGGCAATCGCATCGTCAAGGCGTTCAGCATGGAGGCCTATGAGAAGGAGCGCTTCGAGGCCGAGAACGAGCGCCTTTTCGTCTATTATAAAAAAGCCGCGCGCTCACGTGCCATGGTCCAGCCGATCATGGAGAGCCTCGCGGCCGTCGGGATCGCGGCCGTGCTCGGCTACGGCGGGTATAGCGTGATCGAGGGGACGCGTACTACCGGCGATTTCATGGGCTTCATTACCGCCCTGATTCTTGTTTATGACCCGTTCAAAGGTCTGGCGCGTGTGAGCACCACCATTCAGCAGGGCCTTGCTTCGGCCGACCGTGTCTTCGAGATCATCGACGAAGAAAGCGATGTCGTTGAATTGGCGAATGCCCCCGCGTTGGCGCCGCTCACCGAAGGCATCCGTTTCGAGAATCTCGAATTCCGCTATCCCGCACGCGCGGGCGAGGTGGCGGGCGAGACGGCGGCCGCACTCGACGGCATTGACCTCACGCTTGCGCGTGGTGAGGTGGTGGCCCTGGTCGGTGCGAGTGGCTCCGGTAAATCGACCATGGCCGACCTGCTGGCGCGTTTCTACGACCCGACCCGCGGCCGGATCACCTTCGATGGCAAGGATATCCGCGAGGTTTCGCTCGACTCCTTGCGCGACCAAATCGGCATTGTCACGCAGCAGACCTTTCTCTTCAACGATACCGTGCGTGCCAATATTGCCTACGGCGGCGAGTCGGGCGGCGAGGAAAGGCTCCTGGCCGCCGCGCGTGCCGCCCACGCCCATGAGTTCATCGTGAAGTTGCCGCAGGGCTACGATACGCCGATTGGCGAATCCGGCGTCACGCTCTCGGGCGGGCAGCGCCAGCGTCTGGCGATTGCGCGTGCTCTGCTGAAGAACGCACCGATTCTGATCCTTGACGAAGCGACCTCGGCACTCGACTCGGAGTCCGAGCGCCTGGTACAGGAGGCGATTGACCACCTGATGGAGGGGCGCACGAGTCTGGTCATTGCGCACCGCCTTGCGACCATCCGCCGCGCGCATCGGATTATAGTGCTCGGTTCCGGCCGTATCCTGGAAGAGGGAACGCACGAAGAATTGCTCGCGAGTGCAGGCGCCTATCGGCGCCTGCACGACCAGCAGCGATTGGCAGAGCCATCACTTCCGGGCGCGGAGCGCGGATGAAGGCATTGCCGCGCGGGTCGAGGCGCGAGCGGGCCTTCGTGGCGGTTGCGGGTTTCCTGATCCATCTCGTCCTGCGGATTCTTTGGTGGTCGACACGCCATGAGTTCCTCGGTGGCGATGTTCTGCTGGCACGTTTTGCCGCGGCCGAGCCGGTGATTCTCACGTTCTGGCACGGCCGCCTCATGATGATGCCCTTTGCTTATTCGGGCGGCGGCGCCTGCATCATGAATAGCCGCCACCGAGATGGTGCGATTATTTCGCGCGCCATCGAGCGGCTCGGCATCGAAGTCGTGCACGGCTCGAGCACGCGCGGCTGGGTGGGCGGACTCAAGGGGTTGCTGGCAGCGCACCAGCGCGGGCGCGACCTGGTGGTTGTCCCGGATGGGCCCAAGGGCCCGCGTTGTCAGGCCAAAAGTGGTGTAGTGCAACTCGCGCGCGCAACCGGCGTGCCGATTTTTCCGGTCGCGTTCTCGGCTTGTCGCTATACTTATTTGCGCAAAAGCTGGGATCGTATGCTGATTCCCAAGCCCTTCACCATGCTCTTTTTTGTTGTGGCGGAGCCGGTTTCGGTAGCAGCCGATGCCTCGGTAGAGGAACTCGAGGCGGCGCGGGTGCTGGTCGAGGAGCGTCTCAGCGAGGTCAGTCGGCACGCGGATCAATGCGCCGGTATGCCGCCTGCGGTCTCCGGCGAGCTTCTGAATGATGATAGGGCCGCGGCGTGAGTGCGGGGCTGCGGCGCGCGCTGGGCGCCTATAATTGCATCCTTGTCGTTGTCGCCGCCGCTCTTTTCCCCGTATGGGTGGTCTTCTTCGTGCTGCGGCCCCGTTTTCGCCGTGGCCTGGCTTGCCGCCTGGGAATCGGCTGGCCGACGCGCGTCGCCGACGAAGTGCTTTGGGCGCATGCTGCCTCGGTCGGCGAGGTGGAGGGCTTGGCGCCGCTGGTCCGGCGCTGGTCGCAGGCGCATCCGGCCGCGCAGATCCTTTTTACGTCCTTGACGGAAACCGGAGTCGCCACCGCGGCGCGGCTGCTTCCTGCGGCCGATACCCGGCTTGCGCCGCTGGACCTGCCGGGCCTGCCTGCGCGTCTGGTCCACCGCCTGCGGCCGACACTTTTTCTTTTCAGCGAGAACGAACTCTGGCCCAATCTATTGGCCGCCATGGCCCGCGAATCCATCCCGACCGTGCAGGTGAGCGGGCGCCTCTCTGCGGGCGCCGCACGGTTGCTCGGCCGCGTCCCGCGTTTCACCGCCGTGTTGCTGGCCTGCGTCTCGCGCTTTTTGCTGCAAAGCAATGCCGACCGCGACCGCCTGCTTTCGCTCGGAGTTGCCGAGCCACGTCTTTTCGTCACCGGCTCGCTCAAGGGCAGCGGCGAGCGCCCTTCGGCGCCGGCCGCGCTGGCGAGTCTGGCTTCGCACGAGCTGATTGTCGCGGGCTCGACCCACCCCGGTGAGGAAGAAATTCTCCTCGATGCCATCCGTGCGCTGCGCCAGACTCATGCGGATTTACTTTGGTTGCTGGCACCGCGCAATCCCGAACGCTTCGCCGAGGTCGCGGGCCTGCTGGCGCAATGCGGCATCCCTTTCGTGCGGCGCACCGAGTTGCGTGGGGCGCGTCTGGGTCCGGATATCCGTATCGTGCTGCTCGATACCGTTGGTGAGTTGGCCGGCTGTTATGGTCTGGCTCGGGTGGCCTTCGTGGGCGGCAGTCTGGTGCCGATTGGCGGCCATAATTTATTGGAACCGGCACGCTTCGGTGTCCCGATCGTGACCGGCCAGTATCTCCAGAATGTCGAGGTACTGGCGGAGCGCCTCACTGCCACAGGTGCGCTGCGCCGTGCCGCGAACGCGGTGGAGTTGGCCGCCGAGATCGAGCATTTTCTTCATCTTCCGGCCGAGGCAGGCGTGGCGGATGCCGCGCGCTCGGTGGCCGCGGAGTCGACCAGCGCACTCGAAGACACCTGGCGCGCGCTGGAGCATCCCAAGCTGGCCGGAGCGTTCGCATGAGCGAGGCGATAGAGGGCGGGTTCCGCGACCGGCTCGTGCGCAGTTGGAGCAGGCGCGGGCCGCTGCGGGTCGCGTTGACTCCGGCCGCATGGCTCTTTCGGCTCGGCGTTGCGCTACGGCGGGCGGCCTATCGGGTGGGGCTGGTACGGCCCCGCGCTCCGGGGGTGCCGGTGCTGAGTATCGGCAATCTGACGGTGGGCGGGACGGGCAAGACTCCGTTTGCCTTGTGGTTGACCCAGCGCCTGGTCGCGGCGGGCTGGCGGCCGGCTCTCGTGACGCGCGGCTATTCGGGTGCGCTGGCAAAACGGGTTCTGACGGTGGGCGAGGGGGGCCGGGCGCTCTTTTCGGTAGAAGAGATCGGCGATGAGGCGATGTTGCTGGCCGAGCGCGCCGGCGTTCCAGTGGTTTGCGGCGCCGACCGGGTGGCGGCGGCCGAGAAGGCCGTGGCCGAGCACGGCGTGGACCTGATTGTCCTCGACGACGGATTTCAACATTGGCGGCTCGGCCGCTCCGTCGACATTGTTCTGGTCGACGGTATTGCCGGTTTTGGCAACGGGTCCATGTTGCCGGCTGGGCCGATGCGTGAGGGGCTCGCCGCATTGCGGCGGGCCGACGCGATTGTGGTGACGAAGACCGCCGAGGTCGGTGCGCTGGCCGAGATCTTTGCCCGCGTCGCCCCGGGCGTGCCCGTCTTCGCGGCCGCTTATGCCCCGGCAGCCGTAGTGCAATCCGAAGAGGGCGTTCTGATCGAGCGCGCGCTTGGCATGGTGGCGGGGCGCAAGGTCGTTACGGTTTCGGCCATCGCGGATCCTTCCTCTTTCTACGCTTTGCTCGGTGAGCTTGAGGTGCAGCCGGTCGATGTACTCGAATTTCCCGATCACCATGTCTTCGATCGGGCCGATTGGCAGCAGATCTCGAAGGTCGCCCACACGGCCGATCTGATCGTCTGCACCGAGAAGGATCTGGTCAAATTACGCGATTTTCCCTTCGCGCGTGGGCGGCTCGTGGCGCTGCGGCTTGAATTACGCCTCGATCCTGCCGATGAAGAATCTTTGTTGCGCGTGGTCGCCGAAAAGGGTGGTTTGGTGGCTGGGTGCCAGAGGATCGGTGTGTGATTTCGTATCGGCATGTGGTTTAAGGCGCGAACGAGGGTTCTTGGATGTTGGTGTTGGTGACGGGATGCGCGGGCTTCATTGGCTCGCATGTGACAGAGGCGCTGCTCGCACGCGGCGATCAGGTTCGTGGGATCGATTGCTTCCTTGATTATTACCCGCGCGAGGTAAAAGAGCGGAACCTCAGCCGGGCCCGGACGAACCCGAATTTTTCCTTTCTCGAGGTCGATCTGATGACGGCCGATCTCGACGCGGCCTGCGCCGGTGTCGATGCCGTGATTCATTTGGCGGCCCAGGCAGGCGTGCGCGCCAGCTGGGGCAAAGATTTTTCGATCTATTGCGACTCGAATATTCAGGGCACACAGCGCCTCCTTGAGGCCTGCGCCGCGAAGAAGACCAGACTGGTCTACTCGTCGTCCTCCTCGATCTACGGGGATGCCAAGGATTTTCCGACCCGTGAAGATACTCTGCCGCAGCCGATCTCGCCCTACGGCGTGAGTAAGCTGGCCGGTGAGCACCTCTGCCGGCTCTACGCCGTGCAGGCCGATGTGCCGACGATCTCGTTGCGTTATTTTACGGTCTACGGTCCGCGTCAGCGGCCCGATATGGCGTTTCATAAATTCCTTCGCGCGCAGCTTACGGGTGGCGAGATCGGACTCTACGACGATGGCGAGCAGACGCGCGATTTCACCTTCGTTGCCGATGTCGTCCGCGCCAATCTGCTCGCGCTGGAAAATGGCTCGCCGGGCCGGGCCTATAATATCGGCGGCGGCTCACGCGTTACCGTCAATCATGTGCTCGGTATCATCGGTCGGATCACCGGCAAGGAGCCGAAAGTCGATCGCCAGGGCAAGCAATTGGGCGATGTCCGCCACACCCATGCCGCCGCCGATCTCGCGCGCGACGAACTCAAATGGGAGCCGCTGACCACCCTCGAAGAAGGCCTCAGTGCCGAACTCGAATGGCTTCGCTCCGAAATCGGCTGCTAGAGAAGGATAAATAATGGCATTGAGCAAAGAACTTCTAGAAATTTTGGTTTGTCCGAAATGCAAAGGCGAGGTCGTTCTCGCCGCCGCGGGCGATAGCCTCGGCTGTCAGGCTTGTGCGCTTCGCTTCCGGATCGAGGACGATATCCCCGTCATGCTGATCGACGAGGCAACGCCGCTTTCGAGCTAGCCGATGGGCGCCGTCCACGCGCAGCGGCCGCCGCAGCGCATCCTGCTGGCGCAGACGAGTTTTCTCGGTGATGTGGTGCTCACCACGGCATTGGCGCGCCGACTGCTCGAGGCGTTCCCGGCCGCCGAAGTGCATTGGCTGGTACGGCCGGATGCGCGCGAGATCATCACGCCTCTGGTCGGGCCCGAACGTGTTCTGGTCTACGCCAAGCGGGCTGAGGATGCCGGGTATCGAGGACTCCTGCGTCTGGCGGAGCGTCTGGCGGCGCGTCGATTCGATGTGGGCATCGCCGTGCAGCGTTCCTTGCGTACCGCATTGGTGCTGCGCTTGGCCCGCATTCCCCTGCGCATCGGCTTCTCGCGTGCACCGGGGGCCTTATTCTACAACAAACGCGTGGCCTATGTGGGCGCGCATGCGCGTGACCGCCTGGTGGCCCTGGCCGCCGGGCTCGGCGTGGATGTCGCGGCGCCGCCCTTGCCACGCTTGCAAGTAGACGAAGCGAGCGCGGCAAGCGTGCAGGCACGGCTTGCCGCCGCTGGCGTCGAGGATACGCGCCCTTTGGTGGTGCTCGCACCGGCGGCCGCCTGGGAGACCAAGCGCTGGCCGCCGCGGCATTTCGCTGCCCTGGCCGAGAGATTATTGGGGCAAGGCTTCGGCCACGCTCTGGTTGTCGGAGCGCCCGGGGACGGCGGGTTGGCGGCCGCGATTCGCGCGGAGGTGCCGGCAGTGGCTGCGCGGATTCTGGATTGGACCGGCGCGACGACGCTGGCCGAATTGATCGCCTTGATTGACCGAGCCGCGCTTGTGGTCGCCAACGATTCTGCACCAGGCCATATCGCCGCCGCGCTGGGCAAGCCATTGGTTTCCTGTTTCGGACCAACCGTTGCCGAACAGGGCTTTGCTCCGCTGGGCGCGTCGGTTGCGTTGGTGGGGCGCGACGACCTCGCCTGTCGCCCGTGCTCGCGCCATGGAACGCGCGTCTGCCCGATCGGCACCCATGAATGCTTGGAAGGCCTGGAGGTCGAAGGGGTTCTTGCCGCGTGTGCACGGGTATTTGAGAATGCCGGAGAGAGGCGATGATTCCGCCCGGCTACGCGCAGGTGCGCGCCGGCCTGCTGCTGCGCGTGGGTGATGAGGCGGCGGCGGTCGCGCTTCTTGGCGCCGCGCCGGACGCCGGTCGGGCGGCTACCGAAGGTGGGCGCGGAACGGCGCGTGCGCATCGCTTGCCGGATGGTCGTGTGGCCTGGGTCCGAAGCTATCGCCACGGTGGTTGGTTCGGCCGCCTCCTCGGCGGCTGGTATTTTGGTTGGCCGTCGCGGCCCGAGCGTGAGCTACGCGCGACCGAGGCGGCTCGCGCGGCGGGCATCGCCGCACCGGAGATTCTGGCCGCCGAGACCGTGCGCTGGGGGCCGTTTTACCGGGGCCGTCTGGTGTCCCGCGACGTGGCCGGGCATCGCTCCCTACGCGCGGCATTGCAGGCGACCACCGGCGGCGCCGAGCGCGAGGCATGGCTCGCGGCCATTGTGCGCGATGTCGTGCGCTTGCACCAAGGCGGCGTGCACCATCCCGACCTGAACTCGACCAATCTACTCGTCGCCGCCGGCCCGGACGAGGCAATCGCTTTTCTCGATTTTGACCGCGGGCGGGTTTTTTCGCGCGCCGTAAGCGGCCGGTGGCGGCGTCTCGCGCACCGTCGCCTGGTGCGCTCGCTTGCCAAACTCGATCTGCCGGGGCTCTCGGCAAGCGTCCTCGCGAATCTTCTGGAGCCGGTAAAGACAGGGGGGAGCGTCCTATCGCTCGGTAAGCCTGTGGCGCGCGATGGCGATCCGTCGCCGGCCGTTGTACGGAAACGCCGAGAATGATGACGGGACGGAGGCTGAATTCCCTGGTCGCGGGCTTTGCACGCGCACGGGTTCTGGTGGTCGGCGATCTGATGCTCGACCGCTTTATCTGGGGCGATGTCGAGCGGATCTCGCCGGAAGCACCGGTGCCGGTCGTGCGGGTGCGCGACGAGAGCGAGCATCTCGGCGGTGCAGGCAATGTAGTGGCCAACCTCGCGGCGTTGGGTACTCGGCCGTCGGTGGTGGGTTGGATCGGTCGCGACGCGGCCGGTCGCGCGTTGCAGCGGGCGCTCAAAGGCGCTGGCGCCGACGCCTCCGGCGTCATCACGACCGCGAGCCTCGGCTCCATCGAGAAGACAAGGATTCTCGCGCAACGCCAGCAGGTAGTTCGGCTCGACCGCGAGGCGGATCTCCCGGGCCCGGATCTATTGCGGCGGATTCTGCGCTCGGTCGAGAGCCGACTCGCGGATGTCGATGCGGTCATCGTATCGGATTACGGCAAGGGCACGATTCGCGAGCCTTTGCTGACGATGCTGGCCGAGGCACGCGAGCGCCACGGCTTCGCCTACCTCATCGATCCGAAGCAGCCGAATTATGAGCATTACCGCGGCGCTACCCTGATGAAGCCCAATGCCTCCGAGGCCGAGGCCGCAACCGGCCTGGTGCTCGACGGGCCGAAAGCTTTGCGTGAGGTGGGTCGGCGTCTGCTCTCGCAATGGCAGAGTGATATGATTCTGGTTTCCCGCGGCGAGCGCGGGATGGCGCTTTGCCGGCCGGGGCGGGCGCCTCTGTCGTTTGCCGCCCGTGCGCGCGAGGTCTTCGATGTCACGGGTGCCGGGGATACGGTATTGGCGACGGCGGCATTGGTTCTCGCCGCCGAGGGTACGCCCGAGGAGGCAGCCGAGCTTGCCAACCATGCCGCTGGTGTGGTCGTGGCCAAAGTTGGTACGGCGACGCTGACCGCCGCCGAGTTGGTCCGCGGCGTCAAGGCGAATGAACGAGCCCGAAGGAGAGAGAAACGATGAGAAGCATGACGGGTTTTGGTCGCGCACGCGCTGCCGTATCGGGTGGGTTCATCACGGTGGAGGTGCGCAGTATCAACTCGCGCTTCCTCGAGGTCAAACTTTCCTTGCCGCGTGAGCATCAGCTCCAAGAGCCCGAATTGCGCAAGCGCGTTGGCGTGTGGGTCGAGCGCGGCCGGGTCGATATTGCGATTCGACGTGAGGCCCCGGAGCGTCGCCGCCGCGCCATCGAGATCGATTCCGAACTGGCGCGCGAGACGCGTAAAGCGTGGATGAAGGTCGCGCGGGATCTTGGTGTGCCCGGCGAGGTCGATCTCGCGCTGCTGCGACAGACTGCGCCGGATATCGTGCGGCTGGCCGAGAAGCCGCTCTCGCCCAAGGGCGAGGAGCCCGCGGTAGCCAAGGCTCTTGAGTTGGCGCTCAAGGCGCATGACCGCGACCGGCGCCGCGAGGGGAAGCACCTGGCAACCGATATGCGCGGGCGGGTAGGTGCCCTCGATGGGCATCGGCGCGCGATGCAGAAGGTCGCGGCGGAGATGAAGCCGATCTTCCAGCAGCGCCTTGAGAAGCGCCTGGCGAAGGTGCTGGGAAAAAACCTACCGGAGCCGGACCGCCTCGTGGCCGAGGTCGCGATGGCGCTGGACAAGGCCGATGTCACCGAAGAGATGACGCGCCTGGCGGCGCATCTGGATGCCTTCCGCGGGCTTTTGAAGGGCAAGGCGGCGGTGGGTAAGCGCATCGAATTTCTCCTGCAAGAGGTTCTGCGCGAGGTCAATACGACCGGCTCCAAGGCGAATCATCTCGCGCTGACTCAGATTGTGATTGACGCGAAGGCTGAGTTGGAGAAGTTGCGCGAGCAGGCGGCGAACATCGAATGAGCAGCCTGCGACGCGGCATCCTCCTGGTCGTGTCGGCGCCATCGGGCGGGGGCAAGACGACCTTGGTGAAGGCTGCCTTGGCGGCCGATCCCAGCCTGGCACTTTCCGTCTCCTGCACGACGCGGCGGCCGCGGCAGGGCGAGGTCGATGGCATCGACTACCGATTCGTTTCTCCCGAGGAATTCAGGAGGCTGCGCGAGGGCGGCGAGTTTGTCGAATCCGCGACTGTTTTCGATCATGCCTATGCGACACCGCGCACGCCGCTGGACGCAGCGATTGCGGCCGGCCGTGACATTCTTCTCGACGTCGATATCCAGGGGGCTCGTTCGCTGAAGGAGGCCTATCCCGACGACGCCGTGGGGATCTTCGTGATGCCGCCTTCGGCAGGGGTACTCGAGGAGCGCTTGCGTGCCCGCGGCACCGACGACGAGGTCCAGATCGCCCGCCGCCTCGACCGGGTCCGGGAGGAAGTGGCCGCGGCGCGCGAGGTCGGCGTCTATGATTATCAGATCGTCAACGACAATCGGGAGCGCGCTGTCGCCGACTTGCTGGCGATCATCGTCGCCGAGCGCTGCCGGCAGGTTCGGCTCGCGCCCTTGGAATTGGCGTAAATGCCGTGCGGCTTCGGACCGGCAGGGATAGGGGATAGGGTCGGGGCGCAATGAAGCTGGACGGGCTGCTCAAGAAAATCGAGGAATACCTCCCGGCGGCACCGCTGGATGTGGTGCGGCGGGCCTGGGAGTTCTCCGACGAGAAGCATAAGGGCCAGCGCCGGGCTTCGGGTGAGCCCTATGTGACCCATCCGCTGGCGGTAGCGCATCTGATCGCCGACCTGCGCTTGGATATCTCGAGCATCGCGACCGGGCTGCTGCACGATACGGTCGAAGATACGCTGACGACGATTGCCAATATCGAAGCCGGTTTTGGTCCCGAGGTCGCGAGCCTGGTCGATGGTGTCACCAAGATCAGCCAGATCAATTTCACCAGCCACGAAGAGCACCAGGCCGAGAACTTCCGCAAGATGATCCTCGCGATGTCCAAGGACGTTCGCGTAATTCTCATCAAGCTCTGTGACCGCACGCATAATATGCGGACGCTCGATGCTCTCTCGCCTGCGCGTCGAGTCAAGATTGCGCAGGAGACGCTGGATATCTACGCGCCCCTGGCGCATCGGCTCGGCATCTACTGGATGAAAAGTGAAATGGAGGATGCCGCGCTCCGCGCCCTTCATCCGGAAATCTACTACCAGCTCAAGCGTTTCGTCTCGAAGCGCAAAACCGAACGCGCAAAATATATCCGCGAGGTCAAGACTGTTATTGAGCGACAACTCGAAGCGGCGGGGCTCGAGGCGACTCTTTCGGGCCGACCCAAGCATTTCTACTCGATCTACCAAAAAATGGTCAGCCAGAACCTGCTCTACGAGCAGGTCTATGATCTGGTGGCCTTCCGGATCGTCGTGGACTCGCCGCGGGATTGTTATGAGGCGCTCGGCATTGTGCACCAGCATTGGAAGCCGATTCCGGGCCGCTTCAAGGATTATATCGCGCTGCCCAAGGGCAATGGCTACCAATCGCTTCATACGGCCGTGATCGGTCCTCGGGCGGAACGCATCGAGGTGCAGATCCGCACCACAGATATGCACCGCATCGCCGAAGATGGCGTTGCCGCGCATTGGAAATACAAAGGCGGCTACGCCGGTGCGCAGGAAGAATTGCATCGTTTCCAGTGGCTGCGCCGGATGCTCGATTGGCAACAGCAGGTCAAGGATCCCGAGGAGTTCCTGCGCGGCTTCAAGGAAGACCTTTTTGCTGATGAGGTTTATGTCTTCACGCCCAAGGGGGATCTGCGGCATTTTCCTGTCGGGGCGACCGTGGTCGATTTCGCCTACCGCATTCACTCGGAGGTCGGTCATCGCTGTACCGGGGCGCGCGTGGGCGGGCGCTTGGTGCCCCTGCGTTACCTGCTGCAGAACGGCGATATGATCGAGATCATCACGACTCGGACGCAAACGCCTTCGCGCGATTGGCTCAAATTTGTCAAGACGCCACGCGCCAAGGAGCGGATCCGGGCATGGATCAAAGCACAGCAGGCTTCGCGTTCGCTCGAAGTCGGCCACGAAATTCTGGCCCGTGATCTCGCCCGTGCCGATCTGGATATCGACCGCTTGCAAAAAACGGGTGCCTTCGACGACGCGGCGCACCAGCTTGGACTGCAGGACGCCGAGAGCCTGATCGCCCAGGTCGGCTACGGCAAGCTGACCTCGCGCGAGGTGCTGGCCCATCTAGCGCCGGAGGTCGACCTCGACCGCAAGCCGGCCGAACCGGGCCGTTTGCAGCGGATGCTGCGCACGGTGGCGGGCAAGGTGCCCGCAGGCGGCGTCCGGGTCTCGAGTCTGCCCGATGTATTGGTGCGCTTCGCGCGCTGCTGCGACCCGCTGCCGGGCGAGCGAATCACCGGGTTTATCACCCGCGGTCGTGGCGTCACGGTCCACGCCACGGGTTGCCCGCGCGTATTGGAGGCCGACCCTCTGCGCCGTGTGGATTGCGTCTGGGATGACGAGACGAATGTGCCGCGTCCGGTACGGGTGGAGGTGGGCTGCATCGATCAGACGGGCCAACTCGCCGCCATCAGCAAGGCGATTGCGTCTGCCGGGATCAATATTCGCAAGGCTGAATCGCGCGCGATCGCCGATGGGAAGGCGGTCAATACCTTTGAGGTGATGGTCGGCCATATCGAGGAACTCTCGCGCCTGATTCGCAGCCTGACCAAGCTCAAGGGCGTGATGTCGGTCGAGCGCCTGCGCGGCTGAATTCCGCCCGGAGCGCCCGGAGGGTTCCTGGTGCGCTGGGGCACGCGGGGGCAGGGCACCACCGGCCGGGCCAATGGAGGAGGGAATCATGAGCGAAATCCGAAAAATTGAGAGTGCGGCGGCGCCCGCGGCGATCGGGCCTTATTCGCAGGCGGTATCGGCCGGCGGCTTGGTCTATTGCTCGGGCCAGATAGGTCTCGATCCGGCCACCGGCGCGCTGGTCGCCGGGGGCATCGTGGCCGAGACCCGGCAGGTATTGGCGAACCTGGGCGAGGTATTGCGCGCGGCCGGCTTGAGCTTTGCCGATGTCGTGAAAATGACCATCTATCTGGTCGATATGAACGAGTTCACGGCGATGGGCGAGGTCTATGCCGCGGCCTTGGCGCAGGCACGTCCGGCGCGTGCGACCGTGGCTGTCGCGGCGTTGCCCAAAGGCGCTCGTATCGAGATCGACGCGACGGCCTTTACAGGCTGAATTCCCATCGCTAACAACAGGATCTCGCCCGCCCTGTCGGTGGGTCGGATTGAGGAGCTTCGAGAATGCCCCGCTCTTGCGACATTTGTGGCAAATCCCGTGCTACGGGAAACAACGTCAGCCACGCCAATAATAAGACCCGCCGTACCTTCAAGCCGAACCTGCAACCGGCGCGCGCTCGTGTCGACGGCACGGTTCGCAAGCTGCTGGTCTGCACGCGCTGCTTGCGCTCGGGCAAGATCGAAAAAGTTACCGGCACTCGCGCCCAAGCCTAGTTTTCGGTCGGTGCCCCAGGCTGCTGGGGGGATTCTCAGCGCTTCGCGCGCTTGACCAGACGGGTGGTCGACTCACCGGGTACCAACTCGACCCGTGCTACGCGTCCGCCCCACGCGCGGACCTCGGCGCCACCGATGATTTCTTCTTCGGCCCAATCGGCGCCTTTGGCAAGAATTTGCGGCTTGAGGGCTACAATCAGGTCCAGAGGCGTATCTTCCGTGAAGAGCACGACACGGTCGACGCAGGCGAGGGCGGCGAGTACCTCGGCGCGGGCTTTTTCGTTTTGCACCGGGCGTGTTTTGCCCTTGAGCCGACGCACTGAGGCGTCGGAGTTGAGTCCGACGACCAGCCGGTCGCCGAGAGCCCGCGCCTGGGCGAGGTAGCGGACATGGCCGGGGTGGAGGAGGTCGAAGCAGCCGTTGGTGAAGACCACCTTTTCCCCCTCGCTCGCAAAGCGACGCGTGGCGCGCCGGGTGGCGGCCTGGTCGCCGATCTTGCGGAGAAAGCCCAAGCCTTTGGGGAGTCGTTTTGTCGGCATCGCGTGCCCTTTAGCATATCCGGGCAAGCCGCTGGTAGCGCCGTATGCGGATGGGTGGTGAGATGGGCGGTGGAAGTGGTACCAAGACGCCCGCATGAAGAGTGATGCATCCGCAGAGGCACGCCCCGAGGCGGAGGTTCGCGTGGATCTCAATGGGGTGATGGCTGGCTCGATCGGCGCCGCCGCAGGTCTGGACCCGCAGGCCCTCGCCGGTCTTGGCGGGCGCCTGGCCGACGCCGTGCAATGGCTCGAGGAGCAACGCGACGACGGCCTTTTGCCTTTTCTCGATGTGGCCGCGCGGCGCAAGGCGCTGGCCGAGACGCGGCGTTGGGCCGACGATCTGCGGCCCGGTACCGAAACTCTCGTGGTCCTCGCCGGCGGTGGTGCCGGTCGCGGCATGAGTGCCCTGGGTGCGGCGTTGGCCGGCCATCCGCGCCGCGGCGGCGAGGGGGCCGTTGGTCTTATCGTGCTCGATAATGTGGACCCCGAGGAGATGCACCGGATGCTGGCGCGTGTGGACCTCAAGCGCACCATTTTTCATATCGTGTCGCGCTCGGGCGCCAGCGTTGCGTCGATGGCGCAATTCCTCGTCGTTCGCGAGCGGCTCGTACAAGCCTTCGGGGCGATTGAAGGCGGCCGCCGCCTGCTCATCACGACCGACCCCGAAGAGGGTATGTTGCGCCAATTGGTGAATGACGAGGGCTTCCCGGGGACCGATTTCCCGGCCGCTCTGACCGAGCGCTTCTCCGTGCTCTGCCCGGAACTACTCCTTGGTGCAGAGTTGATGGGGATCCCGACCGACGATTTGCTGGCCGGCGCCGCGAGTATGCAGCGCCGCTGCCAGCAAAGCCCGCCGGAGGCGAACCCGGCGGCGATGCTCGCCGGATCCTTCTATTTGCTGGATATCTTGCACGGCCAGGTCGTGAATATCCTCATGCCTTATTCAGCAAGGCTCGGTTTTTTTGCTGATTGGTGGCGCCATCTCTGGGCCGAGAGCCTGGGCAAGCGGGTCGAGGAAGAGGGCTCCGAGGTGGCGCTTGGCCCGACACCGATCCGCGCGATGGGTGCGTCGGACCATGATTCCCAATTGCAACTTTATCTCGACGGCCCGGCCGATAAGGTGCTGACTTTCGTGCGCGTGCAGGATCATGGGAGTCCTTTGCCAATCTCGGCTGCCTGCGCGGACCACCAAGAGGTGGCGCCGCTGCGTGGTCGCACGATGGGCGAGGTGCTGGCTGCCGAACAACTGGCTGCCGAGGTTGCTCTGGCGCGTCGGGGCCGTCCGAGTTTGCGGATTGATCTTCCGGCCGTGACGCCCTTTGCCATGGGCGAACTCTTCACCCTGATGGAGATGACCGTGGTGATTCTGGCTCGCTTGCATGGGGTGGATGCGTTCTCGCAGCCGGCGGCTGAGGGCGTCGAGAGGCGGGTGCGCGCGCTCCTTGGTGGTGCGGGTGCCGCGGCGGCGAAACGGGAATTGGCAGCGTGGCGCGAGTGCCGCGAGGGGCGGTGGATTCTTTGAGCGATACGATTGAAATTCTCTCCTCGGTCGTGGCGGATCAGATCGCTGCGGGCGAGGTGATCGAGCGGCCCGCCTCGATCGTCAAGGAGTTGGTCGAGAACTCCCTGGACGCGGGCGCACAGAAAATCGAGGTCGAGGTGCAGGCCGGTGGCACCGAGGGCATTGTGGTGCGCGACGACGGCGCGGGCATGACCCGGACGGACGCCGAACGCGCCTGCCTGCGGCATGCGACGAGCAAATTGCGCGAGATCTTTGAACTCGATGGTATCGCGAGTTTCGGTTTTCGCGGTGAGGCATTGGCGAGCATTTCGGCTGTCTCGCAGACCACGATCGCAAGCCGTCGGCCCGCCGACGCCGAAGGTACGCGCGTGCGGGTGGTGCAGGGCGAGGTAGCCGAGATCGTGCCGGCGGGCCTGCCGCCGGGGACGTGCATCGAAGTCACTGACCTATTTGCCTCGGTGCCGGCGCGGCGTAAATTTCTCCGCAAGGCCGCCACCGAGCTCAGCCATATCTCCGACTGGCTACAGCGTGCGGCGCTGGCTCATCCGGAGGTTGCGTTCTCGCTCAAAAACGGGGCACGCGAGGTTTTTCGCCATCCGGCCGTGCGTCATGCCGACGAACGCCTGCGCCAGGTACAGGGCGCGGCACGCGCGGCGGAAATGATTGCTTGTGTGGGCGAAGAAGCCGGCGTGCGGGTGCGCGGCTGGGTGTCGCGGGCGGGGACGAGCTACGCACAATCCAAGGCGATTCTGACCTTCGTGGGCGGGCGTGTGGTGCGCGATCGGTTGCTCACGCGCGCGATCCTCGATGCCTATCGCGCGCTCCTGCCGCAGGGGCGCTACCCCGCGGTGGTGCTCTTTATCGACGTGGCCGCCGGAATGGTGGATGTGAATGTCCACCCGACCAAGATTGAGGTGCGCTTTGCCGATGGCGACGCGATCTATTCCTCCGTGCTGCATACCCTGCGCCGCACGCTCGATGATGCGATCCAGGCTCCCGCACCGAGCCGTCCGGGTAAGGAGACGGGCGCATCGGACTCGGATCGTCGCGTTCGTGCGGCCCTGGCGCGTTATGCCGAGCGTCCCTCGACACGCGCGGAGAAGGTCTATCGGGTCCGCGAGAGCGCGGCCCCGGACACGCTTGCGGCGCGCGCGCCTGCGGTGGGCGCCGGTAGGGCGGCGAGCGCTGCGGCGGCGGATCGCGGCGCAAGCTCACGGACCGGCCAGGAAGCGATGCCCTTTGCGGAGCCCGCGGCCGCCGGCAGCCGGCCGCGCTTTGCCGACCTGCGGATTATTGGTCAGGCATTGAACGGCTATATCGTCTGCGAAGGCGCTGACGGGCTGGTGCTGATCGACCAGCATGCCGCGCATGAGCGGGTGCGCTTTGAGCGTCTGCGCCTTGCGGCGACCGAGACGATCGCCAGCCAGCAGCTGCTCGTGCCGGCTGTGGTCGAACTCGATGAGGGCGCGCTTGTGACGCTGGAAGCGCACGGCGCCGAATTGGTCCGCGCCGGTTTCGAGGTGGAGGGTTTCGGCGCCGGGCGTGTCATGTTGCGCGCCTTGCCTGCCACTCTGGATGTCTCGACCGATGCCGAAGTTCTGCTTGCCGACCTGGCGCGCGACCTGGCCCAGGCGGGTGCGGCCGGCGGCGATGAGCGCATCCGCGCGGCACGCGATACTCTGCTCGCCCGCATCGCCTGCCACGGCGCGGTACGTGTCGGCGACCCGCTCTTGCCGGCCGAGATGCAGCGCCTACTCGCCGACCTCGACACGATTCCCTTTGCCGCGACCTGTCCGCATGGCCGCCCGCTGATGGCGGAGCTGCCACGCTCCGAGATCGAGCGACGGGTGCGGCGCTGAGCGCCGGATCGGCCGAGCTGCGTCCGCGGCTTCTTGTCGTGGTCGGGCCTACGGCGGCCGGCAAGAGCGATCTGGCATTTGCCTTGGCCGAGCAGCATGGCGGTGAGATTGTCTCGGTAGACTCGCGCCAGATCTACAAACGCCTCGATATCGGCACGGCGAAAGCGAGCCCGCAGATGCGCACGGCAGTACCGCATCATCTGCTCGACGTGGTCGAGCCGGATGAGCATTATGACGCCGCACGTTTTGCCCGCGAGGCCACGGTCGCCATCGCGGCAATTCGCGCGCGTGGCCGGCTACCCGTGCTCTGTGGCGGCAGTGGCCTCTATCTCCAAGCTCTGACCGAGGGGATCGTGCCCCTGCCACCCGTGGACGCCGCGCTGCGTGCTGCGCTCCATGCCGAGGCCGAGCAGCGCGGTGCTGCCGAGATGCATGCCGAATTGGGTCGCATCGACCCCGTCGTGGCCGGCCGGGTTGCTGCGGCGGACCGCATGCGCACTCTGCGGGCGCTTGAGGTCTATCGCCAGACCGGCCGTCCGCTGGGGGATTGGCAGGCCGAGCATGCCTTCGCCGAGCGCTCCTTCTGCTTGTTGACGCTGCTGCTTTCGCCGCCCGCCGAGGAACTCGATGTCCGTATCCGCCAGCGCGTGGACGCGATGTGGGAGGGGGGGCTGCTCGAAGAGACTCGCGCGGTCCTGGCCGCCGGCTTTGCGGGCACCTTGCCGGCGCTGCAGGCGATTGGCTACCGCGAGGCGCAGCTCTTCCTGGCGGGTGAGATCAAGGCCGACCAGGCCCGCGAGGCGATCGCGCTCGCCAGCCGACGCTACGCGAAGCGACAGCGGACCTGGTTTCGGCGCTTCGCGGATGCCGCACAGCTCGAGACGCCTGCGCTCGACGCCGCATTGGCGGCACGCATCGCCGACTTCGCTGCTACCCGCTGAGGGGGCGTGGCGGCCGATTGCCCGCACGCCGGACTTTGCGGCCGCACCTCTGGTGGGCGGGCCGAGTCGGCGGACCTTGGTCCGCGAAGGGCCTTTTGGGCCGGGTCGCCAAGCGTCATTCCGTGGTGCTTCGGGCCGGATTGTGCTTTTCCTTCGGGAAGCGCAGGGATCTTATCGTGGCTAAGAAAACAACAGGCAAGCAGGCCGCCAAGGCCGCCAGGCGACCCACGTTGGCGACGTTGCGTCGTCGCCTGGATGCCATCGACGCGGACTTGCTGGCGAAGTTGAGCGAGCGCACGAGCGTCGTGCTCGATGTGAAGGCCGCCAAGCAGCATAAGGGCGGACCCATCTGGGTGCCCGAGCGCGAGGCCGAACAGCTGGCGCGGCTACTCGCGCTCAACGCGCAGGCGGCGGTGCCGGTGCCCGAGTCGGCCTTGCGGGCCATCTTCGGCGAGGTGCTCTCCTCGTCGCGTTCCCTACAGGGCGCCTTGCGGGTTGCGTACCTCGGCCCGGAGGGAACCTACTCGGAGTTGGCGGCACGCGCGCAATTTGGTTCGCAGGCCGAGTTGGTGCCGGTCGGCAGCATCGCCGAGGTCTTCGCGACTGTTGAAAAGGCGCAAGCCGAGTTGGGGCTCGTCCCCTTCGAGAACTCGACCGAAGGAATTGTTGCGCAGACCTTGGACCGTTTCGTCGACAGCCCATTGCAGATTCTGGGCGAAGAGCAGCTCGAAATTCGCCATGCGCTTCTGTCCAAGGCGAAATCTCTTGCCGGCGTGCGTCGCGTCCTGGCGCATCCGCAAGCGCTGGCGCAATGCCGCCAATGGCTGGGCGACCATCTGCCCGACGCCGAGACGCTGCCGGTGTCGAGCAATGCCGAGGCCGCAAGGCAGGCGGCGCGCACGCGTACGACCGCCGCCATCGCGAGTGCGTCGGCGGGGCGGCGCTACGATCTCGATGTGTTGGCCTCGGGGATTCAGGATATCGCCCAGAATGTGACGCGTTTTGTCGTCATTGGCAGCGGCGACCAGGCGACCCGGAAGCGCAACGATAAAATCTCCGTGCTCTTTTCGGTCAATAATGAGGTTGGTGTGCTGGCGAAGATTCTTGCGCCGCTCGCGCGCGCCGGGATCGATGTGCTCAAAATCGAGTCGCGCCCGCGTCGCGGCTGGCTTTGGGATTATATCTTTTTCGTCGATTTGCGCGCCGACCCAGAACAGCCGGCCACGGTGCGCGCGCTTGCGGCGATGCGTCGCCGTTGCGTCTGGTTGAAGGTTCTCGGCACCTACGCGGCGGCCGGGACGGATTGAGACGCGCCATGGCGGGCTTGGATCTGGCGAAGCTGATACCGGAGCATTTGCGCTCGCTCTCGCCCTACCAACCGGGTCGCGCGATCGCCGAGATCCAGCGCGAATTCGGCCTGCGCGATGTCGTCAAATTGGCATCCAACGAAAATCCGCTCGGAATGTCGCCGCACGCCCATGCGGCGCTCGTCGCGGTGGCCGCCGAAGCGCATCGCTACCCCGAGGGCGGATCACCGGATCTGCGCGCGGCGTTGGCTTTGAAATACGATTTGCCGCGCGAGCGCATCCTGCTCGGCAACGGCTCCAACGAGATCCTCACGCTGCTGGCCCGGCTTCTGCTGACGCCGGGCGACGAGGTCGTCGTCGCGGCGCATGCCTTTGCCGTCTATACGATTTCGGCGCGGGCCCAGGGGGCCGACGTCATAACGGTCCCGGCGCCACATTTCGCACATGACCCCGCGGCGCTGGCGGCTGCTATCACCGAACGCACGAAAATCGTCTATCTCTGCAATCCGAACAACCCCACCGGTACGATGTTCCGGCGCAAGGAGTGGGAGCAGTTCTTTGCTGCGGTTCCCGACCATGTGCTGGTCGTCAGCGACAATGCGTACGCCGAATACGTCGAAGACCCCGATTACCCCGACGCTCTCGCGGAGCGCGACCGCCACCCGGGGATGGTCGTGCTGCGTACCTTCTCGAAAATCCACGGCCTCGCCGGCCTTCGGGTGGGCTGGGGGGTAGCGCCGGCCGGGCTGGTCGAGCTCTATGATTCCCTGCGCGACCCTTTCCATTTGAATCTCGCCGCAGAGCGCGCCGCGATAGCGGCCCTGGGCGACGACGAGCATGTGGCGCGCAGCCGCCGGGTGAACCGGGAAGGGCGCGATTTTCTCCGGCGCGTCGCGCGTACGCTGGGTCTGCCCGCGCTTCCCAGCGAAGGTAATTTTCTTACCATTGAGGTTGGCGACGCGGCGTTCGTGGCGGGTTCTTTGGAGCGCGCCGGCGTAATCGTGCGGCCGCTGGGCGGCTACGGGATGGCGGCTCATATCCGCGTGAGTGTCGGCCTGCCTGAGGAAAATACCACCTTCGCCCAGACTCTCGCCGCACTTCTCGGCATCAGCGGTCCGGGCGTGCCCTTGTTGCGCCAGGAGGAGTCGGCATGAAGCCGCTGCGCAGGCTCGGGATTGTCGGCGTCGGGCTGATTGGTGGCTCGGCTGCCTTGGCGGCGCGCCGCCAAGGCATCGCGGAGCAGATCGTGGGTGTCGGCCGCACGCAGGCGAATCTGGATGTCGCGCTTGCGCGGGGCATCGTGGATGCCGCCAGCCGCGATATGGGAATTCTCGAAGGCTGCGATTTTGTTCTGCTGGCAACCCCGGTTGGTTCCATCGCAGCCAATGCGGCGGCTGCCGCTGAGGTGCTCGGCGCCGATGCCGTTATCACCGATGGCGGTAGCGTCAAGGCCGAGATTGTCCGGCAATGCCGGGCTGTGCTCGGCAGCCGTTTCGTCGGCAGCCATCCGATTGCCGGTAGCGAGAAATCCGGCGCTGGTGCGGCACGCGCGACGCTATTCGAGGACGCCGTCTGTGTGGTTACGGCCGACGGCGAGGACGATCCGGCAGCACTCGTGCGCGTGCGTGAGTTCTGGACCGCGCTCGGCATGAAGGTGGTGGGCATGGCGCCTGCCGAGCATGACCACGCCTTGGCAATCACCAGCCACCTGCCGCATCTGGCTGCCTTCGCCTTGGCGCGGATCGGCGCGGCCGAAAGCGGCGCCATCGACGCCTTGATCGGGCCATCATTTCGCGAGATGACGCGTGTCGCCGCGAGTTCACCCGAGATGTGGCGTGATATTCTGCTCGCGAACGCCGACGCCGTGGACGAGGCCGCCGGGCGCATGATCGAGGAAATCGAAGCCTTGCGCGTGGCCGCTCGGCGCGGTGATGGAGCCGCTATCGAGAAACGGATCCGCAGCGCCGCAGGCTGGAAGCGCTCGTTGGGCGAAGCAGGAGCCGGCGGTTTGGTGGTGGCGCCTGCGCCGGCTGGCTTGCGCGGCATCGTGCGTGTGCCGGGAGATAAATCGATCGGACACCGCGCGCTTCTTTTCGCTGCGGTGGCGGAGGGCACGACGCATGTGCGGGGGCTCTCTCCGGGCGAAGATAATGCCTCGACTATAGAAGTGTTGCGCGGCCTCGGCGTTGCGATCGAGCGCGATGGCGACGAGGTACGGGTGCATGGGCAGGGCTTTGCGGGTCTGCGTGCGCCAGCCGAAACCCTCAATTGCGGCAACTCGGGTACGACCATGCGGCTTTGCTGCGGCCTGCTCGCGGGTCGCCCCTTCGATAGCCGTCTCGACGGCGATGCTTCTTTGCGCGGACGGCCGATGGCCCGCTTGCAGGCACCTCTGGCCGCGCTTGGTGCGAAGATCGAAACGACGGGGGGCTCCCCCCCTTTGCGCGTCTGTGGCCGGGCCTTGCATGGCGCCGATATCGAGCTGGCGGTGGCGAGCGCGCAATTGAAAACCGCGGTACTTCTCGCCGGCTTGCAGGCCGAAGGCCGGACTACCGTGCGCGAGCCCGCGCAGAGCCGTGACCATACCGAACGCCTTCTGCCGCATTTCGGCGTACCCGTCGAGACTCTCGCCGATGGCCGTGTGGCGGTCGACGGGCCGGCAAGGCTGCGCGCCGCGGATGTCGATGTCCCGGGCGACCCGAGCGCGGCAGCCTTCTGGATTGTCGCGGCCTCGATCGTACCCGGCTCGGAAATCCGGCTGCCGGGGATCGCTGTGAACCCGACTCGCACAGGAGCCCTGGATATCCTCGAGGCGATGGGCGCCTCGATCGAGAAGGTGGTGCGGCCTTCGCTCGGAGCCGAGCCGGTCGCGGATCTCATCGTGCGCTCGGCGCGCCTGCACGGCACCCGGATCGCCGGTGAGATGATGGTGCGGGCGATTGACGAATTCCCGATTCTCGCGGTCGCGGCCGCGTTCGCCGACGGCGAGACGATCTTTGCCGATGGGGCGGAGTTGCGGATCAAAGAGAGCGACCGTCTGCGCGCGATGGCCGAAGGGCTTACGGCATTGGGCGCTACATTGGAGGAGAGCGCGGACGGCATGCGGATCCGCGGCGGGTCGCTCACCGGCGGGCGCGTGGCGAGCCACGGCGACCACCGCATCGCGATGGCATTCGCGGTGGCCGCATTGGGCGCCTCGGGCTCAGTCGAGATCGCCGGCGCCGATGCGATCGCTGTCTCCGACCCGCGTTTTCTCGCCGTCCTGGACGAACTCCGTAGGGGGCATACTGAATGAAACGTCTGGTCGTAACGGTTGATGGCCCGGCGGGTGCGGGCAAGAGCACGGTCAGTCGGCGGCTCGCCGCGGAGCTGGACTATACCTACCTCGATACCGGCGCGATCTACCGCACGGTTGGCCTGGCGGTGGAGCAGGCGTCGCGCGAGCTGGCCGAGCGCCTCGACGCGGCCGCCACACCGGCCGAGCTGAGAGCAGAAGAACGTGAGACGCTGGGGAATATCGCGCGTGATCTCGCGATTCGCTTTGCCGATGCGGGTACACGGGTTTTCTTGCTCGAACGCGATGTCACAACGCAGATCCGTACCCCGGCTGCCGGTGAACGCGCGTCTCGCGTCTCGGCTGTGCCCGAGGTTCGCGCGGCATTGTTGGAGCTGCAACGCCAGATCGGTCGCGAGGGTGGGGTGGTGGTCGAGGGACGTGATGCGGGGAGCGTGGTATTTCCTGCCGCCGCAGCGAAATTCTTTCTCACGGCGACCGTGGATTGCCGCGCTGGGCGGCGCGCGGCGGAGCTGCGGTTACGTGGGCATGCGGTCACGGACGAAGAAGTGACGGTGGAAATCAAGGCCCGAGACGCACGCGATGCGGGCCGTGAAGCCTCACCGCTGATCTCACCTGCGGGCGCAATGGAAATCGATTCCTCAGATCTGACCATCGAGGAGGTCGTCGCGAAGTTGGCTCGGGTTGTGCGCGCGCAAGAAGCCTCTTGAAAAGGCTCGGTTCCACGAGTAAGCCTAGCCTCAGCAGGTCGGCCATCCTATGGCCGACGTGTATCCCATTCAGGAGGCAGTTACTGGAATGATGAGTGAAAACGACGATCCGTCGATGCTTGACGACGACTTCAGCAAGCTTTTCGAAGCGAGCTTGAAAGACGTTAAGCCGGGCGAGGTCGTCACGGGAGAGGTCGTTCAAGTAGCGAACGGCTTCGTAACCGTTGATATCGGCTACAAATCCGAGGGCCAGGTGCCGGTGGCGGAATTCCGCGATCGCGAAGGCAACACGGATATCGGGGTTGGCCACGAGGTCGAGGTCTTCTTTGAAGGCAGCGATATCGACACAGGAATGGTCAAGCTTTCTCGGACCAAGGCCGTGCAGTTCAAGGTCTGGGGCGAGGTTGAGATTTCCTTCAACGAAGGTCGGCCCGTCGAGGGCATGATCGTCGGCAAGGTGAAGGGCGGGCTCAAGGTCGATATCGGCGTTGGCGCCTTCCTGCCGGGCTCGCACGCGGACCTTCGTCCGACGCGTAACCTGGATCGCTTCATCGGCCAGCGCGGGCGTTTTGAGATTCTGAAATTCAATCGTGCACGCGGCAATGTTGTCGTCTCTCGTCGCTCGGTCCTCGAGAAGGAACGCGCCTCGCTGAAAGAAGAGACTCTCAACGTTCTCGCCGAGGGCATCATCCTCGAGGGCACGGTCAAGAACATCACCGATTACGGCGCCTTCGTCGATCTCGGTGGCATTGACGGCCTGCTGCATATCACCGATATGTCGTGGGGCCGCATTCAGCACCCGACCGAAGTGATCGAGGCCGGCGACCAAGTGAAGGTCGTTGTGTTGAAATACGATCAGGAGCGCGAACGCGTCTCCCTCGGCATGAAACAGATCATGCCCGATCCTTGGGATGACGCGGCAGCGCGTTACCCGGTCGGCAATCGCACCAAGGGCAAGGTCGTCAGTCTTACGGACTACGGCGCCTTTATTGAGCTGGAGAAGGGCGTCGAAGGCCTCATCCATGTCTCCGAGATGTCGTGGACCAAGCGGGTCACGCATCCTTCCAAGGTTCTCGATCTCCAGGCGGAGGTTGAGGTCCAGGTGCTTGATGTAGATCCGGAGAACCGTCGGATTTCGCTTGGCCTCAAGCAGGTCGAGCCGAACCCCTGGGAAACCGTCCGTCTCGACCATCCTGTCGGCAGCCGCATCAAGGGCACCGTCAAGAGCATCACCGATTTCGGCGTCTTCGTTGGCGTCGAGGACGGCATCGATGGCCTGGTGCATATCTCCGACCTGCAATGGACGAAGAAAATCCGCCACCCGTCCGAGCTCTTCAAAAAGGGCGACGAAATCGAAGCAATCGTGCTCGGCGTCGATGTCGAGAACGAGCGTGTTTCGCTCGGCGTCAAGCAGCTCCTGGACGACCCCTGGGACGGTCTGGCGGAGAAATATCCGGCAGGCTCGAAGGTTACCGGACCGGTCACGAGTGTCACCGATTTCGGCGTCTTCGTGCAGATCCTGGACGGTATCGAAGGTCTTGTGCACGTCTCGCAGATTGCGAACGAACGCATCGACCGCCCGGCCGAGCATTTCCAGGTCGGCGATATGGTTGATGCCGAGATCATGAGCATCGATGTCGGAGAGCGGAAAATCGGTCTTTCGGTGCGCGCCCTGCGTCGTACCGAGGAGCGGGCCGAGATGGCCGCTTATATGGACAAAGCCGGCGACGGCGGCCGCTTCACTCTGGGCGATTCCCTGGGTGCGCAATTGCAGAATGTCGCGTCGACCAAAGCTGATGAGGCCGAGGCCGAGTCCGAGCCGGAAACGGCAGAGGCAGAGGTCGAGGTCGAAGCAGAGGCAGAGGCAGAGGTCGAGGCAGAGTCCGAGCCCAAGTCTGAGCCCGAGAGCTGAGAGCGGGTAGAGTGGCCGGGCATCCCGTGCGAAGAGCTCTGGGCCTCCTTGTGGGGTTCGGAGTTCTCTTCTTCGGCACCGCTTTTTTGGTGGCCGGGATGCGCGGCTCTTCCTCCAGCGGCTGGAGCTCCAGTCCCGCTGTAGGTGTGGTCACGCTAGAAGGCGAGATCACGGGATCGGGTCCTTTTGTCGACGCGGTCCAGCGAGCGCGCGATGATGACTCGATCGTCGCCGTGGTTGTGCGGATCAACTCTCCCGGCGGGCAGGTTGCGCCCTCGCAGGAGATGTATGAAGCCCTGCGCGAACTGAGCGAGGTGAAGCCGACCGTGGCATCCCTGGGTTCGGTGGCCGCTTCGGGCGGTTATTATGTCGCCGCGGCAGCGAATACGGTGGTTGCCAACCGTGGTTCGCTCACGGGATCGGTGGGCGTGATTCTTTCCCTCACCAATGTCTCGGGCCTGATGGAAAAACTCGGCGTGAAATCCGAGGTCGTCACAGCAGGACGTCTCAAGGATATGGGTTCGCCTTTCCGCCCAAGCTCACCGAGCGAGCGCGCCATCTTCCAGGCGATGGCTGATGAGATCCACCAGCAATTCATCGACGATGTAAAGGCTGTGCGTCCGCTCACCCCGGACCAGATCGCCGAGGTCTCGACCGGTCGGATTTTCACCGGCGAGGCAGCGGTCCGTATCGGCCTGGTAGATCAACTCGGAGGCTTTGAAGACGCCATCCGCATGGCGGCGGAACAAGGCGGAATCGAAGACAAACCGCGGATCGTGCATTTCTCTTCCAAGAAGGGTCCTTGGTGGCTCAACGCGTTGATGGAGCAATCGAGTGCCACCGACCTGCCGCGAAGTCTGGCCGGTCTGCTGGCGACCTTTGCTACGGCGCGCGACGATGCGGGGCTGGCGGTACTCTTCCGTCTTCCCCTTCTCACCGAGGGATTCGAAACCCGTTCGGCGGGAGAGACTCATTGACCAAGCGGGAGCTGATCGAGAGCATCATTGCTGCTCGTGAAAAACTGCCCCGGCGTGAAGTCGAATCGTTGGTGAACCGGGTCTTCGATACCCTGGCCGAGGCTCTGGAGCGCGGCGAACGCATAGAAATCCGCGGCTTTGGCAGCTTTGTCGTGAAGGACCGCGAGGGACGGCCGGGGCTCAACCCCAAGACCGGAGAGAGGGTCGAGGTCCCCGCGAAGCGCGTGCCCTTTTTCAAGGCTGGTAAGGAATTGCGCGAGCGCGTAGACGCTGGCGCGGCCGCAGTGCCGGATACAGCGCCAGAAGCCACCGCCGAAATTAGTACGGGCAGCGGCCGGCTTGGGGCGGTTTAGGTGGCCCGGAGTCCGCTCTGGGCGCCGTGGCGAATGGAGTATATCGAGAGCGACGCGCCGAAGCCGCGCTGCATCTTCTGCGAATTGCCCGAATCCCCTGACGCCAAGGCCGCACTGGTGCTCGCCGCCGACGACGATTGTGTCGTCATGATGAATCGCTTCCCCTACAACAACGGCCACCTGATGGTCGCACCGCGGCTGCATACCGCGGATATCGCCGCGATCGAGACCGGTGCCTTTCAGCGCCTGATGGAAAGCTTGCGGCGCACCATGGGCATCGTGGATGAAGTGCTCTCGCCCGACGGCATGAACGTCGGCCTGAATGTCGGGACGGCCGGCGGCGCCGGCATCGCCGACCACCTGCATTGGCATATCGTGCCGCGCTGGATTGGCGACACGAATTTCATGCCGGCCATCGCTGAAACCAAAGTGATGCCGCAGCATCTCGAAGCCAGCTACGACCTCTTCCGCCCTCATTTCTGAACGCCTTGCTCGCAGGACCCCTGTCGGTAGAGAATACCGCCATGGATCAGAAAATCCGGCAAGCCGGGACATTGGGGGAGTTGCAGGAGGCGGGCTACGTGCCGGTCTCGGTGCGTGAGGAACTGCGGCGCAATCTGATCGCGGCAATCGAGGCCGGTCGGCCGATTCTTCCCGGGCTGCTCGGCTACGAAGATACAGTCGTACCCGAGGTGGAAAACGCGATTCTCTCCGGCCACCATCTGGTCTTGTTGGGTGAGCGCGGCCAGGGAAAATCGCGCCTGCTGCGCGGCCTGGTCGAGCTGCTCGATGCTGAGACGCCGGCACTTGAGGGATGCGAGCTGCATTGCGACCCCCTCGCACCGATCTGTCGCCCCTGCCTTGGCCGCGTAGCAAGCGAGGGTGCCGCGACACCGATCGTCTGGATTGCGCGCGCTTCGCGCTACGCCGAGAAGCTGGCCACGCCGGATGTCTCGATGGCGGACCTGATCGGCGAGATCGATCCGATCAAGGTCGCCGAGGGCCGCCACCTCGCCGACGAGGAGGCGATTCATTTCGGGCTCGTACCGCGCGCGCATCGCGGTATCTTCGCGATCAACGAATTGCCCGACCTGATGGAGAAGATCCAGGTCGGCCTCTTCAACCTGATGGAGGAACGCGATGTGCAGATCCGCGGCTTCGCCATCCGCTTGCCGGTGGATGTTCTGGTGGTCGCGAGCGCCAACCCGGAGGATTATACCAGCCGCGGCCGGATCATCACCCCTCTCAAGGACCGTTTTGATGCGCAGATCCGCACCCATTATCCGCGTGATATCGCCACCGAGATCGCGATTTTCGACCAGGAGGTTTCGACCGAGGCGCGCGACGGCCGCGAGATTCGTGTCCCCGGCTTCATGAAGGCGATTGTCGCCCGGCTTACCTTCGAGGCCCGCGAGGCCCCTGAGGTCAACCAGCGCAGTGGCGTGAGTGTTCGGGTGTCGATCAACAACTACGAGACCATGCTGGCCAATGCCGAGCGCCGCGCGCTGCGTCGGCGCGAAAACGAGATCGTGCCACGCCTGACCGACCTCTCGGCCATCGCCGCCTCGATGTTGGGCAAGCTCGAATGGGAATATGGCACCGAGGGGGCCGGCGAAGAGGCCCGCTTGCTGGCGCGTCTGCTCGGCCGCTCCGTGCTCGCCGTCTTTGATGCGTCGGTCGAGCGCAAGACCCTCGACGGCGTCGTGCAATGGTTCGATGAGGGCGGTGGCGTCGAGGTCTCCGACGAGATGGCGGCGGAAGAATACCTCGAAGCGCTCGATGGCATTCCGGGACTGCGCGCGGCGCTGGCGGCAATCGGTCCCTTCGAGTCGCCGGCGCTCACGGCCTCGGCGGTCGAATTCCTGCTCGAAGGCCTGCATCTGCACGAGAAATTGAACAAAGAGGTGACCGGCGAGCGCGGCCAGCATCATCGCTACGGCAACGCCGCATAGGCCCATGCGCGGCGCCCGCTATATCGCCTGGGACGGCAGCCAGACGCTGCGGCTCGACCCCGAGAAGCTCTTCGAGGAATTGGCCCGCGCCCTGAGCGAAACAGACGATACCGCGCTGGCGCTGGAGCGGATGCTGCGCGAAGGCATCGATGTCGATGGCCTGCGGGTCATGGGAATCGACGAGTTGCGCCAGCTCCTGGCGGAGGCCCGCCGCGAGCTCGAGCGCCTGCTCGGCGAAGATCCCTCGGCGGACGTGGTCGCCGAGCTGATCGAAAAGCTTGAGGCGCTCGACAAGCTTGACGCCGCGCTCGCTGCGGGCGACTTGGGGGGCATCGATCCAGAAGCGCTGGGCGCGCTTCTGGGCGAGGGTGCCCGCGGCGGCCTGGAAGCCTTGCAGGGCATGGTCCTGGTACTGCTCGACGCGGGCTACCTGCAGGAAAAAGAAGCTCGTATCGAACTCTCGCCGCGCGCCGTGCGCAAAATCGGCCAGCTCGCCCTGCGCGATATCTACGAGGCGCTCCTGCGCGACCGCATAGGCGCGCATGCCATGCGCGAGCGCGGCGGCGCCGAGCCGACCCCAGACCGCATTCGCCCCTGGGAGTTCGGCGACGCATTGGATCTGGCCCTGGTGCCGACCCTGATGCGCTCGGTGCAGCGCGCGCCCAAGCCGCCGCTCAAAATCGTCGCTGACGATTTCATGGTGCGCGAAGCCGAGCATGCGACCAGCGCGTCCACCGTGCTGCTGCTCGATATGAGCTGGTCGATGAGCTGGGAGGGCCGCTTCATCGCGGCCAAGAAGGTAGCCCTCGCCCTCGAGACCCTGATCCACGAGCGCTTCCCGCGCGATTATTTCGGCATCGTCGGCTTCCATACAAGGGCCGTAGAGCTCTCCCCACGCACACTCCCCGAGGCAACCTGGAGCATGGGCGACCCCTTTACGAACCTGCAGGACGGCCTGCGCATGGCGAGCAAGCTGCTGCGCCGCCACCCCAGCCGCAATCAGCAGATCATCCTGATCACCGACGGCCAGCCAACCGCCTACTTCGCCGAGGGCCGTTTGCATTGCGAGTGGCCGCTGGCCTTCGGCGGTGTCTCGCGACGCGCGGCCGAAGAGACCCTCAAGGAGGTCGCCCACGTCACCCGTCAAGGCATCACGATCAACACCTTCATGCTCGACGATTCTGACGGCCTGCGCGCCTTCGTCGACCGGCTGACGAAAATCAACAACGGCCGCGCCCTCTACACCCACCCCGACCGCCTCGGCTCCTACCTGGTGGTCGATTACCTGGGCAAGAAGAAAAAGCGGATCTAGAGGTTCGGCAGGAAAGCAGGGCTTGTAGAGTCAACCGGTCAACGCAACACACGAAGAGGTGTGAGTCAGGAGGCTCGGATGGCGGGACGGGCTTTCTCGGACGAGGAAAGAGCGGAGCTTTGGCGCCGAAGGAAGTGCGGCGAGTCGTTGCGTTCGGTCGGTCGCGGACAATGGTCACGCCGGTATCTTCGCACCGATCGGTCGCGTCGCTGTCACCGGTGGCTCCAGCGTCCGAGGCGACGCCACGGGAGCGGATTGCACCAACCCTTCCCTCTGTGCCGATATCGCATCTTCGGTGCGGCCGAGGGTTGCCAGCGGGGCCAGTTGCGGCACGAGCATCAACAGCGATGCCGGTACGAGCTGGGGAGTATGCGCGGACGACTGAGCGGCCCGTGTCTCGCGGACAGCTACTGATCACGGGTGGTCGACGGATTTTGTCTCCTCAATCCTCTTCGAGGTAGCCCAGCGCCTGCAGGCGCGCGCGGGTGGCGGCGTCGATCTCGATTTCGCGCGGGGTGTCTTCGGGCCGGCGTTTTGTGGTGGCGGCGAGGCGCTCAAGCGCGAAGGTCTGGCGGATCCAGCCGCGCAGGATCGGGTCGTTCGCGGTGAGGGAGCTTTGCTCGGTGGGGTCGGGGGCCAGGTCGTAGGCCTCGTAGGTGATGTGACCGTCGCCGTCGCGTTTTCGGATGTGGCGCTGGCGGCCGTGGGTGCGGGCGCGGGTGTCAGTGTTGCCGAGAAAAGAGCGGCTTCGGGCGATCCGCGCAGGACCGGCTGCGAGCAGCGACCGGCCTTCCATGGTGGCGGGCGGCGTGAGGCCGGCGGCCTCGAGGATCGTTGGTGCGATGTCGATCTGCCGTGCGAGCTCGGGTACGCGCGCTGGATCGGTGCCGGGAATTCGCAAGACGAGCGGCACGTCGAGCTGTTCGCCGTAGAGGGTGCGGCCGTGTCCGAAGTGGCCGTGGTCGTGGAATTCCTCGCCGTGGTCGGAGGTGAAGACGATGAGGGCGTCCTCCCAGAGGCCACGCGCTTGGAGTTCGTCGCGGAGTCGCCCGAAAGCCGAGTCGGTATAGGCGATCTCCTCGTCGTAGCGTGCGATCAGCAGGTCGCTATTTGCCTCGGTATGGAGGCGCGGCTGCTTGCGGAAGAGCGCCAGGGGGTCCGGGCTCGCGCGCAGCCCCGCACTCGCATCGCCCGGGGCGAAGCGGTCACGGAAGGGCGGCTCGGGGTTGTAGGGGCCGTGCGGGTCCGACGCGTGCAAGTAGAGAAATGTTTTCAAAGGCGGTGTCTTGTCGATCCAGGCGAGTGCCCGTTCGATGAGCGCATCGGCGGAGGGGGACACGCCGGGCGAATCCGTATTCTCCGGCAGCAGCTGATGCGTGTCGAAGCCGCGAGCGAAGCCGAGTTCGCCGCGCGCATTGGTATTCGTGACAAACGCGCCGGTGCGCCAGCCCGCGCTCTGCAACTCGGCGGCGAGCGAGGGGATATTCGTCCGCATGCGTTCCGAGAGATGCTCGGCGCCATGGGTCTCGGGATTGACGCCCGTGAGGATCGACGCGACGGCCGGCGTCGTCCATGATGATTGCGCGACCACATTCTCGAAGACCAGGGCTTCCTTCGCCAATGCGTCGATATGCGGCGAAGTATCGCGGTCGTAGCCATACGTGCCGAGGTGGTCGGCGCGCAGCGTGTCGACGAGGAAGAGAAGAATGAAGGTGGGCGCCGGTCCCGCCGGCCGTCGCGCGGGGCGGGGTGGGCTTGGCGGCTCGACCGAGGTGAGCGTCCCGCTCTTGAGGATCATTGTGTCGCGTCCGGAATTCATCAGCGTGATCGCCACGATCTGCTCGCCCAAGGGGCTCAGGTCGAAGGAGATGGTGGTATCGTCGGTGAGAGTCGTGACGTGTTCCCGCTGGCGCGCGTCGCGGCCGGTCACGCGCAGCGTGACCGGCGCATCGGCTGAGGTTGCGGAGACGAGGAGCAGTTCGATTGCGGCGGCGCGGCCGAGGTCCGCAAACCAGGTTAGCGAAGCGCCCGGCGGGAAGTGGATGCCGGCCGCACCCGTGACCAATTGAGGCCGCGGCGTAGCCTCTACGACGGTGTTCGCCGGAACGTCGACCGTGAGGTGCGTGCATGCGATCCGCTCGTTTTCGGAATGTCGCCTGTGTCGTCGCCGCGCGATGGAGCCCAGCTTCGGATTCACGAGTTCGACCGTATTGGCCCCGGCTCGCTGGGCATCGGCCGGCAGCCGGAAGCGCGTTTCCGCGAGGTGCCCGGTCAGCCGCAGCACGCCGATGCGCTTGCCGTTCAGGTTCACCACGGCGCGCGGCCGTGCCTGCCGGCTCTGTGGCGCTGCACAACGCAGCACGATCTCACGCTCTTGGACCGAGTCGAATTCGAGTTCGAAGAGACTGCGCCGGTGGAGTCCGATGACGGCCACGTCGCCACTCGCCAGAGTGCGTGGCGCGGACCAGCCGGGGCCCAGGTGGGCCCGCCCGAGAGGCGTCGTTAGCGAGAGTGAGAGCGCGTGGGCCGCTGCTGCGGTGGCGGGATAGGCGTAGAGCAGGTCGAGGTCGACGCGCCGAAGCGGCGCCGACGCGTCTTGGCGGCCGTGAAGATAGAGGAGGCTGCCCAGGATGAGGAGCAGGGCGGCGAAGCGCAAGGCGAACACGCTTACCCGATATCGTCTGAAGGCCCCTCTGGACAGGCCACGCGGACATTTGCGGTCCGGGAGGCGGGAAGGCAAGCTGTGGCGGGTTTCAGTTTTGGCAGAAGCGCAAGCGAGCACGGAGATAAAAGGCAGCGGGCCGAAGCGAAAAAAGCTGACTCCGATGCTGGCGCAATATCTGCGTGTGAAGGAACAGGCCGGTGACGCCATTCTGCTCTTCCGGCTCGGGGATTTCTACGAGATCTTCCTTGAGGATGCCGAGCTGGCCGCGCCTATCCTCGAGGTCACGCTGACCTCGCGTAACAAGGATGCCGCCGACCCCGTGCCGATGTGCGGCGTGCCCTACCACGCAGTCGACACCTATATCGCGAAGCTGCTGGCGGCCGATCTCAAGGTCGCCATCTGTGATCAGCTCAGCGACCCGGCCTCCTCGCCGGGGCTGGTCGAGCGCGGGCTGGTGCGCATCATCACACCGGCGACCGTGCTCGATGAGGGAGAGGGATTGCAAGGCAGCCGCTCGAGCCATCTCTCGGTGCTGGTGCGCGAGGGCAAGGGCGTGGGGGTTGCGATCGCGACGGTCGATATCTCCACCGGCGAGGTGCGCAGCTGTCTGGCCGGCAGCGAGGCGGCGGCGCGCGAGGAGCTTTCCCGCATCGGGCCACGCGAAGTCCCTTTGCCGCCCGGCGACGCGGCGCTGGCCGAGTTGGTCGTCGGAATCACACCTTCGGTTGCCGAACGCGGTACGCCGGCAGTGGAATGGGCGTCGACCGTCGATGCGGAGTTGGCGCGTTTCTCGATGGCCGAAGACGCGGGCTTTGCGGCGGCCGAGTGCGAGGCTCTGCGGCGCGCATTGGCGTATATCGCCGAGACTCTGCGCGGTGGTTTTGACCATCTGCGCGCGCCGGTTCATTATGGTTTTGCCGACCATCTTCAACTCGATGAACGCTCGCGGCTGAACCTCGCGGTGGTTGAGGGAAATGGCGGCAAGGCGCACGGATCCCTGTGGTGGGTGCTTGACGAGACCGTCACGGCCATGGGCGCGCGGCGGCTGCGGGATTGGCTGGTCTACCCGCTGCAGGATCTGGCCGCGATCGGGGCGCGTTGTGACGCCATCGAGAGCCTGATCGAGTCGCCCGGGTTGCGCCGCGACCTGGTCGAGGGGCTACGCCGGATTGGCGATTTCGAGCGTCTGGTGGCTCGCTTCGGGGTCGGCCGGGCGGGGCCACGCGAGGCCGCGCGGCTGGGCCGTGCGCTGGCGGCGGCCGCAGCGGTGCCGGAGCTTCTTTGCGCCGGTGAGCCTGCTGAGTTGCTCGAGCGGCTGGCTGAGGAATCGCGCAACCCACCGGGGTTGGCCGAGCGCATCGCGGAGATCCTGGCCGACGAATTGCCTCGTCAGCTCGCCGACGGCGGCGTGATTCGCGATGGGGCCGACGCCGAGGTCGACCGCCTGCGCGGGTTGGGCAAGGACGCCGAGGGGATGCTGGCGGCCCTGGAGGCACGCGAGCGCGAGGCCACGGGGATTCAATCGCTGAAGATCCGCCATCACCGCGTGCTGGGCTATTTTTTCGACGTGACCAAGCGCAACCTCGAGCGGGTCCCGGAGCATTTCATCCGCCGCCAATCGCTCGCCTCCAGCGAGCGCTTCGCCACGCCCGAGTTGAGTGAGTTGGAGCAACAACTCAGTACGGCCGACGCGCTTTGTCGCGAGCGCGAGGCCGAGATCTTCCAGGAATTGATCGTCGAGATCGGCCGCTATGAAGGGGCTTTGGCCCTCCAGGCGACCGCATTGGCAAACGTCGATGTTCTGATTGCGTTGGCCGAGGTCGCGCACCAACGTGGTTATGTGCGGGCGGAATTGCATCGCGGAACGACGCTGGAGATTCGCGAGGGGCGCCACCCCGTGGTCGAGCGCACCTCGGCGGCGGGTTCGTTTGTGGCCAACGATGCCCTGCTTGACGATGAGGCCCGTCAGTTGGTCATCCTCACCGGGCCGAATATGGCGGGCAAGAGTACCTACCTGCGCCAGGTGGCCCTGATTACGCTGATGGCACATGCGGGCTCGTTTGTTCCGGCGGCGTCGGCGCGAATTCCGCTGACCGATAGGATCTGGACGCGGGTTGGGGCAGGCGATGACCTGGTTGCGGGCGACTCGACCTTCATGGTCGAGATGAAGGAGACGGCGGCTATCCTGTCGAACCTCACGGCGCGCACGCTGGTGATCCTCGACGAGATCGGCCGCGGTACGAGCACCTATGATGGCATTGCGATTGCGTGGGCGGTCGCCGAATTCCTGCACGATTTCGAGCCGGCGCCGGGCGCGCGAGTCAAGACTATTTTTGCGACTCATTTCCACGAACTGGTCGGTTTGGCCGCGACCCATCCGCGGGTGACCAACGCTTCGGTTTCGGTACGGGAATGGAAGGACGAGGTGCTTTTTCTGCGCAAGGTGGTCGATGGCCCGGCGAGCCGCAGCTATGGCATCTCGGTGGCGCGCCTGGCGGGTGTGCCCGATGCGGTGGTGGGACGTGCGCGCGAGTTGCTGCGTCGGTTGGAGGCGGGCGAGGGGCCGGCGGGCGGTTTGAGTGCGGCTGCTGTGGCCGTGACCGCCAGCGATAGTTCTGCGGGCCAGATCGAGCTTTTTGCGGCGCCCGATGAGAGCCTGCGCCGTGAGCTTGCCGCGATCGATATCGAGGGACTGACGCCACTCGATGCGATGAACCGACTCGCTGCCCTGGTGGCCGCAGCACGGAGCGAAGAAGATGCTTGATATGCGGCGCATCTCGGGCCCGATCCTGGCGGCTCTGCTCTTTGCTTTTGCCAGCTTCGCGGCACCGGCTCATGCGGCGAAGCCACGCCTGCAGGCGCTGGTCGAGCAAGTCGGCTGGGAGGTCGGGGCGACCGGCGCGCATGTTGTTGTCACGGTCAAGGGCCAGGTCGACTACAGCTCGCATACGGCTTCGGCCGATCCCGCCCGCGGTCTGCCTTCGCGGGCCTATGTCGACCTGACGCCGGCGCGGCTCGGCAGCGCGATTGAGCGTGCCCCGATCGTGGTCGAGGACGGTCTGGTGCGGCGCATCCGAATCGGGCAATTCAACAAGGATACCGTGCGGATCGTGGTGGACCTGCGCGGCCCGGCGCTTTTCGATGTGCGCACGGCGTCACGCCCGGCGCGCCTGATTCTCTCCTTGCGCCTGCCGCCGCGGCCGTCGCCGGGATTGCGCCGACGGGGCGAGGCAGCGACCAGCGGGGGAGCGGCGCAGGCCGGTCGCGGTGTCGCGAAGGCCGGCCCGGAGGCGCAGGCGAAGCCGGTGGTTCCGCCTCTAGACAAGGTGCTCCGTCGCTTTCGTGTGGTGCTCGATCCGGGCCACGGCGGTCGTGATCCGGGCGCCAAGGGTGTGGCAAAGGAAGCGGAGAAGATCGTCACTTTGCGGGTGGCTGAGATGGTCGCTGCGAAACTCGGCGGCGATCCCCGCCTTGAGGTGATTCTCACCCGTAGCGACGATCGCTCGGTCTCGTTGGAGGAGCGCACGAGCATTGCCAATGTCCGGAGCGCGGATCTCTTCGTCTCGATTCACGCCAACGCGAGCGCCGATGGCAAGGCGCGCGGCATCGAGACCTATACGCTCAACAACACGGACGATAAGGCGACGGCGCGCTTGGCCGTATTGGAGAATGGCCTCGACCTGACGGGCATGCGAAAGCCGCAGGGCGACCTGGCCTTTCTTCTCAGTGATCTACTGCAGACCGGCAAGGAGCAGGAGTCCAAGGAGCTGGCGCGGGCGGTGCAGGCCGAGACGACCCGATACGTCGGTTCGCGCTGGAAGGGTGTCGAGGATCTGGGCGTCAAGACGGGGCCCTTCTTCGTATTGGTGGGCGCCTATATGCCCTGTATCCTGATTGAGGTGGGCTTTCTCACGCATCCCTTGGAGGGGCATCGCCTCTCGACTCGTCGCTACCAGAAGGACCTGGCCGAGGGGATCGCGCGCGGCATCCGGCGCTTCCTGCGGACCTCCTTCGGCAAAGATCGACTGGAGAATCTCTGATGGTCGCCGAGCCCGCGGAGGTGCCCGAGCGCATTGCGTTGCCGACGCCGGAGGCCGCAGGCGACCTCGGTGCGACGGCGCGCGAGTACCTTCTTGCCGTGCGCGAGGCTGCCGGAGCCTGGCATCATGCTGGCGGGGGCGGGACCGACGTGGTGGATTATTTCACCGCCTCGCTCGACTCGCTGATCTGCTTTCTCGCCGCGGCGGCTTCGCATACCTGGCGCCAGCGCTATGTGCAGGGCGATGAGGAGATCGCGGTGCTGGCGCAAGGGGGCTATGGCCGCGCCGAACTCAACCCCTGGTCCGATATCGACCTGCTGATTCTGCATCCGCATAAGGTCACGCCTTATGCCGAGGCGACCACCGAGACGATTCTCTATGCGCTCTGGGACGCCCGCTTGCAGGTGGGCCATGCTGTGCGCAATGTACGCGATTGCGTGCGCCTCGCGGCGACCGACCTGAAGATCAAGACTTCGCTTTTGGATGCGCGCTTTCTCTGTGGTGCGGAGGATATTGCCGAGGAATTCGAGCGGGCTCTGGAGCGCGAGATTTCGACCCGAGGTTCGGCCCGCTTCTTTCGTGAAAAGGTGGATGAGAGCGCGCAGCGCCACCGCGAGTTCGGCGAGTCGGTCTACCTCCTGGAGCCGCAAATCAAGGAAGGGCGCGGTGGCCTGCGCGATCTGCATACGGCGCTGTGGCTCGCCAAGGTGCAATTCAAAATTCACGATATTCGCGAACTCGCCCACAAGGCCGTGCTCACACCGTCTGAGATTGACGAGATTCTTGAGGCGCGGGATTTCCTTTTCCGCGTGCGCAACTCGCTTCATTTCCTCACTTCGTCGCATTCCGACCAGCTCACCTTCGAGTTGCAGGACCAGGTAGCCGAGGATCTCGGCTACGGCCAGGCAAGAGCCGATTCGGCCGAGCCGGCCGAGAATTTTCTGCGCGATTATTATCGCAAGGCTTCGGTGATCACGCGCTTCTCCGAAAACATGATTGAGCGCGTCGTCAACCCTTCCCAGCCCTATCGCCTGATCGGCAAGGTGATGGCGCGGACGATCCGCGCAGGCGTGCAGATTCTCAACAATGAAATGGTCGTGCCCGAGGCGCAGCTCTTTGTGGACGATCCGGTCGAGATGCTGCGCGTCGTGCGCGATGCCCAGCGCCATGGCGTGGCGCTGGCTTCCAGCTTGACCACGCTGCTGCGCGATAATGCACATCGTTTCGACCAGGCCGCCCGCGAGGACCCGCGCGTGCCGGGGTATTTCATGGCGATCCTGCGCTCGCCGTGGCGTGTCTACGAGACTGTGCACGATTTGCACCGTCTCGGTCTGCTCGAGCGGATTCTCCCCGAGTGGGAGCATCTCGTCTGCCTCGTGCGGCGTAACCATTTCCATATTTACACGGTGGATGAGCACTCGCTGATGGGAATCCGCGAATTGGAGCGCCTTCGCCGCGGCGAGTGGGCCGAGAGCCTGCCCTTGCTCACCCAGGTCATGCGCGAGGTCGAGGATGTCGGCCTGCTCTTTCTCGCCATGATGTTGCACGATATCGGCAAGGGTTTGCGCGGCGACCATTCCGAGGCTGGCTCGAAAATGGCGGAAGATATCGGCCGGCGCCTGGGGCTCGAAGAAGATGCCTGCGCCGAGTTGTTGTTTCTCGTGCGCAACCACCTGGTGCTGCCGCTTTTCGCCGAACAGCGCGACCTCAACGACGAGAAAACCGCGACGGAATTGGCTCGGCTCGTCGGCACGCCGGAGTCTTTGCAGCGCCTCTTTCTGCTCACCTACGGCGATATGCGCTCGACCAACCCGAAGATGTGGAATAATTGGAAGGATCTCGTTCTCGGGGAGGCCTATGTCCGTGTCTCGGAGGTCTTCGCCCGTGGCTTTGAACCAGAAGACCGCAAGGCGCGACTCGAACGGATTCGCGAGCGTGTTCTGGCGTTCACCCGCAATGCTGCGGGCGAGGATGCTGGCGCGGCGCTGGCCGTATTCCTCGATTCGATCGGTGATGCCTACCTTCTCTCGACGCGCGAGGCCGCCATACCGGACCATGCCGCATTGGTCCGACGAGCGGCGGAGTCGGGGCTGGCGACCAGCCTCGTGCATGAGCCCGATCGAGGTTTTACAGAATTCACCGCAGCGGTGCGCGATCGGCCCGGATTGTTTGCCACCTTGACGGGCGTGCTGGCGGCCAGTGGTTTCGATATTCTGACGGCGAAAATCTCGACGACCACCGGCGGGATCGCGCTGGACTCCTTTCGCCTCTCGCACGCCGATGGCGTGGAATTGGTGATGGACGACGAGCGTTGGATTCGAGTCGTCGAGTTTCTCCAGAAGGTGCTTGCTGGCGAGGCTGACCTGGCGGCGCGGTTGGCGCGTGCGGGCGAAGGCGGCTTGCTTGGCAAGAAACGTCCGCGTCGCGCGATCACGACCATCCTGCTTGACGATCAGAGTTCCGACGATTTCCTCGTCCTCGATGTCTACGCGCCGGATCGTATCGGCCTATTGCATTGCGTTGCCGAGGCGATCCATGAGCTCGGGCTCAAGATCCATCTCGCGAAGATCGCAACCAACGTTGACCAGGCAGTCGATATTTTCTTCGTCAGCGAAGAAGATGGCAGTCAACCGCAGCGCGATCAGGAAATCCTCGCCGCCTTGAACGAGGCGCTCGATCGTTTTGCAGCAGCCCATGAGGACTCGCTGAAACCGGATTCGGCCGGTGGAGCAGCGGCGTCTTCATGATCCTCGACGAGGCCATCACCCGGCACCTCGCTTGGCTGCGCGCCGAGAAGGGCGTCTCGCCGCATACCATCGCCGCCTATACGACGGATTATGCACGCTTCGCGGCTTTTGCCGCAGAAGAGTTTTCGATTGATGAGCTGGCGCGCGTGACGCGCGAGTTGGTGATCAGCTTCCAGCAGCACGAGGCCGAACGGGGTATCGGTGCTCGCACCCAATCAAGGCGCCTCTCGTCTTTACGCGGTCTTTTCCGTCATGCACAGGAAGAAAAATGGGTCGTCGATAACCCGCTTGCGGATATTCGCCAGCCGCGCCAGCCGCGCCGCCTGCCGCATATTCTCTCGGCCGAGGATGTTGAGAAATTGCTTGATGTGGCTTTGCGCACACCGACCCCCTTGCGCGATCTCGCATTGCTTGAGGTTCTCTATGGCGGCGGCCTGCGAGTCAGTGAGGCAACCTCGCTCACGCTTGACCGGCTCATGCTCGAAGACAAGGCCCTGCGTGTCATCGGCAAGGGGGAGCGGGAACGCATCGTGCCGCTCGGGCGCCCGGCCTGCATTGCGTTGCGACGCTATATGGAGGCCGAGCGACCGCGTCTCTTGACCAAGGGGCGAACGGATACGGTTTTTCTCTCGCCGCGCGGCCGCGGCCTGACGCGGCAGGCCGTCTTTGCGCTCATCCGCCGGCTGGCCGAGCGCGCCGGGCTCGACCAGGCACCCTCGCCGCATGATCTGCGGCACGCCTTTGCCACTCACCTGGTCGAGCATGGGGCGGATTTGCGTGCCGTGCAGACGCTGCTCGGACATGCGAATATCTCGACCACCGAGGTGTACACGCATGTGAGCCGGAGCCATCTGAGCCGGATGCACCACGAGCACCACCCGAGAGAGCGCGCCACGCGTTCCCGGAAAGCGGAGGAGGCGCGGAAGTGACGCAGGAAACGAAAGGGCAGGTTGTCGTCAGCGGAATGCGGCCTACTGGGCGGCTCCATCTGGGCCATCTTCTCGGTACGTTGCGCAATTGGGTGGCGTTGCAGGAAGACCATCGCTGTCTTTTCTTCGTCGCGGATTGGCACGTCCTCACGACCGATTACGAACGTCCCAAAGATGTCGCCGAGTTCGCCGAGGAAATGGTCCTCGACTGGCTGGCCGCCGGCTTGGACCCCGAGCGCTGTGTGATCTTTCGTCAATCCGACGTGCTCGAACACGCCGAGTTGGCGCTTCTACTCGGCATGCTCACGCCGGTTCCCTGGCTTGAGCGCAACCCGACCTACAAAGACCAGAAGGCGCAGCTCGAGGGCCGCGATCTCTCGACCTACGGCTTCCTCGGCTATCCGGTCCTGCAGGCCGCCGATATCCTTCTCTACAAAGGCGTGGCGGTTCCGGTGGGGATCGACCAAGTGCCGCATGTGGAACTGACGCGCGATATCGCCCGCCGCTTCAACCATCTCTACGGGCCGACCCTGCCCGAACCACGGGCCTTGCTCTCGCCCACGCCGAAGGTGCCGGGCCTCGACGGGCGGAAAATGAGCAAGAGCTACGGCAACGCGATTCTGCTCGACGAGGAGCCGGCATCGATCGAGAAAAGACTCGGCCGGATGGCCACCGATCCGGCTCGCGTGCGCTTGAAAGACCCCGGCGATCCGGCCCAATGCCCGGCCTTTCATCTCCACCAGGTCTATTGCAGCCCTGAGGAGTTGGATCAGGTCAGCGAGGGCTGTCGCACGGCTGCTTTTGGTTGTCTCGATTGCAAGAAGGTGATGATCCCGCATCTGCTGGCCGATCTGGTACCGCACCGCGAGCGCCGCGCCGAAATCGCCGCTCGGCCGGGCTATGTGCGGGAGGTTCTGGCCGCGGGACGCGACGCGGCCAGCGCGATTGCGCGCGAGACGATGGCCGAAGTTCGCGCGGCGATGCACTTGCGTACATCTTAGCGGGGCGCCCGACGGGGCAGTTCGCGGCGCGCTCGCGCTATGCTAGAACTTGGACTCCCATGTCCGAGGCCTATAGCGTCAAGCTTGAGCAGTTCGAAGGGCCGCTCGATCTCCTCCTGCACCTCACCAAGAAGCACGAGATCGACCTCTACAACCTCTCCGTATCTGAGGTCACAGATCAGTACCTCGCCTATATGGCGGCGGCCGATGACTTGAACCTCGACCTGGCCGGCGAGTTCCTGGTGATGGCCGCGACCCTGATCTACCTCAAATCACGAGCGTTGTTGCCCCCCGAGGAGCGCGAAGAGCTCGAAGACGAAGAACCAATCGACCCCGAGTTGCAGCTCCTGGAACAGCTGCGCGAGCATGAGCGCTTCCGGAAGGTGGGCGAGGCACTCGCGGCGCGCGAGGTCCTCGGCCGCGATATTTTCGAGCGGACGGTCGTCGAAATGCAAGCGGGTCGCTTTCTCGAGCCGCCCAAACCGATGGTGGTGGATGACCTCCTGGGCGCCTTGCAGCGGATGCTGGACCGCCGGTCGCGCAATCTTGTGCATCAGGTGCAGGGCGAGCGCCTCTCGCTGCGCGATGGCGTGGAGAGCGTGGTCGAGCAATTGCGCGCACGGCCGCGCATGCGCTTTGAGGAACTCTTTCCGGAGGACGCCTCGCGTCTGCGCATTGTCGTCACCTTCCTCGCGATTCTCGAATTGGTGAAGGCGGGCGCGGTAACGGCAACGCAATCGGAGAGCCATGCCGAAATCGACATCCTGTTGGTGCGGGATATTGATGCGGACGAAATAATGGCGATTGATGATGTGGATCCCGACGAAGCGTCGGAGGAGATGCAGGGATGAGCGTGGCGGGCAGCGAGGAAGAAAAAGACGGAGTGTCCGGCGACGCGCCTGAGACCGAGGTCGAGCCAGGCGAAGAGCTTGAGTCGGCGGAGGTCGAGTCGGGCGAAGAGACCGAAAGCGAGCCCGCGGAAGATCCGGCCGTAGAGGCGGTTGCCGCCACGGACGCTGCGGTTGAGCCGGGCGTGCTGGAGACGGCCGACCAGGAAATCGCCGCCGAAGACGAGGCCGAGAATGAGCCAATCGAGGCTATTTTGGAGGCGATTCTTTTCGCTGCGGCCGAGCCGATTCCCCTGCAGCGACTCTCCCGCCTCTTTCAGGGGCGCGGCCGCGGTTCCGTCAAGGAGGCTTTGTCGACGCTGAAGACGACGCTCGAGGAATCCGGCCGCGGCATTCGCCTGGTCGAGGTATCCTCCGGTTTTCAGCTGCGCTCGGGTGCGGAGCACGCACCTTGGTTGCGCCGCTTTTTTGCCGAAAAACCGCCGCGCCTCTCGCGCGCCCTGCTGGAGACAGTGGCCATCATCGCCTACCGCCAGCCGGTTACGCGTGGCGAGATCGAGGCGATCCGCGGGGTGAATTGCGACGCCATCCTGACCGCGCTGATCAATCGCGTCCTGGTGGTGAGTACGGGCCGGCGCGATACGCCGGGGCGTCCGGTCGAATACGGCACGACCGCCGAATTCCTCGAGCTCTTCACCATGAAGAATCTCGGCCAGCTACCGCCTCTGCCCGATGCGGAATCCCTGGCAACCCTCCTCAAGGAGGAGACGGCCGACGAGGGCAGCGAAGACTCGGGTGACTCCGACGACGAAGGCGGCCCCAGCGGCGGCTACGGAGCCGAGGCCGCCGAGGGCGCCTTGGCCGAACTGGAAGACGAAGACCAGGCCGAGGTCGTCTCGACCGAAGCCGATGTGGCAGAAGAAGCGGAGCCGCGCGCCGCAGCAATGGCTGCGGCCGCAGGGGCGGGCGCTGCGGCCTTGACGCTCTTGATCGAAAGCTCGAATGACGGACAGAATGATGGAATCGAAAGAGCGTCTACAGAAGATTCTGAGTCGCGCGGGGATCGCCTCGCGCCGGGCGTCGGAGGAGATGATTCGTGAAGGCCGCGTTCGCCTGAACGGCAAGGTCGTCTCCGAACTCGGTACGCGAGCGGATCCGGCAAACGACCGGATCACCGTCGATGGGCGGCCCGTTTTGCAGCCCGAGCCGAAGTATTTCGCCTATCATAAGCCCACTGGCGTGGTCTCGACGATGTCAGATCCGGAGGGGCGCCCCTCCATCGGCGACGTGATTCGTGCGGCGCACCGCCAACTCTTTCCGGTCGGCCGGCTTGATTTTGAATCGAGCGGGTTGGTCCTGCTCACCAACGATGGCGATCTGGCGCAGCGCCTCACCCACCCACGCTACGGCGTGCCGAAGGTCTACCGGGTGAAGGTGCGCGGGCGTCCCGGCGAGCGTGCCTTGGCGCGGCTGGCGCGCGGTGTGCGCCTCGACGACGGCAGGACTCTGCCGGCCGACGTTCTGGTCGAGGGTGAACTCGACCGCAAGACGCGACTCGTGATCACGATTCACGAAGGAAGGCATCGCCAGATCCGTCGCATGTGTGAGGCGGTAGGCTATCCCGTGGACCGGCTTTCTCGGGTATCGATCGGTCCGCTTAAATTGGGGCGCCTGCCCGCCGGCCATATTCGCGAGCTTACCATGCTCGAGGCCGAGGCTTTGTTGCGGATCGTGAACCAGCCGGCCGCGACCAAGGCACCGCCTCCGGGTGGAGTCCGATGGACCTCTTCCGCGCGCCAGCACAAGCCTCGCCCCGCCTCGCCCAAGGCACAGAAGCCTCCGACCTGAGTCCAGCCCGGCTGCGCCTCCAGGGCGCAAGCGCGCTATTCTATATGGGAATGGCGGCGGGCGTCTTCGAACATGCCGTGGAAGAAGCCGACACTCAGCGCAAAGGGGATTGCGTAGAAGGTGAGCCGGAAGAGCAGGACGGCGATGATTGTGGGCTCCAGCGGCGTCCCCAACGAGACGAAGATGGTCGTCATCGCGCTCTCCATGATGCCCAATCCGGCCGGTGTGATGGAGATCAGCGTCGTGAGAATTCCGATTGCGAAGCCGACGGTGACGAGAGGCAGCGGGACTTCCAGACCGACGGCGTAGAAACAGCCCCAGAGGACGCCGAGCGTCATGAACCAATCCGCGACAATCAAGGCGATGGGGGCGAGCATGGCATGGCGATTTTGCAGCATGA
>JAYGCM010000017.1:0-88161 GCA_046583355.1 Deltaproteobacteria bacterium
ATTTCGGCGTCGTTCCTGCCACCTGGTGTCGTGTCTCACATGGCGAGCGGAGCAGGGGTTCGATAGAATCGGATCATGGCAGGATATTGGTACGACCGACTGACGGCTCTGGACTCCTCGTTCCTTTTGCTCGAGAAGCCCCACGCGCCCCTTCATGTGGCGTCGACGCTCACCTTTGAGGCGGAGCCTCTGCGTACGCCGGAGGGCGGCATCAATGCGAAGTTGATCCGCGATAATATTGCTGCGGAGATTCATCGCATCCAGCGTTACCGGCAAAAACTCCAATGGGTGCCTTTCTCCATGCGGCCGGTCTGGGTCGACGACGATCGTTTTCGCCTTGACTATCATGTCCGCCATACCAGCCTGCCCAAGCCCGGTACCGATGAGCAGCTACGCCGTCTCTCGGCGCGGATCATGGAACAGCCGCTCGATCTGACACGTCCGCTCTGGGAAATGTGGATCGTCGAAGGGTTGGAGGGCGATCGTTTCGCGCTGATCTCCAAGGTGCACCATTGCATGATTGATGGGGTCTCGGGCGCCGAGCTTTTGAAAATCATTCTCAGCGCTTCGCCGGATGTGGTTGAGCCGAAGCCGGCGCGCTTCTTCCCGCGCCGCGCGCCTTCGGGCGCCCAGTTGATGCGCGACGAGTCGCTGCGCCGCCTCTCCTTGCCGCTGGGCCTCATCAGCGATGTGCGAGGGTTCTTCCGCGAAGCCGAGGACCGTCGTCGCGAGGTGATCTCGCATTTCCGTGCCGCTGCCGACATGGTCGGTGCCACGATGCAGATGGCAACGCCGACGCCGATCAACCAGGCGGTGAGCCCGCATCGCCGCTTTGATTGGTGGACGATGGATTTCTCTGAGATTCGCGAGGTGCGCCGCGGCCTTGGCGGCAGCGTGAATGATGTCGTTCTGGCGACCGTTTGCGGGGCCGTGCAGCGTTTTCTCGAGCATCGTCAAGTGAGCCCGAGTTCGGTCGATTTCCGCGTGATGGCGCCGGTGAGTGTGCGTCGCAGTGAAGATCAGGAAGCTCTGGGCAACCAGGTTTCGGCCTGGCTGATCGATCTGCCGATTGGCGAGATCGATCCGCGTGAGCAGCTTCGCCAGATCCAGGTGCAGACCAACGAGCTGAAACGCTCGAGGCAGGCTGTGGGCGCCACTGTCCTGGCCGCGGCCGCCGAGTGGGGTTCCTCCACTCTATTGGCGCTGGGCGCGCGCAACGTGTCGCGCGTTCTGCCCTGCAATCTCATTGTGACCAATGTGCCGGGGCCGCAAATGCCCCTGTATATGCTCGGCGCGAAAATGCTCGAGACATTCCCGCTGGTGCCGCTGGTCGACAACCTCGGCCTGGGGATTGCGCTGATGAGCTATAATGGCAAGCTCTGCTGGGGCTTCAACGGCGACTACGATCTGGTGCCCGACCTCGAGGTCTTCAAGGGCTTCATCTGCGAATCCTTCGCGGCGCTCAAAGAGGCTGCCGGCGCCGGGCCGCTTCGCAGCCCCAAAGAGGCCGAGGCACCGCTGCAGATCGTCCCGCATCCGGCCTGAGGCCTGTGGGGACGTTCCTTACCTCGCGTTGATTTCCTTACCTCACGTCGGGCCTTTAGGGGGCGTGTTCGGCGTAATTCGGCGAGAGGACGATATCGCGTTGTTGTCCGTGGCGCAGCGATACTTCGCCGGCGACCAGCGCGGTTTTCTCGGCGGGGGCGCCGCGGATCGAGCCCAGCCAGCTGACATGGCAGAGAACAAAATAATCGCCCTCGGGAAGGCCTTCGAAGCGGAAATCGCCGTCACGGTTGGTGCGTCCGGTCCAGATTACGACACCCAGTTCGTCGAGTTCGGTGAGCGGCATTTTTCTCTCGGCGGCGGCTTCAGCGAAGACCTTGCGTGAGAAGGTGGTCGCCGGGGTCAGGCGGACTACGAGATTGCGCGCAATGACTTTCTCGCCGTGGTCGTTGGTGAGTGAGATATTGCCAGAGAGGATCGCTGCGCCAGGTTGCCGGTAGGGCGCGTAGGCCTCGGCGATGCGTTGCGAGCGCAATGCATCGCGCGGGAAGCCGAAGGTTACCGCGCGGCCTCCACAGCCAGCCCAGAGCGGGGCCAGGATGGCGGTGATGGCGATAGCTCTCAGGAGCCTATGCGGCTTTGGTGCGGCAGAGACTGATCGATGTACGCGCTGCATCTCTGGCAAAGATGGGGGTTGTTGGTTGGCGCGTCAAGGCTGCACCGCCGATTCAGACCGAGCGGCGGCGCGTCCGGGTGCGTGCCTGGCGTTCGGCGGCGTCGGCTTCGGCCATCATTTTGACCGCGCTGGAGAGGCTCTCGGGTCGCTTATAGCGTGCGTTGGGGCGGCGCAGGCGGGGTCGGGAGTCGGGCTCGGCGATCGTGCGCATGTTTCGGTGGTGGGCGCGGCGCAGCTCTTGGAATGATTTTTCGAGGTCGCTCATCAGCGCTTCTTCGTCGGGGACCAACTCGGGGTCGATATGCGCACAAAGGGACCAGCTATCGGCGTGGTTCATCACGGCGAACTCGATTCCCATGCTCTGGTAGAGGGGGACAACGCCGTGCACCGCGCGGATTTTTACCCCGGCCAGCGTCCGCGGCTCGCGTGGGCCGGGTACGTTCGTGCAGATCGTATTGAAAATAGGGGTATCCGGCAGCAGCCCGGGTAGTGCGGCACCGAGCGCATTGGGCAGGCTTGCCAATGCGCCGAGCAGCAATGCGGTGGCGCGGGGTTGGCCGCGTTCCTTCAGGGCCCGTGTCTCACGCACCACGGCGCGCAGGCGTTCCTCGGCGTCTTGGATATGGACCGGCAGCTTCGGGAACATGGCCGAGAAGAGGTTCCCCATTGAGGTGTCGCCGCGCTCAGAGCGCACGCTCACGGGGACCAGGGCGCGCAGCGCCTCACGCGCGCCGCCGCGGTCGTGGCGGCGGATATAGCGTCGCAAGCCGCCGCTGATCACCGCCAGCGCGATATCGTTGGAGGTGCAGCCGGCCTGGCTGCGAATGGCGGCGACGTCTTTCCAGGGCAGGGTTGTCCAGCAGATCCGTCGGCGCGCCGAGAGGCTCGCGTTGAATGAGGTCGCTGGCGCCTCCTGCTCTTGGAGAAACGAGAGCAGGGTCGAGGCGATCTCGGCTACATCTTTGGCCCGGTCCCAGAGCTGGTCGGTGCCGGCGAAGGAGTCGAGCAGCCGGGGCGCGCGGCCCTGGGCAGGCGGCGGCTCGGCGGCGGGCGTGCTGGTTTCGAGCGGGTCGGTGAGCAGCTCGAGCAGCCGGGCACCGCTCATTCCGTCGAGCATGCAATGGTGCGCACGAAAGAGCAGGGCGCTGCGTCCCCGCGCGCCGCCTTCGAGCAAGATGGCCTCCCAGAGCGGGTGTTCGGGGTCCAGCGGTGGGGCGAGGAGCCGCTCGAGCGCGTCGCGCAGGGCGGCATCATCACCGGGCTGGGGCCACGCGGCATGGCGGATATGGCGCTCAAGCTGGAATTGCGGGTCGCCCGCCCAGACGGGGGCTTCCACATCGAGTGCCACGCGCTGAGGGCGCTGGCGCAGCCGGGGGATGGTGGCGAGCCGGGCACCAATGGTTTCGAGCAGTCTGGGGTAGGACAGATTAGCGTCCAATTCGACCAGGCAGGCGACGACCAGGGGCTGGCCCGGCTTCTCAAAATAGAGAAATGCCGCATCTATCGCCGACAGGCGCGCACCCGAATCCATCGTATCCCTGCTCCCATGCGATCGCCGGATCGCATTTGAAACCAAACCAAAATGTAAAGGATCCTCTTGCGTGATTTAGCGCACGAATTGCGCCGCAAGAGGAGAGCAGTGGATCGCGTCCTCGGGGGTGAAAGTCAAGGGGTGCGGGCGCGCTTTTGCACAGAGGGAGACCCGGGACGAAGGTCCGTGCGGGTCTCCCCGCCGCCTGCCGGGGAAGCCTTGGGGAGGGAGGAGGGTTGGCTCAACCGGGGGGTGATCCGGCAAGCAGTAGCGTCCACGGCAGGACAGCGAGGAAGGTGTAGGCCAGGGCAATCGAGGAGAGGCTGGGGACGACAAGGGGGTGGTCGCCGCGGCGATACATTACGTAGAGGAAGCAGAGGGCCATCAGCTTCATGAAGAGAATGCCGCCCACCGGCCCGATGGACTCCATCGCAGTGGCTACAATCGGGTTTCCTTCGGCGAAGCCACGTGAGGTCCCGACCATGGTGACGAACCCGTCGAGGAATTGGAGCACGACGTTCGCGCCGACGAGGACGCGAAGCCGGGTCTTGTTGGTGGTTTTCGTCACGCTTGGGGTTTCAGCAAGGTGCGAACCAAGCGAGGCCATACAAAACGGGCATTTTTTCCGATGCCACCCTTGCCGTGTTGCACGATCTGGGGGAGAGCATGGTTGCATGCACGCAATTTCGCAGAACCCGTTGCGGTTCGCTTTATGGCGGGCTCGGCGAGCCGTATGCAGCCGCGAGCGTAACGGCGAGGAGATCTGATGTCGCTGCGTCTCGCTATCCTGGGAACCCGCGGTGTGCCCGCCAACTACGGAGGCTTCGAGACTTTCGCTGAGGAGCTCTCCACGCGCTTGGCCGCACGCGGTCACGAAGTGACCGTCTTTGGCCGCTCGGGCCAGATTGCGCCCGAGCTTGACGGGCAGATCTGGCGCGGCGTCCGCATCGAGCTTCTGCCGGCGCCGCGCCGCAAGCATCTGGAGACCGTCGTGCATACGTTGCGCTCGGCGCACCGGGTACGCGGTCGCTTCGATGCGGCGCTGGTCTGCAATGGCGCGAATTTTCTCGCTCTGCCATTGCTCCGGGCTGCCGGATTGCCGACCGCAGTCGCGGTTGATGGCATCGAGAGCGCGCGGCGCAAATGGGGACCGAGCGGGCGGGCGTTTCACGCGGCCGCGCAATTCCTTGTGCCGCGGCTCGCGGATGTGATTGTCGCGGATTGCGATGTCATTGAGGCGTATTACCGCCGCCGTGGTGCGCGGCGGGTCATGCGGATCGCCTATGGTGCCGAGGCGCCGGCCGAGACGGGCGAGGCGGCGTTGGCAAAGCTTGGCGTCCGCTCCCGGAGCTACGTCCTCTATGTCAGCCGCCTCGAGCGTGAGAATAACGCCGATGTGGTGATTCGTGGCTTCCTTGAGGCCGGCCTCGACTACGACCTCGTGGTGGTTGGCGATGCGCCTTACGCCGACGCCTACAAGGCTGAATTGCGGAAACTCGCTGGCGGAAATCCGCGCATCCATTTCGCCGGCTATGTTTTCGGCGAAGGCTACGACCAATTGCGCGGGCATGCCGCAGCCTGGGTGCAGGCCACCGAACTTGGCGGCACGCATCCGGCGTTGCTCGAAGCGATGGCGGCTGAGTTGCCGATTGCCGCCAACGATATTCCCGAGCATCGCGAGGTATTGGGGGACGCCGGTCTCTATTATGCCTACAACACGTCCTCGTCTCTGGCGGCGCAGCTCCGCGCGCTTCTTGCGCCCGGCGATGCGGCCGCGGCCGAGCGCAGCCGGGCGCTGGCCCGTGCGGCCGGCGAGCGGGTGCGCCGGCTCTACGATTGGCAGGGCATCACGGGGCAATACGAAGAACTTTTCGAGCGTCTAGTCCACCATGGTCGCCGGGGTTTTCTTGCCGCCGCTGGTGGTCTGGGCTAACGCCTCTACCTGATGGCCACACCGGCAAGAGCGCGTAACCGCGCCCGCCGCGGCGGCGTTTCCGGGCAAGGCGTGCCGCAGAGCCTCCGCGCATCACCGCCGCTCCTGAGCCCCGGTGCGCGACAGATGGGCGTGGCCCGAGCTGGTCCCGCCGCGCATTATCGGAATCTGGCACAGATCACCGATGGTCTGGTGCTTCTGCTGGCTTTTCCGCTGGCTTTTCTTGTGAAGACGCGGGTACTGCCCTCGGATCTCACCAGCCTCTACGACCCCTCCGTCTACTTTACGCCGGCGGGAATTTTTGCCATTGCGTTGCTCGTTTTTCTGGTGCGGCGCGGCGCCTACGGGCCGCTTGCCTTCCTCCATTTGCGTGCACTCCTGGTGCCGGTGGCGGCGGCTTTCGGGCAGGCCTTGCTGCTCGTCTTCGCCCTTCTTTTCGCCTTCAAACTTGGCTATGTCTCGCGCCTTTTTGTCGGGCTCTATGCCGGCACGGGACTCCTGCTGCTGCTCGCCTCGCGGCTGATCTTGCGTCGTTTCGCGGCAGAGCTGCGAGCCTCGGGCCTGGGTGCGGCGCGCGTGCTGCTGGTGGCAACCGAGGCCGATGGCCTCCGCGCGACCGGCGAGCTCAACCGCGAGGCGCCCTTCGGCGTCACCAGTGTCGGCCGGGTCGCGCCGGTCGATCTGGAGGGGGGGGACGCCCAGCGGATTGTGGATATTTTCGCACGCGAGGCGGTTGACGAGGTTGTGGTGGTCTCGGGCGAGTTGGAGAGCCCCCAGGTCAGTGCCATCCTGGATGCCTGCGCGAGTGAGGGTGTTGCGCTGCACCTGGCGAGTAGTGTGTTCGGCCGCGGCATGGAGCGCGTATTGCTCGACCAGGTGGGCGATATCCGCCTGCTCTCGATGAACGCGCAGGCCCATGCACCGCTGGGCCGTGCGGCCAAGCGAATTTTTGATTTCGCAGCTGCTCTGGTGCTCCTTCTTTTGTCGCTGCCGGCTTGGCCCCTGGTCGCCTTGGCGATTCGGCTCGAGACCGCTGGTCCGGTTTTTTACACGCAAGAACGTCTCGGCTTGAACAAGCGTCGCTTTCGCATGTTGAAGTTTCGCAGCATGGTCGAGGGCGCCGACCGCCAATTGCCGGATATGCATCCTCTTAATGAGGCCGACGGGCCGATCTTCAAGCTGCGTGACGATCCCCGCGTGACCCGTGTCGGACGCCTGCTGCGGCGGATCGATATCGATGAGTTGCCGCAGGTCCTGAACGTATTGATGGGCCAGATGAGCATCATTGGCCCGCGGCCGATGCTGCCTGCGGAGGTCTCCGGTTTCGAGCCTTGGCAGCGCAAGCGTTTTTCCATGCTGCCCGGTATCACCGGGCTTTGGCAGGTCAGCAATAGGCTCGGGGATCCCTTCCTCAGGGGCCTGGAGGCCGACCTGGATTATATTGACGGCTGGTCGTGGCGCCTCGATCTTGAGATTCTCCTGCGCACGATCCCGGCCATGTTGCGAGATCGAGTAGCCCCATGAATAACAATGATAAAATACAGCTTCTCGACACCGGCGCGCAATGGGCCGAAATCGCCGAAGAGGCAGAGCCGGCCGTGCTTGAGGTCTTGCGCAGTGGGCGCTGGGCGCTTGGCCCGCGCGTCGAGGCCTTCGAAGAAGAAATGGCCGCCTACCTGGGCGCCCGCCACGCCATCGGCGTGGCATCGGGCTCCGATGCCCTGATTCTGGCTCTCTTGGCACTCGATATCGGCCCCGGCGACGAGGTCATCACGACCCCCTCGACCTTCATCGCGACGGCGACTGCGATTGCGCGTGTCGGTGCCGTGCCGGTTTTTGCCGATGTCCACGCAGAGGACCTGCTGCTTGATGCGGCCGCGGTGGAAAAGGTCATCACCAAGAAAACGCGCGCCATCTTGCCTGTGCACCTCTATGGTCAATGCGTCGATGGCGAGGCTCTCGACGCTGTGGCGCGGGCGCACCGCCTGCCGATTGTCGAAGATGCCTGCCAGGCCGTCGGGGCGACTCGTGGCGAGGTGCGGGCAGGTGCCTTTGGCGAGTTGGCCGCCTTCAGCTTCTACCCCACCAAGAACCTCTCGGCCGCGGGCGACGCCGGACTCGTCACGACCAATGACGAGCGTTTGGCCAAGCGTGTGCGCCGGCTGCGCGACCATGGTTCGGAGGTACGCTACGCGCATATCGAGATCGGCTTGAATAGCCGCCTCGATGCCGTGCAGGCAGCCATTTTGTCCGTCAAATTGCGGCGGCTCGACGGCTGGACAGCGGCTCGCAACCAGATCGCCGACGCCTATCTCAGGCTTTTTGCCGCGGCCGACCTCGGCGAATCCATCCGCCCGCTAAAGCGTCACGCAGGCCGCCACGTCTTCCATCAATTCATGGTGCGGGCCGAGCGCCGCGACGAGCTGCGCGCGCATCTCGCGGCCTGCGGGATTGGCAGCGAGGTCTATTATCCCATTCCCCTGCATCTGCAGGAATGCTTTACGCCGCTCGGCTACGGTGCGGGCGACTTCCCGGTCACCGAAAAGGCGGCCTGCGAGCTGGTCGCGTTGCCCATCCACCCCGGCCTCACGGACGCTGAAGTCGAGCGCGTGGTCAGCGTCATCGCCGACTTCTACGGACACGCGGGCGCCCCGCCGATACGGCCGAGCACATAGGGCGAGCTGCGGAGGAAGAACACCGTGTCCAGCCTCCGAGCCTGAAAGGCGCGTCCGAGCGGAAGCGAGCTGGGGGAAGGAGGAGGACAGAGTCCCCCCCTACAAAAAAATGACCGGGCGACCATAAGGTCGAGATTGTGGGGTACGGATGCTGTGGGCGGAGGAGTCTGTGCGCTCGGGTGCGTGAGCCGTGATCTGAGTTCCGGTAGATCGCCCGGTCGAAGCTTCTTCGCTGCAAGCGTGGTGCCAGAATAAGGTCAACAACTACGGGCACTCTGGTGTTGCAGAACTGCAACCCGCAAAGCATATCGCCGGCTGGGAGCCTTGTTGGTTGGCGGTTTGCAGCTGGGTTCTATGGCAATGCTCCTGGGGAAGCCCTAGTAAGTATAGGTAGAAACCTTGGGAAAAGGGCTTGGGACTAGGGGTAAACACCTACTCTCCTTCGGCCGATCGGCGAACTTGCCCACATCGAGCGTCCCCGCAGCATCGCTCGGCTGCCGTGCTGATCTGCAATGAACCTTCCGTATGGTTTCCGGCGCACCAATGCATGGCCACGGCTGGGCCCCGGTGGACCTGGCCTGGAGGGCGCGGTAGGAAGCCGGCGGTGCGCAGTGATGCTCTATTGCTCTTTGTCGCCCGCGGCTTCGGCACCGGGTTGGTACCGCGTGCCCCGGGCACGGCAGGCTCGTTGCTGGGCATTCCGCTCTATTGGGGATTGCTCCAATCGGGCTGGCCTCCTCTGGCGCAGGCGCTCGCTCTGGTCGTCTTCGTGGCGGTTTCCTGCGTGATCGCGGGCCGCGCCGAGGAGTTGATCGGCAAGCATGACTCCGGCGAGATTGTCATCGATGAGATCGCCGGGATGGCTGTAGCGCTCTTCGCTCACGAGCCGACGCTGCTGAATATTGCCGTGATTTTCGCGCTCTTCCGCTTCTTCGATATCGTGAAAATCTGGCCGGCGAACCTCATCGACCGTCGCATGCCGGGTGGTCGGGGCGTGGTATTGGATGATGTCGTGAGTGGGCTCTATGCAAGCCTGCTCGCATGGGGGATCGGCTTTTGAACAACCAATTGAAACGCGTCGTGCTGCTCTCGACTGGCGACGAACTGATGTCGGGCAAGATCGCCGACACCAATGCGCAATGGATGGCGGATCGCTTCTACACATTGGGCCTTGAGGTGGCGGCTGTCCTGACGGTGGGCGATTTTCGTGATCGTCTGGTCTGGGCCTGGGAGCAGGCCTTCGCGATGGGTGACCTGGTGGTCTCGACCGGTGGCATCGGCCCCACCGCTGACGACCTCACCACCGAGACTCTGGCTGGCATCCTTGGCGAAGAACTGCGCTTCGATGAATATACTGCCGAGCGCATGCGCCGGCTCTTTGAGGGCATGCGGCGGCCGATGCCGGAGAACAATCTCAAGCAAGCATGGTTTCCGAAAAGTGCTATCATCGTCCCCAACGCACTCGGCACCGCACCGGGCTACCGCGTCAGCACCGAGCGCGAGGTGGGCGGCGAGAAGGTGATGCGGCATCTGATCGTCCTGCCGGGTGTCCCGCGCGAGATGAAGCGTATGTTTGATGAAGCCGTGATCCCCTGGGTGGTGGAGCAGCAGGGCGACACAGCGCCGCCGGTGGCGCGTACATTCCAGACCTTCGGCATGAGTGAGTCCGCACTGGATGAGGCGGTAGCCGAGGTGATTCCCGAGGGCGCTGCCCGGGTGAGTTTTCGGGCCAGCTTTCCCAAGATCGGGATCACCTTGTTGATCCGTGGTGAGGACGCCGAGGCGCGTTTGGAGAGGCTTTCCGCGACGCTGCGCGAGCGCCTGGGGGGGACGATTTACGCCGAGGGCGAGACCTTGATGGAGCAGGCCGCCGGCGAGGCATTGCGCGCGCGTGGCGCCACCGTTGCGGTTGCCGAGTCCTGCTCGGGCGGGCTGATTGGCAGCCGACTGACCGATATTCCGGGTAGCTCCGAGTATTTCCTGGCCGATTTCGTGACCTATTCCAACCAAGCCAAGCAGAAGATTCTCGGCGTACCGGCGGCCATTCTCGATGCCCATGGTGCGGTCAGCGAAGAGACCGTCCGTCATATGGCCGAAGGCGCGCGCGAGCGCGCGGGCTCCGATATCGCCGTGGCTACCAGTGGCATCGCCGGCCCCGGTGGCGGCACCGAGGAGCGGCCGGTCGGCACGGTCTGTTTTGCGCTGGCAACCCCCGAGGGCACGATCTCACGCCGCCACCAGCTCTGGGGTTCGCGGGATTGGATCAAACTCCTCACCTCGCAGATCGCTCTGGACTGGATCCGCCGCTGGGCAAAGGGCATCGACGTTCTGGAGTCCGGCTTTCGTAGAAAATGAGCCGGGCCGCATGGCCACCGCGGCTGGTTGCCCGGGGAGGGGTTGTCGGCGGGGCGGAATTTCGCAACAAGAGAGATCACGATGCCGGTATCTGATGCCAAATTGACGACCGAGCAGATGGCGCATTTCGTCGCTGATGGCTTCCTTCGCTTCGATGCGTTGATTCCCGAAGAAGTCAATCAGAGCATCGTCGAGGAGCTCCGCAGTCTGGAGTCGAATAAATTCAAGCAGATCGTAGGAATGGCCGCCGATGACGGCGGGCCGCCTCGCCCCGCGAGCCTGACTCCGCTTTCGCGATGCTACCCGGCCCCCTCGGTGCTGGGGGAACTTCTCCGACTCCCACGGGTGCAGGGCATCATCGAATCGCTGGTGGGACCGGACCCGCTTTTCGACCACGACTTCGTCCACCGCTTGCCCGCCGGCAGCACCTATCGCCAGCACCTTCACGTGGACGCTGTGCTCGACAGCGCCGATCCCACATTCGATATCCAACTATTCTATTTCCCGCAGGATGTGGCGGCGGGCGGCGGCGGGACCCGGTTTGTCCCGGCGACTCATTTGCGCCGAACTCGCGCCGAAGGCGTGGCTCGTTACCAACACCTGGCCGGCGAGCAAAATTACAGCGGCCCCGCCGGAACTCTGCTCGTATTTCATCAGGCACTCTGGCATGCGGGGCAGCCCAACCCGAGTGGTGGCGAGCGGTGGATGTACAAGATCCGGCTCAACCCAAGGATCTCTCAGGTCAAGTGTTGGAATACCGAAGACTTCGAGAGCCTCCATAACGACCCGAGCGACCATACCTTCGCGCGGATGCGCCACGATAGTGTGGCTCAGATTTTTCGCACGATGCAGCCATGGCAGAAGGGGCACGAAGCCCGCTACGAGCAAATGCAGCGGGCCCGACTCTGGCGCTACCTGAGCGGAGATCCGGAATTCGATGTTGATTATTATCATACGCGCATTGAGCATCGTGCGCGTCTCGTCGGAGACGCAGGCTGATGTCCATGCGACAGCAGATTCTCTATCTGTGGTTGGCCGAAGGGCCGCTCGATACGGAGACCATCGGCTGGGCGTTTCACGACGGTGCGGCGGGCCGCGGCCCCGCGCTCCCCGAGGTGGACCCGCCCTATGATACGGGCCTCGCGGCGCTGGAAGACGGATGGTTCCTGATCCAATCTCCCGCGCCTTTCCCGCTTCACCCCGGCGCCGACCACGAAATTTCCTATCTCGCCAATGAGTTCATCTTCGAACGGCGAGTGGAGATCCCGGAGCAACCGCTCGCGACCGGCGGCGATGTGCCGCATGGCGCGTGAACGACGGATTGAGCCGCGCGAGAGCCGCCGGATTTTGCTGGCCGCACAGGAATTGGCCGCGCCGCCAGGCCGCCGCGCCGGCCCCAAGAGCGTCCAGCGCCTGATCGAAAAACTCGGGTTCGTCCAGATCGATTCGATCCAAGTCGTCGAGCAAGCACAGCATCTGATCCTGCATGCGCGCTTGGAGGGCGACCACCGAGCGGCGCTCAAGACCCTGCGCGAAAAAGACCGCGCGCTCTTTGAACATTGGACCCATGACGCAAGCCTGATTCCGACGCGTTGGTACGCGCATTGGCAGCCGCGTTTTCTGCGCTGGCAGGAATATTTCGAACGCCGCACCCCCGAAGAGTCCGGCGTCCGTCAGAAATTCGAGTCCATGCTCGCGACCGTGGAGGCGAGGGTGCGCACGGGCGGGGCGTTACGCTCGCGGGACCTGGACGATCTGCGCGACGGACATAAGGCCGGGAGTTGGTGGGATTGGCATCCGGGCAAGGCGGGCCTGGAACGGCTCTGGCTGACCGGTCGGCTCGCCGTGGCGCGTCGGGAGCGCCTGGAGAAGGTCTACGATCTGAGTGAGCGGATTCACGCCCAGGCGCACGCGGCCCCCGCACCGACGCCCGAAGAGCATCGCGCATGGGCGTGCCGCACCGCATTGGAGCGTCTCGGCGTCGCCACGGCCAAGGAGATCGCCGACTTCTGGAAGTCGATCCCGGTGCGGGAAGCCCGCGCGGTGGCCGACGCCGGTGTGCGCCGCGGCGAATGGGAATCTGTCGTGCTGGCCGATACGGACGGCCGCGAGCGCGCCGCCTACGCAACTCCGCAAGCGCATCGGCTGGCACGAGTCCAGCCCGTAGAGGATCGCATCCGCCTGCTCGCGCCCTTTGATCCGGTCATTCGCGACCGCGACCGTCTCCTACGGCGCTTCGGCTTCGACTACCGCTTCGAAGCCTATGTTCCGCAGAAGAAGCGGGTCTACGGGTATTACGTTCTGCCGATGCTCTGCGGCGATCGTTTCGTCGGCCGGCTCGACCCGAAATACGATCGCAAGCAAGGCGAGCTCATCGTCCGCGGGCCGTTTTGGGAAGAGCAGGCTGGCACGCCGGCGCACGCCCGCATGCTGCGCGACGCACTCGATCGATTGGCCGGCTTCCTCGGTGCGAAAGGCTGGCATTTCAGCAAATAAGCTCTCTCATGCCTCGGCGCAGAGCCCGGCGCCGGGCGCGCCCGGAGGGTTCCCGGAGACTCCCCCTTGGTCTTTGCAAAATGGCGGAAGGGGGAGTGTTTCCAGGAGATGGATCTGGCTCGCGATCTCGGGCGAATCTCGGTCACACCGGGCATTTTTGCCGCATACAATTCGTGCTAGCGTTTGGCTAGCTGATGCGATAGCGTCGATTTATGAGCACGCTCTACGTCCGTGAAGTCCCCGAGGCGGTCTATGGTGAGCTGCGCAGGAGAGCCAGCGACCACCGCACCTCGATTGCGCAGGAGGCTATTCGCCTGCTCGAGCGCGCCCTCCGGGTGGACCCCTCTGGTCTCGAGGAATTCCTCGACGAGCTCGAGCCCCGTCGCTTTCAGGTCTCGCTCGAAGCCCCCTCGGCTGCCGAGCTGATCCGCCAGGACCGCGACGCACGAGGCGGCGGCCTCGTGTTTGACGACGAAGACAAATGAGCAAACCCGCGCATGCGTTTGTTGTCGACGCCTCTGTCGTGGTCGAATCCCTCCTGGACCTCAAGCTGGCGCGTAGCGCAACAGAGTTCTTCCGGAGGGCGGCAAGGGAAGGGCGTGAGCTCTGGGCGCCCGACCTCATCTACCTTGAGACGCTCTCCTCGCTACGAAAGTTGGAAGGGCGCGGCCTGATCCCCGCCGCAGTGGCAAGCGCCGCGGTTGACGATCTGCTGCGTCTGCCTCTCCAGACCGTCGGAACTGGAGCTCTCGTACTCGAGGTCTGGCGCCTTCGTGGCCATATTTCTCCCTACGATGCCAGCTACCTCGCACTCGCAGGCCACCTCGATTGCGAGTTCGTGACCGCCGACGCACGTTTGGCTCGGGCGGCGCCCGGGTTTCGCGTGCGCCTGCTGACGCCCACCGCTGCATCGGAATAGTCGAGACGGTCACGCCATCGGACCTCGAGCGTGCCGCGGCCATCGCGGACACCTGGCAAGAGCGCGAACTGGACATTGTCGATTGCACGACGTTCGCGATCATGGAGCGGCTCGGCTGTCCCCGCGCCGCGACCTTCGACTCTGATTTTTATATCTACCGGTATGGTGCGCAGCGCTCGAAGGCCTTCGAAATCCTGCGCTGATCGCTCGATGCGGTTACGCGCGTGGGAACCCGCGGGAGAGTCCGGCCGGCAGGTACCCGGTGATTTCGCGCGGGTGCGCCGGCGCGTGTCTTTCAGGGTCAGTGGATGGGGGCGTAGAGGCTGCCGTAGGCCGGCACGGCGAGCCGCGGCAGCGGAGCGTGGAGTGCGGCGTGCGACGCCAAGAGCGAGCGGGGTGGAAGCCGACCGTCAGAAGCTGTACGCATGAGGAGCGTAGAGGATGATATTGAAGATCGTTTTGCCTTCGACTTGGCTGGTCAGCGCTGCGCTGCTCAGTCTGGCTTTGCCGCCGTCTGCTGCGGCCGAGGCGCCGGCTCGGGCTGCGCTTGGCGCGGGTTTCGATCGTGTCGTCGAGTCGCACGCTGGCGGCGCACGGGCGCAGGCCCCGGATCCGCACGGTGTGCTTCGCTTGCGCGACGCGATTGGCGCCATGCTGCTCGGTAACCCGGGCTTGGCCGTATTCTCGTGGGAGGTACGGAGCCGTGAGGCGCGCGCCGTCCAGGCGGACCTCTTGCCGAACCCGGAGCTTACCGCCGAGGTCGAGAATCTTGGCGGCTCCGGCGAGCGCGATTCGTTCGAGCAAGCGGAGACCACGGTCTGGCTTGCGCAGCTTGTTCAGATCGGCGGCAAGCGCGCCAAGCGCTCGCGCCTGGCCGCGCTCGAGCACGACCTTTCGGGTTGGGACTACGAGGGCGCCCGTCTGGGGGCCTCGACCGCGACCACCCGAGCCTTCGTGAAGACCCTTTCGGCGCAACGCCGCCTCGAGCTGGTGTACGAACTCGAACGTCTCGCGACCGAGTCGATTCGCTCGATCCACGAGCAGGTGCAGGCCGGCGCGGCGCCTGCGGTCGAGGAGATGCAGGCGAGGGTCGAGCTGGCGCGCGCTTTATTGCAGCGCCAAGCCGTCGAACGTGAACTTGCCGTGAGTCGCGTCACTCTCGCGTCGATGTGGGGGCGTGCCGTGCCGCGCTTTACCGCGGTGATAGGCGACCTCGCACAGATGACCCCGGTGCCGCTGCTGGCGGACCTCGAGCGGCGCATCAAGGAAAATCCCGACGTCGCGCGTTGGCGCACCGAGGTCGACCGGCACGAGGCCAGTCTCTCGCTGGAGCGCGCCCGCGGCCTGCCGGACCCGACCTTCAGCCTGGGTGGCCGTCACTTCAACGACAACGGCGACACGGCCCTGGTGGTTGCGCTATCGGTGCCGATCCCTGTGTTTGATCGCAACCAGGGAAACGTTCTCGCGGCCACCTACGATGTCGAGCGGGCCCGGGCGGCGAGACTCGCGGCGGAACTCGCCGTGCGTACTGCCGTTCGCGAGCGCCACGCGGAGCTGGTGGCCGCTTTTGCGGCAGCCGAGATGCTTCGCGAGGACGCCCTGCCGGCCGCGCGGGCGGCCCTCGAAGGCACGCGCGACGGCCACCGTAAGGGGCTCTTTCACTATCGGGAGGTCCTGGATGCGCAACGGATGCTCTTCGAGTTGCGTACCCAGAGGATCGAGGCGCTTTCCGGGTATCACCTCGCGCGTGCCGACCTGGAGCGGCTGACGGCGACGCCCTTGGATGCGGCAGCGCTTGCCGGGAGTATGCCATGAATACCGCAGATCGATCTCGTCAAGCTCTTCTTCGAGCCCTGCTGGCGTTCGTGTTCCTGGGGTTGGCGAACGCCCCGGTCGTGGCGGCTTCGGGCGAGGGCCATCACGAAGAGGGCCATCACGAAGAGAGTCATCACGAAGAGGGGCATCACGAAGAGGAGCATCGCGAAGAGGGGCATCCTCAAGAGGCCCGATCGTTCACCGTGCATGAGCTCGAGGCCTATGGCGTCGTGTTGGCGACCGGTGGCCCGGGGGTGGTGGATACCGGCATCGAACTGCCAGGCGAGATTCGTCCCAACGCCGACCGCCTCGCGCATGTCGCGCCACGCTTTTCGGGCATTGTCCGCGAGGTGTACAAGAATACCGGCGACCCCGTACGTGCGGGCGAGGTCATGGCACTCATCGAAAGCGAGAACCTCGCCACCTACGAGCTTGTGGCGGCTTTCGGCGGAACCGTCATCGACAAGCATATCACCCCCGGTGAGGCGGTGACCCGCGCGGAGCCGGCCTATATCGTCGCCGATTTGTCGGATGTCTGGGTGAATATCAACGTCTATCAGATGGTGCTGCCGGCGATTCATACGGGCCAGTCCGTATTGATTTCCACTGCTGATGGTGCACTTGAGGCCACCGGGGCGATCTCGTATATCGCGCCGGTCGTCGACCAGGCAACCCGGACCGCGACGGCGCGGGTGGTTTTGCCGAATCCCGACGGCCGCTGGCGGCCGGGGCTTTTCGTGATCGCCACGGTGGGGTTGCCCACTGCCGCAGCGGTGGTCGTGCCGCGCCGGGCGCTGCATAACCTCGATGGCGAGAGAGTGATTTTCGTCGCGGAGGGTGAGCATTTCGTGGCTCGACACGTGACGGTCGGCGCGGTGGGGCGCCAGCGGATCGAGATCACATCGGGCCTCGTCGCCGGCGAGCACTTCGCCGACACCGGTTCGTTCCTTGTCAAAGCCGAGCTCACCAAAGGCACGGCCGAGCACCACCACTAGAGGAACGGACGTCGATGCTGGAAAGTATTCTCCGGTTCTCGGTACGGCGGCGTGGTCTCGTCGTACTGGCCGTCTTGGCGGCCGCCTTGCTCGGCGCGTGGTCATTCCTCGAGCTTCCGATCGACGCCGTCCCCGATGTCACCAACCGGCAGGTTCAGATCACCGCGCATGCGCCATCCTTCTCGCCCGAGGAAGTCGAAAAGCTGGTCACGTTCCCGCTCGAAACCGTATTGGCCGGGATTCCGGGCCTCGACTACACCCGCTCCCTGTCGCGTGTCGCTTTTGCCCAAGTGACGGCCGTCTTCCACGACGATGTCGACATCTATTTCGCGCGCCAGCAGGTCAGCGAGCGCCTCGCGGCGGTGGCGGCGAGCCTCCCGCCGGATGTCAGCACCAGCATGGGGCCGGTCGCTACGGGCCTCAGCGAAATATTTATGTGGACGGTCGAGTATGCGCGCCCGGGGGGGCGGGGTGCCGAGATTCGTGATGGCGAGCCGGGGTGGCAGTCGGACGGCTCCTATCGCACCCCGGCTGGTGAGCTGCTGCGCACGGAGCTCCAACTCGCCTCCTACCTGCGCACCGTGCAGGATTGGATCATCACGCCGCAGGTCAAGACCGTCGCGGGCGTAGCCGGTATCGAATCGATCGGCGGCTTCGTGAAGCAATACCAGGTGCGGCCGGACCCGAAGGTTCTGGCATCCTTGGGTTTGACGTTTCACGATCTTCTGGAGGCGCTTGAGCGCAACAACCTCAGCACCGGTGCCGGCTTCATCGAGCGCAACGGCGAGGCCTATATCGTCCGCGCGTCCGGTCGGCTCGCGGGGCTTGAGGATCTGGCCGAGGTGGTCGTCGGCGTGCGCCAGGGCACCCCCTTGCGCGTCGCCGACGTGGCGAGCGTGGCAATTGGTGGCGCGCCGCGCCTCGGCAGTGCGACCGAAGACGGCGAAGAAGTGGTCATCGGCACGGCGCTCATGCTGCTCGGCGAGAATAGCCGCACGGTCTCGGCCGCCGTCGCCGTGCGCATGGCGGAAATCCGCGAACGTCTGCCCGTCGGTATTCGCGCCAAGACAGTACTTGATAGAACCCGATTGGTCGATGCCACCATCCGCACCGTGCGCGACAACCTCGTCGAGGGTGCCCTCCTGGTTGTCGTCGTCTTGTTCCTCATGCTCGGGAACTTTCGCGCCGCGCTGATCACCGCGATGGCGATTCCGCTCTCCATGTTGCTGGCGGCCATCGGCATGGTGCAGACGGGGACCAGCGGCAACCTGATGAGCCTCGGGGCCATCGACTTCGGACTCATTGTGGACGGTGCTGTGATTATCGTCGAGAATTGCCTGCGCCGGCTCGGCGAGCGCCAGGCTGAGCTCGGGCGGGTTCTTACCCGGGCCGAACGACTGGAGACGGTATTTCTTGCGAGCAAGCAGGTGCGCAGTGCGACCGCCTTCGGCGAAGTGATCATCATCACGGTGTACCTGCCCATCCTCGCCCTGGGCGGGGTGGAGGGGAAGATGTTCCAGCCCATGGCGATGACCGTGATCTTCGCCTTGACGGCGGCCTTCGTGCTGTCGCTGACGTTCATTCCGGCGATGGTGGCGCTGGTCGTCACCGGGCGGGTGCGCGAGAGGGAAAACGCTGTGATTTCCTTGGCCAAGCGCCTCTACGAACCGGCCGTGCGCTGGGCGTTGCGCTGGCGCTATGCGGTCATCGTCGCCGCCATCGTTTTGTTCGGCGGCTCGCTGGGGCTGCTGCGCTCGCTCGGCCAGGAGTTCGCCCCCACGCTGGGGGAACTCGATATCCTCCTGCACGCCATCCGCATTCCGAGCACGGGCGTTGCCCAGGCCACGGGGATGCAGCGGCAGCTCGAGCGGCGGCTGCGTGATGTTCCGGAGGTCGCCTTCGTCTTCTCCCGCACGGGTAGCGGGGATATCGGGGCGGACCCGATGCCGGTCTATATCTCGGACACGTTTCTCATTTTGGAGCCGCGCAGCGAGTGGCCCGACCCGAGCGAGACCAAAGAAGATGTCCGCCGGCGTATCGAGGCGATCGTTTTCCAGGTTCCGGGCAACGCCTACGAGTTCACCCAGCCGATCCAGATGCGCTTCAACGAGCTTCTCGCCGGCGTACGCGCCGATCTCGCCGTGAAGGTCTACGGCGACGATTTCGACGAGATGCTGCAGGTCGCCGAGCAGATCGCCGATATCCTGCGCAGCATTCCGGGCACGGCCGATACCCGCGTCGAGCAGGTGACGGGCGCGCCCCTTTTGAATATCGTCGTGGATCGTCGCGCGATTGCGCCCTACGGCCTGAGCGTGGCCGACGTGCACGAGGTGGTAGCGATCGCCATCGGCGGAAAGACGGCCGGGCAGGTATTCCAAGGCGACCGGCGCTTCGATGTGGTGGTGCGGCTCTCCGAGGCAATGCGCGGCGACCTCTCCACCCTGGAGAATTTGCCAATTCCGCTCTCGCACGAGGACCGTCCACTGGCGCGCTTGGCGCTGGGCGGCGACGATATCCAGCGCGCCGCGACGCGCTATCTACCGCTCTCGGCGGTGGCGACGATTGAACTCACCGAGGGCGCCAACCAGATCAGCCGCGAGAACGGCAAGCGCCGCATTGTCGCGCAGACCAACGTCCGCGGGCGCGATATTGGCTCGGTCGTCGCCGAGGCGCAGGCGCGCGTCGCGGCCGAGGTCGACCTGCCACCGGGAAGCTGGATCGGCTGGGATGGGGAGTTCAAGAACCTGGAACAAGCGATGCGGCGTCTCAAGGTGGTCGTTCCGATCTGCCTCCTGGCTATTCTGGTGCTGCTCTACGCCACCTTCGGCTCGCTGCGGCCAGCGGCGATGGTCTTCACCGGCATCCCGCTGGCGTTGACCGGCGGAATCGTGAGCCTGTGGCTGCGCGACCTACCCTTCTCCATTTCGGCTGCGGTGGGTTTCATCGCCCTGTCCGGGGTCGCGGTCCTGAACGGCCTGGTGATGATTACCTTCGTCAATCAGCTGCGCGAGGAGGGTCATCCTCTGGAGGAGTCCATTATTCGCGGCGCCGTGACCCGCTTGCGGCCGGTGCTCATGACGGCCCTGGTAGCCTCGCTGGGTTTTGTCCCGATGGCGATCGCGACAGGGACCGGCGCGGAGGTCCAGCGTCCGCTTGCCACAGTGGTGATCGGGGGGCTGATCTCCAGCACGCTACTGACGCTGCTTGTCCTGCCGGCGCTCTATAGGGTCTTTGCGGGAAAGGCCTCTGCAGGCGAAGTTTCTAGCGTTGACTGATTTCGCCCCGCGCGAAAATGAGTAATCTCCGCGCTCGCTGGCTACGATATCGGTTGGTTCGGGAAGCTGTCAGTGGGGCTACGCGCTGCGCTCTCCTTTGGGACGCATAATCTATGACACAGTAGTACTAGTTCACGGTCATTCGGCTTGCGGATCGGTTGCGACTCCAGTCGGTCATGGTGTTTTTGAAATGGTCGGGGCGTCTCGCGAGGACGCGGGTTTCGAGCCAGAGCCGCTTCAGGTGGCGCACCGATCCGGCGGCGCGGTCGTCGCGGTAGGCAGTTCGTCCGTGCAGGACGTGGTAGTTGTTGATGAACTGGATGTCGCCCGGCGCGAGCTCCATCGAGATATGGTGTTGCGGATCGTCCGCAAGTTCGACCACCCGGGCCAGCGCGCGCTTGGCTATGTCGGTGAGACGCGGCGCGTCTTCGTGGCGTTGCGAGGCGAGGATATAGGGCGGAATACAGCGCACGAAGAGTCGCCCATCGCATTCGGTGAAGACCGGCATGGTGTACCAACCCTTGCCCCCTTTGGCCTGCTCGCCACGGAAATCGAAGGGCTGAAGTTTGTAGAGTTCGGCGGCGAGCTCGGGTGATTCGTGTACCAGCCGGTTGTGGATCGACACGGAGTTGGCCGCAGTTGCCAGGCCGCCCTCGACCCCATCCTGGAGACAGAGCAGGCCGACAAGGTCGGAGCCATCGGTGTGGAAGGGCAGGGCAATGCCGCCGAGTTCGTTGCCGCGCGCCTCGGGGTCGTTTGTCGCCCGTCCTTGATCCGTCACATCCCCGAGCATATGGCCGTGTTTGTTCTGCGCCCAGGGCGTGCCGAGATGCATGCCGATTCCCCAGTAGATCATCTCCATTTCGGCCTGGTCGTAGCGGCTGCGATCGATCCCGCGAATCCGTACGAGGCCACGCCCCTCGATCAACTCGTTCTCGATGCGCGCCAACCTTTGCGCCAGCCCATCGAGCGGGAAATCGTCGCGCTCAATATCGAGCACATCGGCTGAGATCGAAAGCGCGTGGCGCAGGGCCGCGTCGAGTTCGCTGGTTTCGCTCGGCGTCAGTACTTCCGTGTACACGGAAGCATCGGGTAGATCGTCGGACGTCCATTCGCATTGCGTCTCGAGAATTCGGGGAGCGTCCATCATGATTTTCCTTTGCTTTCGGACCTGGCAGATTGTGGCGTGGCGCCGTGCTCAAGCATGCGGCCGTGCGGTGGCGCCCCGGATGAGTCGCCCGGGCAATGCGCCGGTGCTTTCGCCATCCTTGTAGGTTACCTGACCCGAGACGATCGTGTAGCGGTAGCCGACGGCTTCCTGCATGAGTCGGCCACCGCCGGCGGGCAGATCGTATACGATGGTCGGCTCGCGCAGCCGCAGGGTCTCGTAATCAAAGATGATGACGTCGGCCTTATAACCGGGCGAGAGCAAGCCGCGGTCGTGTAATCCGACGGCACGCGCTGTGTCTTGCGTATGCCATTTGACGATGGTCTCCAGGGGGACGCGCGGCCCGCGCTGCCGATCGCGCGCCCAATGGGTGACCATATGCGTGGTGAAACTTGCGTCGCAGATGGAGCCCAGATGCGCCCCGCCATCGCCCAGGCCAAGGATGGTATTGGGGTCTTCCATCATTTCGAGCGAGGCGTTCAGCGATCCTTCGGCGTAGTTCATGAACGGGTAGTAGAGGAAATTGCGGCCTTCGTTCTTCAGCAGGCAATCGTAGGCATACGCCGCCGCATCGATGCCCCGACGTTCGGCCTGCGCGCCAATGCTTTGTGAGGGATCCTGCTCGTAATCCGGGGGATCCCCCAGGACGAATGTCTTGTCGAATTGCAGTAGTGCTTTTGCCCTCGGCGAGACACGGCCTTCGGCCACATCGGCCAGGATGGACGCGCGGAGTTCGGGGCGGCGCAGCGCTTCGATTTTTTCGGCAAAGGGCAGATCTCTCGCCGCTTGGTAGGACGGCGTACCGAGGAAGGGGTTGAGAGTCGCCTCGAAGCTGAGCATCAAGCCGACCGGGCGACCGGCGACCTGGGCGAAGAGCGGTAGACCCCGGTCGTTGGCTTCCTGAATCCACTCGAGAAGACCGCGCCAATGGTCGGGACTCAAATCGGATTGCGCAAGCGAGACGGAAAGCGGTCGCCCCGAGACGCGCGCCAGTTTTTCCAGCAGGGCCAGTTCCGCTTCGCGATCCTTGAAGTCGCTTACGAATTGCAGGACGCCGCGTCCGGTATCGGCCAATGCGCTGGCGATGCCGAGCAACTCGTCTTCGGCGGCCGTGAGCGATGGCGTTGGCTTGCCGTCGCTGGTGCGATGGTTGAGCGTACGCGAGGAAGAAAATCCGATCGCCCCGGCAAGCAGGGCTTCGCGAGTCAGCTCGGCCATTTCCGCGATATCGTCGGGCGTCGCTTTTTCGAGGTCCGCGCCGCGCTCTCCCATGACGTAGACCCGCAGCGGGCCGTGCGGAAGCTGTACGGCGAGGTCGATATCGTGTGGCTTGGCGTCAATCGCATTCATGAATTCCGGGAAGGACTCCCAATTCCAGGACAATCCTTCGGTGAGAACCGCGCCGGGAATATCCTCTACGCCCTCCATCAGGCGGACCAGCATCTCGTGGTCCTCGGGGCGGCAGGGGGCAAAGCCGACGCCGCAGTTGCCCGTGACGACAGTGGTGACACCATGCCAACTCGAGGGGGCCAGACGCTCATCCCAAGTGGCTTGTCCGTCGTAGTGGGTGTGGATATCAACGAAGCCCGGTGCGACGACGAGGCCGGCCGCGTCGATCTCTTCTTTTCCCCTGCCTGCGACCACGCCAATATGCGCGATCTTCCCGTCGCGGATCGCGATATCAGCGCGAAGGGAGGGGCCGCCTTGGCCGTCGATGATGGTTCCGTCCCGGATGACCATGTCCCATTTTTCGGTGGCTGTATCGGTTGTGGGCATGAAGTGTGTCTCCGCGCAGGGCGCGAGCCCCTTTGAGGATCGCGGCCGTTCTACTGAAGTGAGGATCGGGGCAACCCTATCCTCCCTCTTTTGTTAGTGATCCGGTGGTGTCGCACAACGTCGCGACGACTGGCATTTGGCCGTCGGAGGTGATACGAATAAAAGGCGAAAAGATAAATCGGCGAAATGTCCCACGTAGTGGGCTGCAAGACAATGACAATGCGGCCGGGTCGGGGTACTTCACGGCATGCTTTGCTGGCAGGCAGCGGAGTCGAACGGAACTGGACGAAGGAGAAAAAGATGGACGAAAACCGCGCACGCGCAATGGAATTGGCGATTGGCCAGATCGAAAAACAATTCGGCAAGGGCTCGATCATGAAACTCGGCGCGGATGCGGTGGTCCCGGATATCGCGACCATCTCGACCGGCTCCCTGGCGCTCGATATTGCGCTGGGTGTGGGCGGTGTGCCGCGTGGCCGTGTGGTCGAGATCTACGGTCCGGAATCCTCCGGCAAGACGACGCTCTCGCTGCAGATCATTGCTGAAGCTCACAAACTCGGCGGCACCTGTGCCTTCGTGGACGCCGAGCACGCGCTCGATACCGGCTACGCGCGCAAGCTGGGCGTGAAGCTCGAAGATCTGCTCATCGCCCAGCCCGATAACGGCGAACAAGCCTTGGAAATCACCGAGACTCTGGTGCGCTCGGGTGCGCTCGATGTCCTGGTGATCGACTCGGTGGCGGCGCTCGTGCCGCGTGCCGAGCTCGAAGGCGATATGGGCGATCCGCAGATGGGCCTGCAAGCCCGTCTCATGTCGCAGGCTCTGCGCAAGCTCACCGGCACCATCTCGCGCTCGCGCACGATCGTCATTTTCATCAATCAGATCCGCATGAAAATCGGCGTCATGTTCGGCAATCCGGAGACGACCACGGGCGGCAACGCTCTGAAGTTCTACTCCTCCGTGCGTATGGACATCCGCCGCATTGGCGCGATCAAGCAGGGCGACGAAGTCGTCGGCAGCCGCACCAAGGTCAAGGTCGTCAAGAACAAGGTGGCGCCGCCCTTCCGCGAGGCCGAGTTTGATATCCTCTACGGCAAGGGCATCTCTCGGGTGGGCGAAATCGTCGACCTTGGCGTCGAGGATGGCTTGGTCGAGAAATCCGGCTCCTGGTATTCCTACGACGGCGAGCGCATTGGCCAGGGCCGCGAGAACGCCAAGGAGTTCCTGCACGACAACCCGGAGATCGCGCAGAAGATCGAGGCCGCGGTTTGCGAAAGTCGTGGAATTCCGTCGCCCAACACCGAGGCCATGGCGGCCACCGCTAGTGCTGCGTCTGAGATCGCATCCGACCCCAAGCCGGTGAAGGCCGGAAAGGGCCGGCGCAAATAGGCCAAGGCCTCCAGCACAGAGGGCGCCAACGCGGGGTTTCGAGTTTTCGGAACCCCGCGTTTTTGTTGGTGCGGGCCGGTTCCTCAAGGATTTCGCCATAATGGTCGATGATGCAGGGGAGGGAAGGGGGCCCGGGGTGCACCGCGCATTCGCAGCGCCCCGAATGGGTATGCGGCAAATCGATGAAATTCTCGGCTGGGCACTCGAGCGCGATGCGTCCGATATTCACCTGAAAATCGGCTCTCCGCCGCTGTTGCGCCGCTACGGCATTCTTGCACCAGAGGGGAAATTCGCCCCGCTCTCGGCAGAGGACCTGAAAGATATCCTCTGCCAATTGGCCGACGAGACGCAGCGTGCGCGCCTGGTCGCCGAGCGCCAGCTCGATCTCGGCTACGGCAATGAGGTGCTGGGCCGTTTTCGCGTCAATGTCTACTATCAGCGAGGCGAGCTTCGCGTGGCAATGCGGGCGATCCCGAATAAGGTTCGGACGTTGGAGGAGTTGTATCTCCCCGAAATCGTGACGCGGTTGGCGACGGAGTCGCGTGGGCTCATCCTCGTGACCGGGACGACGGGTTCGGGCAAATCAACTTCGCTCGCCTCGATGATCGACCGGAAAAACCAGACCGATCCGCTCCATATCATCACGGTCGAAGACCCGATCGAGTATCTGCATACCGACAATAAATCCATGATCAGCCAGCGCGAGGTTGGTGTGGATGTGACCGATTTCGGCGCCGGCCTGAAGGGCGCTTTGCGCCAGGACCCCGACGTGATTCTGATCGGCGAGATGCGCGATCTTGAGACCATTGAGACGGCTATCGTCTCGGCTGAGACCGGCCATCTGGTCCTCAGTACTCTCCATACACTGGATGCGCCCGAGACTGTGACGCGCATCATTCAGGCCTTCCCCGGCCATCAGCGTGACCAGATCCGCATTGTTCTCTCGTCGGTCCTCAAGGGCATCATCAGCCAGCGCCTGGTGCGCCGCGCTGATGGCAAGGGCCTCGTGCCTGCCGTCGAGGTGATGATCAATACAGCGCTTGTCCAGGACATCATCAAAGACCCGACGCGCAGCCCGCGCGAGCTCACCGACGCGATTGCCAAGGGGCATGTGAACTACGGCACGCAGACCTTCGACCAATCGCTGATGAGCCTCTACCGCCAGGAGCTCATCACCTACGAAGAGGCGCTGCGGCAGGCGACGAAACCCGACGATTTCGCCTTGCAGGTACGCGGCATCAGCTCGACCTCCGACTCCCAATGGGCCGATTTCGACACCCCGGGCGACCAAGGTGCCAAGGACGAATCAACCGCTGGGGCGGACCGCGGCGCGGCTGCGTTCGGTTCGCGTAAAGCGAGCCGCAACGCAGGCCATATTGAGCCTTCGAAGGTCCCGCCGGCGCGTCTCGTCAAGCGCTTCTAGAGTTTCGTCAAACGCTTCTGGAATCATTCCGAAGCGGGCTGCTTTGGCGAAGCCGTGCGCAAGGCCTGGCCCGAACGCAGAAAGGGCGCGGTGGCTGCTGCCGCCGCGCCCTCTCCGATTGTATTCTCCACGCGCCGTATCCGCGGGCGCAATGCCCTGCGGTGGTCCGGCCGAGAGCTTTGCCTCTAGAACGTCAGACGTCCGCCGAAGTTCACCGCGATCGCGTCAAAATCTGCAAGCGTCGAGGTTGGCATCAGGTAGGCGGCTTCGGCGAAGAGACCGAAGGTATCGGTTACGGCGAAGTCGACACCGCCGGCAACCCGGCCCATGAAGACGACAGGGTCGCTGCTCACCGACTGGCGTTGCTGGGCGATGGTGCCCTCATCGTCAGGTCCCGAGATCTCGGCGATCTGCAGCCGGTTGCCATACATGAAGCCGACGCCACCGCTGACATAGGGCTCGAAGCGGCCGAGCGGCAGGATCGCCTTCAGGTTGAGGGCGAAGTCGATCGTCCAGAGCGTGTCCTGCACCGTGTTCTGCTCGCCGGGAGCGATGGGTGAGGGGAAGCTGACGTCGGAGGTGTAGCTGTCGGCGTATTCCAGAACGCCTTCGGCTGCGAGGTAATCACAGAACCGATAACCGCCGCGAAGATTGAAGCCCCAGCTGTCGTCGAAACTGGCGGCCGGCTGGCCGATGGCCACCATGCTCGTCGCGCCCGCGTCGAAGTTCTCGAAGAAATGCGACATCCCGATGGCGATGAAGGGGCCGGATCTATCAGGCTTGGCTGCCTCTATCACAGGCGTCGCAACCGGCGGTGCTTCCTCGCCGACGATAATGGCTTCGGCAACGACCTCATCGGCATTGGCGGGTACGGCAAGACCGACCAACAATGTGGTGGCAAGCGTGGCTCTCAGGATTCCTCTCAGCATTTGTATGACCCTCCTCAAGGTGTTTTGCGCATGCAGAAATGCTCGCCAACAAACGCGAGCTACTGCGATCGTGTACCAGAAAAAAAGCTCGCAAAGCAAAGGGTGGCTCGACGGACCTGGCGGGAATGCCTGGCTGGGCCAAACAGCATCGCAGGTACTCCTGTTTTATTCCCGTGGGAATTTGCTGTGCGGAACCACTGGCATCCGCTGCGCGGGAGATTACGATGCGGCGTAGGCCTCGGGTGGCTGGCCACGGGCCGGCGGCGGGGCGCGCGGAAAACAAGAAGCGATGTTTGAAGATCTGAAATCTGCTCCCCCCGATGCGATCCTCGGTTTGAGTGAGGGCTTCCGCGCCGACCCGCGCGAGGCCAAGGTGAACCTCACGGTCGGCGTCTACCAGGACGAGGCCGGCCAGACGCCAGTGCTCGCGACCGTCCGCGAGGCTGCCTTGGATCTGCTGGAAGCGGAAAAAACCAAGCAATATCTGCCGATTCCCGGAAGGCCGGAGCTGGGACTCCATATTCGGGAGCTGCTCTTCGGGGCAGGCGATGAGCTTGTTAGCGGCGGCCGCGCCGTCACGGCGCAGACTCCGGGCGGCACGGGTGCGCTACGCATCGCGGGTGATTTCCTGTGCAAATCTTCGTCGCCGACCCTCTGGCTATCCGCACCCACCTGGCCGAACCACCCCGCGGTATTCGCCGCGGCGGGACTCGAAACCCGCACCTATCCATATTTCTCTGCCGCTACCGGGGAACTCGATCGCGAAGCCTTTCTCAATGCTCTGCGTGAGGTGCCGGCTGGCGATGTGGTCGTCCTGCACGGCTGTTGCCATAACCCCACCGGCGTCGATCCGGATTTCGAAACCTGGCAAGAGATCGCTGGCATTGCTGCCGAACGTGGCTGGTTGCCGCTGGTCGATCTGGCCTATCAGGGCTTTGGTGAGGGCATCGAGGAGGATGTCCGCGGCCTGCGCGAGTTGGCCGCGCGCGTACCTGAGTTGCTCGTTTGTAGCTCGTTCTCGAAGACTTTCGGTCTCTACCGCGAGCGAATCGGTGCCCTGACGCTGGTCGCGCAGACCCCCGGGCAGGCATCGGCGGTGCTCAGCCAGCTCAAAGTCGTCATCCGCACAAGTTACTCCAACCCACCGGCGCACGGCGGCGAGATCGTCTCGCTGGTGCTCGGCGATGCCGAGCGACGCGCGCGCTGGCAGGTGGAACTCGAGACGATGCGCGCGCGCATCCACGGCATGCGTGTCGGCTTGGCCGACGCCTTGACGGCCGCGGGTGCCTCGAGAGATTTCTCCTTCCTGGCTCATCAGAAAGGCATGTTCTCCCTGCTCGGAATCTCGAAGGCGCAGGTCGATGCGCTGCGCGACGATCACGCCATTTATCTGGTCGGTAGCGGCCGGATCAACGTCGCCGGCCTCACGCCTGCGAACCTCGAAGCGGTTGCCCGCGCCCTGGTCTCGACCGGCGCTTGAGGCGGTCGCTCGCGGCCTATTGCCCGCCGAAGGGCGTTGTCGTGACGGGTAGGGATATCATCAGCTCGCGGTTCGGGCTCAGGTCGGCGAGCCAGCCGCGGCCCTCCTGAACGAGTCCGATCTCGAGGATATGTTCGCCGGCTTGTGGCGGGAAGGCGCCGACGCTGGCGGGTAATGTCTCGCCCGGCTGGAGGTCGGCCGCTAGCGGGGCGGCGGCGTCGTTGTATTGGATCTCGTCGCCGCCGCCGATGCGCCACCGCGTCTGCAAGGCGAGGCGTCCGTTGGTCTGGCTGGTCAGGCCGGGCCAGGGGAGCTCGCCGTGGTTGTGGAGGGAGACTTTAATCCATTGCTGGACGCCGGCACGGAGGTGAATGGGTAGCTCGAGACGTAGCTCGGCGCGTAGTGCGCTGGTGTCCAGCGCATCGAGCGGGATGTCGCCGAGTGTCCGGCCCTGGCGCTCGCCGGCAAGCTCGGCGCGCAGGCGTTCGGTCGCCTCGCCGCATTTCCGGGTGACTTCAAAAAGAGTGCTGCGCGGGAACGATTGTGCCCGGCGCAGAGGCAGGCCTTCGGCGTGTTGCCAGCGTGCGCGGGTCGCCGGGTCCAGACCCGTGTGGAGCAGAATCCACCGCAGGTCGGTGATCGCACAGAGGTCGGCGAAGGCGCGCGCATCAGGCAAGCGGGTTGCGAGAGTGGCGATGAGGCCACTGCTCGCCGGTGGGTGGCCGGTGTAGCCGTTGAGAATGGGCAGCCAATGTCGCGTCGAGCCGAGCATCGCACGTCCTGTGGCGCGCAGGGCACCGGGTTCCATCACGTTGCGGTGCATCGGCAACTCGAGCAACGCGCCTTTTTCGCCGTGCTCGGCAAGCCAGAAATAAGGGTCGTTCTCGGCTGGATGTGCCGGTACCGGGTGGATCTTCCAGCCGCCCGCGGGGCGGCGTTCGGCGACCACGAAGATGGCCAGAAGGGCGAGCAGAATCGGGCCGCCGATGCGTGCCGATCTCGGCACCCGGCGCTGCGCCAAGGTGAGCAGGTCGGCGACGCCGCAGCCTGCGAGCAGCGCAGTGGCGAGAATCGGTAGGACGAAAAAGCGCACCGGACCACGGATGCTGGCAAATCCGGGTACGACCGTGCCGAAGAGATCGTAGAGCGCGGGCAGTTGGACTCCGGCGCTGAGTGCAAAGCCCAGCGCGCCGCCGGCCAGCAGGGAAAGTCGCAGCCGTCGCGGTGGCGCAGAGCGGCCCATCAGACCGACTGCCGCGAGGCCGATACCGAGCGGGCCCAGTTGCTCAAGCAGGCGGGCCGCGAGTGCGCTCGCGGTGGGCGACATCGCGCCAAGAATGACGGCCAAGGCGGCGGGATCGATACCACCGCCCAGGCCATGTTCCAGGTAGGGCAGCCCAACCGGAATAGCGGCGAGTCCGGCTGTGGCGATCGCGAGGAAGCAGGGCAGCGGGCTGCGGACGTGGCGGCGGGCCTCCAGAGCCAGCCCGGGCGCCAACGCGAGCAGCCAGAAGGCGAGCGCGTAGGCCACGTAAATTCCTGCCAGAATCTGCACGGATACCGCCAGCAGCAGGGCGGCCAATATCTTCCATCGGGGTGCCGCAGCCGCACTCCATGCAAGCATGGTAATCAGCGGCAGGAGCGAGACGGCTGCCCAATGCACCCGGATCCAATTATCCCCCGCGATCTGCGGCGCGAAACCGAAGAGCAATCCGGCCAGAAGTGCGGGGCCGGCCAGCCCTGTCCAGCGGCGCAGGGCAAGAAAGGTGGTGAAGGCCGAGAGCCAGGCGAGTATCAGGAGTGCGCCGTTCTGCGCCAGCACCGCGTTGCCGGTCAGCAAAAATAGCGGCGCGGTGAGGGGTTGCAGGCCGAGGAGGTTCTCGGATCCCGCCAGTATATTGGTGGCGGGGTGAAAGAGGTTGCCGGCGAAGAGTGTCGAGGGAGCCGTGCTGAGGGCATGCGTTCCCCAGGCAAGGATCCACGCCGTCAGGTCAAAATCCGCGCGCGCCCACGAGTCGGCTGCCGCGGGGGCAGATGCGACCATGCCGTGCCCCATCATCAGGGGCAGGGGCCAGGCGAGGAGCAGCGCAACCCCCGCGAAGACAATCGCGGCACCCGGCGTAATGAGGAATCGTCGCATGGCAGAACCGTCGGAAGCCTACTCGCTGCCCACCCCCGCGCCAAGCGGGGGGCCTTGCGCCGCTCGGCTTGCAGGGGCCGTGTCCGGAGGGATCAGGCCCCGCCGCCAGTCGACGTGAGGGAGCGGTTCGGCATTTTCGGGCTTATGCGCGAGGCCCTGGGCCACGTGGATGACCCCGCAGTTCGCGAGGAAGCGCGCGGTTTCATGGCCCAGGAGGGCCAGCATTACCGCGCGCATCGGCGCTAGCGTTCATCGGCGGGCGTGGATTTCGTCGCGGAAGGCCAGTACCTTGTCGACGTAGCGACGGGTCTCGGGGAAGGGCGGAACGGCGCCATGGGCCAGAACGGCGGTGGGGCCCGCGTTGTAGGCGGCGAGTGCCAGTCGGGTATTGCCCGCGAAGAGGTCGAGCATGCGCCGTAGGTAGGCCACGCCGCCTTGCAGGTTCTGCTCGGCGATGAAAGGATTCTTGACGCCAACCTCGCGGGCGGTATCGGGCATGAGTTGCATCAGCCCTTGGGCGCCCTTGCGTGAGACCGCGAAGCGGTCGAAGCCGGACTCGGCGCGCACCACGGCGTGCACCAGCGCGGGGTCGATTTTCGCCTGGCTGGCGATGCGCTGGATCAGACGCTCGAGTACCGGGTCGGCTGCGCTGGCCGGGCTGGATCGTGTTCGCCCGGCCCAATGCAGCGCCGTTGCCGGAGCGTGGCGGCCGAGTTCATACCCTTTACCGCCCCGCGCATTGTTGAATTTCCAGCAGACCGGAACGCAATCCGAAATCCCCGTGCAGTCGGTGCATAGCACTTGCTCGGCTGGAGCCGGCGCGGCGAAGGTGAGCAGGCCCACGCTCAGGAGGCCGGCGAGGCCGTAGCGCAGGAAGATGGAGGGGCAGGCAAACACGGGGTACCGTGAATATGACTGTTTTCGCGTCGGCCGTAAATAGGTAGAAACCCGGATTCAGCACAGGTGGTCTCGGTAGGGGAGGCGGGCATCGCCCCGCCAGCGAGTGCGGCCCGGCGAGGCGGTAGCCCTCGCCTGCGGGCGAATTCGCAGCGATGGAAGTCGGGCGGACGTCAGAAATCGAGGAAACGATCCTCGGCAACAACGGATCCGGGCAGCAGGACAATCGTACCTAATTGACTTAAATCGTAAACGGGGTATGTTCCGTTTTATGTCGATAGCGGGGAGATTCCGGAGAATGCGAGTTGGTCTGATGTGTTTGGCAGTCGTAGTGCTGGCTGGCGGGTGTTCCCTGCGGCAAGGCCTCAAGCCCGTTCCCCCGGCGGCGCCGACCTCGATCTCGGATCGGGGAGTACAGGAGCATGGCAAGGTCTGGCCGCGCAGCATTGACTCGGCCTATATGGGAACCTGGGGCGACAACCGCAATTCAGGTTCTACGCTGGTGACCAGCTTTGAGAGGCGACGGATTGCCGGCCAGAGCCAATACCTGAGTTGGACCGAACCCGACTCACCGCCCATCTCTGCTTTGCTGACCAACGGCAGCACCGAGGCGCCCAACGGTCTCATCATTGCGGTCTCGCCGCGCGGGGGGGGCACCTCGACCGTCGTGGCGCTGGACCTGAAGGGTAAGGTCGTCTGGCGCACCGATGAGTGGTCCAGCGAGGATAGCGACGGCGACGGCGTCGCGGACCTGGCCGGTATCGGCACTGCGGTGGCATCGAGCGCGGGGATCCAGGCACCGATGGTCGACGAAGAGGGCGGCCTTTATGTCGCAGACAATTACGGAATATGGAAACTCGACCAGGACACCGGCGCACGGATCTGGTTCTCGCGTTTTGCGGATTATAGCGGCAACACACTCGCCTCCAACGACCTCCGCCTTCTCAATGAGGGCGAGGATGGTCTCGTCGGTAATGTCTTCGCCTCGGGCTGGCATATCTGGCTCGATCGTCGCGATGGCACGCCGGTCGTGGTCAAAGAGCCCGACCCATTCTCGGCGAGCGATTGTCCCGTGCTCTCCCGGATGTTCATGGCGATCAGTGGCGGCGAGTTGGATAAATCAGGCGAACTCGACCGGCTGGTCTGCCTTGCCTACGGCGCCAACAATACGACGCCGCAGCCCAATAACCTGGCCGTCCGTCCGGCGATCCCCGGCCTCTCGGAGCGGGCGCGCTATATCTTCACCTACGCCGGCCCGGTCGGATCGCCCGCCAAGGCGCGACTCATTGCCTATGATTTCACCTACGACGAGCAGGAAGGGTGGGGCATCGAGAAGGCCTGGGAGCAGGTCATTCACAACAAAACCGGTGCCTCGCCGACCTTGTCGCCGGACTATCGGGTCGTGAACGGTTCGGATATCTCCGGCGGCGTTAATTTCACCGATGTCGAGACCGGAGAAGCGTTGCCGGACCCCGGCATTGTCGACTTCAACAGCTTCGGCTCCCCTGGAAATACGATTGACGGCCTCTATTGCGACCTCTGGACGATCACCTGCGTCTCGCCCGACGGCAAGACCGTTCGCCGGGCTGACCATTCCGTGCTGGAGGCGATTGCCGCGGAAGCATTGCCCGACGATATGGAATCGCATTGGATCCCCTTTCTCTGGGGAACCGTGCCCGACGCAGACCTCATCGGCGGTGCGATTCTGGACCCCGCGCGATGGACCTTCACGGCGACTGTCGGCTATCCATATTTTCTCGGCGATATACTTGGCTCACAAGTACGCTTGGGGTCGCTCACCCCGACCGGCATGGTTCCGGTCACCTTCGATGCGAAGACCGGCGAGCTCATGCCGGGCCAGGAATTCGGACCGGAGCTGGTGCAGCCCGGCGTCTCGCAGGCCAACGCGATGATCACGACGACCGGGCGCTACGTCGTGCAGAAGGCGGAGCTGCTCACGCTCTTCTACTATTACCTCTTTCAGGGCAACTATAATTTCTTCAACACCAACGATGTCGCGACCGACGATGTGAGCCAGGAGGAGCTCGCCGAGATCCGCGATATGGGCAGGATGCTGAACTATTTCGGTCTGGCTGGCGAAATCGGGCCTGAAGGTGTCGTGCCCGATGCGTGGAAGGTGCCACAGCCGATGTCGGGACTCACGATCTACGAGCCGATTTCGATGCAGGAGAGTGCGCACAATCAGGTCGAGATGGACGTTGGTCTGGTTGAGTTTGCGCTTGAAAACCTCTGTGTGACCAGGGGTTGTGAGATCGAAGAGGCCGCCGCGCGTCTGGGCTATGCGGCCTGGAATCTGGACAAGGCGTTCCGCAAACAAATCACCGAGGCAGCCATGCTGGGCGAGCTCGATGCGACGGACGCCGACGAGTTTTCGCGTTCCGCAATGGCGGCCGCGACCCAATGCCGAGAGGCTCGCGGGCATTTGCTCAAGCGTCAGCCGGAGCTTCCCGATGCACTCGCTTTGGACGCCGCCCGGGCGGCGTCGGCGGCTTGTCTCCAGACCCTCGCGAAACTGAGTGCCGACCTATGAGGAGTTCTTCGCCCTCCCGGCCCTGGCGGCGCGCGCTTCTCCATCTGAGTCTGGGACTCCAATTGCTCCTGCCCTTGACGGGGCATGGCGCCTTTTCCGGGTCGCGCCCGGAGGTCGAGATCGGCGCCATCGAGAAGGTCATGCAGGCGTGGATCGCGGCTGTTCGGGAACGCGACGGTGCTGCCGGCGAGTTGCTGCTGAGTCGCTCCGCGAGAGAGTATTGGCCGGCCGTGCGAGAGCAGGCGCTTCACGCAACGGCCGATGAATTGCAGCTGCTGGGCCCACTGCGGCAGTTGCAGGTCATGTTGCTGCGCGGACTGACGGATGCCGATGCGCTGCGGGCCATGAGCAGCGCGGAATTGCTCGGCTTGGCGCTGGAGGCGGGTTTCCTGGGGCAGGATCTGCGCCGCAGCGACCTGCTGCGTGAGGTCCGCGTGTCCGAGGATCGTGCGGAGGGTCGCCTTTATAAATTGGGCCGTAGCGATCGACCGGATCGGGCGCTTCAGTATTTTCGCAAAGAACAGGGTTCGTGGCGGATCGATCTGCGCGGCGAGCACGAGCGGCTGCGACGCGGTTTTGACGCATTCGTCGTGCGCTCCGGCCTCTCGGCAGACGAGGCAGCCTTTTTTCTCCTCGAGGCGCGGCTGATGCGCAAGGTTGTCCCGACCGAGTTCGCCTCCCCGCTCTTGGTCGCAGGGATGGCTGCGGACCACGCGACGGATCCAGCAGCGGCAGCGGCGGAAGACCCGCGTACGCAGGAGCTTGTGCCACGGATCCGACTCGTCGCCTTGCGGCACGAAGAAAACGATCTTTCCGCCAGCGCGGCCACCCTGGAGGATCGTTGGGAATCGATGCGTTACGTACTTGAGGCCGGGGAGGCTTTGCCGACACATCCGGGTTTCGTTGTTGTCGAGATCGGCGCCCGGGACGTTGTTCTGCAGGGGCCATCGGGTCTGACCAGGCTGCCCCTCGACCTGGATGGACCGGCGCTGGGCGCGCGTCTGCGTTCGCCGCGTGGGGCTCATGCGGCATCGCTCGGCCTGCTCCACCATGCACGCCTTGGCGAGCAGCAAGAGGGAATGATGGCGTTGTGGCGAAATATCGGCTTGCGCGAGCGGCCGCAGCTTCTCCAGCAAGCTACCCTGGTCCCGGAATTCGGCCCGGGCAGGGCGGGCGAGCGCAGCCTCAAGGGCTTGCGCGTCCGGCGGATTGCCGAAGCGAGTTTCTGGGACCAACTCGGTCTCAAGGACGGAGACCTGCTGACCTGGATGGATGGGGAGCCAATCGACTCCCTGGCGGCCTGGCAGCGCGTGATTGATCGGGCCGAGGTCGAGCGTAGAATAGCGATTCTCGTAGAGCGGGATGGCCGCGCTCTGGAGTTTCGTATCGAAACGATCGCGCCACATGGGGAAAGAGGGTGAGGCAGATGAGATCGTTGTTTCTATTCAGCCGGAGTCACACCATTCGGAACGGCCTGGGCGCTCTCGCCCTCGGCACGGCGCTTTTGACGGTTGCGCCGGCCGCGCTGGGAGAGGAGGTCGAGGCTCCGGCCGAGTTCGTCGAATCGATGGAAAAGCCCGCGATTGAGGAGATCGTCGTCCAGGCGCGCAAGCGTGCCGAGCTCATCGAGGATACCCCGATTTCGGTGACTGCATTGGGCGAGGCCCGCCTGCGTGAAAACGGGGTAACCAGGCTCGACGATATTCAGCAGCTCGTGCCCAACCTCTCCTTCGGTCGCACGCCGGAAGGGCAGGATGCGCTGGTGCGCATCCGTGGCATTGGTACGCCGCGCGCCTCCGTGCAATTTGATCCGGGCGTCGGCATCTATGTCGATGGCGTCTTTCTCGCCCGGGCGCCGGGTGCCCTGATCGATGTGCTCGATGTGCAGCAGATCGAGGTTCTGCGCGGTCCGCAGGGGACCCTCTTCGGCAAGAATACGGTTGGCGGGGCGATCAATATCTCTACGGTCAAACCGCACGAGGAACTGGAAGCCTTTGCCTTCGTGCGGCCGGGCAATTTCGATTTACTGAATGCGCGCATGATGCTGAATCTGCCGCTGGTCGAGGAGCGGCTGCTGGCGCGGGTCGCCTTCAGTTCGAATTCGCGATCGGGTTACGTCTACAACGCGTCGCGCGACGAATACCTTTCGGACTACGATGCACTGAACTTCGTGGGCACCCTGCGCTACCTACCGCACGACGATTTCGTGGTGGACCTGACCGGCAGCTGGGCGCGTAGCCGGAGTCGGGGTCGAGGCGGCCGTTGTGTGTTCGTTCAGGAAGCCGGCCTGCAGAATTTGGCGCCCGGCTGGGCCGATGCATGCCGGAAATCGGAGCCCTTCCGTGTCGCGTCGAATGTGGCGCAATTGGTGGATAACGAAAGCTACGGCGCCTGGCTCACGGCTGCCTGGGAGCCCGGTGCACTGGGCATTTTCGAGGATCTGAGCCTGAGGTCGATCACCTCGTGGCGCGAGCAGATTCCACGGCTTCGTTCCGACTCGGATGGCACGAGCCTCGACGTCATCCGACTCTCTACCGCGGGCGGTAGCCCTACCGATGGTAGTCCCGGTTTCGCCCGGCAGATCAGCCAGGAGCTCCAGCTGAACCTGCAGGCGTTCGACGACAGGCTCTCCTTTGTTGGGGGTGCCTTCGGGTATTGGGAGGAGGCGAAGATCGATCAGGTGCTGGTCGCCTTTCCGGGTGTTCTGGACCGATATACACGCACGCGGACTCGCACCGATAATTGGAATTGGGCGCTCTATTCACAGGCGAGCTTCGATGCGACCGAGTGGCTCAGCCTGACGGCCGGGATGCGCTATACGACTGAAAAAAAAGCGTTGACGGCGGACGGCCGTGCGATCGACCCGGCGACCGGCGAGTTCCTTCCGGATGCGGTCCCGGATGTTGCAGGCAGCGGAGCGCAGACCTTCTCGGCGTGGACACCGATGGGGAGTATCGCGGCCATCGTTCCTGATGCTCATCTCGATGGGACGCCTATCGACCATCTGATGGTCTATTTCACCTACGCGCAGGGCTTCCGTGGCGGCGGCTTCAATGCGCTCGGAGCCACCGAGAGCGGCGGGCTCGAAGCCTTTGCTCCGGAGACGATGAACTCATTCGAGATCGGCACGAAACTGATCGGTGTCGACCGCCGGCTCACGGTCAATCTCTCTTTATTTCTCGGCAAATACGATGATATTCAAGTCACCTCCATCCGCGAAATCGGCGAGCCGGACGGCGATGGTGTGCCGAATATCATCCAGCTCACCTTGAACGCGGCACGCGCCACGACAAAGGGCGTCGAGCTCGAAATCCATGCCATTCCCTTCGACGGCCTCGATGTGACGGGTTCGGTCGGCCTGATCGATGCGCGTTTCGACGAGTTCCTCGGGATCAGCGACCTCAGCGGCGAGCCGATCGATCGCTCCGGCCAGACCTTTGACGAAACACCGGCATTGCAGACCTTCCTTGCGATCCAATACTCGCTGCCGCTCGAACTTGCGGGGCCGCTCTGGCTTGACGGATGGCTGACCCCACGTATCGACTGGTCCTACCAGAGTTCCCAGAGGTTTGCGGGCCCGGAACTCGAAGCGGCGCGCCATCGCGGCTACAATCGGATCGGTGCACGCCTTGCCTATTCCTTCAACGATGGAGCAGCGGAGGTGGCGCTATGGGGAAAGAACCTGACCAACGAAACATATTTCGGCAACAGCACCCCGATCGCCAATTTTTTCGGCCTGACCTTGCAGTATTATGAAGAGCCACGGACCTTCGGTGCCGAGTTGAGCTACCGCTTTTGAGGCAGGTGAGCTGGAAATGAACATGACTTCCGCTACGAGTTCGCCGATGCCGAAGAACATCTCAGCCCCGCGGCGCCCAGCCCAAACCAAGGCGAATCTTCGCCGTCGCGAGCGGATTCTTGAAGCGGCCGGGCGCTGCTTTGCCGAGCGCGGCGTAAAAGGCGCCACGATGGACGAGATCGCCGTGGCGGCCGACGTCTCGAAGCCCTTTATCTACAAGCACTTCGAGGGCAAGGACCTCCTGGTCGAGGCGGTTCTGGCCGACGCGCTCGCCACCTGGGAGGAACGGACAGGCGAGGCGAGTTCCGCCAGTGGCACGGTCTGCGAGCGGCTCGCCGGGCGCATCCGCGCCGCGGTGGCTTTTGCCCGCGAACGGCCCGTGCTCGGAGCGATCCTGCGCCGTGACCACCGCTTGCTGCGATCCGGCTACGCTGAGCGCTTTCGCAAGGCGCGCGAGGCGAGCCTGGAGACCACGCGCGGGCTGCTGCGCGAGGGCATCCAGAGCAAGGAACTGCGCCAGGATCTCGATGTCGAAGGAACCACTCGCGCCATCGAATTACTGCATTTCTCCGTCGTCGAGGCATCGCTCGACGGCCACGCGATCACGGCCAGCGCCGGATTGCTCGAAGCGGCCATCGACCTGATCTGCCGTGGCATCGTTGCCGGATAGGGTGCAAGAATTATTTTTTGGCTGGACGTCTAGTTGTTTCCGAGAAGCCGATCAGGGGCGAAAAACTCAAGTGGGGTACCCTTGCGAGGGTGGCGGATCTTGAGCCGCTGGGCGTGCAGCATGAGCCGCTCGGCCGGCGGACCGCCGTAGAGCGCGTCGCCGACAATGGGCGATCCAAGGCCGCGCGGGTCGGCCAGGTGGACGCGAAGCTGGTGCGTGCGGCCCGTCCGCGGGCTCAGAATCAGGCGGGTGGCAAAGCGAATTGTCTCAAGCCCGTTGGCTTGGGCCGCGTTCGGTCGGGATCTTGCGACGCCATCTGGATCGGCTGTCTCCGCAAGCACCCGCCAGTCGGTGACGGCTGGGCGGCCATGGTCCGGGTCGACTCGCTGGCGCGGCCGGTTGGCGGGGTCGCCGCAGAGCGGCAACTCGATGCGCCCCTCGGCCGTGCTCGGGCGGTCTCGAACCCATGCGATATATTCTTTCTCGACCCGGCGCTCGGTGAACTCCGCTTGCAGCTGGCGCAGCGCGTCGGGGCTGCGGGCCAGCACGAGGATCCCCGAGGTGGCTTGGTCGAGGCGATGCGCCGCGCGCAGGAAGGCGTCTTCGGGGCGGAGTAGTTGTAATCTTGTCTCGACGCAATCGCGCGCCTCGAGATGCCGGCCCGGGGTAGAGAGCAGCCCGGCGGGCTTGTCGATCACGAGGAGATCTTCGTCTTCGAAAATCACCGCGATGGGTGGCTCCGGCTGCTCGTGCCCGCAGAGCAGGTGGCCCAGGATCGGGCCGCATTTTTCCTCGCACGGTGGGTAGAAGACGCCCGCCTCGCGCTCGGTCGAGGCCGGGCTCGGGCCCCACCAGAATTCGACCAGACCGGTGGGCCGGATGCCGCGCAGGGCGGCCTCCTGGAGTAGCTTGGGGGCACAGCATTCCCCGCTCCCGGTCGGCACGGCGCCGCCCGGGAAGAATGTGCGCACGGGCTGGTAGAGGCCACGGAAGTTCAGCAGGCCATGCGCGGCATGCATGGCGGCTTGCAACTCCCGTGAACGCGCGGCGCGCTCGCGGCGCAATGCCAGACGCTGCTCGATGCGTGTCGAGAGTTCTTCTTGGAGTTCGCGGATGGAGTCGCGTCGGTCACGGCGCAGAGTCTTCAAGGCGGCGCGTAGACGCCCGCTCTCGAGGTCGAGTTCGGTCAGACGTGCGGTCGTTGCGGAGTCGGACGCTTGTTTCGCAAGCTGCGCGCGCTCACTCCTGCGCGAGTCTTTGCGTTGGGCGCGTTCGGTCTCCCGCATGGCGATTTCCGCGTCGAAGTCTCGCGTGCGCTCGGCGATCGCGGCGCGCACGCCGTCCGGGGAGAGTGCTTCGATCTTCTCGCTGAGCGTGCGCAGCCCGTGCAGCGTCCGTTCCTCCTCGGTCGCGGTCAGGTTGCCGCTACGGGTCGGTCCGACGAATCCGGGTGCGAAGGTGGCACCGGCCAGCATCCCCGAGAAGGCGCGTAGCTCCGTCTGTGCGCCGCTCGGGTCGCGGCCCACCAATACGCCGAGCATCTTGCCCTCCTTGGCAAAGAGCTTCGAGCCTTGGAGTTCAGATTGCAGGCCGCGTGCCGCCGCAAGCGCTTCGGCCGAAGCGGGCAGGCGGTGTTCCTTGCTGCAGACGCGGCAGAGGCCGCGGGTATCGCGCGCGGAGGGCACGCTCGGGCTTATCATGCGGCCCCCAGGTCTGCTGGCGTGGCCGTGGGTGGTGCTCGGGGCCGGCCCGTTTCCGCATTGGTCGGCCCGCATGGTAGGGCAGGAGCGTGGCACGCGAGGGCAGGCTGGCACGCGGCGTCTGGCTGGGGCCTCTCGTCGCGGTGATCGGATTGGTGACGTATTTCACCATCTTCTACCGCTGGCCGCTCACGCGTGATCTCCCCTGGCTGAATTTCCTTGTCATCGCCGCCGGTATCGCTTTGGCGTTCTCCGGCATGCGCGCGAGTCCCGGCACGGGCTGGCGTGCGGGAGTGGCGCGGCTTGCGGTGGGCGTAAGCTTGCTGCCGGCAGCCTTGCTCGCCTGGTACTCCTTCGTTTTCTCCGCCCAGATGCCGGCAACCGATTTGGCGGCGGGGCCCGGCACCGAACTCCCTGCGCTGATTCTGCTCGACGATAAAGGCGATGCTTTCCACCTCGGTATGGCGGGCGAGAAGCGCGCGCTGATCGTCTTCTATCGGGGCTTCTGGTGACCTTTCTGTCGTTCGGAGCTGCAGGGTCTGCAGTCACAGATAGATGATTTCACGAAGCGCGGCGTGCAGGTGATCGCCATCTCGCCCGATACGGTCGAGCAGAACGCGGGTGTTGTGGCTGACCTCGGACTCTCGTTTCCGATCCTCTCCGACCCGAACCTAGAACTGACCGACGCGCTCTCCTTGCGCCACACCGGCGCGTCTATCGAAGGCACGGATGTGCCTCGTCCGGCCACCTATTTTGTCGAGGGCGGTCGGGTTATCTGGGTTGATGTCACGGAAAATTACCGCATCCGGCCGCGGCCCGATGCATTGCTGGCCCGCATCCCGCCGGCTTGAACCGGCTCAGCTTTGTGCATCGGCAAATCGCCAATGATCCGCAAGTAAAATTTGGAGAACGTTCATGAAAGCCTGGAAGATCATCACCCAACTCCTCGCCCTTTTCTTTCTCGTGCAGGGATTGAACTGGATCATCGACCCGAGAGGTGCGGCCGCCTCTCTGGGCATGCCATTGCTCGACGGCATCGGCCGCAGCACGCAGATCGGAGACTTCGCGGCCTTCTTTCTGTCCGTCGGCACGATGATCGCGATGGGGACCTACCCGGGCCAGGCGCAATGGCTCTATGGCGGCGCGCTACTGCTGGGTCTGGCGGCCATCATGCGAACGATGGCCGCGCTGGTTCACGGCGCTGATTTCGCTGTCATGCCGATCACGATTGAAACCTTATGTGCCGTCTTTCTTTGCGTCGCGGTGGGGAAGCTCAGAGCCAACGCGGCCGAAGCTTAGCCTGCCCGGGGCGCCGAGCGCGCCTGCAGCCAGATGGCCGAGGAGACGGCGCGTTCCTGAATTGACGTGGGTGTCGGCGCGTCAATACCCCAATCTCGCGCATCGTAGGTTGACCAGCGCGGCGTAGGAATCTCAAGCACGCGGGCGTAATAGAAGGCTTCCTGCCCGGCGATATAATCGGGGTCGCGCCATAGGGCTTTGAGCGCGGCGGCGCCAATCGTATTGGTAAAGCTCGCCTCGGTCTCGTTGACCGTATTGCCGACAGGGCCCACGCGGTGCGTCGTAGCATCGGGCACTCGGCCGCCCGAGGCTTGGATATCGTAGATGCGCTCGAAGCTCTGCCCTTTGCCATCGACCCAGCCTTTGATGATCTGGATGCGATCGAGGTTCGCACCCAGCGGGTCCTTCAACGCGGTGACGAGAAAGCTCGGGGTGGCTTCGCCCGGCGGCAATTCCCCGCCCATCGGTACGCCGCGTGCGAGTGCTTTTTCCACTTGCCGGGGATCGTCCAGGATCCCGGCGGGGAAGTCGCGGCTGGCGAAGAAGCGCAAGGTGATACGCGGCCCGGAGGTGGCGTAGGTCTCCTTGCGGCGCATGGCATCAAAGAGTGAAGCGCGGGTATTTTCCTCCGCCCAGACGGCGGCCAAGCCGGCGGCACTCCAGCGCCGCGCCCGGTTCTGACTCGCGGGCAGAAGCATGGTTTCGCCCAGGCGCAGCCCCGAGGTGCCGTCAATCATCGGCAGCTTGCCATGGTAATTGTCTTCTTCCACTGAAGAGCTCGCATTATGCGAGTCGCTGCTGCCGATGACACCGAAGCGGTAGGGGTTGAACCCGCGACGGGAGGACATCTCGAGGCCGCTGCGCAGGGCATCGCGCGCATAGCTGCCGCGCGGTTCGCTGAACGCGCCCGAGGCGCTGAGCAACTGGTCGAGAATCTCGAAGCCGGCGAACTCGTCTTTGTCGGAGAGTTGGGGGTGGGTCTCGGACGATCCCTTGACCTGAAAGATTTCACTGATCGGCTCGTTGCGCATTCGGGTGGCCGCGTAGTTCTCGCTCAGAGGGGAGCCGTCGAATTGGACGCGATCATACATCTTGCCGCCGCTCACGTTGCCGTTATGCGGGATGGCGATCATCTCCATGCCTTGACGGCGCTGTTCCTCGAGGGCACGCCAGAGGTCCTCGGGATTGTCGGAGTCGAGCGAACTCACCGGGAAGTCCGGCACCTGCGCCGAGCGGTAGATGATATTGCGGTGGAGGTTCTTCTCCTGCGGCATCGAGGTCCACTCGTAGCCGAGGAAGGCGGTGAAACGGCCGGGCTCATTATGCCGCTCTGCGGTGGCGATGATATCTTCCCAGGCGCTGCGCGAGACATCCGTAGCGCCGCCGCCGAAGGCTTCCCGGCGCGTCTCCGAGCTGCCCATTTTTGTCAGTATCGTATAGAGAAAATTGGCCGTGATGCGCAGCGGATTGCCGGTCTGCATGATTTCGCGCAGCGACAGTTCGGTGTCGCCCTCGGCCTCGTCGCGGGCGCGTGCGGCGCCGAGGAATTCGGCGTGATCGGTGACAGAGGCGAAGTCGAGAGGCCGCCAGGCGCGGATAGGGTAGCCGAGTGCATGCTCGATCGTGCCGCCCTTGGCATAGACGTAGACCTCCTCGGGCAGGGCGCGTACGCCGAGCGTATAGGCGTCGAAAGAGTGGCTGGAATGAATATGCAGGTCGCCCCAGAAAACGTTGCGGGTCTCCGTATGGCCCAGTTCGCGTAGTGGTGGGGGCGGTGCCTTGAGGCGCGGATTGTCGGCCGGCTCAAGCGTCGGGTCGTCCTTCGTGCAGGCCACAGCGACCAGGGCGAGAGCGAGAAAGAGCGCGGCGCAGGTTCCGGGCCGCCGCAGGGAAAGGGTAGGGGTCCGCGACATCATGGAGGATCTTATAACCTCTGCACCCGGCCTGCTATAGACGCGCTCACATAGACGCTGTCGCAGCGAAGGAGTGGAAAATGGCAACTACAGATGAACAACCCGATATGGCCGAATTGCTGCAGGCCGGCGCGACGCTGCCGACGCACGGCCTCACCGAGGCAATGCATATCGGCAAGGACGACCTGCCCTTTGTCGACCTCGGCGACGGCAGCACCCTGCAATTGCTCCAGGTCGATCTGAACCAAGGCCTTTGGGTGATCAATACTCGCTTCTCGCCGGGCTATAAGGTGCAGAAGCATTACCATACGGGCCCCGTATTCGCGGTGACCCATAGCGGGAGTTGGTACTATAAAGAGTACCCCGATGACGTGAATCGCGCTGGTTCGTATCTCTACGAGCCCGCTCATTCGGTGCATACGCTGATGGTATCGGAAGACAACGAAGGCGATACCGAAGTCTGGTTTGCTATCAACGGTGCCAATATCAATATGGACGAAGAAGGTCGCGTCGTCGGCGTGGTCGATGCCCAGGGCGTCCTCGGCGTCTACCGGGCGCTATGCGAGGCGCAGGGGGTCTCGCACGAGAAGGTCATCGTGATCGGCGAGCCGAAATAGCGAGCGGTAGGCGGGCGGCGTCTTCGAGCAGGCGGCGCAGCATTGGCGAAGAGCGTGTCCTTCCCGTACCCCTCACGGGGTAGGTGCCGGCCGGAGTGGCGGAATTGGTAGACGCGCCGGATTCAAAATCCGGTTTCTTCACGGAAGTGTGGGTTCGAGTCCCACCTCCGGTACTTGCAGTCTCCGAACCTCTCGGGCGCGCCTCGAATATTGCGTGAGTGATTGCGTGAAGTGTCGTGGTCGGTGAGGATGGGCGGGATGCTGAAGTGCTCTCGGGGCTATGTGGTTACCGGCGCCAACGCGACGGATGTGGAGGCCGTCGACCGTTTCCGCGCGCGCCTGATCCGTATGGAGGGTGGCGCCGATTTCGTCCTTGATGCCGCCTTGGAGGCGCCGGGTTGCGCGCTCCTGCAGATCTACGCCGCGCTTTTCTGGCTGCATGGCGCAACGCGCGCCGCCTATGCCCAGGCGATCCCCTGGATCGAGCGCGCCGAGACGGTCCGTGCGGGCATCAGCGGGCGCGAGGCGCAGCTCTTGGCGGCAGCGAAGCTCTGGCTCGCAGGCGACCCCGAAGCGACGATGGATATGTTCGAGAGCATCACCGAGTCGTTCCCTCGCGATCAGGTCGCTGCGAAATCATGCGAGTTCAACCAATTTATTGTCGGTCAGCATTTTCAGGCCGCACGTTTCCTTGCCCATATGGAGCGCATCGCCGAGGCCAACGCGGACACAAGCGACATCATCGCCATGCGGGCCTTCGCCAACGAGTTGTCTGGTAATTACGACGAGGCGCGGCGCCACGCTGAGCACGCCATCAAGCTTCATTATGCAACGCCGTGGGCGCATCATGCGCTGGCCCATATCGCGCTCGTCAATGATGATATTGAGAGCGGCCTCGCCGAGCAGAACGCCTTCTTGTCCACCTGGAACCAGCCTGGCCCGACGATCCACGGCCATAATAGCTGGCACCTCGCTTTGCTCCGCCTGCAGGCTGGCGACACCGAGGGCAGCCTCGCGCTTCTCGACGGCCGGATCTGGGGCGCCTTGACCGAGTCGATCACTGAACAAACCGATACGATCTCGCTTCTTTGGCGCATTGAGATGGACGGTGGCCAGGTCCGCGGTGGCCTCTGGGCAGAAATCGCCGCGGCTTGCGCGCCGCTGGCCGGCGACGCCTTGTTGCCCTTCGTAAGCGCGCACCATGCCTATGCCTTTTCGCGCGCTGAAGGCAGCAGCGCGTTGGAAGAACTGCGCGCGAGTGCTGCCCGTGCCGGCCGTGAAGGCAGCGAGGCGCGCCGACGTGTCTGGGGGGAGGTCGGTATCCCGGCCATCGAGGCGGGAGTCGCGGCCGCCCAGGGCGACTCGGCGGGCGTCGTCCGGAGTCTCCTTGGCGTGTTCCCTGAGCTTCCGCGTCTCGGCGGCAGCGACGCGCAGGGCGACCTCTGGCGTCAGGCCTTGGTCTACGCGTTGGTGAACTTGGGCCGCGATCGCGAAGCCCGCGCTCTCCTCCCACTCTTCCCTGGCAATCGCCGCGCCTCTCGCCTGCTCGAAGCTCGCGCCCTCTCGGCATGAACGACCGCAGCCGCGCGTGGCCCCGGCGTCAGGTGTCCTGGCCGAGATAGGTGAAGCCGTAGCCCTGGGCGGCGCGGCCCAATTCGTGGTCATGGGTTGCGAATTGCAGGTCCGGCTCGCGCATCTCGCGAACGAAGAGAGCGCTCACGAGGTGGATGGCGTCGAGAGTTCCGACAGCGCTGGGCATGGGCAGCGAAGCGCGCTCCAGGATAGCCCGGTCGAGGCTGACGATTTCTAGCCCGTTCTCCATGCTGCGCAATGCTGCATGGGCTTGGGTAATTTGGGAGTCGTTCAGGTTCGCAGCCAAGCGATGGCGGTCGACGGCTCGCCGTGCCTCGACCAAGAGGATCTCGCTTGCATAGGCGCGCGTCCACGTCGCCCATTCGGGGAGGAGCGGGCGCTGGTTCAGGAGCACGCGAAGCAACACGCTGGTGTCCAGAAAGAGGATCACCGGCGGTCGCGGTCCAGGCGCAGCTCCGCGACGATGTTGATGGACTCGCGGGGTGAGACTCCGCGGACCTGGCGCGTCTCTTCGGGCGAGGCCGTCGCATGCCGAATGCGGATGCCGAGCCCCGCTTCCTCGTAGGGCACCAATCGGGCGACCGGCGTGCGCCGGTCGCAGACAATCACGGACTCGCCGCTCCTGACCTCCGCGACGTACGCGCTCAAATGAGCCTTGAATTCGCTGATGAGAGCCCGCTTCATGGAACTATATATGACCGGATCGGGTCATATAGTCAAGGCTCGGCTATCGACGCTCGGTTCGGACGCTTCTGCAAACGGCTCGGTCGCGTGCAAGTTGCGGGCTTTTGGCGGGCTTATTAGTCGAGAGGTGTCCCTTCGGGGCCCTGCTTCGCGTGTGTTTCGCGGCGGGGCGGTCGGTGCGGACAGAAAGTAAGGAGACTCATCGTGCAGGAAGCAGTGATTATTGACGCAGTCCGGACCCCGGGCGGTCGTCGCAATGGAAGACTCAAAGACCAGCATCCGGCGGCGTTGGCCGGCCAGGTGCTCAGCGCGATTGCCTCGCGCAACAACCTCGATCCCGCGCTGGTCGACGATGTCATCATGGGCTGCGTCATGCAGGTCGGGCCGCAGTCGGTGAATATTGCGCGCAACGCGCTACTGGCGGCGGGTTGGCCGGAGTCGGTGCCGGGCACCACGGTAGACCGCCAATGCGGCAGCTCGCAGCAGGCGATGCATTTTGCCGCCCAGGGCGTCATGGCTGGCGTGTATGATGTGGTTGTCGCCGCCGGCACCGAAGTGATGAGCCAGGTGCCGATGGGCGCGTCGATCGTCAAGGGAATGAAATTTCCTTTCCCGCAAGAAATGATCGACCGCTACAAGGAGACCGGCTTACCGCCGCAGGGCATCGGTGCCGATATGATCGCCGACCAATGGGGCATCACGCGCGAAGAGCTCGATGAGTTCGGTGCGCTTTCGCAGCAACGCGCCGAGCGCGCGCGCGATGAAGGCCGCTTCGCCAACGAGATCATTCCCGTGACGGTCACCGATGAGGAAGGCAAAGAATTCGTCGTCAAGCATGATGAAGGAATCCGCCCGGGTACGACCGCCGAGATCCTCTCCGGCCTCAAGCCGGCCTTCCAGGAAAACGGACGCGTCACGGCGGGCAATAGCTCGCAGATCTGTGACGGGGCATCGGCCGTGCTCATCATGAGCGCCGAGAAGGCCAAAGAGCTGGGCCTCAAGCCGCGGGCGCGTTTCCATTCCTTCGCCGTCGCCGGCTCGGACCCGGTCAAAATGCTCACCGGTCCGATTCCCGCGACCGAGAAGATTCTCAAGAAAAGCGGACTCTCGATTGACGAGATTGACCTCTTTGAAGTCAATGAAGCGTTTGCCTCGGTCGTGCTGGCCTGGCGCAAAGAGATGGGTGCCGACATCGAAAAAGTCAATGTGAACGGTGGCGCGATCGCGCTCGGCCATCCGCTGGGGGCCTCGGGCACCAAGCTGATGGCGACTTTGCTCAACGAACTGGAGCGGACCGACGGTAGATTCGGTCTGCAAATCATGTGCGAGGGCGGTGGCATGGCCAACGCGACCCTCATTGAAAGGATTTGATTCATGGAACTCAAAGGAGCCTCAGCTCTCATCACCGGTGGTGCCTCGGGTATCGGCGCCGCCAGCGCTCGTAAGCTTGCCAAACTCGGCGCGCGTCCCCTCATCTGCGACCTGAACGAAGAGAAGGGTAAAGCGATTGCCGCCGAATTGAACGGCGCCTTCGTGAAAACCGATGTCTCGGACGAAGCTCAGGTGCAGGCGGCGGTGGAAGCCGCTCAGGCGCTCGGCCCGATCCGCGCCGTGTTGAACGCCGCCGGTCTCGGCAGCGCGAGCCGCACGGTCAACCGTGACGGCGTGCCTTTTCCGCTTGACCAATTCGCTTTCGTGATCAAGGTGAACCTGATCGGCACGTTCAACGTGATACGTCTGGCCGCAGCAGCCATGTCGAAACAGGAACCGCTTGACGCCGACGGCCAGCGCGGCGCCATCGTGAACCTCGCTTCGGTTGCTGCCTTTGATGGGCAGATCGGCCAGGCCGCCTACTCGGCGTCCAAGGGCGGCATCGTCGGCCTGACTTTGCCGGTAGCCCGCGACCTGGCTGCCATCGGCATCCGCGTCAACACAATCGCACCGGGGCTGATCGATACGCCGATTTACGGCGAGGGCCCGGCTTCGGAGGATTTCAAGGCCAATCTCGGCCGTAACGTGCTCTTCCCGAAGCGTCTCGGTAGCGGCGAGGAGCTCGCCTCCATGGTCGTCGAGCTCATCACCAACGATTATATGAATGCCGAAGTGCTGCGCGTCGATGGCGGCATTCGCATGCCGCCGAAGTGAAGGGAGTCTGAAAATGTCTGATGTACTTTTGCAGGAGACTCACGGACGGGTGCGTCTGCTGACGCTGAACCGTCCCAAGGCGAAGAACTCGATCAATAGCGAACTCGGCCTTGCGCTGGTTGCGGCAATCAAGGAGGCCGACGAAGACGAGGGCATCACGGCCATCGTGCTCACGGGTGCCGATGGCGGCTTCAGTGCCGGTATGGACCTCAAGGCTTTTGCGACCGAAGGGCCGCCGAAGGGCTTTGACGTATTTTTGCGCGAGGGCGCAAAGAAGCCTCTGATCGCGGCCGTCGAGGGCTTTGCCCTGGCCGGCGGCCTTGAGATCGCTCTCAGCTGTGATCTGATCGTCGCGGCCAAGGGCGTCAAGCTCGGTATCCCCGAGGTCAAGCGCGGGCTCTTCGCGGCCGGTGGCGGGCTCTTCCGCCTGCCCGCCCGTGTTCCCTACGCCGTCGCCATGGAAATGGCGCTGACGGCTGAGCCGATCAGCTCGGAGCAGGGCAAGGAAGTCGGGCTGGTGGCGCGACTGGCCGAGCCGGGCAAAGCCGTCGAGGCGGCCTTGGCGTTGGCCGAGCAAATCGCGAAGAACGCGCCGCTGGCTGTGGCGGCCAGCAAACAGGTCATCCGCAGCACACGCGGGATGGTCGAGGCCGATGCATGGGAGGCCCAGAATCCGCATCTCGGTACCGTTTTCATGAGCGCGGATGCCCAGGAGGGCCCGCGCGCTTTTGCCGAGAAGCGCGAGCCGAAGTGGTCCGGTAAATAACCGAATACCCTCGCTGCGCCGTCGCCTCTTTTATCAGCGGCGGCGGCGCGGCGGTCGGGTTTCGGCGGCGCGGCTGAGCGTCTCGCCGAGGAAGCGCGCCGTCTCTTCGAGGTCGCGGCGCAGGGGGTGGCGGCGGTTTACGCCCCACGTCACCATGCACTCGCCGAGTCCGGCCGAGACGATGCGTGCGAGGTGGGCGAGTTCGTAGTCGCGTCGGAGGTCACCGGCATCGAGCCCGTCTTGCAGCAGCGCCTCGAAGGTCGCGTGTACGCGGCTGGCGATTTTGCGGCGGGTGGCCTGGTCACGCGGTGTGACGACAGCCTCGCAGACGAGAAAATGGGCCGTCTGCGGGTCGGCTTCGGCGCCGTCAGCCAACTTCGTGAAGAGCATGCCGAGACGCTCGGCGGTCGACGCCGGTACGGCGCGCGCTTCGGCCACGGCGTCTTGAATCGAGATCAGCATGGCTTCGCTCAAGGCGGCAGCGATGGCGGGCTTGGTGGAGAAATAATTGAAGCAGGTCTGGCGCGAGAGGTTCGCTTGTTCGGCGATCTTCTCGACGCTGGTGGCCTCGAAGCCGTCGCGCGCAAAGAGGTCGCTGGCGGCCTTCAGGATGGCCGCGCGGGTCGCACGCTTCTTGCGCTCGCGCAGGCCGGGCTTTTGCGTGGCTATGTGGGTCGGTGCCATTTTCAGCCCCGCTTCTTGTTTTGTCTGGCTGGCTCGAGCGGGGCTGCCGGCAGGGGCTCCCACCAGATCGGCGAGGTCCAGGCGCGCTCCTGGATCACCGGCGAATAGAAGGCCTCGTCGGCCGGGTCGAGGCAGCAATTGGCGAAGGCCTCGCCCGTGGCGTTCTCCTCGTCGCGTGCGCGCGCGCTGGCGAGGTTGGCCTGGGCAGTGCAATCGCCGGCGAAGGGATTCACGCCCGCGGCCATGCAGGTATGTGTGCTCCAGCGACAGCTCGGGTTCTCCAACACGCGGAGGTAGTAGAAGGCCGGCTGCGCGGGGTCGAAATCGGGGTCCTGCCAGATTGTGCAAAGCGATGCGGCGCCGCGCCCCACGGGCGCGCAGGTATCCTCGTCGACCCAGGCGCCCTGATGGCCGCTGGTGGCGACATCATGGACCCGCTCATGGGTCACGCCAGATGCGTCGACCCAGCCTTTGATGATCTGTGCGCGCGCAAGATCGAGGCCGGGGTGGGTGGGCGTGCCGCTATCCTTGAGGGCGCTGACGAGAAAGCGCGGCGCCGTCGCTTCCTTGGTGGCCTCGAGCATCCCGCCCATGGGCGTGCCCTTGTCGTAGGCACGGGCGATGCTGTCGGGCTGGTCACAGAGGTCGAGGGGCAGTCGGCTGCCGCCGAAGAAGCGCACGATCGGACGGCTCCCGCTGGTTGCGTAGGCTTCGCGGCGGCGCAGGGCGGCGAAAAGAGCGTCACGCGAGTTCTCCTCGGCCCAGATGACGGCGAGCCCACCGGGGTTGGAGACGATATGGTCCTGAATCTTGCGGTAGCCTGCGTCGCGGCGCCCGATATGGCCGACGAAATTCGCCTCCTCGGTGCCGCCGGCGGTGGCGCTATGGGTGTCGGTGCTGCCGATGAAGCCCATACGGAAGGGGTTGGTGCCGCTTTGCTGGCCCAGCGCGAGCCCATCTTTCAAGGCGTTGCGCACCATATTGCGCGGTGGGAAGGATTCGATCGCGACCGGCATGCCCGTCTCGCTACGCATTTCGCCATTGACGTTGGCGAGCATTGTGAGGTTGTCGGTCCCGGCCTGCTCGAAATCGCAGAGTTCGTCTTTGGTCTGGAGGCCACGGCCGGCCCGTCGGTCGAAACGGCATTCCGAGCTTGCCTTGTGCTGGATCAGCTCCACGATGGGCTCGAAGAAGAGGCGCTCGTCAGCTTCTTCGGGTGTCAGCGGGTCGCGGAACATAAGACCGCGCGAGAGGTTGGGGTTATGCGGGATGGCCAAGACATCGCAGCCCTGGTCTCCCTCGATGCATTTTTCGCGTAATTTCTCCCAGAGCCGCACGAAGCCCATGGGGCCGGTATCGTAGACCGAGATCGGCTTCTCGAGCACATGCTGGTTTCGGAAGATGACGTTGCGGTGCATATTGGAGGAGTCCGGCGCGTCGGTGAATTCGTAGGCGACGAAGGTGGTGAACGAGCAGCGCGAAGAGCGGTCGTAGGCTGCCTCGGCGGCCGCCTGGATTGTCCCCCAGGTGTCGGCGGCGGCGCTTTCGCAATCGCCGAGCGTGCAGACAAACGAGCGCTCGCGGCCACCGCCGCGCCCGCCCAGCTTGCCCCACCAATTGATTGCGACGAGCTGGACCCAGAGGTTCGATGCGCGTGTCAGGACGCAATGCGGCCACCACCAGGCGAGCCGGGCTGGGTCGGTAGTGCAGAGATTCATCTCGCCGAAATATTCAGCGTGGTCGGTTACGGCGGCGAAATCGATCGGACGACCGATCCGGGCGCGCGTATTCTGCCGGGCCTGGGCGTCGGGCAGCACGATGCTTTCGCCGCGCGCATAGCGGTAGGCCGCGTCGGGGCCGTTGCGCTGGCTGGAGATGAAGGAGTCTTGCGAGAGGCTGGTATGAATATGGAGGTCGCCGAAAAACGGCTGCTTCAGCGCGTCATAATGCGCGCAATCCTCGCGTGTCTCCGTGCGTGCAAAGGGCCGCTCGGCCACCGCAGGTGATGCCACGAGGAGGGCGGCCACAAGCCCCAGGAGCGCGGCCGCCGCTTGCCGGCCTCTCTGCCTGGCTTTTGTCATCGATTTGGCGCGAAGACTTCCAGGGTATTTTCGTCGAGCAGGCCCATGCCGAGTTCGGGATGCAGCGGGTGGAGCAAAACCTGCGAGGCACCGGCAGCGAAATGCTCGTCAATGCGTGCGCGAATCTTCGCGGCATTGCCCCAGGCGACGATGCCGTCGAGCCAGGCGTGGTCGGCAGCATCGATCTGCTCTTCGCTGAAGCCCATCGTCTTCCACGCATTGCGGTAGCCCGGAGCGCGGGCATAGAAACCGAGGGCGCTTTTTGCCAACTCGCGGGCCTTGACGGGATCTTCCTGCAGTAGAACTTTTTGCTCGACGATGAGTTCCTTGTCCGGCCCGAGGATCTCACGGGCGCGCGCGGTATGTTCGGGCGTGACGTTGTAGGTATGCGCTCCGTCGGCTTTTTCGGCGGAGAGTGCGATTGCCTTGGGCCCGAGCACGCCCAGAATCACCGGCACAGGCTCGGCCGGCGGGATTGAAAAATACCGCGAGCTTTCCATTTTCTCCAGGAACTCGCCCAGGAAGCGGAAGGGGCGGGTGTAGTCGAGGCCACGGATTTTCTGCACGATGACCGGGCTCGAGACGCCGAGTCCGAGCACGAAACGGCCGCCCGTCTGCTCCGAGAGTGTATTGGCGGCCTGCTTCATCACACCGGGGTGGCGGTTGTAGATATTGGCGATGCCGGTGGCGAGGATGAGCTTCGTCGTGCCCGAACCAAGCCAGGCGAGGTGCGCGAAGGGGTCGCGGCCGAAGGTCTCACCGACCCATAGGGATTCGTAGCCCAAGGCCTCGATCTTCTGCGCCATCGCCAGCGAATCCGCTGCTGTCAGCCCTTCGGGGGCAAACCAAATTCCAAGTCTTCCGCTCATCGTATCCTCCGATCGCTGAGGCGGGCGCGCCAAGCGCCTCCTCTACGAAGCTTCCGAATACGAGAAAAATAGACTCGGGTCAATAATTGGACTCGCGCGCTCGGCCGGCGCTGGGCAGGGCGGGCTCAGGTGCCGGGGACGACGGTTTCGATATTGAGCTGGCCGGCGAGGCCAGCCTCACGGTGCACGGCGCTCGCCATATAGTTGGCGTCCATTACCATCTGCAGCATCGCCTGGCGCGACGGGTACATCGCAATGGCGACCTGGTCCCAGAGTTCCTCGACCGTGCCGAGGAGTAGCTGTCGTACGCTGCCGCCAAAAACGAGCTTGCCGCCGACCTTGGCGAGATGCGCGGCGACCTCCCTGCCGTAGATCTGGTAGGCCTCACGGCCCGTCAGGTCGGTCTCGCGGCCATCGGCATAGGCGGCCTTATCTTTGAATTTCAGGAGATTGACCATATAGATCGGGCCGGTGGCGCTCTCGTCGGTCAGGCTTTCGATCTGTTCTTTGGTCGGGACGACGGCATTTTCGACGTGCATGAAGCGTGCCTAGCGCGCGATGCTGCGCTCGTCGATGGCGTCTTGGTAGGTGACGCTGAACTCCGTGAAGCCGGCCAACGCGTCGGCGAGGCTTTTACCGTCCTGCAGCTCATAGGTGTCGAAGCCGCAGCGCTCCATGAAGAAGAGCTGGTCACGCAGGACATTGCCGATGGCACGCAATTCGCCGGCAAAACCCTTGCGGCGCAGCAGGCGCGCGACGCTGAAGGCCCGGCCGTCGCGGTAGATCGGAAGGTCGATCGCGATCAGGTCGATGCCGGCGAGTTCGGTGGCAATGGGGCGTGCCGGTGTGTCGCCCGGAATGCGCACCCCATATCGGCCCGCGCGCGCGCGTAGCCCGTCGCCTTCTTCGCGAAAGCGCGTAAGCGAGACGATGATATCGCCTGCGGGCAGGGCCGTGCCGTCGGCGACGTGCTGCCAGCCGTCTTCTACGATTTCGCGTTTACGAATGATCTGCATAAAGAAGCTCGCCATAGAGCCGGTCGCGGAAGGGGTCGTCGCCGACGCGCCGGTAGGTTTCGAGGAAGGTTTCTTCCGGGGATTCCCGGAGTTCGACATAGGCCTTGAGGGCCTTCTCCACCGCTGGCACGATTTCGTCGCGCGAGAAGGCGCGGCCGAGGATGCGGCCCAGCGAGGCATCGTGGTCGGCCGAGCCGCCCAGCATCAGCTGGTAGGCCTCCTCGCCACGTTTGTCGATGCCGAGGATGCCGATGGTGCCGACATGGTGGTGGCCGCATGCGTTGATGCAGCCGGAAATCTTGAGGCTCATCTCGCCCAGGTCGTCGAGGAAGTCGATATCGTCGAAGCGTTGGCGGATTTCCTGGGCCAGCGGGATCGAGCGCGCGTTGGCGAGGTTGCAGAAGTCGAGTCCCGGGCAGCAGATGATATCCGTGAGCCGCTTATGGTTCGGGGTGGCGATATCGAGGTCGACCAGGGCCTGATGAAGCGTGCGTAGCTGGCTCGTCTCCACATCCGGCAATACCAGGTCTTGGCTATGTGTGACGACCAATTCGCCGAAGCCGAATTTCTCGGAGAGGTCGGCGATGGCGTCCATCTGCACATCGCTGACATCGCCCGGAGGCGAGTTGCGTGATTTCAGCGTCAGGACGACGGCGCTGTAGCCATCGTGTTTATGCGGCAGGACGTTGTTGCGGGCCCATTGGCCCAGCGCGCCCTCCTCGGCGCATAAGGCGGTCAGCTCTTCCTCTGAGGCGGGCAGCTCGCGCGTGGCATGTGGCGTGAAGAAGGCCTGCATCCGCGCGACCTCGGCGTCGGTGACGCGCAGGGAGGAGTCGCGGATCTCGGCCCATTCTTCCTCGACCAAGGCAGTGAATTCCTCCACGCCCAGGGCCTCGACCAGGATCTTGATCCGCGCCTTGTAGATATTGTCGCGTCGGCCGAGTTGGTTGTAGACGCGCAGGATCGCGTCGAGATAGGAGATCAGGTCTTCGCGGGGCAGGAAGTCGCGCACCAGCTTGCCGACCTTCGGTGTGCGGCCCATGCCGCCGCCGACGAAGATACGGAAGCCGAGATCGCCCTTGTCGTTGTGCACCATCTGGATGCCGATATCGTGTAGGCGGATCGCGGCGCGGTCGCTATCGGGCGAGCCGGTAAACGAAATTTTGAATTTACGCGGCAGGAAGGCGAACTCCGGGTGGAAGGTCGACCATTGCCGGACCATTTCGCAATAGGGACGCGGGTCGGCGACCTCGTCTTGCGCGACACCGGCCAGGTGGTCGGTGGTTGTGTTGCGGATGCAATTGCCGGAGGTCTGGATGGCGTGCATCTCGACCTCGGCGAGGTCGTCCAGGATAGCGCAGACGTCTTCGAGTTCCGGCCAGTTGAATTGCACGTTCTGGCGCGTGGTGAAATGCGCGTAGCCGCGATCGTATTTCCGTGCGATATGCGCCAGCGTGCGCATCTGCGCGGCGGAGAGCAGCCCGTAGGGAATGGCGATCCGCAGCATATAGGCGTGCAGCTGGAGGTAGAGTCCGTTTTGCAGACGCAGCGGCTTGAACTCATTTTCCGTGAGCTCGCCGGATATGCGGCGCTTGACCTGGCCGCGGAATTGGGCGGCGCGTTCGCGCACCAGGCGACGATCTTCTTTTGAATATTTGTACATCTGTAGTCTCTAGATGGCGCCTTTGCCGTCGGGGCGGCGTAGCCGGGTGCTCGGCCCCTGGGCACGGAGTTCTTCGCGCGCCGAGATCGGCAGGATGCCCTCGGCGGTGCGGGCGGCCTCGAAGCGATAGGGTTCGGTGACGACGGCCTGGGCTGCCGCTACGATATGGAGCCGGGCGTCGGCTTGCGCGGCGTCGGCGAATGCCTCGGCCTCCTGGAGCTTGGCCGCCCATGAGCCGTCGGCCGCCAGATAGACGACCGAGCCTTCCTGGGTGCGGTTGCCCGTGATCACGAAGAAGGGGTCCTGATGCAATGCCATGGAGGGAGTTTCGTCTTCCGCTCCCGCCTGTGCAAGTTCGGGCGCGGCCACGGCCGTGGCAAGGTCGACAATGCGGAAACCGCCGAGGAGAAAAACCGTACTCACGGTGGTCAGGGTGCCGGCTGCGGCCACGGCCAAGGCGGCATGAGTGCCGATCCAGTCGAGCAGGGCGCCGAAGAGCGGTGCGCCGATCAGGCCCGAGGCGCCCATGAAGCCCAGCGTATATACCGAGAGGACGCGGCCGCGGTGGCTGGCCGGGGCCTTCTCCTGGAAAATCGAGCGGCCGGCGTTCATGAAAATCGCTCCCGATGTGCCCCAGAGCACCACGCAAAGCAGCGTCGCGTAGAAGGGGATTCCCGCGGCAATGACCAGCAGGCAACTGGCGCTGAATGCCAGAGCCAAGCCCTGAGCCCGTCCTTTACGGCGGATGCCACGGCGCAGGACGATCATCGAGCCGGCGATCGTGCCGAGCGGAAACGCCGTATTGATGAGCCCGAGCTCGCCGACACCGCCGCCGTAGTAGTTTCGCACCAGCACCGGCATCACGACGATATAGGGGCCGATCGCGAAAATACCGACCGAGAAGGCGAGCAGGAAGGGGATCCGCAGCACGGGTGTGCGCAAAACTTCGCGTAATCCGCCCAGAACGGCGTGCAGAACCGGCTCGGCGGCTCCCTGCCGGATGGCGCGCGAAGCGGGCAAGAGGATCAACAAAGGGATGCCGCCGAAGAGCAAGGCGGCATGCGCTACGATCACCACCTCGATGCCGACAAAACTGGCCGTGGAGCCGATCAAGGCACCGACGGCCTGTGAGCCCCATTGCGCCAGCAGCAAACCGGCCACCGCGTTGGTCAGGTCGCGGTCGGTCATATCCGAGAGCATCGAGTCGCGCGCCGGCATGATGAAGGCCTGCACCGTCCCGGCCGCCAAGGCGTAGGCGATCACCACACCGAGTGTGAGTCCGCCGCTTGCCACGACACCCAGCAGGGTAAGGGAGAGAATGCCGGCGGCTACGCAAAGGCCGATCAGCAGGCGGCGGCGATCGACCAGGTCGGCGATATGGCCGCCGATGAGCACGAAGAAAAGCGAGGGGACCATGAGCGCGCTCTGGGCTGTGCCGACCCAGATCGGGTCGGCCTTGAGTTCGAAGACCACCAGAGCCGAGAAGATGACGCCCTGCAGCCCGACCGAGGCGAAATAAAGCGCCGCTGCGGACATGAAGATCGGGTAGGGGCGGCGCGCCGGCATCCATGCAACTTGCTCTGCCATGCGGCTATGCGCAACTACGGCCGCACCTCCAGGATATCACCCAGGTGCAGCACCCGGCCGTCAGGGCCCTGGAGATCAAGATCTCGCAGGGGGCCAAGCCCGGCCACGGAGGCATGTTGCCTGGCGCCAAGGTCGTGCCGGCGATCGCGTGGGCGCGAGCGGATGCTTCGCGCTTCGCTATCCGCTTACGCTCCGATCAGAAAAGGTTGAGTACGGCGACGCCAGCGACGACGACAAGCGAGGCAAAAATGCGGCGAGTGCCCAAAGGCTCGCCCAGGCGGAACGCCCCGATCAAGGCGGCCATGACGACGCTGGTCTCACGCAGGGCCGCGACCGGTGCGACATCCACCTGTGAGTAGGCCCACAGAATGATGGTGTAGCCGAAGCCGGCCATCAGGCCACCGATAAACCAGGTGGGGCCATTGCGGCGCAGGGCGGGGCCGAGGCTTCCGCGTCGCGTCACCAGAGCGTAGATCAGAATCGGCAAGGTTTCGCCGACCTGCAGCCAACCGACATAGCCCAGAACATCGGGCGCCGCGCGTACGCCGATGCCGTCGAGTAGAGAATAAGTGACGATCAGGAGCCCGGTGATCAGCGACCAGGCAACCGCGCGGCGGCTCTCGGGGTGTTCATGCGGACCGGTGGCGAGGATGAAGATGCCCGCGCTGATGAGTGCTACGCCGGCTCCGTCGGCCCAGCTGAGGTGCTCGCCAAGCAGCGGAATGGCAAGCAGGGCAATCAGCAAAGGCGCGCTGCCGCGGGCGATCGGGTAGACTTGGCTCAGATCTCCCAGGGAGTAGGAATGGACCAGCGCGAAGAGGTAGACCGAGTGCACCAGGATGCTCGTGAGCAGCCAGGGCCATGCCTCCCAGGGGAAGGTTCCTTGCGAGGCCATCAATAAGCCGAAGGTGCCCGCCCCCAACATGATGATCGCCTGGGCGAGCATCCGGTCGCCACTGGTTTTCACCAAGGCATTCCAGCTGGCGTGGAGCAGGGCTGCGAGCAGGACAGCGGCGGCAACGCCGAGGGGGAGACTCAATGCCTAATTTCCGGTCGCGGTGGCGTGCGCTGCTTTGTCGCGCCAGCCGTCGAGGTGGGCGCGAATGATGCTCTCGACACGCGCGATGGTTGCGTCCGGAGTCTCGCCGGGGATGCGTTCCAATGGGGAGCCGGACCAGAAGCGTAGCTGCACGCCGAAGGGCACGGGCATGGCGTTGTGGAGCATCAGGCGCCAGGAGTTTTCCAGGCAGCAGGGGACGATCTTTGTCTCGGGTGCAAGCTTCAGGAGAGTCTTCAGCCCGGCCGGTTTGAAGGGCTTCATTTCGCCGAGGCGCGCGCGGGTGCCCTCGGGAAAGATCACCGCCGAGACCTCGCCGCGCGCCACGCGCTCGCCGAGTTCGGTGATGACGGCCACGGCGCTGCCGCGATCGTCGCGGTCGATCAGCGGGTGGCGGCCGAGCTTGAGGTTGGCCGAGATCCCCGGAATCCACTCGGCGAGCTGCTTCTTGGTGATGTATTTGCCGTTGTTGGTCGGGAAGGCCCACGCAAAGAGCGGGATATCGAGCATGCTCTGGTGGTTCGAGACAATGATATAGGATTCGTTCTCGCGAATATCCGGGGAGAGGTCGGCTTGCAGGGTGGCGCCGGTGATCCGGTAGGTTGCGAGCAGTTTGCGCTGCATGGAGAGGGCGACGCGCTCGACCGCATGGAGGCCGAAGAGCGATGCCACTCGCAGCACCACGTCGTAGATCAGCAGGGTGCCGATGAAGGCAGCGGCGAAGGGGATCGAGAGCACCCAATCGAGAATGCGTCGCATATTCCCTTTCTCTCTCGCATTCCCGGCCCCTGTTTCCAATGCCGAGAGGGTCTTGCACTTTTCGGCTCCGGGTCTAGAACGCAGGGAGATGGATGCTCTGGATCTTCCTATGGGGCTGGTCGCCTTCGTGAAGCGCGACTGTCCGACCTGCGAGACGGTCGCGCCGGTATTGGCGCGTCTCGCCGCCCAAGTGGGGCTTAGGGTCTACACGCAGGACGACGTCGCTTTTCCCGAGGGAACCGACCCGATCGACGACACGGCGCTCGATTTCTCTTTTCACCATGGCATCGAGATCGTTCCGACCCTGCTGGAGGTCGGCGAGGGTGGCGAGGTGCGCCGTCTTGAGGGCTGGCAGCGCGAGGAATGGCGTTCGTTTACTGGGGTCGCTGACCTCGGCGCGGATCTGCCCGATTGGCGCCCCGGCTGCGGCTCCCTGAGTGTCGACCCGATGCGCGAACCCGAGCTGCGGCGTCGTCACTCCGGTTCGAAGCTGCAAGCGCGGCGCATCGAGATCGCGTCGGCCGAAGACGAGATGGAGGCGCTTTTCGCGCGTGGCATCACTGACGGGTTGCCGGTTGTGCCGCCGAGCGAAGCGCGAGTGTTGGCGATGCTGGAGGGAACCAAGCGCGCGCCCGATGAGATCGTCGCCATCGTTCCGCCGGATCTCGCTCCGGCAAGCGTCGAGAAGGTGGCGATCAACGCTGTAATGGCGGGCTGCCGGCCGGAATATCTGCCAGTGGTGCTGGCCGGGCTCGAGGCCATCTGTACCGACGAGTTCAATATGCACGGGGTGCTCGCGACCACGATGCCGGTCGCGCCAGTCTTTGTGGTTGGCGGCCCAATTGCCGCGCGGATCGGCATGAATGGCGGGCTCAATGTTTTCGGCCAAGGCAACCGCGCCAACGCGACGATCGGTCGGGCCGTGCAGCTTGTGGTGCGCAATATCGGCGGCGGCCGGCCCGGCGAAGTCGACCGCGCGACCTTCGGTCAGCCCGGCAAGCTGAGTTTCTGCTTTACCGAAGGCGAGGACTCGCCCTGGGAGCCTTTGGCGGAGAGCCTGGGTGCCAAGCCCGGCGCGGACACGGTTACGGCCTTCTGCGGCGAAGCGCCGCGCAGCATTGTCGACCAGTTGGCGCGGGACCCGGACGCCCTGGTGGCGACCTACGCGGCCTGTCTGCGCACGATGCACCATCCCAAGCTGGCCGTTGGCTTCGACGCGATGCTCGCGATCGGTCCCGAGCATGGCCGCGTTTTTCGCGCGGCCGGCTGGGACCGCGCCCGGCTGCTCGAGAAACTCAGCGCCGCGTCCATGATTCCCGGTACCGAGTTGATGCGCGGCGCGGGTGGGATGGCCGAGGGCTTCTCGATTCCCGCAGCGCAGGCCCGTGAGTTGCAACTTCCCAAGGTCCGTCCCGGTGGCCTGCATATCGTTTATTGCGGCGGCGGGGCCGGTCTTTTTGCTGCCGTCATCGGTGGTTGGTTGTCAGGCGACGCCGGAAGTGTTCCGGTGGTACGAGAGATTCGCCCATGAAGAATGATCGTAGTTTTCTCGACCCACGCAACGAGGCCGTTGCCGCCCCGCGCCCGCGTACGGCGAAGCTCAAAGGCTTGCATGGCGCCAAGGTGGGGCTGCTCGATATCTCCAAACCCCGCGGCGATATCTTCCTGACTCGTCTCGAGGAGCGCTTGCGCGCCGAGGGCGCCGAGGTGCTGCGCTTTCGCAAACCGACCTTTGCCAAGGTCGCGCCGGTCGACCTGCGCCACGAGATCGCGGTGCAATGCGACGCCGTGGTCGAAGCGCTCGCCGATTGAGGATCCTGCACGACATGCAGTGTGCATGACTTCGCAGATCTGGAATCGAGAGGCGTTCGCGCCACCTTTATTGCCTCGGCTGAGTTCGCCGATGCGGCCGCCGTGCAGGCTCGCGCCTTGGGCGTCGAAGACGCCGGTATTTTCGTTGCCCACCCGATCCAGGACCGGACCGACGAAGAGATGGTCGCGTTGGCCGATCAGGCGCTGGCGGGGATCCGTGCCGCGCTTTCCGACTGAAGGCTTCTCGTTTGTGCGCCGGCTCTCTCCGGTTCTCCTGCTGCGCCGGCGGCCGTGAGAAATCCTTGCCGAATACCTAAGATGAAGTCCATGGGAACGATCCGGCGCGACGAGTTCATCCAGGCCATCGAAGACGGCCTGCAATTCATATCCTTTTACCATCCGCGGGATTTCGTTCTGGCGATGCGCGACGCCTGGGAGCGCGAGGAGAGCCCGGCAGCCAAAGACGCCATGGCGCAGATTCTCATCAACTCGCGCATGTCGGCCGAGGGGCATCGCCCTATCTGTCAGGATACGGGCATCGTTACCGTCTTTGTTCAGGTCGGCATGGATGTCCGGTGGGATAGCGATCTCACCCTTGACGAGATGATCAACGAGGGCGTGCGACGCGCCTATACCAACGTCGATAATCCGCTACGTGCTTCCATCGTTTCGCCTCCCTATGGCGAGCGCAAGAATACCCGCGATAATACGCCGGCTGTCATCCATACCGAATTGGTCCCGGGCGATAGTGTCGATGTGATTGTCGCGGCGAAGGGTGGCGGCTCGGAGAATAAATCGAAATTCACGATCCTCAACCCGAATGACAACCTGGTCGATTGGGTGCTGGAGATGCTGCCGAAGATGGGCGCCGGCTGGTGCCCGCCGGGGATGCTCGGCATCGGCATCGGCGGTACGGCCGAGAAGGCGATGCTGCTGGCAAAAAAGGCATTGATGAACCCGATCGACATCAAGGATCTGCAGGCCCGCGGCGCGCAGAGCCCACTCGAAGAGCTTCGCCTGGAGATCTTCGACAAGGTCAATGCGCTCGGCATCGGGGCGCAGGGCTTGGGCGGCCTGACCACGGTGCTGGACGTCAAAATTCTCGACTACCCGACGCATGCGGCGTCCTTGCCGGTTGCGTTGATTCCCAATTGCGCGGCCACGCGTCATGTCCATTTCCGGGTAGATGGTGAGCACGCAATCGAGTTGCCGCAGCCGAAGCTCGAAGATTGGCCGGAGATCGATTGGGATCCGAAAGCAACTTCGCGTCGTGTGCAACTCGACGGCCTGACGCGCGAAGAGGTCGCGAGCTGGAAGCCGGGCGAGACGCTCTTGCTCAACGGCAAGTTGCTCACCGGTCGCGATGTCGCACATAAGCGCATCGCGTCGATGTTGGCGAGCGGCGAAGGCCTCCCCGATGGCCTCGATTTCAACGGCCGCTTTATCTACTACGTCGGCCCGGTAAATCCCGTAGGCGACGAGGTAGTCGGCCCGGCCGGCCCGACCACCGCCACGCGGATGGACAAATTCACCGATATGATGCTCGAGGAGACCGGGATTCTCGGCATGGTGGGCAAGGCCGAGCGCGGCCCGGCGACGGTGGCGAGTATCAAGAAGCACGGCGCTGCCTACCTCATGGCTGTCGGCGGTGCGGCCTACCTCGTCTCCAAGGCGGTCCGTGCCGCACGCGTGGTTGCCTTCGAGGACCTCGGTATGGAGGCGGTCTACGAGTTCGATGTCGAGGATATGCCGGTGACCGTGGCCGTCGATGCACAGGGTGAGTCGGTCCATGTGACCGGCCCGGCGACCTGGAGAAAGTTCATCGACGCGCTCCAGCGCGCGGCCGAATAAGGGCATCTCGGAGCGGGGCCGCGTTGCATGCGGTCCGGCTTGCTGCAATCTCGCGACCCTGCGGGCCTTTGTTAGATAATGACCCATGAGTGATGAACGCACCCCTATTCTTGTCGGCACGGCCCAATCGGTCGAGCGCAATGTAGATCCTGCCGTGGCAACCGAGCCGCTGGCGATGCTCGAGCAGATGGCGCGCGGCGCTGCGGAGAACGCCGGCGCCGGCGATGCGCTGCTGCGCAAGCTCGATACCGTCGCCGTTTTGACTGTAGTGGGCTGGCAGGCGCGCAACGGTGCACAGTTGGTGGCCGAGAAGATCGGTGCTCCGGCGAAGAAATTCTATACCTCCGAGATGGGTGGTCAGATCGGTGTGACCGCCGTCAACCTGCTCGCCGAACGGATCGTTGCCGGCGAGAGCCAGGCGGCCCTATTGGCGGGCTGCAATAATATGCGTGCGCTCACCAAGGCCGGCCCGGCCGGTGTCGACCTTGATTGGACGGTCGGCGGCACCAGCGACCCGGAGATGATCGGCGTGGCGAAGGCTGGCAGCTCCGAGCTCGAAGCGAAATACGGCATGGTCATGCCGCCGGATATTTATCCGATGTTCGAGAATGCCTTGCGCGCTTCGCTCGGACTCTCGCTCGACGAGCATTCCCAGCGAATCGGCAAGCTCTTCCATGGCTTCAGTGCCGTCGCCGCAAAAAACCCCTACGCCTGGTTCCCGACCGAGCGCAGCGTGAACGAACTCATCACGGCTACGCCGACCAATCGGATGATCGCCTACCCCTATACGAAATACCTCAATGCCGTGCTGACCACCGACCAGGCCGCCGGCATGATTCTCACCACGGTGGCCGTGGCAAAGGAGTTGGGGATCCCGCAGGAGCGTTGGGTCTATTGGCTTGGCGGTGCGGAGACTCAAGAAGAGGCTTGGTTCCCGACCGAGCGCCCGGATTTCGCTAACGTGCCGGCCATGGGCGACGCCTCGAAAAGCGCCCTTGCCAACGCCGGCTTGGGCACCGACGAGATGAACCATTTCGACTTTTATAGCTGCTTTCCGATTGCGGTCGAACACGCGGCCCGGCAGCTCGACCTGGATATCGAGGACCCGCGTGGGTTCACCGTGACCGGCGGACTGCCCTATGCGGGTGGGCCCGCGAGCGCCTATACGCTCCATTCGCTCGCCAGCATGGCCGACAAGTTGCGCGACGAAGGCGGCGGCAAGGGGCTGGTTACAGGCAATGGTTGGTACTTGACGAAGCATTCGGCGTCGGTCTGGTCGACGGACGCGGGCACGGCCACGCCGAAGCGCGGCCTGCTCGACCGGCTGCCCTCGGCAGGTGCCGAGACCGCGGCACGTCCTTCGACGGATGCGGTCTCCGGGGCCGGAACGATCGAGGCTTATACGGTGCAATACAACCGTGCGGGTGCGCCGGAGCGCGGTATCCTGGTGGGTTCCACCGAAGACGGGACTCGCTTCGTGGCGAATAGCTTTGATCCAAGTGTGCTCGAAGGGCTGGTTACCAGCGAAGGTGTCGGCCTGGCCGGTTCCTTGGCAAAGCAAGACGAGTTGACGATCTTCTCCCCGAACTGACCGGCCGGACTTGCTGGGGAGGGGCTGGCGCTCGCTGCGCGGCCCCGCCTCACGAGCCTGCGGTAGTCGTGCGCGGCGCGTGCGTCAGCGACGGCAGCCAGACAACGAAGGTACTGCCTTTCCCGTCGTGGGTGCGCAGGCGCAATGCGCCTGAGAGGAGTTCGACCAGACGGCGGGAGATATAGAGCCCGAGGCCAAGGCCACCGCCGGAAACCATCGCGGCATCGCCCTGTTCGAAGGATTGGAAGATACGCTCGCTCTCGTCTTCGGGGATACCGGGGCCGGTATCTTCTACCATGATCTGAAGCCCGCCGGTGCGCGCTGCCACGCACACGCGGACCTCGCCTTCAGTGGTGAATTTCATCGCGTTGCCGACAAGGTTCATGAGGATGAGATGGATCTTGCGCGGATCACTGGCAAAGTTACTGAGGTTCCCCTCGAGCTCAAAGTGTAGCGAGGTCCGCGGGTTCGGAAAGCGCTCGTGCATCTCGTGTTCGATTTCCTTGAAAATCGAATCCATCTGGATGGTCTTGATCTGTAGCGAGGTCTGCTGGGACTCGAGACGGTTGAGGTCGAGGGTTTGCTCGACGAGGCCGAAAAGGCTGTGGGTGGTTCGCCGGATCCGGTCGAGGGCGTCCTTCTGCGCCTCGGTGACCGGGCCGAGGGCATGGTCGGTGAGGAGTTCCAGGTAGCCGAGGATGACGTGCAGCGGGGTGCGGAATTCGTGCGAGAGGGTCGCCATGAAATCGGATTTGAGCTGGTTTGCGGCGCGGAGCGCTTCGGTGATGCGCAGCTTGGTCATCGCCCGCGAGGTCAGCTCGCCGAGGCCGATCAGAATTCTCAGATCCGTCTCGGAATGGGACAGCTCGCCGCTCCACCGAGCACTGCTCAGGCATCCGACGAGATCGTCGCCGTTCCACAGGCCGACGAGCAATACCTCCGGGACCTTGGCCTTGCCGTCGAGCGCACGTGAGTCCTGCTCGATCGTGCGGCGGGCATAGCCGTGGCGGCGAATGGCCGGCAGGCAGGTGGCATAGGGGCCGAAGAGGAGTCGCCCGCTCGCGATCTCTTCGAGGGGATGTCCCTCGCCGGTGGTGCCGGCCGCAAGCCGGAACTCCGCGCCATCGGCCGAGAGGAGGAGGCAAGCGCTGGAGTCCGCGAGAAGCTCGGCGCGGACGATCTTGCAGGTCCGTTCGAAGAGGGTGGTTTCGTTCTCGGCCGCGAGCACGTCGCGGCCGGCCTCGGCAAGAATCCCTCGGACCCGGTTCTCGCGCAGCACCTCCGCCTGGCTTTCGGCAGCGTCTGGCGCCGTACCGGCTTGGCGCGAGGGTTGGGTATTGTCCAATGGGTGGCTCATTGTTGGCCTGATTCTGGACCGTGATGTGGTGCCAAGCCCAATAGAATCGATTCAACGCCTTGCCGCAGGGCGGCGCCGTGCCGTGCCCGTTGCTCTCGCGGCTCTCCCTTGGCATCAGGAGGGGGTGAGTTTACCACGCCTTCTGATAGCAAACCGCGGAGAAATTGCTCTGCGGATCCTTCGCGCCGCCGATGACCTTGGATGGGAAACCGTTGCGCTGCATACCGAAGAGGAAGCCGACGCATTGCACGGGCAGCTCGCCACGCGCAGCATCGGTCTTGTCGGGACGGGCCCGGCGCCTTTCCTTGATGCGGCCGCCCTGGTCGCGATTGCGCAGCGCGAGGGCTGTACCCACCTACATCCGGGCTACGGCTTGCTCAGTGAGAACGCCGCATTGGCGGAGGCGTGTGCGGCCGCTGGCGTGGTCTTCGTCGGCCCTTCGGCCGCGACGCTCGCGTTGTTTGGCGATAAGGCAGCGGCACGTGCGCTTGCCCTGCGCGTGGGTGTGCCGTGCCTGGAGGGGACAGCGGGCGCGGCCAGCCTTACGGAGGCGCAGGCGTTCTTTGCCGGTCTGGGGACGGATGCGGCGGTGATCGTGAAGGCGCTTGCGGGCGGCGGTGGCCGTGGCATGCGCGTGGTGCAGGAAGAGAAGCATCTCGAGCGTTCCTTTGAGCGTTGCCGCTCGGAGGCCAGACGCGCCTTTGGCGTCGATACAGTTTATGTCGAGCGCTTCCTGCCGCGGGCGCGTCATATCGAGGTGCAGGTCGTTGGGGATGCGGCGGGCGCGTGTATCGCGCTCGGGGAGCGAGAGTGCTCGATTCAGCGCAACCACCAGAAACTGGTCGAGCTCGCACCCAGCCCGACTCTCGATGCGTCCTTGCGTGCCACCTTGGTGGAGAACTCCTTGCGGCTGGCGCGCGAGGCCGGCCTGAACAGTCTTTCCACCATCGAGTTTCTGGTTACCGAGACGGGTGCGTTCTATTTCATCGAGGCAAATGCGCGTCTGCAGGTCGAGCATACCGTGACCGAGGAGGTCTTCGGGGTGGACCTGGTACGCGCCCAGTTGGAGCTCGCCTCGGGCCGCACCTTGGCGGAGACCGGCCTGGTCGCGGCGGCGGCCGCCGGCCCGCGCGGCCATGCGATCCAGTTCCGCGTCAATATGGAAAGAATCTCGGATACGGGGCAGGCCTTGCCCGCGCCAGCTCGAATCGAGAGCTTTCAGCCGCCGCTTGGTCCGGGCGTACGCGTCGACTCGGCGGCCTTTGCCGGCCTGGAGCCGAGCCCCTTTTTCGACTCTTTGTTGGCCAAGCTGATCGTGCACGCACCGGGCCCCTTCGCCGAGGTGCTGCGCCGTGCGACGCGGGCGCTTGCCGAGTTCCGCATTGAGGGGCCGCCTACCAGCCTCGGTTTCTTGCGTGCTTTGGTGGCAAGGCCAGAATTCGCAGCCAATGAAGTCTATACCCGCTTCCTGGAAGACCACGCCGCGGCGCTGCTCGAGGCGATCTCCGAAGAGCGCCTCGTCGCCGCGCCCGATGCGCTCGCGGGGCAGGCCGGTATCCGGCTTGCCAGCGATGATCCGTTGGCTGTACTGGACCACGGTCGCCAGAGTGCGGCTGTGTCGCCCGCCGCGGCGGCGGCGCCGCTTGCCGCCGGCGAGAATGCCGTCACGGCGCCGCTCCAGGGCACAATCTTGCAGGTCGATGTCGCCCCCCATGCGATGGTTTATGTGGGCCAGCGTCTCTTCGTCATGGAAGCGATGAAAATGGAGCATGAGATCCTGGCCGGCGTGAGTGGCGAAGTCGTTGCGCTCGCCGTGGCGCCGGGCGACGCCGTGCTCGAGGGCCATCTGTTGGCAAGAGTGCGTGCGGCGGAGGTGGCGGCACGCGCGGAGGACGTGGGCGAAGAGGTCGATCTCGATCGGATCCGCCCCGACCTGCAAGAGGTACTTTTGCGCCACGGCGCGGGCGCCGACTCCGCGCGCCCCGAGGCGGTGGCGAAGCGTCATGGGCGCGGCCAGCGCACGGCGCGCGAGAATCTGGCCGACCTCTGCGACCCAGGAACTTTCCTCGAGTATGGCGCGCTCACCATCGCCGCGCAGCGCGCCCGGCGCAGCATCGAGGATCTGCGCGCCAATACGCCAGCCGATGGACTGGTCTGCGGCGTCGGTTCGGTCAACGGCAGCCTCTTTGCAGAGGAATACGCGCGCTGTGCGATTCTCTCCTACGATTATATGGTGCTTGCCGGGACGCAGGGACTACAGAACCACCGCAAGAAAGATCGCATCTTCGAACTCGCTGAGCGTTCGCGTCTGCCGATCGTCTTTTTCACCGAGGGCGGCGGCGGTCGGCCGGGCGACACCGATGGAACCGGGGTCACTGGGCTCGATTGTCTGGCCTTCCAGTATTTCGCTGGCCTTAGCGGCTTGGTGCCGCTGGTCGGCATCACTACGGGGCGGTGCTTTGCCGGCAACGCGGCCTTGCTTGGCTGCTGCGATGTGACGATCGCCACCGAGGCCTCCAATATCGGCATGGGCGGACCGGCGATGATCGAAGGCGGTGGCCTGGGGGTCTTTCGTCCCGAAGAAGTCGGGCCGTCGGATGTGCAAAGCCGCAGTGGCGTGATTGATATTCTTGTCAAGGATGAGAAGGAAGCGGTGGCGGCGGCCAAGAAATACCTCGGTTATTTCCAGGGCAGGCTGAGCGATTGGCAATCCAGCGACCAGCGTCATCTGCGCCATATGATTCCCGAGAACCGCTTGCGCGTCTACGATGTGCGTCAGGTGATTGAAGGCCTCGCTGACGACGGCTCGGTACTTGAGCTGCGCCGCGGGTTTGGTCTCGGTATGGTGACGGCCTTTGCCCGCATCGAGGGGCGCCCGATCGGGATTGTCGCGAATAACCCCATGCATCTGGCCGGTGCCATCGACTCCGATGGTGCCGATAAGGCGGCGCGTTTCCTACAGCTTTGCGACGCCTTCGATATCCCCGTGCTGATGCTCTGCGATACGCCGGGCATCATGGTCGGGCCGGCGGCGGAGGCGTCGGGGCTGGTGCGCCATGCGGCGCGCCTTTTCGTTACGGGCGCGAGCCTGACCGTACCGCTTTTCACTGTGGTGCTGCGCAAGGGCTATGGCCTGGGCGCGCAGGCGATGGCGGGGGGCAGCTTCCGCACCTCCTTCTTCACGGTCGCCTGGCCCACCGGCGAGTTCGGCGGCATGGGGCTCGAAGGCGCCGTAAAGCTAGGGTTTCGCAAGGAGCTCGAAGCGATTGAAGACCCGGCCGAGCGAAAGCGTGCCTTCGAGGAGCGCGTGGCGAAGATGTACGAATATGGCAAGGCAACCAGCGTGGCGACGGCGCTGGAGATCGACGGCGTGATCGACCCGGCCGAGACTCGCCATTGGGTCCGCCGCGGCCTGGCCTCGGTGCCAGCGCCGGCGCCACGCCAAGGTCGTAAACGGCCCTTCGTGGATACCTGGTAGTCCTCCTTCCGGCCTTGGCGCGCGCATCTTGCGATGCGCTCGCGTGGCGGCGCCGCATGCTGATAGGTCGACAGGCATGGCGAAACCACTGGACGGAATTCGGGTTCTGGATCTGAGCGCGGTCGTATCGGGCCCTTGGGCGGCGACAATGCTGGCCGACCAGGGGGCGGAAGTCGTCAAGGTCGAGCCGGTCGGTGGTGCCGATATTCTGCGCTTTCTCGGCAGCGGGCGCGGCGGTATGAGCGGGACTTTCCACCTGGTGAATCGTGGCAAGCGCGGGATTGCTGTCGACCTCAAGGCAAAGGAGGGCCGCGATATTATCCGCAAGCTGGCCGCGCAATCGGATGTGGTCCTGCAGAATTTTCGCCCTGGTGTCGTGGACCATCTCGGCCTCGGCTACGCCGACCTCAAGCGCGAGCGTAAGGATCTCATCTATCTCTCGATCAGTGGCTTCGGCCAGGAAGGCCCCTACGTCGACAAGCGGGTCTACGATAATGTCGTGCAGGTGATCTCGGGTATGGCCACGGCGCAAGCCGGTGCCGACGGCATTCCGACGCTCTTTCGCCAGCTCGTCTGCGACAAGATCACCTCGATGGCGGCGGCTCAGGCGATTACCGCGGCGCTTTTCGCACGCGAGCGCGGGCAGGGCGGGCAGCATATCGAGCTGGCGATGCTGGATGTTGCGGTCTCGTTTCTCTGGTCCGACTGCGCCACGGACCATATTCTGCTCGGCGAGGGCGTGGACCTCCAGGGGCCGATCGGCAAGAGCTACCAGATGATTCCGCTGAAGGACGGTTGGGGTACGGTGACCTTCCTTTCGGACGAAGAGTTCCGCGGGCTCTGCCGCGCCTTTGATCATGAAGAAGTCGCGGACGATCCGCGCTTCCGCACGACGGCCGATCGGCTCGCGCATATGAGCGAGTTGATGCCGGTCCTGATCGAGAAAATCGTGCCGGTGGCGATATCGCTGACACGCGAAGAGACACAGGCGCGGCTCGATGCGAACGATGTGCCGGGCGGCACCGCGAGCCACTTCGCAGAGATCCCCGAAAACCCCCAAATTCTCGCTAACCAGACCTTTGTCGAGAGCGAGCACCCCATTTGTGGTCCTTTGCGCGAGCCGCGTCCGCCGATCCGTTTCCAGGCCGAGGCGCAGGCGCCGGCCGGGCCCGCGCCATTGCCGGGTCAGCATACCGATGAAATTCTGCGCGAACTCGGCCTCGGCGACCAGGTGGCGGCATTGCGTGCGGCCGGAGTCGTAGGCTAGCGCGGACCCGCCACTCGCCACTGTCCGGTGCTGAGCGAGACTCTGCGCAATGATCCGGCGAGGCGCGCAGGTTCTCGCGCGCCTTGGGGCCGGCGCCACCGCATCCGTCTTGAATCCGTAGTGTTTTCAGCATCGCAGCCTTGGCACGGCACCTGCAATGAGTCTGGTCATCAATCACTTTGAGTGTGGGCCGGGGGCCTGCTCGAACAGGAGAAAAAGATGATCTCGACGAAAAAAATTCTTACGACGACTCTGGCGGCTCTCACCCTTGGCGCGGTTGCGCTGCTCGGGGTTGCGGCCTCGGCCGAAGCCAAGCCGATGGATGACCATCTGGCCTGCTTCAAGATCAAGGATTCGGCGAAGCTCCGAGTCAAATTGAACTTGCTCGCGAATGAGGCGCAGGTTCGGTACTCGATCCGCGGTTGTAAAATGAAAGCCCGCGCTGACGAGTTCTGCGTGCCGGCGACCAAACTCGTGACCTACGGCGAGCATAGCCCGATCGGCGGCCAGACGCTGCGGAACGACTTCCTCTGCTACAAGCTGCGCTGCGAGCAGCAGGGCTACCAGAAGCGTCAATGGGTGAAGGATCAGTTCGGCCGCCGCCAGATTGGCGCCTTCAAGCCGGCCCGAATTTGCACGCCGGCATGGAAACTGGACATCACGGGCACTGATATCGAGCCCATCGACCCGCAGCCTACGGACTGACGCGCCCGCGGAGAGGTTCTCCGCTTAATCATAATAGAGTGCGTCAAGGCGCCCTGGTAGGACCCCCCGGTCTGCCGGGGCGCTTCTGCGTTTGTCGTCCGCCCTTTGCCACAACTCAGCCGGCGGCTGGCGGCTCTATGCCCTCGAACCAGCGTGCCGGATTCTCGTCGATCATCGTGGTGATCGCGTCCTCGGCGACACCGAGTTCGCGCAACCGCGGCAGGATGCGCTCAAAGAGATGCGTCACGGTCCAATTCGGCGCCATCTCGGCAAGCGCGGCGGCAGGGTCGTCGATGACCAACCCGGGGCCGAAGATCGGCCGCCCGAGCCAAGCGCCGCAATTGGCGTCATGCGAGAGGCAGATATGCCGCGTATGGCCGTCGGCGACCAGACTCGCGATATGTCGGCAGCGTGTTTCATCCGGCATGAGAGTTTCGATGCCAAGACGGTCGAAGCCGATATAGGCGCCCGTGGCGATAATCTCGCGGTGGTAGGCCGGGTCGTCTTTGCCGTCGGAGTGTCCCACCAGGATCCGATGCGGTGCCACACCTTCGCTGACCAGAAGCGCGACCTGCTCGGGACCGCAGGTGCCAGCCTCGGTATGCGAGAGGATCGGCACATCGCAGCGCACGGAGGCCCGTGCGGCGGCCTGCAGAAGTTTGCGTTCGTAGTCACTGATGGTGCCGTTACCGGTCGCAATTTTGATGGCTCCGGCCTTGATGCCGGTCTCGCCGACGCCCTCGACGATTTCCTTTTCGTAGATCGCGGCGATGTCCTCCAGTGGCAGATTGCGGAAGGTGTAGGTGAGGCCTTGCTCTTCGAAATAGGCTCCGGTGGTGCAGATCAACTGAATGCCGGAGGCTTGCGCGACCTCGGCCATGAACTCGACATCGCGTCCGAGATCCATCGGGCAGGGGTCGAGCATCGTTTTTACACCATGCGCGATGATCGAATGCATCGCTTCGATGGAGCGCTTTTTTGCCTCGTCGCGATCAAATTTCGGGGCCAGCGCATCCATCTGCCAGCCGGGGTAACCGATCAGAAGATGCTCATGAACGAGAGTGCGGCCGAGATCGGCCGGGGCGCATGTCCCGGTGACAGTATTCACTTTCTGCATGCCCCGGGTAGAGCAGGACTATGGGGATGCGTCCAGCCCCGCCCTTCGGCCGGAGCTGTGGCGGCGCAATCGTCTTCAATTCGCGGCGCTGGCGACGTCCAGGAGGGGGGCTTGGTCGCCGCGGCCATCGGCATGCAGGAGCGCGGCAAGCTCGCGATAGGCGGGCAGGAACGCGGGGTCGAGCCCGATGGCGTGCCGGATCAGGGCCTCACCGCGTTCGGTATCGCCCCCCATCAGCCAGGGCAGCCGGGCGAGCATCGCGCCGTGTGCGACGAGTGCGTCAACATAGGTCGGCTGCAAGGCGATCGCCTTCTGGACGGCGTGGCGGACGCGGCGGACGGTAAAAAGAGACTGCATACTGGCGCCCTTCTGCTCCAGGGCGCGGCCGAGGGTGCAGAAGAGGGCGAATTGCGCGCGTGCGTCTTCGGGGAAACGCCGCACAGCCCGTTCGGCAAGCGCAATTGCGTCTTCGAGCGCGGCCGGCCTTGCCGCGGGCGGGGTTGAGTCGAGCGTCTCGCAGGCGCGGATCGCGCGGGTAGCATCGATAGGTGCACCCGGTGCGTCGGAGTGAAACGGGGTTGCTTCCGCAGTGGCGATGGACGCCAACCCTCCGCTCATGAGTAGCGCGGCAAGAAAGGTGCGCAGGTAGATTGTGGCGCGGTGCGTCGTTTCCAAGGTGGGCCTCCGATTCGTGATTGAGGACCTGAAAACGAGCAATGTCGATGCCAGAGATGCGCGCAACCGTTCCGGTTGAGGAATTTACGGCCGGCTCGACCGGCGGGACACGTAGAGGCGTCGGCCGCATAGCGTTTGCGCCATCGGGCGTGCAGGGCTGCGGCCTTTGCCCGGCGCCGCGGCATTCGGGTCATGCCGCCGAAGTTATTGCGGTGCTTCCTGTGCGCCCTTCCACGGGCGGAAAACCCCCAGAGCACAGGGCGTGCGCGCAGGGCTGATCGTATGGATGAACTGGCCGCGGCAGAGCTTGTGCAGGCGGGTATCGTAGGTGAAGCCGCGATCGAAACGCAGGCCGGTGCAGCCGGGCTCCACTACATTCACCCATTCTTCGCCGCCATAGAGCCGGAACAGGATCTGTGAGTCGCTGATCGCACGCGTGCTGTGCAATTGCGTGAGCAAGAGACAATCGCGGCTATCGTCCACGTGCGGCACCGTCTTCGTGTCCACCGCGCAACCCGCCAGCAGTACAAGAAGTGCGCCGCAGGCCAATCGTTTTGCCGAGTTCACCAAAGGTTTCTTCACGGGCCTGTCCTCCTAGCCTCCTTCTAGCATTGCCGGATGATTCCTCGCATATTCGGCCGGGGCTTGAAATGGGCCGGCGACTCCCGCAAATTCCTTTATTGTGGGAGCAAATGGAACCGTCCTGCGCGGGCCTTGGCGAAACTCTTCGGCCGACCCCGAGCGTAGCCGTCCTTCGATCCAGGAGGGCGACGCGCCAGTGCGCCTGTTGCTGGGTTTCCTCACCCGCGAATGTGCTCGCGCGATCGGCCACGAACCCAGCCCGGCCGAATTGGCCGATTGGGCCAACCACCAAAGCGATGAGCGCGGCCGCTTCTGCCTCTTCGGCAAGGAAATCAGCCGTGCCGACGCGGCCGTGATTCTTGCTCACCCGACCCGTGAGGTGACTGTGCGCCGGGTCCGCTTCCGCGGCCGCCACCCAGGCATTCTCGGCAGCGTTTGACCCGGCGGACTTCAATCTCCATCATCCGCGGCGGGTGCCGCGCGTGGGTCGCGCGCACGAAATAAAGGGTTCGTTCGGCGCCAACCGGTGCCGGCTTGTCAGAGGGGGTTTTGTATCATGAGTGAAATTTCGCCGATTCTTGACGCGATCTTCCGGTGGGCGCATGTCATTGCGCGTATCACCTGGATCGGATTGCTGTATTTCTTCAACTGGGTGAACGCACCGTTGCAGCTGGTTCTCGATGGAGACACCAAAAAAGCGGTGAATCCAGAACTGCTGCCGCGCGCACTTTTCTGGTTCCGCTGGGGTGCCGCCTGGACCTGGGGCACGGGTGTCCTTTTGCTGATGCTGGTTTTCTACCACGGCAAAGCGGTGTCCGAGGATGCGAGTGGTGCGATCGATGGCCCCATGGTCGCCATGATCGCCGTCACCTTCCTCGCGGTTGTTGTGTATGACGCGATGATGAAAATCGAGGCGCTCAAGGATATGAAGGCGCTCTTCGCCTTCGCGATCGTCGCGGTCGCGCTCCTGACCTGGCTCTTCGAGTATGTGGGCTTCAGCTACCGCGGGATGAATATCCACCTCGGCGCTGCCATGGGTACTGCGATGGCCTTCAATGTCTGGATGCGGATCTGGCCCGCGCAGCAGAAGATCATCACCGCGGTCAAAGAGGGCAATAAGCCCGAAGCCGCCCTGCTGGCACTGGCCGGCTCGCGCTCCAAGCACAACACCTACATGTCGATTCCGTTGGTCTGGACAATGATCAACGCCCACACGGTCGTCCCCTGGGCGTCCTGGGGTTGGTGGGGCCTGACCATCATGGTCGCCATCGGCTTCTGGTTCGGCTCGATGTTCTACCGCCAAAGCGCCAAGGTGAAGGGCTTCTAGCCCCACCCGCATCGCGCCAAAACCAAGGGCCCGGTTCCAAAAGGAACCGGGCCCTTTTTCGTCGCCTTCAGGGGACGTGTACCGGAATCTGTCCCCTTCGGCTGCGGTAATTCGGGGCCGGATCTTTCTCCGATGGGCGGAATGCCCTAAGAGAGGAGGGGCGGGTGGCATGCGGCCCGTTTGAAGGGGAGAGCAGGATGATCGCGACTGGAGCATTATTGATGGCCCTTGGAGTCATCCTCGGCGCCTTTGGCGCGCACGGCTTGGAGGGGAAGATCACGCCCGAGAAGATCGAGGTCTTCAAAACCGGCGTGCAATACCACCTCGTGCACGCGCTCGGCATTCTCTTATTGGGTGTTTTTGCCGCTCAATTGCGCGAGCCCGCTGGGCTGCTGACGGCGGCCTTCTGGTGCCTGCTGGTCGGAATTCTGCTCTTCTCCGGCAGCATCTACGCGCTGGCGCTGGGTGGTCCCCGCTGGCTCGGCCCTGTGACGCCGCTGGGCGGCCTCTCTTTTATCGTGGGCTGGACGCTCTTTGCCTGGGTGGCGCTGAAGACCTCTTAGCGGGCGCCCGTGTTCTCAGGATTGCAGCGCCAAGAGTCCGGCTGCGATCTGGTGGCGCAAATCGCGTTTGAGAATTTTGGCCGATGGGCCCAGCGGCATCGCTTCGACCACGGCCCATTCACGGGGCCGCTTGTTGCGCGCGATCGCTGATGCGGCGTGTGCCTTGAGTTCGGCAAGATCGAAGGGCGCGTCGCTGATCGTTTCGATGATGGCGACGATCTCTTCGCCATGGACTGGATGCGGGCGGCCGACGACGGCAACGGATGCGACCCAAGGCAGTTCGTTCAATACGGCCTCGATCTCGGCGGGGTAGATATTATTGCCGCCGCGAATGATCATATCCTTGATTCGGTCGACCACGAAGAGATGGCCTTGCTCGTCGAGCCAGCCGATATCACCCGTATGCATCCAGCCGCCACGCAGCGCCTCGGCGGTGGCGGTCTCGTCGTCGAGGTAGCCCTGCATCACGCCGCCGCCACGAACCAGAATCTGGCCGCGTATGCCTTCGGGCTGTTCGACGTCGGCTTCGTCGACGATGCGGATGGCGCAATCCGGTGCGGCGCGGCCGACACTGCCCAGCACACGGCTGTCGGACGGGGCATTGATCGTCGCGAGCGTGGCCTCGGTCATGCCGTAGGCCTGGCGGATCTCTGCGCCCAAGCGGGCCTCGGCGCGGTGGACGATCTCGTCGGCCAGTGGTGCGCCGGCCGCGAGGGCAAGACGCAGCCGCTCGGGCTTGGCGGTATCTACTGGAAGGACACCCCAGCGCGCGAACATGGTCGGCACCGCCGGAATGAAAGTCACGCCTTCCTCGGCTGCGATCGCCAGCGACTCTGCCGCGTCGAAGCGTGGCGGCAGCACGCAGGTGCCGCCGATCAGGAAGGCCGTGAGCATCGCCGTTCGACAACCATAGGAATGCGTGAAGGGAAGAACCCCGAGAATCCGATCGTCTTCATCCAGGCCCAGGGCATCGACGCCGATGACCCGGGTATGGTCGACAAGGGTCTCCTGCGTAATGGCCGCTCCCTTGGGTTTGCCCGTTGTGCCCGAGGTGTAGAGAATCATGCCTTGCGCACCTGCGCCGACATCTACCGGCCCGTCCAGCCCTGTGGCGGTGCTGGTGTTCAATTCTTCGACACGCACCAGCTTCGCGTGGCTGCCGGATGCGGCAATGGCGGCGCGGGTGGTGGCTTCGCGATCGGCGTCGACAATGGCGAATGCGCAATCGGCATGGCGTAGTCGGAAGCCGATATCGCGCTCGGCAGCCAGCACGGGTGTGGGAACCAGGGTTCCGCCGCCGTAGAGCACGCCGAAGAAGACCGCCGGAAAGTCGATTCCGTTGGCGGCCGAGAAGAGTACGCGGTCCTGGGTACGCAGGCCAAGCTCACGGAGGTGCCCGCCGATGCGCCGCGCGGCGGCTCTTAGTTCGCCATAGGTGGCGGTGCGGCGATGCTCTTCGGTGCGATCGATGATTGCGATTTTGTCGCGGCGGGCCTTAGCGGCGTTCTCAAGGATTTCGGCAAGCGGGTTCATGGCGGCAGGCATCCACGGCGGTGCGGCAGATGCCTGCAGGCTATGGGGCCGGCGCTAATGTGCAAGTGGGCTGGCTTTTCGGCCGGACCTCCAGGGCCGCGCCGTTGCACTTTCCGTGCGGCCCTTTAAGACGGAAGCATGGGCCGGCAAGAGAAGAGAGCGCTGCGGGTGGTCGCGCGTGCATTGTTGGCACTCCTGGTCGTGGGAGCCGTTGTCGTTCCCGCATCGGATGCCGCCGCCACCAAGCCCTCCTTTGCGGCTTTCGCTCGTTTGCTGGAGACGCATACACGCGAAGGTAAAGTTGCGGGCATCCGCACCGTGCTGGTCGATTATGCCGCGCTTGCGAGCGACCCGGATTACGCCGTCGCGCTCAGCGCGCTGGCGTCCGCCGATCTGTCGGCACTCAGGACCGACGAGGCGAAGGTCGCCTTCTGGATCAACGCCTACAATCTTCTTGCCTGGAAAGCTGTAGTCGATCGCTACCCGCTGGCCAGTATCAGAGACGGCGGGAATTTTTTCTTTCCCATCTGGAAAAAGACAGTCGGCAAGGTTGGTGGGGAGAGCTACTCGCTTGACGCCATCGAGCACGGTATTCTGCTTCGAGATTTCCGCGAGCCGCGCGTGCATATGGCATTGGTTTGCGCCTCACTCTCGTGCCCCGATCTGCGCCAGGAGCCCTATGCGCCGGCGCGTTTGGGCACGCAATTGAACGAGCAGGCCGCACGCTTTCTGGCCAATCGCAGCAAGGGAATGCGGCGCGCGGGCAAGACCGTCGAAGTCTCGTCGATTTTCAAATGGTTCCGCGATGATTTTCAAAGCGCCGGTGGCGTGGCGACCTGGATCCGCCAGCAGGCCAACCCGGCTACATTGGCTATGGTCCCGGACCTCAGCGACCTGCGCCTGCGTTACCTCGATTACGATTGGCGCCTGAACGACACGGCGCGGCTATCGGAGGGGCCTTGAGATGCTGCCATTGGTCGCCGCCGCATTGCTCTTCTATTTCGCCCTTCAGGGCGCACCGCTGCTTGCCTTCCTGCTCCTGGGTGCGGGCTTCCTGCTCAGTGTGGGCCTCGCCCTACGGCTGGCGAATACTCTGCAAAGCGGTACGGGTGGCCACGCAGAATGGGTACGTGACGTAACGGTCCGGGCCTATGCGATTCGCTCGCCCGGCTGGGCACTCGCCTGGCTGGTCGTGCTCGCTGGCGCGGCCGCAGGTTTTCTCGCGGACTGAGCCTGGCCGGCGCGGCTCATCGTCGACGAGCGATAGCGATCAGCGTGCCGCCGTGGCCGGCAGCGGTGGCAGCGAGGGTGGCCAGGAGGGCGGGCAGGGCCAGTGCTGTGGCGAGCAGGAGGCTGAGCGCAAGCTCCCCTCGTCGGCCTTGGACGGGCACTCCTGTCAAGCGCTGGAAGAGGAGATTGGGCGTGGGCAGGAGTGCGTTCAGGGTGCTCTGCAACCAGCCGAAGAGATCGTATTCGAGCTCCTGATGATGCAGCTGCAAGACCTCGAAGCCGGTTTTTTCGAGTAGGCCGGTGAAGGAGGCGCGGTCGAAATGGTAGAGGTGGCGCGGGACGTCGAGCGCGAAGCCGAAGCGGCCGTGCAGCCTGGCCTGCCAGCCACCGGCATCCGGGACGGCGACCAGGAGGCGGCCATCTTCGGCCAATGCTGCGTGGGCACGTTCGAGCTCGGCTTTGGGGTCGGGGAAATGCTCGAGGCTATGCCAGGAGGTGATCGCGTCGAAGCCTCCTTCGAGGTCTTCGATACTGGCCGCCACTGGCACGCCGCGTCCGCGGGCGATTTCGGCAGCCTCGCCGCGGTCGGTTCCGGCGATCTCCCAGCCGGCCTCCCGTGCGACCAATGCGAAGGCGCCGCTGCCGCAGCCGATATCGAGTACGCGTCCGCCGCGTGGCTGCGCCCGTTGCAGCAGGCGCAGGCGTTGTGCGAAACGGAAGCCCTCGCTGGCCCCGTGGCGCTTGCCCTCGCCGTAATAGGCCGCCCCATAATAGGGGCCCAGGTCGGCCGGCAGTGGCTCGGTATGGCCGAGTCCGCAGGCAATGCAGCGCAGGATCGCGAAATTCTCGCGGCTCTGCGGGTCGAGCACGGGGGCCCAACGCTTCTGCAACTCTCCGTTGCAGGCGATGCAGGTGCGCGCCGCGCTTTCTTGTTTCGTTCCGTTCATGCGGCGGCGACCTCCGGCCGCACCTCTACATGCCCTTGCGGGGGTGCCGGGTGCAAATGGTGTTGCATTCGACCTTTGGCGGTGCGCCGGGATAAGCTCGGCCGATGGCACGGGGAAACCGAGTGGTCCTGATCCGTCATGCCGAGACGGCATGGAGTCGGTCGGGGCAGCATACCTCGTTTACCGATATCCCTATGACGGAGGCCGGTCGCGAGGTGGCGCGCGGGCTCGCGCCGGTGCTGGCGGATTGGGATTTTTCGCTCGTATTGACGAGCCCTTTGCAGCGGGCGCGCGAGACGGCGGATCTGGCCGGCTTTGGCGCTATCGCCGAGCTTGATGCTGGATTGACTGAGTGGAATTACGGCGCATACGAGGGCATCACGACAGCCGAGATCCGCGAGACGGTGCCCGGCTGGACGGTTTTTACGCATCCCTGTCCCGGCGGCGAGACGGCCGAGGAGGTCAGCGCACGGGTTGATCTTGTGCTGGAGCGGGCCCGTGCCGCTGATGGCGATGTCGCGCTTTTCGCGCATGGTCATATCGGCCGCGTTATCGTCAGCCGCTGGAACGGACTCGCCGCGACCGAAGGAAAGCATTTCGTGCTTTCAACCGGGCGCCTTACGGTGCTCGGTTGGGAACGTGAGAGCCCCGCGATCTTGCGGCTGAACGCCCCGTCCTGACCGATGGGCAGGTACGGCTGGCAACTCGCCTAGCCCATCCGTTAGCCATCAATTGCAGTACACCAAGGAGAAGAAGAGCATGGCAATCGATTTTACTTTCCCGCCTGAGGTCGAAGACATCCGGCAGAAGACCGCCCGTTTCATCGAGGAGGTCGTCAAGCCGGCCGAGGCGAAGATACCCGCCGACCGCGGGTCGCACGAGGGCCGCAAGGTGATGATCGAGCAGATCATCGAGATGCGCGGCAAGGCCAAGGAGTGGGGGCTATGGCTGCCGCATATGCCGCCGGAGTTCGGTGGCCTCGGGCTCGGCCCGACGGCAATCGCGGCGATCTCCTCGGAGGCTGCCAAGACTTCCTTCGGCCCCTTCGCGTTGAATTGCCAGGCGCCCGACGAAGGCAATATGCATACGCTCCTGCACTTCGGCACCGAGTACCAGCATGAGAAATATCTCCGCATGCTCTGCGAGGGGCGGGGCCGCTCCTGCTTCGCCATGACCGAGCCCGAAGTTGCGGGCTCGGACCCTACGCTCATCCAGACCAAAGCGGTCCGCGACGGAGACGATTGGGTCATCAACGGGCATAAATGGTTCATCTCGGGTGCGCTCGGTGCGAAATTCGCCATCCTGATCGCTTGTACGAACGAGGACGCCGACCCGCCGCAGGCGCGCAATACCGCCTTCATCGTCGACATCCCCAGTGAAGGCTGGGAGGTGGTGCGCGATATCGGCACCATGTCGGGCGGCCACAACCATTGCGAGATCCGCATCACGGACCTGCGCGTGCCGCATGCGAATATTCTCGGTGGCGAGGGGCAGGGACATCGCCTCGGCCAGGTACGCCTCGGCCCAGCTCGCCTGGCGCATTGTATGCGCTGGATCGGCCAGATCGAGACAGCTCTCAATATGATGATTGATCGAGCCACCAAGCGCTACGCGCATGGCTCGATGCTCTCCGAGAAGCAAGGCATTCAATGGAAGATTTCCGAGTCGATGATGGAGCTCTACTCGGCCAAGCTGATGGTCTTGCATGCGGCCTACCTGATTGAGAACAAGCGGGACTTCCGCATTGCTGTCTCGATGTGCAAGCACCACGTCGCCAATACCCTCTGGCGAACCGTCGACCGCGCGGTGCAGGTGCATGGTGCCCTGGGCTACTCAACGGATACGCCGCTGGCCCATATGCTCACGCAGGCGCGCTGGTCGCGCTTCGCCGACGGCGCCGATGAGGTCCACCTCATGCGGATCGCGACCAGCTCGATTGAGTCGTATACGAAAACGGGCAGCGTCAACCCGATGATGGGCGATCTCCCCATTTAAGCTGCCGCGGCCGAAGAAGGACATTATGGCAAAAATACTGGGCAATATTTCCGCACAAGACGACTTCATGCATCCCCTCGGCTCCGAGGAAAATTTCAACGAGAGCATGTATTTCAACTTCTTCGACCCGAAGCTTCAGGCGGGCGGCTTCGTGCGACTCGGCAATCGGGCGAACGAGGGACGGGCCGAGATGACCACGACGCTCTACCTGCCCGACGGGCGCGTGCTCTTCATGTTCAAGCGGGCCGCGATCTCGCATAACGATGCCTTTGATGCGGGCGGTATGCGCTTCGAGGTGCTGGAGCCGGCTGAGAAGCTGCGTACGCAATACGACGGATCGGTCGTGGTACTTGCCGAGCCGCGCGATATGGCCGACCCCAAGAAGGCTTTCTCTTCGAACCCGGTACAGAAGGTGAAACTCGACCTCGAGCATACGGCGGTTGGGCCGATGTATGGCAGCAAGCAGGACGATACGGAGAGCGACCGCCCAGCCGAGAAGCAATTCGGCAAGGCGCATTACGAGCAGCATATGGCGGTGCGGGGGACCATCGAACTTGGCGATGAGACCATCGAGATCGACGGCCTCGGTCTACGCGACCATTCCTGGGGGCCGCGTTATTGGCAGTCCATCCAGAGCTATGAGTGGTTGACGATGAACTTCGGCAAAAATGCCGGTGCGATGGTTTCGGTCATTCAGCGCGACGAGAAAAATATCCGTCGCGGCGGCGTGCTGGTGCGCGACGGCAAGATGGAAGGTCTGGTCGATTGCCAGGTGGATGTCGTCTACGAAGATGGCTCGCCCTTTCATCGCTCACTCGATGTGCGGGCCAAGACCAGCGGCGGCGAAGACTTTGTCGTGCATGGTGAGGTCAAGAGCTTCATCCCATTGCGCAATCGGCGCGGCGGTCAGACGACCTATATCGGCGAGGGAATGACGCAATGGACCTGGGGCGGGGAGACCGGCTACGGCCTCTCGGAGCTGCTCCGTACCGGCGACTGAAGGTGGGGGCTTTGCGCCCCCGGTGGCGAAGATGATTCCAGCAGCAGCGGACCACCCCTTTCGTACACGGCCGCATCGCACTTTGCTCGGGCTGGCCCTGCCGGTGCTGGTCTCGCTCATTGCCGAGCCGCTCACGGGCCTGGTCGATACGGCCTTCGTCTCGCGTCTCGGCACCGAGCCGCTCGCGGCACTCGGCGTCGGTACCGTATTGCTCTCCAGTCTTTTCTGGGTCTTCAATTTCCTCGGTATCGGTACCCAGAGCTCGGTCGCCAAGGCGCTGGGGGCCGGGCGCGCGGCCGAGGCACGCTCGGTAGCCGCGACCTCGATTGTCACAGCGCTTGTCCTTGGCGTGGTTGTCGCTGGCCTGGCCTTTCCCTTTCTCGACCGGCTGGTGGGCTTCATGGGGGCGACCAGCGAGATGCACGAGGGTGCGCTGGTCTATCTGCGCATTCGTCTTCTCGGCGCCCCGGCCATCCTGCTGATTCTCGCGTCCTTCGGTGCCCTGCGGGGGCGCCAGAATATGCGCACGCCGCTCTATATCGCCGTCGGCCTCAACGTGCTGAATGTGGCGCTCGATGGCTTGTTGATCTTCGGCTGGGGGCCCGTTCCGGCCTTCGGCCTGGCGGGTGCAGCGAGCGCGAGTGTGTTCAGCCAATGGGCCGGCGCCTTGGTCGCCGTGGCCGCCGCCACGAGCGGTTTGGGCGGGCGGGGGCGTGTCGAACTCAGGGCGCTGCGCGAACTTTTCATTGTTGGCCGCGACCTCGTGGTGCGGACGGGCTCGTTGTTGCTCTTTTTGTTGTTGGCGACGCGCGAGGCCACCTTGCTTGGCAATGACGCGGCGGCGGCGCACCAGGCGGTGCGTCAGGTGTGGATGTTCGGCGCCTTCCTGCTCGATGCGTGGGCGGCGAGCGCACAAAGTCTGGTCGGCTTCTTTCTTGGCGCAGGGCAGCGCGATGTTGCGCGGCGGGTCGCCGGTGTTGCCACGGGCTGGGCACTTCTCTCGGGCGTGGCGCTGGCCGCTGCGATGTTTGCCGGGGAGGGCGCGATCGTCTGGCTGGTGGTGCCCCTCGAGGCCGAAGAAGCGTTTGCGGCCATTTGGTGGATCTCGGCCATCGCCCAGCCGCTCAATGCACTTTCCTTTGTGACCGATGGCATTCATTGGGGGACCGGCGACTACCGGTATCTGCGCAATGTGATGCTGCTGGCGACAGTTTTTGGTGCGACGGCATTGCTGACATTACCGCCAGGCTGGACAGGTGTGCTGCCGCTGATCTGGTGGATCACGATGGCCTGGATTGGTGTGCGCGCCGCCTTCGGCCTGTTGCGCATCTGGCCCGGGATCGGTGCGGCGCCGCTTGTGGTCGGCACGGGGAAATAGGTCCTCAGTCTTTCTCGGGTGCGCGCAGGAACAAGGCATCGAGCGGACTCGGCGCCTCGCCGGGGCGCGCCGTGTAGAGGCGGTCGCCTTCGGCCAGCTTGAGCTCGCCGGTCGCCAGTTGCACCGCCTTGCCGCGCACCAGCACCAATGCGAACTCGCCCTTGCCATAGGGCAAGTCGCGCAGCGGCCGCCCAGTGGCCTCCGTGATCCCGACCGGATGCTCCAGAATGGTGAGCTGCTTGATCCAGGTCAGTCGGCTGGCCTCCAGGACGCCGGGGAAATTCCCCGGGAAGAGGACGTCATCGGGGCGTGTGCCGTCTTCGGCGGGGCGCGCCTGGGAGCCCAGCCCGAGGTAGCGCTCGGCCATGAAATTCTCTTGGGCTTTCTGCAAGGCCAGGTCGTTCAGGGCATCGTTGCCGGTCAGGGCCAGGATGACATCAGCATAGCGCGCACCGGCCGCCTCCAGCGTTTCGGTCGAGAGTGCGTCGCCTTCCACGGCAATCAATTCCATCTCCTGGGCCCGCAGGCAGAGCGTCGGGTTGCGGTCGATCAGCACGACGGGGCGGCCGAGTTTGGTGAGCAGGCCGGCGACGCTGCGTGAGAACGCATCGGCACCGATGACCACGGTGCCGAGGAGTTGCGGGAAGTCGACGCCGAGGAGTCGTGCGACCGGCCGGGCGGTGAGTCCTTGTAGCGTGACGGTGCAGGCTACCGTGACAAAGACCAAAGCCTCCAATTCGGCTCCGCCGGGGATATGGCTGCGCTCCAGCAGTAGGTGGAAGAGTCCGGCGATGGCTGCTGCGACTATGCCGCGCGGGCAGATCCAGGCGGCAAAGGCGCGCTCGCGTAGCGGCATATCACTGCCCCATGTCGAGAGTAGAATACTCAGGGGGCGAGCCACCCAGATGAGCAGCGCCACGCAGATCAGCGCGCCGGAGCCCAGGGCGCGGACATTCTCCAAGCGCAGGTCGGCGGCCAGCAGAACGAAGAGGAAGGCCAGCAAAATGATGGTCAGCACTTCTTTGAAATCACGTAATTTGCCAATATCGGGAACTTTACGATTGGCCATGGTCACGCCTTGGACGACGGCCGCCATCAAGCCGGCCTCGGCCGAGAGCCCGCTGACAAAGGCGGCGACCGCCAGGGTGACACCGAGTACGACCGGGTTGACCAACTCCTCGGGGATCCAGCGTCGCTTGAGGACGCCGGCGAGGGCCAGGCCCGAGGCGAGCCCGGCGGCACCGCCCAGGCCCAGGCGTAGTACGACGAGCCAACCGCTCTCGAGGATGCCGGCCGAACCGACCACCCACTCGGCCGCGACCAGAGCGACGATCGCGCCGAGGGGGTCGATGAGCACGCCCTCGCTGATCAGGAGCTCGCGCAGGCGGCGTTCGACCTTGAGCCGCGCGAGCAAGGGCGTGACCACGGTCGGCCCGGTGACGATCATCAGCGAGCCGTAGAGAAGCGCGACTTCCCACGAGAGGCCGACGGCATAATGCGCGGCGAGCGTGCCGATGGCCATGGAGATCGCGCCGCCCAAGGTGATCAGCAGCAGGAGGCTGCGCTGCTGGCGACGCAAGCGGTCGAGGTCGAGCGCAAGCCCGCCCTCGAAGAGGATGATCGTGACCGCCAGCGCAATGATGGGTTCGCGCCCGCCTTCCAGGACGGCCGGGTCCAGCAGACCGGTCAGGTCGGGCCCGAGGAGTACGCCGGTTGCGAGGAGGAGTACGATGCTGGGAAGCCCGAGCCGGGCGGCGACCGCCTGGGCGAGAGTGCCGGCCATGAGTGCGATTGCGGTCGCACCGATTGCGGTCTCGGTCATTCGCGCGGGTCTCCCGGTGCGGATTTATCGGTTATGGATCCAGCCATTGCATGCCTCGTCATCATCTTTCCCAACCTCCCGCACCAGCGGCGCGCTTGCGTCCGACGCCAGCCCTTCCCTCGCAGGCTCTGACAGGTAGAATCATTCGGGCCCCACGTCCAACTGAAAACCATGTCGCGACTACTGATTGTATCCAACCGTCTGCCGATCACGGTATCCCGTGCCGGCTCCGAACTCCGTGTCGAGCGCAGTACCGGCGGGCTAGCCACGGGGCTCAGCGGGCCTCATGCGCGCTCCGATGCCTTGTGGATCGGTTGGCCGGGTGACGTGACCGACTTCAGCCCTGCCGAGTTGCGCGGGTTGCACCGCCGCCTCGACGAGCTGCGGGCGGCCCCGGTATGGCTCGATTCTGAGGACGTGAAGGCTTTCTACGAGGGCTTCTCGAACGGCGTACTCTGGCCTCTTTTTCACTATCTGCTCGACCAATTGCCTCTGCATTTGCAGCATTTCGGCGCCTACGAACGCGTCAATCAGCGGTTCGCCGAAGAAGTCTCGCGCCATTATCGGCCGGGAGATAATATTTGGGTGCACGATTATCAGCTGATGTTGCTGCCCGCGTTGCTGCGCAAACGCTTCCCTGACGCCCGTATCGGCTTCTTCCTGCACATTCCTTTCCCGTCGTCCGAAATTTTTCGGATCCTGCCGTCGCGTGAGAAATTGCTCGAGGGTCTGCTCGGCGCGGATCTCGTGGGCTTCCATACAGCTGGCTATATGCGCCAATTTGGCTCGTCCATTCTGCGTGTTCTCGGCGTTGCCCCCGACGTGGACCGAGTGGCTTATGGCGAGCGTGAGGTGCGCCTCGGGGTCTTCCCGATGGGTATCGATGTTGAGAAATACACCGGGCTGGCGAACTCGGCTGCGGTTCGCGAGCGAGCCTTGGAGTTGCGCGGCGGCACCGATGGGACGATCTTTCTCGGCCTCGACCGGCTCGATTATACCAAGGGCATCCGCCGTCGCTTGCTCTCCTACGAATGTCTGCTGGCCTCGCATCCGGAGCTGCATGGGAAGGTCCGCCTGATTCAGGTGGCCGTGCCTTCACGCGAAAATGTCGACGCCTACCAGGAGTTCCGCCACGAGGTCGACGCTCTGATCGGCCGTATCAATGGTGCATTCGGAACCCCCGATTGGGTTCCGATCCACTATCTTTATCGCAGCCTCTCCGAGGTCGAGTTGGTCGCCCTCTACCGCGTGGCCGATGTGCTGCTCATCACCCCGGTGCGCGACGGCATGAACCTTGTCGCCAAGGAATTCATCGCTGCCCGCACCGACGACGACGGCGTCCTCGTGCTCAGTGAATTTGCCGGTGCCGCATCCGAGCTGGCCGAAGCCCTGATGGTGAACCCCTTCGATATCGAGCGCACGGCCGAGGTCTTCTATCGCGCGCTCAGCCTGCCGCTCGAAGAGCGTCGGGCGCGGATGCGCGGCTTGCGCCGGCGCGTGCTTGGCTACGATGTCCACCAATGGGTTGGTTCGTTCCTTGGCACGCTTGATGAAGCCGTGCTCAGCGAGGCCAAATCCGATTTGGCGGCGAGCACGCCGGACGCAGTGGCGGCGACCGTGGTGGAGATGAAAGAGGCGCAGAAACTCCTGCTTTTGCTGGGCTACGACGGCACCATCGTTCCGGTGGCCGCGGTGCCGGAACTCTCGGCGCCGGATGATGAAATTCTTGGCTTGTTGCGCGACCTTGCCGCGCGTCCCAATACCGAAATCCACCTGATCAGCGGCGCTGCGCGCAAGACCATCGAGGGTCGCTTTGGCGGCATTCGTCTCGCGCTGCATGCCGAATACGGCTATTGGTCGCGCGACGCGGAGAGCGAGGAATGGGTTGCGGGGGAACGGCCGGATCTCGATTGGTGGGATCAGGTAATCGACCTCCTGCGGATCTTCACGGCGCGCACACCGGGCTCTTTGATCGAAGAAAAAACCGTCACGCTGGCGTGGCATTTTCGCTGGGCCGAGGCGGAGTTCGGTTCCTTCCAGGCCAACGAGTTGCGCATCCATCTGGCCCAGATCCTGAACAATGCGCCGGCCGAAATCTTCTCGGACGATAAGGTCATCGAGGTCCGCCCCTTCGGCATCGACAAGGGTGCGGTGGTGAAACCGTTGGTCGAGCGACTCGCTCCGGGCACCCTGGTGGTCGGCATGGGCGACGATCGCACCGACGAGGAGCTCTTCGAGGCGCTGCCGGGCAATGCGGTTTCGATTCACGTGGGCGGCGGTCGCAGCATTGCGACTACGCGTGTTCCGGATATTGACGCCGTGCGCCGGATGCTCGGCGAATTATTGTAGCTGCTCGGATGCAGGCCTGCTTGTCGGCCTCTAGCTGGCCGGTCGGAAGAGCGGGGCGGGGACGCTTCCCTCGGCACCCGCGAATTCCAGCGGAGCAAAGACGACCTCGAGCGGCATCTCGATTTTTAGCTGCTCCGGGTCGCAATCGATCAGTCGGGTAGTGAGCCGGACGGCAGGTGCTTCTTCGGGCACGACCAGTGCCGCTACGAAGGGGATGAGGTCGCGGTATTGCGGCAAGAAGGCGTGCCGCACGACGACAAAAGAAAAGAGCGTGGCGCGCCCGCAAAGCTTCTCCCAGGCAAGCTCGGCTGCGCCGCAGGCCGGGCAGGTCTCTTTCGGGTACCAGATCCAGGTGGCGCAGGCCGCGCAGCGTGGCAGGCAGAGCTCGCCGCGCGCAGCGCCTTGCCAGAAGGGGCGCGTCGGCTCCCAGTCGAGATCGGGCAGGGGGAAGTCGGCTCCTGCGAGGCTCATGTGTCACTCCGTTGCAGGATCAGGGTGGAGGCCTGCGGACCGGTATAGCCGCCGTAGATGCCCACCTCGGCGTCCTTCACCTGTGCCGCGGCCTCGCCGCGCAGTTGCCGGACGAGTTCCACGATATGGGCGATGCCCAACACATAGGCATGACTCAACATGCCGCCGTGGGTATTGGCCGGCAGACCGCCGCCATCGAAATGTAGATTGGTTCCGGCGACGAAGGCACCGCCTTCGCCCTTATTGCAGAAGCCCATATCTTCGAGCTGCATCAGAGTGACAA